>NZ_FONY01000027.1 GCF_900113045.1 Thermoflexibacter ruber
AAGGGTTATATTACTGCACTAAAAGAAGAATTTGCAGAAAGAAACTTGCACTTAATCACTAAGTTAAGAGCTAATATGAAGAAAAATCAAGTATTAACAGAACCACAAGCCTATTATTTAAGGCATAGAGGATTGATAGAAACTGCTTTCGATGTACTTAAAAATCAACTAAATATAGAACATTCAAGGCACAGAAGCCCTAAAAATTTTCTTATTAATTTGCTGGCAGGCTTAATTGCTTATACATTTTTGGAAAAAACACCAAACATAAAAGCATATCCACAAAAATTAGAGGACAAACAAATTGTATTTATTCAAGAAAATGTAAAATAATTCACGTTAATTACTATCTGAATAGACTCATTAGCCTTTACACAGGCTTTGAAACAGACGTCATCAAAACAGGAAACTCAGGCGAACATGCTCTCACCACTAATTTGGCGATGCTATTAGATTATTCCGCAGGGTTTTCTATTGAAACTTATCATTTTATCAATTTAATAGAACAGTTTGGTGGAGTATTGGAAAGCAAGTACCCCGAGGTTATGCAAAAAGCAGTCGAGATTTACCAAGTCGAGTCCCGTAATCCGCACCTACACGAGGTAAAAGACGAAGACCACATCAAGGAAATGATAGAAAGTTCTTTAAGCGTTATTTTCCACTCAGCCATTAGTCCAAGTGAACTGAAAAAAGAAGTGCTAAGAGAACTCAGAAAACTCAAAATCATAAACAAAGAAGAAGTACCCAACCAGCCTACTAAATACAAAGCCTTGAACTTAATTGACTTAGAAAAGTTTTTTCAAGAAATAGATTTAGAAAAGTATTGCAATTTCTCCAACAACTAACCCGCATTGCCCATGAACCAATACGTTGTTTATACAGACTTAGACGGCACGCTTTTAGACATCAATACCTACTCTTTTGACCTTGCCAAAGAAGCAGTTGGCGAACTCAATGCCCATCAGATTCCTCTGGTTTTTTGCTCTACCAAGACCTTTGCTGAGCAGATTTACTATCAGCATGAATTAGGCGTTACCGCTCCCTTCATTGTAGAAAACGGGAGTGCTATTTTTATCCCTCAAAACTATTTTTCTTTCCCTTATCACTTTGATAGCCAAGTAGAAAGCTATCAGGTCATAGAATTAGGCAAGCCTGTTTCCCTGATTCGTAAGGCTATGCGCGACATCAATAGAAATCTGGGAATGAGATTGAGAGGTTTTAATGATATGCCTATGGACGAGTTGGAGCGTTTGTTGGGCTTAGACAAGGACAAAATACATAAGGCTTTGGCAAAGTCGTACACCAAGACGCTTCTGAACAGCCTAAGCGAGAAAGAAGTATTGAAAATCAAAGAAGAACTCTTAAAAAGTGGGCTAACTATCGCCAAAGGAAGTAAATTCTACTCTGTCATGTCTATAGATACCGACAAGGGAAAAGCCGTAAAAATTTTGAATGAACTTTTTGCAAAAAAATACAAACAGTTCACTTCCGTAGGAATAGGGGACGGACTGAACGATTTCCCCATGCTAAAAGTAGTAGATAGACCATTTTTGGTGCAAAGACACAAAGGCTTTTGGGAAAACCTCAACCATGGCAACATAGAAAAAATAGAGGCTGTCAGTTCGCAAGGGTTTAGTAAGGTCATTCAGCTACTTTTAGCACAATAAAAAATATATTTTATCATATTTTGGGTTTTATGCTAAAAATGCCAAATTAATTCCCTACCTTTGAAACGTTAAACTTTAATTTGTTATTTAATGAATATTTATGTTTCTAACATTTCCTTCAAACTTACTGAGGGAGAGTTGCAAGAGGCTTTCGCCGAGTTCGGTGAAGTTTCATCTGTAAAAATTATCACAGATAAATTTACAGGAAAGTCTAAGGGCTTTGGTTTTATCGAAATGGAAAATGATGATGAAGCCGCTAATGCTATCGAGCAATTAAATGGTATTGAACTCGGTGGAAGAGAAATTCAAGTTAAAAAGGCACTTCCTAAAACTGAAAACAGTGGAAGCAGAGGCGGTTACGGCAACGACAATCGCTACGGCTCATCAGACAGAGGAGGTTACAAACGCAACAACAGTTACGATTCAAAGAAGAACAACAGATACTAATCGATATACAGGTTATTTGAAATTTGGTCTTATTTGAAAAAAAAGCCTACAATCTGAAAATTGTGGGCTTTTTCTTTTTACACAATGACTTGATTGTTAAAATGATGCACCAATTGATGATGCCCACATTCTAAGACTTTGATTTCACGCTTTGCCAATCTATACTGCAAAGGCTTGATAGTCTGTATATTGATTAGCCTATCATACTTACCTACATAGAAAAAAACTTTTATTTCCGCTCTATTGAGCACCTTGGCTAATTCTTTGACATCTACCTCCAAAAAGCGGTACAGCATCCATGTCTGATAGACCTTTCTGCGTTTTTGAGGAGTTCTCATTTCGGTATCTGCTAACTTTAAGACGGTCTTATGGATTAGTCCGTATTTGCCTAAACGTTTTACCGTTTTTCTATAAAAATCTGTTTCTGTGTGTGTAAAATATTTGAAAATTTTTTGTAAAGGTGGAAATTTTGTCGCTACTCTATACCAAGCATTGATTTGAATACCGTCTGGGGCGAGCAGATAAAGCGAATGGACTTTTTCAGGGAAAAGAAAAGCACTCACCAAAGCTATTCTTCCTCCCATGGAAAACCCAATCAAATCAAAAGTAGTTATCTGGTTATCAGATAAGAAATTGGCTAAAATTTGTTTCCACACTGAAAAATTCAGATGGCTTAAATTTCCTTTCCATTCACTTTTCCCATGAAAAAATAGGTCAATACTGTAAATAGTATGCCCAGGAAAACTTTTAGTAACTTCTTGAAAAACAATGCTTTCTTGACCGTATCCATGAAAAGCTAATAATTTTTTATCTCCTTTCCCAAACACTTGGAAGGCGAGCGTATAGCTATCTTGTTGAATAAAAGAATACATAGAGAATAAATTTTTGCCAAAGTTTAGCTTTTATGTTGTAAATTTGCAATTTAAATTGGTTCTCTGACACTTTACTGTGTAAAACTTATGTTTTTAGTCTGCCATTGACTAACACCGTAGGTGTGCTATTATTGTAGAAAATAATGAATAAAACCGCGTAGCGGTGGTATATTTTACGCCTATGGCGTTGCTGTATATTGGGCTTGCTCTTTTCCACAAAGATGACAGCCCCACGGGCTTAATTTACATGTAGTATCTAACTCCACTACAAGTGTCAAAGAACCCCTTAAATTTTGCTTATGAGCTATCTGAGAAGTATGTTTAATATCTCTTCTGGTGTATTTTAAGCAGGTCAGACGATAGTTAGACCGAATTTCTTAGAAAGTTTCATAGCATGTAAAGCACAAAATAAACTAAATATATGAAAATAGGAGAGGTAATTTTGCCAGATTTTCCCTTACTGCTCGCACCTATGGAGGACGTAAGCGACCCGCCTTTTAGGGCAGTTTGTAAGGAAAATGGAGTAGATTTGATGTACACGGAGTTTATCTCGGCAGAAGGACTGATTAGAGATGCGGCAAAAAGTATTCAGAAATTAGATATTTTTGAATACGAGCGACCTATTGGCATACAAATTTTTGGCGACAAAGTGGAGGTCATGAGAGAGGCAGCGGCAATAGCCGATGCGACTAATCCTGAGTTAGTGGACATTAACTACGGCTGTCCCGTGAAAAACGTAGCTTGCAAGGGAGCCGGAGCGGGTTTGCTCAAAGACCTTCCTAAAATGCAGAAAATCACAGAAGAAATCGTCAAAATCTGCAAAAGACCTGTAACAGTCAAAACTCGCTTGGGCTGGGACGATAATTCCATCAATATACACGAGGCGGTAAAAAGACTACAAGATGTAGGCGTACAAGCAATCACTATCCATGCTCGCACAAGGTCGCAGATGTATAAAGGCGTAGCAGATTGGCGTTGGATTGCAGAAATCAAAGAGAGAGCAGACATTCACATTCCTATTTTTGGGAATGGCGACATAGATTCTCCAGAAAAAGCCCTCGAGTACAAAAATAAGTATGGCGTGGATGGCATGATGATTGGGCGTGCAGCTATTGGCTATCCTTGGATTTTTAGGGAAGTCAAACACTTTTTCCAAACAGGGGAAAAACTCCCCCCGCCTACCTTCCAAGAAAGAATAGAAACTTGCAAAAAGCACTTGGATTTTTCTGTGCGGTGGAAAGGAGAAAAATTGGGAATTTTTGAAATGAGAAGGCATTATACAAGCTATTTTAAAAATTTACCAGACTTTAAACCTTTTCGCACCAGATTAGTCGAAGCCCCTACATACAGCCAAGTCTTAGAAATTTTGGAAGAGGTAAGTGAAAAATATGCAAATAATTATCTTTCTTTGATAGAAGAAAAAGAACAAACTGAGGCTGTAGAAAATATAGACTTTTGTATGGCTTTATGAAAAAACCCAAAATTTTAGTACTTTCTCCTTGGTATCCCTCGCTGGCGAACCCTGTGCAGGGTATTTTTGTGCAAGAGCAGTCTGCCTTGATGACTGAAGATTTTGATGTAAGAGTATTAGTAGGAAAGCCTATATACATTTCTCGCTTTGATTTTTTACTGCAAAAAATCAAAACCAAATACCTAAAGCAAAATCTTCCAAGCAAAATCAGCCCATACCCTATCGCTCCTCCAGCAGCCTACGAAGCGACTTATTTCTACTCTCCTGACTTAGAAGCCCATCATAACCTTTACCTCATGGAAGAGTGTTTTAAAACTGCACTCAATTATTGGATAGAAAAGGAAAATTGGAAGCCTGATTTGATACATGCGCATGTTACGAATCCCTCTGGCATTGTAGCAAGTGTATTACAACAGAGTTTTGATATACCATTTATTATTACAGAGCATACGAGCACCTTTTTATTACATGAGTATTCTTATTATTTAAGTAATAGAATCATTCATAACTTGTTAAATGCTAATGCTGTTTTGGTAGTAAGTAATCATCAAAAACATCTTTTATTGATACATAAAATTTACCGTCCAATAGATGTAGTGGGCAACTTAGTAGATGAATCTCATTTTTTTATAAAAAATCAAATAAGTGAAAAAAGTAAATTTGTAATTTTAAACACAGTACGTCCTTCTTTTGAAAAGGATTTAAAAACATTTTTGTATTCAGTAAATGAGCTGATAAAAGCAGGACACGAAGACATTAAGGTTGAAATCATCTTATCGAGAAGTAGAGAAGATACTATTCAGTTTGAAGATTATGAAAAAATATGCAAAGACTTAGGCATAGCCCAATTTTGTCATTTTCACTATATAATTCCAAGAGAGGAGATAGTTAGTTTTTATCAAAACTGTGATGTTTTTGTCTCTTCGAGTATTGTAGAGTCATTTGGGGTCGCAGTTTGCGAAGCTCTCATGTGTGGCAAACCTATAGTTTCTACGGCAAACGGAGGTGTAGAAGATATGGTCAATCAAGAAAACGGCATCATCGTTCCCCTTCAAGACTATCAAGCAATGGCAGAAGCTATCCTTAAAATCAAAAATAAAGAAATAGTTTTTGACCCTCAAAAAATTAGGGAAAGTGTAGTAGGCAAGTATGGAAAAGAGGCTTTTAAAAATAGGCTAAGTAAGATTTATATTGACCTTGTGAACTTAAATCAAATCTCCTCGACCACATAAATATCTTGCAGATTCCTTCCGTAGCCGTCATAGTCTAAACCATAGCCCACTACAAACTTATTCTCAATCTCAAAACCCACATATTTGATTTGTACTTCTTTTTTTAATGCAGAAGGCTTCATCAGCAAAGTAACTACTTCTAAAGACTCAGGGCGAAACCTTTTTAACTCTTGCATAATCTCAGAAATGGTCAGTCCCGTATCTACTATATCTTCTATTAGTACTACGTGGCGTTGGAATACGTCATCGTCAAAGCCAAGAATTTGGTCGACTTTTCCTGTGCTTTGCATGGATTCATAAGAAGTAAATTTGACAAAAGTAATCTCAGACACAATATCTATCTGGCGAATCAGGTCTGCAGCGAAAATAAAAGCCCCATTTAAGATAGTAATAAACAAAGGATTAAGGTCTTGATAGTCCCGTGCTATCTGCTTGCTTAGTTCAGAGATACGTTGCTGAATTTTTGCTTGTGGAATAAATAAATTGAAATTTTTGTCTTTGACTAACATGATAAAAACTAAGTTAGTTTATGCTGATGAATAGCATAAGAGTTTTTTACTTATGCGTTTAGCTATTTTTAACTTTCTGAAAACGAAGTTATCTAAAACCTTGTAAATAAGTCTGAGATTTCAGTTTTTTTTGTTTAAAATTTTTCAAATCTCAATTTAACATAGCAATTTTGTAAGAAGTTTAATATTTAGCGACGACTTATTACTTTCATACATGGCGAGAATACTTACAGGTATCCAAAGCTCGGGCAGACCACATTTAGGCAATTTATTGGGGGCAATCATTCCGGCTATTGAGCTTTCCAAATCAGAGCAAAACGAATCTTTTTTCTTTATAGCGGACTTACATTCGCTTACTACTATCAAAGACGGAGAAAAACGCAAAGAATATATCTATGCTGTAGCGGCCGCATGGCTTGCATTTGGCTTTGATACACAAAAAAATACCTTTTGGAGGCAGTCGCGCGTGCCTGCACATACCGAATTAGCATGGTACTTAAACTGTTTTACTCCCTACCCAATGCTGGCAAATGCTACTTCTTTCAAAGATAAGTCTGAGAAATTAGCCGATGTCAATGCAGGGCTTTTTACGTATCCTGTGCTACAGGCAGCGGACATCTTGCTCTACGATGCCAATTTTGTTCCCGTAGGTAAAGACCAGAAGCAACACTTAGAAATTACCAGAGATATTGCTGAAAAGTTCAATGCAGAATATGGAGAGGTTTTTGTAGTACCAGAAGCAAAAATTAGCGAGGAGGTCATGGTCATTCCCGGTACAGATGGGCAAAAAATGAGTAAATCCTACAACAATACCATTGACATTTTTCTCTCAGACAAAGACCTCAAAAAACAAGTCATGAGTATCGTTACAGACAGTACTCCTTTGGAAGAACCAAAAAATCCAGACACTTGTAATGTCTTTAAAATTTATGCTTTGTTAGGAAGTGATGAACAAGTTGCAAAAATGAGAGTTAATTACTTAGCTGGCAATTATGGGTATGGACATGCTAAAACTGAACTTTTAGAACTTATTAAAGCTAAGTTTGCTAAGGAAAGAGAAGTTTTTAATTATTACATGAGCCATCTTCCTGAGTTGGACAAAAAATTGAATGAGGGAGAAGAAAAAGCAAAAGCCATCGCACAAAGGGTATTGGACAAGGTTCGCAAAAAATTAGGATTTGCATAGCATCTCTTACCAAACACTAATGGGTAACAACTATCAAAATAATAGTACTATTTACAATCTGATTGAAAATGGGAAAGAGGCAGACTTTATTCAAAAGCTGCTTGTGACGATTCCACATTTGGTATATGTATATGATGTAAGCCAAAGCAAATATGTATATGTAAATCATCATATCAAAAAATTATTTGGTTATGAAGTAGAGCAGATTTTGGGAAATTCTGCCCAAAAGGTAGTTGAGCAAACGTTGCAAGTACACCCGCAAGACATAGAAATGCTCTATGATACTTGGGAAAAAGTGAGGAATCTTTCCCAAGATGAGGTAGTAGTAGGAGAATATAGGGTAAAAAATGCTGATGAGCAGTGGATTTGGGTGAGAGATAATATTAGAGTTTTTGCTAAAAATGAACAAGGAGAAGTAACCAAAGTCATAGGATACGTAGAGAATATTACCCCACAGAAAGATGCGGAAAAAGATATTCAAAAACTGCTTAGACATTATGCCCATCACATCAAAAAACTCAAAGAGCAGAACCAAATTCTTGCCGAGCATGAGCATAAACTAATGTCGGCAAACGAAGAACTTATCAGCCAGCAAGAAGACCTTAAAATGGCATTAAGTGAATTATCTGTGAAGCACAAAGAATTAGATGCAGTAAATGAGGAACTCCTAAGCCAGCAAGAAAACCTCAAAATTGCGTTTGATGCACTTACTACCAAAAATCAAGAATTAGATAAAGCCAATGAGGTCTTGATGGCACAGAAAGAAGAGATGACAAAGTTGGTCAAAGAACTCTCTGATAGAAACTTCGAGCTTGACCAGTTTGTCTATAAGATTTCTCACGATATTCGTTCTCCTTTTACCTCTATTTTGGGATTAGTCAATCTGATGAAGGTAGAAACCGACCCCCAACGCCTGCATGAATCAGTCAAGCACATAGAGAAAAGCGTCTTGCGTTTGGATTCTTTTGTCAAGTCCATGCTCAACTTTGCCCGAATTAGTAGGGAAGAATTTAATCCAGAGGAGATTTTCTTTTATATACTCATAGACGAGTGCTTGAATGACTTTAAATATTTAGAAAATTTTGATAAAATTGCAGTAGATATCAACATAGAAGACCAAGAAAGCAAGTTTTATAGTGATTCATTGAGAGTAAATAGCATCTTCCGCAACATTATTTCCAATGCTATCAAGTACCGAAAGCCATACATTGAGCAAAGTTTTTTAAGCATAGATATTCAAGTTACACCCGAATACGCCAATATTACTTTCACAGACAACGGCATAGGCATCAAAGAAGAATACCTTAATAAGGTTTTCGGCATGTTTGTAAGGGCTACCGAACGCTCCGATGGCTCAGGTTTGGGGCTTTACATCGTAAAGCAATCCGTAGAACGCATGAATGGGACTATCCAAATCCAAAGCAAGTATGGAGAAGGTACAATTATCAACATCATACTTCCCAACCTAATAAATCAGGTAGCAGGCGGATAAAAACACTCAACTAAGGATAAAATCAAAAATATTTCTTAAATTAGAGGCTTTGATTCCATTTCCGAATAAAACTAATACAAACATGAAACTTTTTAAAAAAATATTATGGATTAGCTTAGCAGTCGTTGTCTTAGGTACTGCGGGCTTCTTTACCTTTGCTTATAATGTAGAATATAGCACAGGTTTTCGAGCAGGCAAAATCACCAAATTTACGCGTAAAGGCTATATTTTCAAAACCTACGAAGGTTCGGTAGATGTGGGTGGTATCAATAGCAGCAGAGGAATGGTAAGTAGTACATGGGACTTTTCAGTTGATGGAAGCCGCAAAGATGTCATTCAAGCCATCGAGAAAGCCATGTTAGACGGTTCTCACGTCAAATTATCCTATGAAGAGAAGTTTTTTCAATTTTTTTGGCGTGGAGATACTAAATATTTCATCACCAAAGTAGAAAGCCATGACGTAAAATGAAACATCTACCTATGTTTTCAAACATTTTTCAAAAATCAAATTGGCAAGAAAACTCAATCTAATTTTATGATATTGTGTCAGTATTAAGGGTTCTGCTTTTTATAAAAACTGACATATTGTCTTTGTCTTTGCAATAAATTTTAAACAACTCTTGGTATAAGTGGGATTTTGTAGTTAATTATTCTTAATGCAGAGGGTTGTAAGGTCAATGTTACTTTTTTTGTATAGATATTGTTAAATAAGCTAACAAAGTGAAAATAGAATTGTATTTATTCATATGGGTAACTTTTCTAAGCATTTACAAACATATAAATACAGTTTTAGATTTGTGAAATTAACCATAACGAATAATCTAATAAAACAAAACATTGATAGATAAAAACTTATGAAAAAAATAATGATAACATTGCTCATTGCCTTGGTAGGCGGTGCAGCAAGCATAGGTCTATACAAACTGGCAGGATTTGATAAAAAAGAAATCATCTTCCAACAAGTTACAAGTAGCCCTTCTACTCTAACACGCTTTGGAGAAGGGGGATTAGCTGATTTTACTATAGTAGCGGAAAAAGCTAATCCTGCCGTAGTGCATATCAAATCTACTTTTGGTAGCACACGTACCTCAGAACGTCGTCGTCAGCCCCAATCTTTAGAAGATTTGTTTGACTTGTTTGGAGAAAACCCCTTTGAAAACAGAAGAATACCTCAACAAGGGGCAGGTTCGGGGGTGATTATCAGTAGTGATGGCTTCATCGTTACCAATAATCACGTGATTGATAACGCCGACCAAGTGGAAGTAACCTTGTACGACAAACGTTCATACAAAGGAACCATTATTGGTACCGACCCTTCTACTGACTTGGCACTCATTAAAATTAATGAAAAAGATTTGCCTACACTTCCTTTTGGCAATTCTGATGCGGTAAGAGTAGGCGAATGGGTGGTAGCTGTTGGTAATCCTTTTAATCTAACCTCGACTGTAACCGCAGGGATTGTGAGTGCCAAAGCTCGTAATATCAATATTTTGCGAAGCCAAGACAACTCTGCTATAGAGTCTTTTATCCAAACTGATGCAGCAGTAAATCCCGGCAATAGTGGCGGTGCTTTGGTCAATATGAACGGGGAACTCATAGGAATCAATACCGCAATTGCTTCGCAAACAGGTTCTTTTGCTGGTTATTCTTTTGCTGTACCTTCTAATTTGGTAAAAAAAGTAACTGAGGACATCAAAAAGTTTGGTTCGGTACAAAGAGGCTATTTGGGTATCATTATCAGAAACTTAGATGCAAAGCTGGCTAAGGAGTTAGACTTGAATATTACCGAAGGGGTCTATGTAGATAGCCTGATGGCGAACGGCTCTGCAGCAGCGGCAGGTGTAAAGCCACAAGACGTAATTATCAAAGTAGATGGAACACCTGTAAAATCTGTTCCCGAACTCCAAGAGTTTGTAGGAAGGCATCGTCCCGGTGATGTAGTAACGCTACTGCTCATCAGAGATGGCAAAGAAAAGGAAATCAAAGTAACCTTGAAAACAAGGGAAGGAAGCACAGAAGTAGCTAAAAAACCTGTAACTCAGACTAAGTTTGACTTGTTGGGTATTGAGTTAGAGAAAGTATCAGAAAAAGAATTGAAGCGTTTGGAAATAGAAGGTGGGGCTAAGGTAAAGTCAGTAGGTCGTGGCAAAATTAGCAAGCATACTGACATCAGAGAAGGCTTTATCATTACACGCATAGGTAATAAATTGATAAAAAGTCCTGAAGATGTGGTCAAAGCCTTAGAAGGAGCAAAGGGAGGGATCATGATAGAGGGCATACACCCTGAAGAAGGCGAAATACGTTACTATGCTTTTGGAATAGATTAACAGATAGATAAGATAGCAAATAAAATCTTTTAGATAACTTTAAGAACACAGATTTGACAAATAAAACTGATTTTCGCAGATAAAACTGTGATTACTTAGTTAATATCCCAAATCTGTGTTCTGTATTTATTTTGTAAAGGCATAAATATTTTGCTTAAAGCAATTGAAATGAGCATTTGATTAATTTTATCTGCTATCTATTTCAAAACTCGAAAAATTAGAAAATCTCAATTAATTTTCGCAACTTTGCAGTATCAATTTTCTGCACTGCAATTTTTTATGACTGATACAGTAAACCATGAGTGCGGTATAGCACTTATCAGACTTCGTAAACCTCTTTCTTATTATATAGAGAAATACGGTACACCTACTTATGCCTTAGATAAGTTGTACTTACTAATGGAAAAACAGCATAATCGTGGACAAGACGGCGCAGGTGTAGCGAATATCGTACTCAATTCCAAACCCGGCTATCCTTATATTTTCAGAGAACGCTCCGTAAAGTCCCAACCTATTGCAGATATTTTTAAAAAAATCTATAAAAAATTTAATAAGGCAAAAAGTAATTTTCACAAAGAATACCTGAATGCTCACTGGCTTCATCACAATGTGCCGTTCTCTGGAGAATTGCTATTAGGGCATTTGCGGTACGGAACACATGGGGAAAATTCCATAGAAAATTGCCACCCGTTTATTAGGAAAAATAACTGGCGCAGTAGAAACTTGGTGGTAGCAGGGAATTTTAATATGACCAATGTAGATGAACAGTTCGATAAATTGGTTAGTTTAGGTCAGCACCCCAAAGCGATGGCAGACACAGTTACCGTATTGGAAAAAATAGGGCATTTCTTGGATATGGAAAACCAGCGTTTATTTGATATTTTTAACGAACAGGGATATACTAACCAAGAAATCACAGACTTGCTTTCAGAACACATTGATTTGCAGAGAGTTTTACAACGCTCTTGCAAAGATTTTGATGGAGGTTACGTGATGGCAGGTTTGACGGGATATGGTGCGGCTTTCGTAGCAAGAGACCCCGCAGGGATTCGCCCTGCTTATTACTATGCCGATGAGGAAGTGGTAGTGGTAGCTTCTGAAAAACCTGCCATTAAGACTGCGTTTGACGTGCAGTACAGTGAAATCAAGGAAATTAGTCCTGCACATGCGCTTATTATTCAACGTAGTGGGGAGTTAGGCGAGTTTCAGTTTACAGAAGTCTTGGAAAAAAAATCTTGTAGTTTTGAACGCATCTACTTTTCAAGAGGCACAGATCCCGATATTTACCGCGAAAGAAAAGAATTAGGAAGGCTTTTGACAGATAACATACTGAAAGCCATAGACTACGACTTAGAAAATACCGTTTTTTCATATATTCCTAATACCGCAGAAACGGCTTTCTTGGGCTTAACCAAAGGCGTAGAACGCTTTTTGATAGACCAAAGGAAAAAAGCGATTATCTCAGGCAAACTCTCCCACGAAGAGATAGAGAAAGTGCTGTCTTTTAGACCAAGAGTAGAAAAATTGGTCATCAAAGATGCCAAGATGCGTACTTTTATTACTGACGATAGACACAGAGAGGACTTGGTAGCTCACGTATATGATACTACTTATGAGGTAATTAGAAAGCGAATAGATACAGTGGTGGTCATAGATGATTCCATAGTTAGAGGGACAACTTTGGAAAAAAGTATTATCAACATGCTGGAGAAATTAGAACCCAAACGTATAGTCATCGTTTCTTCTGCCCCTCAAATCCGCTATCCTGACTGCTACGGTATAGATATGTCGCGAATGCAAGATTTTGTTGCTTTTCGTGCTGCTCTTGCCTTGCTCAAAGAAACCAAAAGCCAATATTTATTAGAAGAAGTTTATCATAAATGCTTAGACTCTTTAAAGTTAGAAAAACATAAAGTTAAGAACTATGTCAAGGAAATTTATGCTCCTTTTACTGACGAGCAGATTTCTGACAAGATTGCAGAAATCGTAAAGCCTAAGCACGTAAAAGCCGAAGTCAAAGTTGTATTCCAAACCGTAGAAAACCTGCATAAAGCCTGTCCTAACCACTCAGGAGATTGGTATTTCACAGGGGATTACCCTACCGCAGGTGGGAATAGAGTAGTGAACCGTGCTTTTATTAATTTCATGGAAGGGAAAAATCAAAGAGCTTACTTATAATACTTACTAAACTTGATAAAATTTTACAAAATCTTTTAGGAAAAACTAATTATTTAGTTTATTATTAATTTTTTAATTTATGAAACAGTTTTATCTTTTGGGCATTATCAGTATTTTTATTTTAACTGCTTGCGGGGAAGATTTGAACGAAAGAGATAGAAAAATAAAGCAAACACTAATGAAAATGGCAGATGGTGTGCCTTGTATTTCTTTGACTGTAGCACCTGATTCTCTCAATAAAGACATTTTGGTAGCTGTTGGCATCATGGAAGACAGCTCTCGCATAGAGGCTTTGCTCAAAAAAGATGATGCCTCAGACGGATACATTGGTAGGGAAACCTTTGGCTCAGCTTTAGCTCGGGACATGAGCAAGAATATAGGTATGAGAGTTACCGACCTAAGTATGCAAAAAGCAGACGAGCAGGGAACTTTTAAAGGCAAAGCCTTGCTAAAAACAGGAGAGAAAATCTCTTTTATCGCTCACCCCGAGAAAGGCTGGTATCCTGAAAATGACCTTAATGTATTACAAACCATTACCAAGTATCAAATTATCAAAAGTTTAGAAAAAGGTAAAGAACTCATTGATTTTAGTATTGCTCCAGAAAATTCAGGAACTTACAGGGGTAAATATACGCTTAAATCGGGAGAGGAGCAGTGGGTATATGTAGTACATACAGGCGAGGGCTTCACTTGGAACTTATCCGAAGCCTATACACCTCCAACAAAAGGAAATTAGGGCTTTTAGCTTGCTTAGTCTGCAAGGCGGTGTTGAGCCAATAATGTCGGAATGTTATTATGTAGCATCATTGTCTGCGGCATTACATTTTTGACTCTACCTAAATCAAGTAATATAAGCGGCTCTGTCCCTACCAAATATAACATTTGTAATTCATGTTCAGAGATTACTTGCAGTTACACTTTTTAGTCTTACTTTGGGGATTTACGGCTATCTTAGGGAGGCTGATTCATGTGCCTTCTACTGAGTTAGTGCTTTACAGAACCTTACTTGCTTCTCTTGGCTTGTTGTTTTTTCTCTATCTTCGCAAAGAAAAAATAAGGATAGACAAAGCGGGCATCATTAAGATTATGCTTACAGGCGGTCTGATTTCGGTACATTGGATATTGTTCTTTGAGGCAGCACGCGTAGCCAACGTATCAGTTTGTTTGGCAGGCATGGCGACAAGTTCTTTGTGGACTTCTATCATAGAACCTTTAGTTTCCAAGAAAAATATAAAATGGTACGAGGTAGTGCTGGGCTTGGTAGTAATTTTAGGCTTGTATATTGTCTTTCACTTTGAATTTCATTACATTGGCGGATTGCTCATGGCGGTTGCTTCTGCTCTGTTAGCTTCTATTTTTAGCATTATCAATGCCAAATTTACTTTCAAGTACAATCACTTTACCATTACTTTCTACGAAATGCTTGGGGCATTTTTAGTAACGGCGATTTTAATACCCGTATATCAGTATTTACTCTATCAAAATATTGGTTTCCAATCACTTCCTAATGGCATGGATTGGCTTTATCTCTCTATTTTGGCTTTAGTTTGTACGGTATATGCCTATTCAGTAGCCGTAGAACTGATGAAGAGGATTTCTGCTTTTGCCGTCAATTTGACGGTAAACTTAGAGCCTGTGTATGGAATTTTGTTGGCAGTACTCTTTTTTAATGAGCATCAAGTAATGAGCAAAGAGTTTTACGTAGGCACTTTGATTATTTTACTAGCAGTGTTGATATACCCGAGCATCAAAAAATGGGACGAGAAAAGAAAATTAGCGAGAGGTTAAAACTGATAAATGCTTAAAAAACAGGATTATACAACTTTTATTAAGCAAAAAGCCAAAGAATTAGGTTTTGACTTTTGTGGAATTTCCAAAGCTGAATTTTTGGAAGAGGAAGCCCCTCGCTTGGAAAAATGGCTCAACCAAAAAATGCACGGACAAATGAGCTACATGGAAAATCACTTTGACAAAAGGCTTGACCCGCGCCTGCTCGTTCCCGATGCAAAGTCAGTAGTTTCCTTGCTTTACAACTATTATCCTTCTAAAAAAATACTGCACACTGACGAAACGCTAAAAATTTCTAAATATGCGTATGGAGCTGATTATCACTTTGTTATCAAAGATAAGTTAAAAACTTTTTTCAAAGCTATCCAAGACCAAATAGGGGAGGTAAGCGGGAGAGTATTTGTAGATTCTGCTCCCGTCATGGACAAAGTCTGGGCGGCAAAAAGTGGCTTAGGGTGGATAGGGAAACATACCAATCTACTTAATAGAGAAAGGGGTAGTTTTTTCTTTGTGGCAGAGTTGATTTTAGACTTAGAATTGGAAGTTGATGCCCCAACCAAAGATTATTGTGGGACTTGCACGCGTTGCATAGATGCCTGCCCTACGGAAGCTATCGTAAGCCCTTATGTAGTTGATGGAAGCAAGTGCATTTCTTACTTTACCATTGAGTTAAAAGACGAAATTCCAGAGGATTACAAAGGAAAATTTGAGAACTGGATATTTGGTTGTGATATTTGTCAAGATGTTTGCCCTTGGAACAGATTTGCTAAACCGCATCAAGAGCCTCAATTTGAGCCAAGCGAGGACTTAGCTAAAATGAAAAAGAACGACTGGAAAGATATTACAGAAGAAATATTCCATAATATTTTCAAAAAGTCAGCCGTTCATCGAACAAAACTAATGGGACTAAAACGGAACATTAATTTTGTTACAGAACAAAAGTAAGATTTGTTGAATTAAAATCCTAATTTTACGCAAAATTTTTGTAAAAAAATTAAACAAAAGTGTTTAATTTTAAAGGATTTAAGTTAAACAAAATAAAATATTACATCAATATTACACTTTTTATGCTTAAAATAGGCAGGTTCAATACACTTAAAGTAGTAAAAAAAACGCCACAAGGTTTGTATCTGGACTCGGACAGAGGCGAGATTTTATTGCCTAACAAATACATTCCCCAAGGCACTACTATTGGCAGTAAGGTAGAAGTTTTTATCTATTCGGACTCCGAAGACCGCCTCATTGCTACGACTTTGAAGCCCTATGCCCAAGAGGGAGAATTTGCCTGCTTGCAAGTAAAAGAAGTTACAAAAATGGGGGCTTTTATGGAGTGGGGCTTAGAAAAAGACCTATTCGTGCCTATCAAAGAGCAACATAAACCTATGGCAGTGGGCGAAAAGCACGTAGTTAGGGTTTGCTTGGACTTGCGTACTGACCGCCTACTTGGGGTAGCAAAGTTAGGCTCGTTCTTAGAAAAAGATACCAGCAACTTACAGATAGGAGAGGAAGTACATCTTTTAGTATATGAGTTTACTACGCTTGGAATTATGTGCATCGTAAACAATCTTTACGCAGGAATGTTATATAAAAATGAAGTTTTTAAAGAACTAACTATTGGTGAAAAAATCAAAGGCTATGTTAAAAATATTCGTGAAGAAGACGGAAAAATAGACCTTAGCTTGCGCAAAGAAGGTTTTGAGGGTATCAAAGACCAATCAGAAATCATCTTGAAAAATCTCCAGCAAAACGGTGGCTTCCTCCCTTACGGCGACAATAGCTCCCCAGAGGAAATAAAAAAACAGTTCCAAATGAGCAAAAAAACATTTAAAAGATTGATAGGGAACTTGTATAAACAGGGCAAAATCGTAATTTTGGAGCATGGAATTAGATTAAAAGCCTAATAAAATAGAACCTAAAAGCGTATGAATTAAGCTATATTAAGATTTATGATAAAAAACGAAAACCTCCTGACTTTACAAGACAAGTACGAACTCTTAGAAAAAATAATGAACAATATCTCGGTCATTATTTACATTATGTCCGTAGAAACCTTAGGCATGGAGTACATGAGCAGAGAAGTACGAAACTTGTTAGGATACAGTGAACAAGAATTCATCAATCAGCCTGATTTTTCTTTAAGCCTCTATCATTCCGAAGACTACCCCAACGTAGCAGCAAATATTCGACATTCTATGTCTATGAAAGACAACGAGTTAAATGCTTTTTCCTATCGTATTCGTCACAGAAGCGGCGAGTACCGATGGTTTGAAAGTAAAGAATTGGTATTTGAAAGAGATAGCTACGGTAACGCTACCAAAATACTCGGCTTTGCTCAGGATATTACTGATAAAGTAAACTATATCAATGAGTTAGAAAAGAAAAACGAACAACTTGCCGAAATAGCCCGTCTTAATTCACATGAAATTCGCCGTCCTCTGGCAAATATTTTAGGTTTGGTTGCCTTGTTTAACAGAGAAGACCCCGCAGATGAGTTTAATATAGAAGTACTTGACAAAATGGACAAATCCGCCCGCGAACTTGACGAGGTTATTCATCGAATTGTGGATAATACGTATTAAATAGTAAACAAAGAAGTGTTTTTAAAGATAATATAGAAAGCATTAACAAAAAAAACAGTCCCTCCGCAAAGCAAAAGGACTGAATGTCATTTGTTTCAAATTTACCCCCTTAATAAATATTTTCAAGGCATTTTTACTGCCTCTAAATATCATTTTTGATATTACAAAATTACAAGGTTTTTCATTGCCAGCCAATAGCATCATTTGCTCAAAAATCATAAGTAGAAATCCTTAAATTTTTGCTAAGTAAATCCATTCGTTAGATTAGGATAAATTTCCTACTTTTGCATAGATAATACTTTGGCTTTTCATGTGATAACACATGAAAAGATGATTGTGCATTATTTCACGTATTATCTCTCGGTATGAAGTACGTGAAATACTAACTATTTCACTCATAACTCCAAAACGCCATGACAACGCCCAATAAAATACTCAATCCTCAAAATCATCAGCTCATTGCCCAACTCATCAGCTTGGCAGAAAACTATCCTGACCAATACGAAAAAATCAGGGAACATTTATCAATTGACAATGAGCAATCAACAACTAACAACCAACAACCAACAACTTCAAACCATCGCAACAGCGAACCGTTCAAGCCATCGCAAACCCCTGTATTAGGCATCACAGGCACAGGCGGGGCGGGTAAGTCCTCTTTGGTAGATGAGTTGGTACGTAGGTTTCTTTTATACACAGAAGAAAAAACCGTAGCTATTATCTCTGTCGACCCTTCCAAGCGCAAAACGGGAGGCGCACTGCTTGGCGACCGTATCCGTATGAATAGCATTAATAATCAGCGAGTTTATATGCGTTCTTTGGCGACTCGTCAGTCCAATCTGGCACTAAGCAAGTACGTCAAAGATGCCATAGACATCTGCAAGGCGGCAGGTTTTGACCTCATTATTGTAGAAACTTCGGGCATTGGGCAGTCCGATACAGAAATTACCGAACACGCTGACGTTTCTCTTTACGTCATGACCAGCGAATACGGGGCAGCTACGCAGCTGGAAAAGATTGATATGCTGGATTTTGCAGATCTGATTGCAATTAATAAGTTTGATAAAAGAGGCTCGCTTGATGCCCTCAGAGATGTGAGAAAGCAGTATCGCCGCAACCGCAACTATTGGGAAGGCAAAGATGAAGACCTGCCTGTGTACGGAACTATCGCCAGCCAATTCAACGACTTGGGAATGAATATTTTGTTTGGAAAAGTCATGGAAAAGTTGGGTATTAATTACAAATTACTAATGAATAATGACCAAGCACAGTCTGACAATCTAATAACGGCAAACAACCAACAATTAACAACCGCAAACAATCTCAATCAACTTCAAACAAATGTAATCATTCCCCCCAACCGAGTACGCTACTTAGCAGAAATTGCAGAAAATAGTGATAGCTATGACCGTTTTGTAGAAGAGCAAGTGCATTTAGCACGAAAAGCCTACAATTTATATGGAACTATCGAGACCTGCAAGGTTTCCAAAACCTTACAGGTCTTAGTATTACCTGAGAAAATAGAAAACTTGGAAAACGAATCAGAAATCGTCAAATTCTTAGCACAGGAATACGAAAAAACGGTTTCCCAAATAGACTATGCGTGTCGTCAAAAACTACAAAATTGGGCAAAAACAAAAGCACTTTTCACTGCGGAAAAATATCAATTCAAAGTACGTGATAAAATCATAGAGCAAGACCTTTATACAGAAACACTCTCTCACCTCAAAATTCCCAAAGTTGCCCTGCCCAAATATCAAGATTGGGGAGATATTTTGAAGTGGATTCTGACCGAAAATGTAGCGGGAGAGTTCCCGTATTCCGCAGGTGTTTTCCCACTCAAACGAGAAGGCGAAGACCCTGCGCGTATGTTTGCAGGCGAAGGTAACGCAGAGCGTACTAACAAAAGATTTCATTTCTTGTCTATGGGAATGCCCGCCAAAAGGCTTTCCACCGCTTTTGATTCTGTAACTTTGTACGGAGAAAATCCAGACCGCCGTCCTGACATTTACGGAAAAGTAGGCAACTCTGGCGTAAGCATTTTTACCCTTAACGAAGCCAAAAAATTGTACTCTGGCTTTAACCTTTGCAATCCAAATACCTCCGTTTCCATGACTATCAACGGTCCCGCCCCTATGATTTTGGCTTTTTTCATGAATACAGCAATAGACCAACAATGCGAAATTTACATTAGAAAAAATGGATTATTGGAAGAAGTGGAAAGAAAGATAAAAGAAATATATGCCAATTTACACTTGACAGGTTTTAAAAACCTGTCAGGTGTGAAACCTCAATATAACGCCCCCCTTCCCGAAGGTAATGACGGTTTAGGCTTGCTACTTTTAGGCGTAACAGGCGACCAAGTGCTTGATAGAGAAGTCTATGAAAAAATAAAAGCAGAAACCTTGCAAGTAGTTCGTGGAACGGTGCAAGCTGATATTTTGAAAGAAGACCAAGCTCAAAATACCTGTATTTTCTCTACGGAATTTGCCTTGCGAATGATGGGAGATATTCAAGAATACTTTGTCAATCATAAAGTTAGAAATTTTTACTCTGTTTCTATTTCAGGTTATCATATTGCCGAAGCAGGGGCAAACCCCATTTCTCAGTTGGCATTTACCTTAGCCAATGGTTTTACTTTTGTAGAATATTACCTAAGCAGAGGTATGCACATTGATGATTTTGCACCAAATTTGTCTTTCTTTTTCTCCAATGGCATGGACCCCGAATATTCGGTCATGGGCAGGGTAGCTCGCCGAATCTGGGCTAAGGCAATGAAATACAAGTACAAAGGCAACGACAGAAGCCAAAAACTCAAATACCATATCCAAACCTCTGGTCGCAGTTTGCACGCTCAAGAAATCGCTTTCAATGACATCAGGACAACTTTACAAGCCCTCTATGCAATTTATGATAACTGTAACTCCTTGCATACCAACGCTTATGATGAGGCAATTACTACCCCAACAGAGGAAAGTGTAAGACGTGCCTTAGCGATTCAGTTGATTATCAACCACGAGTTAGGCTTAGCTAAAAATGAAAATCCTTTACAAGGCTCTTTTATCATAGAAGAACTCACAGACTTAGTAGAACAAGCTGTTTTACAAGAATTTAGAAATATCTCAGAGCGTGGCGGCGTACTTGGGGCGATGGAGCGAATGTACCAACGCAGTAAAATCCAAGAGGAAAGCCTCTACTACGAAACCCTCAAACACGAAGGCAAACTCCCTATCATTGGGGTAAATACTTTTCTTGACCCTAATGGCAGCCCTACAATTATCCCACAAGAGGTAATTCGTAGTACTATAGAAGAAAAAGAACTCACCATCAAAGACTTAGAAAACTTCCATGCCTTTCATGCAGAAGAAGCAAAAATAGCCTTGAAAAACCTACAAAGCACTGCCGTAAACAACGGAAATATCTTTGAAAGCCTGATGGAAGCGGCAAAAGTCTGTTCTTTGGGGCAGATGAGCCAAGCTTTATACGAAGTAGGTGGGCAGTATCGCAGGAATATGTAAGGAATTTTGCTATCTTTCGTAAACTTGAAAATGAAATAATAACATGATATTAAAACCGAATCGCCGTAAGTTCCTGCAACAACTGACCGCGGGGACTTCTCTGACCTTGCTTGCAGAGCAGGTCAATGCAGATGAATGGGAAGGAACAGAGCCACAAGAATTGTTCTCCCCAGAATACATAGTACATTATCAACTTTCTCAAACCTACGGCAAGCCGCTTAATCTCACTCCTGCACAGTGGATTTGGCTTCCCGCAGGACGTACTTTGCCTAATACTTTCCTACTTTTCAGGAAAGTTTTTACCTTGAACGAGCAGGTAAGCAAGGCGACAGGCTGGATTTTAGGTGAAAGTAGGTACAAACTTTATCTCAATGCAGAGCGGATACAGTGGGGACCTGCCCCCTTTGACCCAAGGTGGGCAGAAGCAGACCCAATGGATTTGACAGGAAAATTAATTCAAGGGAATAATATCATTGGGGTAGAGGTACTTTACTATGGTTTTGGTGATGGCACTATGCCCATAGGCAAGCCGGGTTTTATTTTTAAGTTGGACATAGAATACGCCTCTGGACGCAAAGCAAGTATTATTTCTGACGAAACTTGGCAGGTCAGCATAGCTGATGCTTGGAGAATAGGGCAGTACAAACGCTGGTATTTGCGCTCCCTCCAAGAGGAGTTTGATGCAAGATGGTATCCTTATGGCTGGAATACGCTTTCTTATTTAGATGAAAAAAAGGAAGAGCGAAAATGGTACTCGGCGACTCGTATTGCTGGGGCTTCCGCAGACAAACCTGTCATAGCCTCTTGGGCAAGGGACTACCTTTACGATGCAGGAGGGGCAAATCTCGCTGAGGTAGAGTTACGCCAAAGAAGCGTACCTATGCTCAAAGAAAACCTTGTACCCATCAAAAAACTTTCCGAACAATCTATACTAAAATGGAAAGTTGCTCCTGATGAGTTTTTCCAATTCAATATGCCCGAGTCTATTTGTTTTACTGCTTCTCGTGAAAATTTTGTCATCTCTATTACTGAGAATCAGTATGTTTTTGAAGCCCAAAAGAAATTAGCTTATGCCCTTACTTTTGAGTTTGAGGTTCAGTCAGTAGGATTTCCTTATTTTACCATAGAAACCTCCGAAGGCACTATCGTTGAACTTTTAGTACACGAAGGGCATGACACACAAGGCGACTATTTTTTGCTTAATACCCACTTTAATTCTTGGAGCAAATTTACTTGCAAAGCAGGCATCAATAAATTTGAAATATTTGATTATGAAAGCCTTAGATGGTTACAACTCCATGTACATAATGCAGAAGGCACAGTTAAAATCTCAGAAGTAGGCATGAGGCGTAGGGAATATCCCTTTGCAAATCCTCCCCAATTCAAATGTTCAGACAAAAAGTTGGAGAAGCTATTTGATGCCTGCGTGAATACTATTTACAACAACTCCCAAGAAACCATAGTAGATGGCATGGCAAGGGAACGACAGCAGTACAGCGGTGATATAGGACATATCTTGCATGGCATTGCGCGAGGGTTTGGCGATGTGCCTATCCTTGTGCGCTATTTGAATACATATAGCCAAGGACTAACTAAAACAGGTTTTTTTTTAGATACTTGGCCCGCCTATGACCGTCTTGCGCGTCTTATGGAGCGAGAAATCGGCATTACAGAGTGGGGACCACTCTTAGACCATGGAGTAGGCTTCAATTTTGATTGTTACTATTATTACCTCTACCACGCTGATACTTTTGCACTCCAAGAAGTATATCCTCGCCTAAAAATATTTTTTAACTACCTCAAAAGTATCCAAAAGCCTGAGGGAACGATGCCCGTAGAAAATTTGGGTATCCCGACGGTTTGGATTGACCATATTGCCTATAAAAAACAAAAACATAAAGAATGTGCTTTCAGCTTGTACGTAGCGGGAATGTGTAGAGAGGCTCTTTCCAAACTTGCTTTGGCAATGAACGAACCTGCCTTTGCTAAGGAAGTAATTGCTTTCGGAGAAAAAGTCTTAGCTGCTACTCAAAAAAAATTCTGGGACGAGAAGCGGAAAATATACATTTGTAACAAACCTTGGATAGGAGAAGAAAACGAAATTCGCTACTGCGACCGCTCTTTGAGCATGGCAGTTCTTTATGGATTAAATATTGGAAATCAAGATGATAATGCTATAAAAATACTTGCTGAAACACCTAACGAATTAGGTATTTCTTACCCAACCAATGCAGTGTGGAGGTACTGGGCATTAGCCAAAGGTAAGCGCATAGACATACTACTCAAAGAGTTTAGAACGCAGTGGTACGAAGCCCCTTCCGTACAACTTAACAACGTCTTGGCAGAGTTTTTAGAGGTCAAACCTGATACGAACAACCAGTGGAGTCATGCTTCTATCGCTCCTTTCTTTGCTCTTTACATAGACATAGCAGGGGTAAAGCCTCTCAAAGCAGGGTACGAAGAAGTAGAAATCGCTCCACAATTAGCGGATATTCAGGAATTTTCTATTACAAATTATACTATCAAAGGAGCTATCTATCTTGACTTTAAACATCAGGCAGGTAAATTGAAGGCAGAAATTCACCTGCCAGAAGGCATCAAAGGTGTATTCGTTTGGAAAGATAAAAAGTACATTTTGAAAAGCAGGGAAAACAAGTTAGAGATATGATAAAAGCAGTTTTTATAAAAATCTCCTGTATATTTGTAAGATGTAGCAAAGAGTTACCAACCCATTAAAGAGTACCTGATGAAAAAACTGCGAAAAGGAGAAAACTGCTTAAACTGTGGGCTAAAATTAGACAAAAAATACAATTATTGTCCTCAATGTGGTCAAGAAAATACAGACAACAAAGTGTCTTTAAGGACTTTGATAGCAGATACTATTTTAAACTACTTTAATTTTGATATGCTTCTGGGGCGAAGCCTGCTACCCTTTCTTTTCCGCCCAGGCTATTTGGTCAAAGAATTTTTAGAGGGTAAACGAGTAGGGCATATCCACCCTGTCCGCTTATATTTGATAGTCAATTTTTTATTTTTTCTTGTATTTGTTCATACCATTGATTTAAGCATCATCGATAAAAAGTTAGCTTTGACAGAGAAAAGAACCCAACCTAACAAAGTGAAAAAAGTAGTAGTTTTTGGAGAAAAAGATACCACAACGCTGACAATGAAGCAGTTTGCTCAGAAATGGGAAATAGACACGCAAAAGCTAAGAGGAGATTCCTTAGCTAATTTTTTAGCCCGAGAAATAGAAAAAAGGAAAATTCCTATCAAATACGCAATCAAAGAGTCTGAAGAAGAAGACATGATTGATGTCGGCTTAGGAGCAGACGAAAAATTGAGTTGGCAAAGGTTTGTCAAATATATAGGCAGAAAAGACCTCCCGCCAGAGGCATTTTTGGACTCTGTTGGTATCAAAAGCAGAACTTCTTTTGCTATCAAAGCCGCCGAGCAGTCTATGAAAATAGGACGCAACGACCTGTCTATGTTTATTTTAAATGTGGTGGAGAATATCCCTTTGATGATGATTATTATGCTGCCCCTGCTTGCATTTTACCTCAAATTTTTTTACCTTTTTTCCAAGCGATTATACATCGAGCATCTGGTTTTTACCTTTCATTTTCAATCATTTAACTATCTACTTTTAGGAGCTGTCTTGCTTATTGCCAATATTAAAGGAATCCCAGACGATGCGGTAGAGAGTGTTGCTGGCTGGTCAGTGCTGATATGGATTGTGTATAATTATTTCGCTTTCAAGAGAGTATATCAGCAATCTTGGTGGTTTACGCTATTCAAGGTTTTTTGGATAAATATTTTTTATATTACTACCCTGAGTTTTTTCCTATTAGCAGATTTAGTTTATTCATTTTTTACCTATTAAACAGATATGATGGCTTGGCAAATTTGGATTGATACAGGAGGTACTTTTACCGATTGCATCGCCATCGCTCCTGATGGCAAAGAACAGTATATCAAAGTATTAAGTAATGGAAGCCTGAGAGGGAAGATTTTGGAACAGGTAGCAGAAAACACTTTTAAAATTCAAATCCATTGGCAAACTACAAAAGACATTTTCCAAAATTATGAATTTCATTTATTACAAAAAACAATCACTAATCAAGAGGAAAAGCTCATAGTTGAGCAGATAGATATTGAAAATCAATCACTTACTCTGAACAAAGGATTTTCTATTGGAAAAAACAAAATTCCCTTAGATTTTGCTATTACGGCAAATGAAGAAGCCCCTATTTTATCCGCAAGAATTGCTACACAAACTTCTCTTTATCAAGCACTCCCCCCTATACAGATGCGACTTGGCTCTACCAAAGGAACGAATGCACTTTTGGAAAGGAAAGGAGCAAAAGTTACTTTGCTGATAACCAAAGGATTCAAAGATTTATTAAAAATTGGTACGCAACAACGCCCCCACCTTTTTGCCTTAAATATTGTCAAACCCGCTCCTTTGTACGAAAATGTGATAGAGGTAGAAGAACGCTTGGATAGCAAAGGAAATATTTTAATACACTTGACTGATAGCGAAATAGATAGAATAATAAAAACGCTCCAAACTCAGCAAGTCGAAACCATTGCAATTGCACTTTTGCATAGCTATCTCAACCCAAGTCATGAGCATTTGCTCAAAGAAAGATTGGAAAAAGAAGGTTTTAGCTTTGTTTCCCTTTCCTCAGACTTAGCCAATGCCATCAAAATTTTGCCAAGAGCGCAAACAGCAGTAGTCAATGCCTATCTTACACCTGTAATTCATCATTATCTTACTTCTATAAAAAATACAATTTTTCTTCCCACCCAAAATATCTCTTTAGATGCAAAAAACTCTCTTAAAGTCATGACAAGTGCGGGAGGCTTGGTAGAAGCAGATTTTTTTAATCCTAAAGACAGCCTGCTCAGCGGTCCCGCAGGTGGAATCATTGGGGCAGTAGAAACAGCTAAATACGCAGGGTTTCAACAAATAATTACCTTTGACATGGGAGGCACAAGCACCGATGTTGCTCGCTATGATGGTAGTTTTGACTACCAATTTGAAACAAAAATAAATGATATACAAATACTTAGCCCAAGTTTAGCCATAGAAACTGTAGCCGCAGGAGGTGGCTCACTCTGTCAGTTTGATGGCTTTAAACTTACGGTAGGTCCCGAGAGTGTAGGGGCGAATCCCGGTCCCGCTTGCTACGGTATTGGGAAGCAATTGGCAATTACTGACGTAAATTTGCTCTTAGGGCGATTGCTTCCTGACAATTTTAATATTCCTATTGATAAAAAATATGCCCAAGTAGCTCTTGAAAAAGTACAAAAACAAGTCTATGAAAGTACAGGCAATTTACTGAAACAAACAGAAATCTTAGAGGGATTTGTGCAAATTGCCAATGAGAAAATGGCAGAGGCTATCCGCAAAATTTCTGTCAGCAAGGGCTACAATCCAGAGGACTATGCCTTGCTTGCCTTTGGGGGGGCAGGGGGACAGCACGCCTGCGGGGTAGCGAATTTGCTCAATATCAAGCAAATTATTATTCCTTACAAGGCAGGCTTGCTCAGTGCCTTTGGCATGGGCATGGCACAAATAGAACGCTTTGCTTCTTTGCAAGTACTCCAACTTTTGCAAGATTTTGAAAGCCAATTAAGCCTGACTATTCAACAGTTAGCAGACAAAGCACTCCAAGACCTTCATAAGGAAGGTTTTGATAAAACACAAATTGGAATTAAAAATATTTACCTCTACCTGCGTTTCAAAGGGCAAGATAGTACTATTGAGGTTGATGTATCTAAGCATGAAACTATTACTGCCCAAACCATCAAAAATAGCTTTCAAAAAAAATACGAAAAAATCTATGGTCATTGGGTAGGAGATATACAAGCCATTGAAATAGAATCTATTAAAGTGATTGGAGCTACTTTGAAACAGGAAAGTCAAAACCAAAGTTTTTCTAAAAATACTCCTGTTTATTTTCCTGAAAGTGAGCAAATTACACAAACCTATTGTAGAGGAAGTTTTCAAGATACGCCTGTTTTTGTGTGGGAAAAACTACAAACAGGAGCAAGTATCAAAGGAACAGCAATTTTACTTTCTCAGAATAGTACTATTTTCATAGAGCCTAATTGGGAACTGACCATAGACGAAGCAAATAATGCGGTATTGAGATTAAGTGAAAATATCGTTGTTGGAGAAACTGATAACACCCAAATAGAGGAAAATGATAGTTTGAAAGCGATTGATTTGGAGTTATTTACCAATCGCTTTGTCAATATTGCAGAGGAAATGGGGGCTTTGCTGCAGCGTACTTCTTTTTCGGTCAATGTCAAAGAACGCTTGGATTTTTCTTGTGCGGTATTAGATGCTCAAGGCGAACTCATTGTGAATGCACCTCATATTCCTGTACATTTGGGAAGTTTGGGAATCTGCGTAAGAACTTTGAAAAGTACAATTCAGATGCAAGAAGGTGATGTCATCATTACCAATCACCCTAAGTTTGGAGGCTCGCATCTCCCTGATATTACCTTAATTGCACCTGTATTTTATGATAATCAATTAGTTGGCTATGTGGCGAATAGAGCGCACCATGCGGAGATAGGCGGGAAACGCCCTGGTTCTATGCCTCCCAATGCTACCTCTTTGGCAGAGGAAGGAGTAGTAATTTCGCCTACTTACTTAATTAAAAACTTTGAGCCTCAATGGGATAGCATAAAAAATATCTTGCTTTCTGCTCCTTTCCCTACCAGAGCTATCCACGAAAACTTAGCGGACTTAAACGGGGCTTTGGCTTCTATCAAAGCTGGGATAGATGCCTTACAAGCACTTTGTCAAAAGTTTGGTATAGAAAAAATACAATTTTATATGCAAGCCCTGAAAGACCATGCTTTTCAAAGTTTGCAAAAAAGTTTGGACAATTTTACTGCTCTGAAAACTCCTGCAGTAGCCCTATTTAGTGGTTTTGTATCAAGGAATGTTTTGCTTTCTGCTACTGAAAACTTAGACGATGGAACAAAACTTTGTGTGCAGTTAGATATCAGCCAAGATGAAGACGATGAGTATATGGTGCTTATTGATTTTCGTGGCACATCTGTAACTCATCAAGGGAACTTGAACGCTACCCCAGCGATTGTCAATAGTGCAGTGATTTATGTGTTGCGTCTGCTTTTAGATGCTGATATTCCTCTCAATGAGGGAATTATGAAGAAAGTGCAGCTTAAAATACCTAAGAATACCTTGCTGAATCCCGCTTTCCCCGATGATATTTCCCAATGCCCTGCAGTAGTAGGAGGCAATACAGAAACGAGCCAACGTTTGGTTGATACACTCTTGAAGGCTTTGGGTTTGGCGGCGTGTAGTCAAGGGACAATGAACAACTTACTCTTTGGTAATGAGCATTTTGGCTACTACGAAACTATTTGTGGAGGTACAGGTGCGGGCGAAGGCTTCAAGGGGTGCGATGCCGTCCACCAACACATGACCAATACCAGAATCACAGATGCTGAGGTATTGGAATTACGCTATCCTGTTCGTTTAGAGCGATTTGCCATAAGAGAAAACTCAGGAGGCAAAGGAAAGTGGCAAGGAGGCAATGGCATAATTAGAGAACTTACTTTTTTGGAAAATGTATCTTTAAGTGTACTCACTCAGCATAGAAAAGTTGCTCCTTACGGTTTGGAGGGTGGAAAAAACGGACAAGTAGGCAAGCAATATGTCATTTGCAAAGACGGAACGGTAGAAACTTTGAAAGGTTTGGACAAGAGAGAAATGGAGGCAGGGGATAAGATAATTATAGAAACGCCTGGTGGAGGAGGTTTTGGGGTAAAATAAGCAAACCCACAATAAAAATAGACTCTTTAGGGATTAATTTTTAAAAATTATGCAGTATGTTTGCAACATATTTATAACTTATGCAAGCAAAGATAAATAATTTTAGTAGAGAACAGCAAACCCTCTCGCAGTTTGCTAAATTGATTTCTCACCCCGCAAGGATAGCTATTGTCCAACTTTTAGCGGAAAAAAAAACGTGTATTTCAGGAGATATTTCTAAGGAAATACCTCAACTCAATAGAGTTACTATTTCTCAGCATTTGCAGGAGTTGAAAAATTTTGGCTTAATCAAAGGAGAGATTGAGGGAGTAAAAGTAAATTATTGTATTGATAATGAGAAACTTATAGAGTATCAAACGCTATTTCACTCTTTTTTCAAACAAATTATTTCAAATATTCAAAATCATTGTTGCTAATGAAAACTTTATTTATCACACTCATTTTAATTGCTTATACTATGAACACGGAAACCAAACTTTTCCCAGAGTTGGAAGCCTATTGTAAAACCTTAGAAGGCGAATTTTCTCGGATTTCAGAGGAAAGGAAGGAAAATTTGAAAAAAATTGCAGGATTTATTGGTGAAAAGTATAAAAAAGGAGAAACCGTAAACCTAACTTTCATCTGTACGCACAACTCTCGCCGTAGCCAATTTGGGCAAGTTTGGGCAAAAATAGCCGCAGGATATTATGGATTTGACCTGAGCAGAATCCAAACTTACTCTGGGGGAACAGAAGCTACCGCTTGCAATCCCCGTACCGTAGCCGCTTTGCGAAGGGCAGGAGTAAAAATAGAGGAAGTTCATCAACTTTCTGCCCCAGTTACAGTAGCTAACAACCCTCGCTATGAAGTTCGTTTTGCAGAAAAAATTTCTCCATTTTTCCTATTTTCAAAGAAATATGATGACGAGCAGAATCCGCAGAAAAACTACGGGGCTATTTTGGTCTGTTCGCAAGCAGATGAAGCCTGCCCTATTGTTTTTGGAGCAGAGATACGCATTTACAACGGCTATGAAGACCCCAAAAGGTCAGACGGAACAGCAGAGGAAGGTAAAGTTTATGATGAAACTTGCAGACTTATAGCCCGAGAATTATTTTATGTATTTTATCTTTGTAAAGCTACTTAGGAATTAATTTTCTAAATTGCACTTATTTAGATACAATACATAAATATAGTAAATATGGGAATACTTGGAACAGCAAAGCAAAAAATGACTTATGATGCCATAGTAATAGGTTCTGGCATCAGTGGCGGTTGGGCGGCAAAAGAACTCTGCGAAAAAGGCTTGAAAACCTTAGTCTTAGAGAGAGGAAGAATGGTCAAACATCGCGAAGATTATCCTACAGCCATGAAACACCCTTGGGAATTGGACAATAGGGGACAGACTACCGCCCAATTCAAAGCAGAAAACCCTATTGCAAGTAGGTGCTATGCCTTAGATACAGCTACTCAACACTTTTTCGTCAAAGATAAAGACCACCCCTATATCCAAGAAAAGCCTTTTGACTGGATTAGAGGCTATCAAGTGGGAGGAAAATCTTTGCTTTGGGCAAGGCAGGTACAGCGATGGAGTAAGTTTGATTTTGAGGCACCTGCACGAGATGGCTTTGCTATTCCTTGGCCTATTACTTATGACGATTTGGCACCTTGGTACAGCTATGTAGAGAAGTTTGCAGGCATTTCTGGTAACAAAGATGGTTTAGAAAATCTACCTGATGGAGAGTTTCTGCCTCCTTTTGAGATGAATTGCTTAGAGAAGGAGATGCAAAAAAGTATCATGAAAAACTACAAAGACCGTCCTGTTATCATTGGTCGCTGCGCTCACCTGACTAAACCTCAAGCCCATCACCTCCAATTAGGGCGTGGGCAGTGCATGGCTCGACATCTTTGCTATCGAGGGTGTCCTTATGGAGCATATTTTAGCTCCAACTCTGCGAGCTTACCTGCGGCGGAGAGAACGGGAAACTTAACCCTTCGCCCTGATTCTGTGGTTCATTCTATTATTTACGATGAGCAGAAGCAAAAAGCAGTAGGTGTAAGAGTCATAGATGCCAATACCAAAGAATCCGCAGAATACTATGCCAACATCATTTTTGTCAATGCCGCCTGCCTCAATACCAATTTAATTTTGCTTAACTCTACTTCTAATCGCTTTCCTAATGGCTTAGGAAATGACAATGGCTTACTTGGCAAATACATTGCTTTTCATAATTATAGAGGCTCATTGACGGCGAGTTACGAAGGCTTAAAAGATAGCATAGACTATGGTCGCCGTCCTACTATGTGTTTTATGCCTTCGTTCAGGAATTTGCGCAAGCAAGAAATGGATTTTATGCGTGGGTATATGGTGGCATTCTCAGCAAATCGCGGGAATAACTGGGGCAGTGGGAACTGGAAAGAAGGCTTTGGGGCGGAATGGAAAGATAGCCTTTCTGGATTTTCTGATTGGAGCGTGTATATGATGATGCAAGGTGAAACTATCCCTAAGGAAAGCAACCATGTTCGTCTAAGCACTGACCAAAAAGACCAATGGGGGATTCCTCTGTTGATTACTTCAGTGGGCTACGATGAGAATGATGAAAAGATGCTACAAGATTTCTTGACTCAAGGTGCGGAGATGTTAGAAAGTGCAGGTTGTAAAAATATTAGTCCTCGCGATTCTGGGCAAGCGCCGGGTTTGGACATACACGAAATGGGGGGAGTACGCATGGGCAAAGACCCTAAAACTTCTCTCTTGAATAAGTGGAATCAGTTGCACGCTTGCAAAAATGTATTTGTAACCGATGGAGCTTGCATGGTTTCTACAGGCATACAAAATCCTTCGCTGACTTTCATGGCTTTGACGGCAAGAGCGGCAAATTATGCAGTAGAAGAGTTAAAAAGAGGGAATTTGTAAAAGTTTAACCGAAGTATTTTGAAATAAAAGCCCATGTTTTTACAACTATGGGCTTTTATTTATAAGGTATTGTTTTTGAAATCATTATATAGTTTTTGTGCTTTGGTTAAGGCTTCTTCTAAATTATCGTTTTCTATTACTACATCGAAAAGTTTTTCGTACATGAGTTCTTTGACTGCTTTGGCGATGCGTTCTGCTCGTTTTGCTTCGGTTTCTGTATTTCTGTTATTTAGGCGTTCTTTTAGTACTTCTACTGAACTTACTTTTACAAATATAGCCAGCGCATCTTGTTGATAGAGTTTTTTAATTTTTAGTCCGCCTTCTACGTCCACATCAAAAATAAGGTTTTTTCCTTCCTTACGTAAGCGTTCTATTTCAGATTTTAGGGTGCCGTAGTAGGTGCCTTGGTAAACCTGTTCGTACTCGGCAAACTCGTTATTCTTAATTTTTTCCTCGAATTCTTCTTTGGAAAGAAAATAATAATCTTTCCCGTCGACTTCATAAGAGCGACGCTCGCGGGTAGTGGCGGAAACAGAAAAAGCCAATTCAGGATTATTTGCTAATAAGTGTCTAACAATCGTAGTCTTACCTGCGCCAGAGGGAGCTGAAAAAATAATCAGTTTGGTATTGTCCATACATACTAAGAAATTATAAAATGCGGTTATTGGTGGTGTATCTTATGAACCTTATCTATGATAGGGCGCATCCAATCTTCAGGCATCCGATTGATAGATTCTGTTACGCCTCTGTTCCATTCTTGGGAAATAGCTTGTAAGTCATGTTCCTCAAAACGATGTTCAACGATGTGAAAACTATTATTTTCATAAATAATTACATCAATAGGATAGCCTACATCGTTACAACTCAAGCGAGTAGCATCAAAAGATAAAAACCCTGTTTTTAAGGCAAACTCAATGCTTGATTCATACGTTAAACTCCTGACTAAGACAGGTTTACCATAGCCATAATTACCTATGATGAAGTATGGAGAACTTTGCCCTACTTCTACCCAGTTTCCCTCAGGATAGAGCAAATACAATTTGGGTTCGGGGTCATGTTCTAACTGTCCTCCTATGATAGCGTAGAGGTTAAAAAACAAGCCTGATTCTGCCAAAGCTGCCTTGTCCTCTCTTGCTACTGCCCTGACCTGTGCGGCAATAGCATTGACCGCTTTATACATTTTATCAAAATTGGCTGTTCCGTCTTCTATGGTTTCATTAAAGTAGGTAATCGCTTTATCTCTGACTGAGCGTAAGCCAGAGGTCATAATAAAAAGAGAATGATTATCTCTTTGATGTATAGTAACTTTGCGAGCAATAGAAAATTCGTTGCCCGAAGTAAGTCGTGTATCTGCCAGACCTACAATTCCTGATTTTACTTTGATAGCCAAACAATATGTCATACTTGTCTTTTTTGATTTTGGATTTTCAAAGCTAAGGATTTTTTTAATTTATACGCGCACCCCAATCCATAAAATATCATCTCTTTGCTCTACATCTTTCATGTGGGCATCAAGGGTATTTTCCAGTATTTGTTTTTGTGCTGCTAAGGGCAGGTGGCAATTTTCTTCTAAAATTTGAATAATCTGTTTTTCTCCAAACCTAACGCGTTCTGTATTATTTTGGTCTTGGAGTCCATCGCTCCCCGCATAGATAAGACTATTTTTAGGAAGGATAATTTCATGATTTTCAAATACTTTGTTTGGATTTTGCTTGCCCCCTATAGACTTTCTTGTTCCTTTCAAAATCTGTACTGAGGGTTCATGGGAGGCAATGATATAGTATAGATTGCTTTTTGCCCCTGAGAAAATAATTTTAGTGTTATCTTCACTTTCTTTTTCCATACAAATCACGACCAAATCCATGCCGTCATCGTTTTTGGTATCATCTTGGCGAAGGACAATTGCTATCTCCTCATGCAAGCGATTGAGGATTTGGGTAGGGTTAGTAATGTCCCAAACTCTTACTATCTTGTCTAATAAAGTATTGCCTATCAAAGTCATAAATGCACCTTGTACGCTGTGCCCTGTGCAGTCTGCTACGACTAATATTGTTTTTTCACCAATTTTGTTGAGCCAATAGAAATCGCCAGAAACTACATCTTTAGGGCGATAAATAATGAAATAATCTTTAAGTAATTCATCTAATTTTTCCTTGTAAGGCAAGATTGCTTGCTGAATATTGAGAGCCGCTCCTATGCTTTTTTGAATGAAACGATTGCGATTTTCTAATTCCAAATTTTTATCTGCAATGGCATCTCTTTGGGCTAAGATTTCTTCTTGATTTTGGAAAAGCTCTTCGTTTTGAGATTGGATTTCTATGCTTTGTTCTTCTATGATTTTATTTTGCTTGGCTAATCTTTTGGCAGTTTTCCGAGCATTGACAAAGCTAATAATCATAACAATAAGGGTAATACCTATCAATCCCAATACAATGTAGCCAAATTGACGCATCTGTTGTTCTTGCTCTAATTGTTTTTCTTGTTGTTGTTTCTGGCTCTCGGCTAATTGACGCGCTGTTTTTTCTTTTTCCATTTGGGCATTGGCTTTTTCTCGCTCTATGCGTTCTTTTTCTGCTAATAGTGTTTGTTTTTCTACTTCTCGAGCCTGCTCGGCGGAGCGTGCTTGTTGTTGAGCAATGACTAATAACTGCCTAATACGCTCTTTTTCCAATTCTTGTGCTTTTAGTTGTGCTTGCTGAAGTTCTTGCTCTCTTTTGAGTAAAGCCAATTCTTTTTCTTGCTTTTGTCGCTCTAATTCTGCCTGTGCTAAAGACATAGCTTGTTTTTCTCTCTCGGAAATCAGGCTTCTAATCTCACTCTCTTTTTTTTCTATTTCTAACTGCTTAGCTGACTGTTCTTGCTCTGTTTTTCGTTTTTGTTCTCTGATTTTCTCTGCAAGCTGATTACTTTGGTTTTGGTATTGTTGCGACTGTACTATTTCTCCCTCTACCTGATAAGCCATTGCCAAAATTTGATAACTCACTAGCAAAGTTTCCTCATCGTTGTTCAAGCGGGCTAACTCTGCGGCTTGTTGGGCATAGCTAATAGCATCAGAGTTATTCCCTGCTACGTAAAAGTTAGCGGCGAGGTAGTTGCGGACTTGGGCTATTTTGTGTGCATTTTTTTGTTTCTCCCAAATTTCTAAGGCTTTGATAAAGTTGTATTTAGCAGATTGGAAATCGCCTAAGTGCGTAAAAGTAGTTCCTAAGTTGAGGTATAGAGTGGCTTTTTGACTTAGTTCTTTCAAGGTCTGCTCTAACTGCAAGCCCAAATTAAGTCCTTTTTGAAAAGAGTTCATTGCCTCTGTAGTACTGCCATTTTCTTGATAAAGCACACCTAAGTTGTTATAGGCTTGGACAAGTTCTAAGTTGTTTTTGCTGTTTTCCAGATGAGCTATTTGGGTTTGGGTATAGTGTATGGCTTTGGAGTAGTCATTGGCTTGCTTGGCTAAAAGAGCCAGCTGGGTATAGATATTGTTTTTTTGCTGATTATCAAGGTTATTTAGTCGCAAGAGTTCCTCCAAAGAATTGATTGCTGCCGTAGGTCTGCTCAACTGAATATAATTATAGGCAAGGGCTTTGAGAATGTCTTGTCTTTTTCCTATATCTATACCTTTTTGCAGGTCATCAGCTTTTTGAAAATACTCTATGGCTTTTAAGTAGGCTTTGTCATTTTGATAATAAAAAGCAATTTGCTTATAAAATGCTAACTTTTCTTCTGTTTTGGTAGTAGCGTCTAATTTCATCAGCAATTTTTCTATTTCTTGCTGTGCAAAACAAGTAGGCACAGAAAATAATTTAATTAAAACAAGTAAAATGGAGAAATTTAATTTTTTCATATCATTTTGCGCTATCCAAAGCAAGAAAGTTATACAAATTCACAACAAAAATACGTTTAATTTTAGAAATTTATTTTACTTTGCCCTGCAATTCTAAGTTTTTCTAAGTCAATCAATAGTTTATCCTACCTTTACTTATAGTCAACGAGTTCTAAAATCATTCCATCATGTTCTTATACAGATACCTTATTGTTTTATTTTTTCTCTTTGTGTTTTTAGTAAAAGAGGGCTATGCCCAAACAGATACCTTGCCTAAGCTATTAGAAACTCCTGTGCAAAGCATCTTAAAACTTCCTGTGAGAGGGTTAAGGGGGTTAGAAATAGTAAGTGCGTCAAAAAAATCAGAAAGTATTTTTGATGCCCCTGTAGCTATTGCAGCTATTACCAGAGAGGAAATACAGCAAGCGGGAGCTTTGAGCATTATGGAGGCTTTGCGTCTGCTTCCGGGAATGATAGTGAGAGAGGTCTCGTCGGGCAACTATGACATTAATGTTCGTGGCTTGAACAATATGCCGCCGGGTTCTGACTTCTATGCCGCAGACAATAGCAATACCTTAGTAATGATAGATAATCGTCCGATTTACAACTACTTCTCAGGGGGAACTTTTTGGGAAGCTTTGCCCATAGACATTCATGACATAGAGCGAATAGAGTTGGTACGTGGGGCGTCCTCGGCGCTTTATGGTAGTAATGCGGTTACGGGGGTCATACACATCATCACGCGCAAGCTCAATAGAGAAGGATTCAGTACCTCTGGGAACTTAGAGTATGGAAGTTTAGGAACAGTAAGGGCAAGTGCCTCTGGCGGCTACGCTCCCAGCCCTAAATTACAGGTAATGGCATCATTCAACTACACTCAGAGAAAGCGAACCACAGATGAGTTTTATAGTTTAGTGAGTCAGAGATACTTGAATCCTATCAATAGTGCAGTAGGCATTCCAAGCTATCAAATAGGTTCTTCTGTTATAAAAGGCTATGAGAGTGTGCTGAGAAAGTACCCGCAGTTAGATGTAAGCATGGACAGGTATGGATTCAATACTTTTTTTAATTATACTCCTAATACGAATGTTTCTATTGATGCTACTTTGGGCTTAGAAGATTCTTATAGTGTGCGCACTTTTGCAGAAAATAGATACACTCCTCTTTCTGCTATGACTTCGCAAACAAAATACATTGATTTAAGAAGTAGGCTCAAAGATGGAGATATACAACTTTCTTATTGGTTTGGTAAACAGCGTCCTGGCATAGAAGCCATAGGAGCAGCATACGACTTTGGAGTATTAGATTTGCAGGCAGATTATAACTTAACATGGAAAAGATTTAACCTCAAACCTAGTTTTTCTTATAGGAATAGCATTTATGATGATAGTAAGTATTTCACCAATCAAGATGTGGAAACAGGATTGATTAGTGGAAGAAAGGGAATCAGCATCATAAGTCCTTCTATGCGTTTGGATTACACTCATAAGAACTTGCGTTTAATAGCTGCTGCACTTTATTCTAAATTTAGCACGCCCGATGCAGGGTATCTTTCTTATCAGTTGATAGGAACTTATAAAGTCAAAGAAAAGCATATTTTTCGTGCAGTATATGCTCAGGCAAATAGGGGAGCATTTATTACTCAAATTTTTGCTAATTATAGGTCTGCCTTACGACAAACCTCTGCTACTACTTTTACTTATGACATGGTAAGTGGGAATGAGAATTTGACGCTAATGACTTCCAAAAGTGTAGAAATAGGTTATCGTTTTCAAGCACAAGACAAGCTATCTATTGATGTGGACTTTTTTCGCTCTGATGCTAAGGATTATGGCGCGCTGATAGCAAGGGTTGATAATATCAATGAACCTACAAGAAGAATACAAAGGCGCGCGCTATTTCAAACAAAAATACCTGCCAGAGGAATCCAGCGAGGCGTAACTTTGACTTTTGCTTATAACTTTTCTTCAAAATTGCAAACAAGGCTATTTTTTACCCTTCAGCAAACTGAGGTAAAAGATTATTCGCCGTCTAATTTTGACGTATCTTTTAACCCAACTATTAATTATCTTGTACTCTCCAATATAGACAATTACAAAGGAACGCCGAGGCTTTATGGAGGATTTGTTTTTAATTATGCTATTAACAAATTTAATATTAACTTAAATGGCTATTATTTTGACCAGCAAGAACTTACCCATATTTCTGATTCTTTTTTAAATAGACCTTCAATAAGATGTATCATTGAGAGTAAGTTGCTGCTGAATTTGAAAGTAGGGTATCGCCCCTTCAAGCAGTTCCTCTTTTATGCCAACGTCAGAAATATTTTGCAGCAAGATACTTTTGAATATTACTTTACTGACAGAGTAGGTAGCACTGTATCAGGGGGAATTAATTATGATTTTTAGCTAATAAAGTTATTTTTTCAAGATTTTCATCTCCACCCTTCTGTTTTTCTGTCTTCCCGGTTCCGTCCTATTGTCTGCGATAGGTCTGTCGCCGCCGTAAGCTACCGTTTTGATACGAGATTCTTTGATGCCTTCCTTAATCAGATAATTTTTAACGACAATAACCCTTTGTTCGGAAAGTTTTTGATTTTTTGCGGGGTCGCCTACGTTGTCTGTATGCCCTGAAAGTTCTATTTCTACTTTGGGGTACTTTTTCATAAACTCCAATAGTTTTTTCAATTCATCATAGGAACTTGGCAAAAGTTCTGGGCGACTTTGCCTGAACAAGATATTTTCTAATTGAATAATATCTCCTTCATGTACTTCCTCAATCTTGATGTCTTTCAATACATCTTTCTTAGGTTCTTCTTTGACAGGTGGCGTAATTACCACTACGGGAGGTTCTTCTTTTTTAGGTTCTTCCTTCACGGGAGGTGGCGTAATCACTGCAACAGGAGGAGTTTCTTCTTCTTTTTTCTCTCTCCATAGGTTTACTGTGCCGTCATAGCTTGCGGTAGCGATGACATTTTCCGTGGGGCTAAAGCGAGAAATTCTCACTATGCGTGTATGACCTGTTAGCGTGCTAATTTGCTTCCCGCTCCCTACGTCCCAAAGTTTGGCAACTGTCCCTGAGGCAGAACTTACCAGATATTTGCCATCCTTACTAAAAGAAGCCCCACTGTAATTTCCCGGGACAGTTACTTGGAAGCTATTGGTAATTTGCCCTGTGGCACTGTTCCATATATTGACCTTTCCGTCATCGCTCCAAGTAGCTACTGTATTGAGTTGCGGTCCTACTACTACGTCGTTCAAATAACCCTCGTCATAGCGAAAATATTTGGCTAAAACATCAGTTTTCAGGTCAATAAAATCCACCAGATGTCCTACGGTAATCACCAAGTATTTTTCATCTCCAGAGATACACCCTCCTGTAATTGTACCATACCAACGTCCATCTTCGTAATTGGTGGAGAATACTGCATCGGCAGGGCGAATACTTCCTGAGGCATCAGGCTGTATTTGTCCTTTCATAATGTAGCCATTATCTCCCCCAAAATAGACATATCTACTGTCAGGAGAAAACACGACAAAGGAAGAGGAAACAAGCTCTCTCCCGTCATAGTTTACAAAGGGTTTGTTTTTGAAGGTGGCTAAAAGTCTCCAAGATTTAGTATCCCAAACTGCTACACTTCCGTCTTCGCTTGTGCTTGCCAGCATAGAACCACTTTTATTGAAAGTTACTTCTAATACTCTCCTTGTATGACCATTGATAGATTTTTCTAATTTTCCTGTTTTTACATTCCAAATCAGGATATTACCAAACTGGTCGCCACCTGCCAAATATCTGCCATCTGGATTAAATCTTATATTTTGGACTTCGCCTTTATTACCTTGTAGGTTAAATTCTATCTTGTACTCCTGTGCCTTTCCCTTCCTAAAAGGCAAAACAGCCCCAAGTAATAAAAAAGCTAATAGGAAAAATCTGTGTCTTATCATCTCATTATATAGTTATACGATTGTATGAAAAAGGACATTAGAATATATAAAAAGTTGCTTGTATCGTCTTTTTCTACAAAAATACAAAACTAATCCATGTACTTTTCATAAAGAAAAACAAAATTTAATCCAAGACAAATGCTATCTTTGTCTATTTTTGAATATTTAACAAAGTAAAAATTTGTTTCGCTAACAGCTTATCATTCATGCTTTATAAAAAAATTGTAGTCAAAGTCGGTTCTAATGTACTTACCCAAGCAGATGGCTTGCCTGATTTGCTGAGAATGAAAAATTTGGTTCGGCAAATCGCAGATTTAAAAAAACAACACATAGCTATCATTTTAGTTTCTTCAGGAGCGGTGGCTTTTGGACGGAGCATTGTCCAAGCCTCAGAAAAAAATGACACTATTGCTCAAAGACAGCTATTCTCCTCTGTGGGGCAGGTAAAACTCATGCAAAAATACAGTGAACTTTTTGCTGAGCAGGGACTTGCCTGCGCACAAGTCTTAGTTACCAAAGAGGATTTTAGGGATAGAAGGCACTACCTGAACATGAAAAACTGTTTGGATACTTTACTTCAAAACAATATCGTCCCTATTATTAATGAGAACGATGTTATTTCTATCACAGAACTGATGTTTACTGACAATGACGAATTGGCAGGTTTGCTTACGAGCATGATGAACGTAGAAGCCCTCTTTATCCTTACCAATGTCAATGGCATCTACAACGGCAATCCTAAAGACCCTCAATCTCAGCTAATTCCTGTGATAGATAATCATATACTTGATTTTGAATCCTTCATTTCTACCGAAAAATCTAACTTTGGTAGGGGAGGTATGGTAACAAAAAGTAATATCGCCAAAAGAGTAGCTAAGTTAGGCATTGCCGTACACATTGTTAATGGGAAAACAGATTTTATTCTTACCGAAACGATGCAAGGCAAATCTCACGGAACATTTTTTAAGCCTCACAAAGAATCATCAAGCATAAAAAAATGGTTGGCTCATGCTGATGGCTTTGTAAAAGGCATGGTCTATATCAATGAAGGAGCAAAGCAAGCATTATTTGAGAATAAAGCAAACAGTTTGCTTTTAGTAGGTATTACAAAAATAGAAGGACAGTTTGACAAGGGAGATATTCTGAAGATAGTAGATGAAAAAGGCTCTTTATTGGGCTTGGGAATTTCGCAGTATGACGACGAGAAAGCCATAGAAAGAATGGGTTGGAAAAATCAAAAACCACTGATTCACTATGATTATTTGTTTCTGTACTGAATAAATGCTAATCTGTTTATTTTATTGCCTTTACTATGTCTTTCACAAACTGGTTTCGGTCAAAATCATTTTCATTGGGCGTGCAACCTAAACGCACAATGACCAATTCCTTAGAAGGAATGATAGTTACGGACTGTCCCTCAAAGCCTAATGCCATGAAAGCATCTTTGGGAAAATCCTTATCTCTCGCCTCGAGCCAAAACTGAGCTGCATACCTGCCGTTGGATTTGGGGGTAGGGGTCTCAGAGTATTTTACCCAACCTTCGGGAAGGATTCTTTCACCTTGCCATATCCCATCTTGGAGAAATAACTGCCCAAATTTAGCCCAGTCTCTTGCGGTAGCGTACATAAATGAAGAACCTATAAACGTTCCCAAAGCATCAACTTCCATGACTGCACTTTTCATTCCTATTTTTTGGAAAAGAGATAGGTAAGGAAAGGCAAGGTAATCTATATGGTTGGGAAACTGTCTGCGTATGATTTCTTGTAAAATATTGCTCGTTCCGCTTGAGTAGTACCATACTTGGTCGGGTTCATTCGCTAACTTACTTGAAAGTGCATACACTCCAGCTCCTTTTTTGCGAAAAAGCATTCGGGTCGCATCGCTGGGTTTGGCATAGTTTTCTTCAAAAGATAAACCACTGCTCATTCGCAAGAGTTGGTCGGTAGTAATGGCTTTGCGTTCATCATTTTTCCATTCGTCTATGGGTGCGGGTTGGTAGATGTTTATTTTCCCTGCCTTGACCAATAACCCCACCATAGCGTTGGTAACGCTCTTGGTCATAGACCAGCCTAAGAGAGGAGTCTGCGGGCTGATAGTGGGTGCGTATTTTTCTGCAATAAGATGCCCCTTGTAAAGCACTACTACTGCTCTGGTGCGAATGATACGGCTTTTTTCTTTCTCCTCGAAAGCATTGTCGATGGCTTGTTGGAGTATATTAACATCAACATTTGGAGGAATAGAATCCAAAGTAAAATCTTGTATGGGCAAAGTGTCTATTACCTGTAAATTAGCTTGCTGTCTTATCTCGGTTTCGGAAATTTCATTGACTAAGGTACACCCCAGTCCTTTCCTGTAAATAGCTTTTGCTTCTGCAAGATGATAGACTTTTGCTATTACCTCTTGCTTAGTTTCATCTATTTGTACCTCTGCCATAGGTACGGCATACAAGTCCTCCGATTTGACGGATTCAAAGGTGCGTCCTGAAACAAAAACACAGGAACATACTGTTTTAGCCGCATAGGAGGCGGCGATATTAGCATATTCTAAGCCAAAATTGAATCCATAGCCCAAACCGATTGACAAAATAATTAGACTACTGATAATAATTTTTTTTCTTTTAGATAATTGTAACACAAGTATATAGTTGTAATTAGTTCTTTTGATTTTTTTATTGAAAAACTCCTGATAAATTTACTACTCGACCTTGATTTTCATGCCTCTTACTCCCATATCTACGACATTTTCATTTTCTAAAGGCTCCCATATCCCATTAGCATTAGTATCTCTCCACTCAAAACTTTTATTGGTGGACAAGGAAATAGTGATGACAATATCTTTATTTTCTTTACCTGCAATTATCAAAGGCGTATCAAATTTAGCAGTAACTACACAAGAACCTGCGGGGATAGGCGAGGTAGCAAAAAGTGGATTGGGAACTGTGGTACGAGCCGCCTGCCCACTGCTAACTCCATAAGGAGTTTCAAATGCCCAATAACCTTGCGAACGATTCCCATTGACTATCAAGCTACTTTCCTTGATTCTATGACTTTTAATATAAGTGCGAAAGCCAATAAAAGACGCTACAGTTCCTTCCAAATCCATATTTAAAGCCCTAAATTTCACACTATAATTTTGATAAGCTAAGGAAACTCTTAAATATTCATACTGCCCAGCGACAATATCTTTGATAGGAATTTCTAAGGCAACTTCTCCTTCTTTTACATTTTTACTTCGTTCAAAATCAATGGCATTTTCTCCACCAGTAGCTACTTCGGGGGCTTGATAAAGAATAGCTCCTTTCCCCAAAGCAGTAAAGGCGGTAGGACTTAGTTCATAATAATGAGCACTTATCAAATTAAAAGCGGGAGATTGTCCTGCATTTCCAGTAGGTATATTAGCAATATTGCCCAAATTATCTAAACGTTCTTGCTGAGGGTCAAATTTGAACTTAAAAATTAATTTTCCCGTGCCTTCTTGCAAAGGATTCGGGTCGCTTTCCTTTTGGCAACTCCATAAAAGTACGATAATGATTAGATAAGAGAAGAGATATTTCATAAACTTTACTGCTAATTTTTTAATTTTAAGTAGCAATTTAACAGCCAGAATGCACAAGAAGCTGAACAAGAAAGTTGATATAAATTTTTAAACTAATACCTGACAAGCCTAATGGTTTTTCTCGGAAGCATCTCCGCCAAGCTAAGACTTGGCGGAAATGCTTGTTTAATTTTGTGATTTGAGTATCTTCATCAAGCAATCAAAGAGTTAAGTTTGCTTAGCCAATTTTGATAGACTTCCTCATATTTTTCTTTTAAGTCTGCTTGTGGCTCTATGGTTTGGGTTTTGTGCAGACCTACAAAAGCCTCTAAAAAAGAGGGATATATGCCTGCACCTACTCCGCCTGCTCTCGCTGCCCCTTGCGAGCCATCTGTGTTATAAAGTTCTACCACGGTATTGGTAGCATTAGCAAAAGTTTGAGCAAAAAGAGGACTTAAAAACATATTGGCATCTCCTGCTTTGACGGTTTTTGCATGCACATCTATCCCTTTCATTACATCGAAGCCGTAACGCAGGGCAAAAACAATTCCCTCTTGGACAGCCCTTGCCAAATGTGCTTTGGTGTGTAGGTTAAATTGCAAACCTAAAATATTTCCTCCTATTTCCTTGTTAGCCAATACTCTCTCAGACCCATTACCAAAGGGAAGGATACAAAGTCCATCTGCCCCTATTGGTGCTTGGCTGGCTAATTGGTTGATGGCTTGGTAGGAGGTCTGCTCAGAAAATACATTTCTTCTCAGCCAAGAGTTTAAGATACCTGTTCCATTGATACAGAGAAGAATACCTGCTTTGTGATTGACGTGTAAGAAAGTATTTACCCTTGAAAGTTTATCGTACTGGAAGCTATCACTTACGCCATATACTACGCCAGAAGTGCCTGCGGTAGCGGCTACTTCCCCCGCATTTAGCACATTAAGAGAAAAAGCATTATTTGGCTGGTCGCCAGCGCGATAAGCTATCCAAGTTCCTGCTTCTAAACCCAACTCTTCGCTTGCTTTTTTACCTAATTGGGCTTGCTGTCCAAAAGAAGGCACGATAGTAGGCACTAAGAATCTGTCAATGCCGTAGTATGCCAAAAGAAAATCTGCTATCTTCTTTTCTTTGAAATCCCACAAGATTCCCTCAGATAAGCCCGAGGCGGTGGTTTGTACTTCCCCACTCATTTTCATAGCGATATAATCTCCCGGAAGCATGAATCTATACGCTTGGGCATATAAATCTGGCTCGTTTTCTTTTACCCATTTTAGCTTAGAAGCGGTAAAATTAGCTGGTGAGTTGAGTAAGTGAGCCAGACACTGCTCTTCTCCAATCTCACCAAAAGCTTTCTCCCCAATTTGCACTGCCCTACTATCGCACCAAATAATAGAGGGACGGAGTGGTTGCAAATCTTTGTTTACCACTACCAAGCCGTGCATTTGATAAGAAATTCCTATGGATTTGATGTCTTGCTTGCTTACTCCTGATTGGTGCAGTAGTTGTTGGGTAGCCTGTTTGACGTACTCCCACCATTTGTCAGGGTGTTGCTCTGCCCAGCCTGCTTTGAGGGCAATCATTTCCATTTCGCTTGAGGGTGCGGTAGCAGAGGCTTTTACCTTGCCTGTCTCAGCTTCTAACAAGGTGGCTTTGATAGAAGAACTACCAATATCATAACCTAAGAGATACATTTTGAAATAGTTATAATTTGAGAAAGATATAAGTTATTAGTTTAGGCTTTGAAGTTAGAGATTTTTTGAATGAAATTACTTATTTCTAACAAAAAGCAATATGTTTCGTTAAGATATAAAACTATATCAACATTTGGCTTTGCTTTTTTCTTTAACCACTTTAAAAATTGAATTGACTATGGAAAAACAAATCAAATTTTCTTCAATCATCTTATTAGCTTTCTTACTGCTCGTGATAGTAGGTGTTTGCGCTTGTAAAAAAGAGGCTCAAGAACCTGATATTGTAGATACAACCCCTTTGAACCCCGCACAATGGCAAACTTTTGATGCTTTCCCTACACTTTCGTTTCGCGCCCCTGTGGACATGACTCATGCGGGCGATGGAACGAATCGTATTTTTGTGGTAGAGCAGGCAGGAAGGATACAAGTATTTCCGAACTCTACTAACGCTACTCAAAGTACGTTTTTAGATATTACTTCAAGAGTGCTTTCTGGAGGTGAATTAGGTTTGTTGGGCTTAGCATTTCACCCTGACTATCGCAACAATGGGCTACTTTTTATCAATTACACGCGAAGGAATACCAGCGGTCAGACAGAATCTGTTATCTCTCGTTTTAGGGTAAATAGTGCCAATCCCAATCAGGCAGATGCAAATAGCGAACAGATTTTACTTACTTTTCCGCAACCCTTTGCCAATCACAACGGCGGGTCTATTTTCTTTGGCAACGATGGGTTCTTGTATATTGCCTCTGGCGATGGTGGCAGTGGAGGCGACCCTCAAAACAACTCTCAGAACTTGGGTAATTTGCTTGGTAAGATTTTGCGGATAGACGTAAATCGTACCGAAGGTAACTTGCAATATGCTATTCCCTCTGACAATCCTTTTGTTAGTACGCCTAATGCACGCAGAGAAATCTATGCCTACGGACTTCGCAATCCTTGGAAAACTTCTCTGGACAGACAATCAGGGCGTATTTGGTCGGCAGATGTAGGACAAAATGCAAGAGAAGAAGTAAACTTAATAGAAAAAGGAGGGAACTATGGCTGGAGATTTCGCGAAGGGAAAATTTGCTACAATCCTGCGGCTAACTGTCCCTCACAAGACTTGGTAGAGCCGATTTGGGATTATAGCCATGCTGAGGGTCGGTCTGTAACAGGAGGATATGTATATAGAGGAAGAAAGTTCCCAGAACTGAGAGGAAAATACATTTATGGAGATTACATCAGTGGTAAAGTTTGGGTACTTACTTACGATGAGGCTAACAAAACAGTAAAAAACGAAGACCTACTCCAAGTCTTAGGGGCTATTTCTTCTTTTGGGCAAGACGAGGAGGGAGAAGTTTATGTTTGTAATTATCAGTCAGGCAAAATATTAGGCATTAGGAAAACTCAATAAGGCTATTTCTGCTTATACTTGAGTTCACCTCTGCCCATTTTCATGACCAATACGGCTTGCTGTTTTTCATAAATTGTTGTCATTTCTTTTTCAATAGAGGTCATTACTTGGTTGATTTCTCCAAAAATCTGTGTACTCATACCATTGGTAATGACCTCTAATTGTGTGTTTTGGCGGATATTAGCAATAAAATCTAAAATAATCTGCTCGTAGTTTTCGCTAAGCGGATACAAGCTAATTTCTACACTAATTTTCATAAGTAAGCCTATATTTATTTGATAAAGTTCTCTATTTTTGAAGCCTTATTACAAATCTCATAAAAATTAATTAACAAACAAATGAAGATTTTGATTATTGGCGGCGGAAACATGGGCAAGACTTATGCAGATAGTTTTCTCGCTAATCATGCTATTCAAAAAGATGACTTATACATTTTGGAGCATTTTGAGGAAAAAGTCAATTATTTCAAATCTATTGGCTTCAAGAATGTATTTTTCCAACCAGACGAATACATTAAAGCCATGGATTTGATTATTTTGGCTATCAAGCCCCAAGATACGCAAGCCCTTTTTCCTAAGATTAGTCCTTATATACAAGAAGGACAGACCGTGCTAAGCATCATGGCAGGGGTACGCATAGAAACCTTGAAAAAAGAACTCCCAACCAAGAAAATAGTTAGGGCGATGCCAAATCTTCCCGCTCAGATAGGTATGGGTATGACGGGCTTTACATCGGCAGAGGAAGTAAGCAAGGAAGAGGTTTTCAATATCCAAAACTTATTGAATACTACGGGTAAGTCTTTGTATTTTGATGATGAGAGCAAGTTAGATGCGGTTACGGCTATCTCAGGGAGTGGACCTGCCTATGTGTTTTATTTCATGGACGCTATGATAGAAACTGCTATGCAAATGGGCTTTACCAAAGTGCAAGCAGAATTATTGGTAGAGCAAACGTTCATGGGAGCAGTACATTTGCTTAATATTCACAATATTAGTTGCAAAGAATGGATAGCAAGGGTAGCCTCTAAGGGAGGTACTACTGAGGCGGCATTGGTGCAGTTTGCTAACTTAAAACTCAGCAATGCAATTCAAGAGGGGCTAAAGGCGGCAAAGCAGCGAGCTACTGAATTAGGAAAGTAAATTTTTGTTAATCGTGTAACTTTTAGGGTGGCTTTGATATTATGGTAATGTTTAGCCACGAATGACACGAATTTTCACGAATGGTTCAAGGTTTAGCCACGAATGACACGAATTTTCACGAATGGATTTATAAATCAAAAAACAATAATGAAATACACTATAGCTTTTATGAAACTTTGCTTACTTGCTTTTACTGCTATCTTTCTGTTTGCGTGTAGCATGGAGCGCAGCGCAGAAAATGGAAATTTAGTGCCTTCCAGAGGAGATAGTGGGGAAATTTTACTTTTCATGGACTCTACCAAGTGGGAAGGAGAGTTAGGTAAAGCAGTAAGAGAAGTATTCTCTGCACGCCTTGCGGGAACGCTGAGAGAGGAGCGAATTTTTACGCTCCGCTATATCAATCCATTAGCCCTGAATGATGTACTAAAATCACATAGAAATATTGTGATGGTTACTTCGTTGGAAAGCAGTTCTAAGGAAACACGCAAACTCAAAAGTTTTTATACCGAAGAAAGCCTAAAAACTATAGAGCAGACAGATAGCTTGTTTATGCTACTAAAATATGAGCAATTCGCCAAAGACCAGATTTTACTGTTTTTGTTTAGCAAAACAGACCAAGGGCTTATTAAGCAGCTCAAAGCCAATAAGGAACGACTGCAAGAAATTTTTAACAGTGCAGAGGTTAGAAGACTATCGCAAAGACTTTATAAAGCCAAAGAGCAAACGAATATAAGCAAGCAAATAACAGAAAAACATGGATTCAAAGTAAGAATTCCTTTTGGTTATGAACAAGTTGTGAATGAGAAAAGTACAGACGGTAAGGAGGGCTTCCTTTGGCATCGTTTGTTAGACCCTGAAATAGATAAGTCATTTTTTGTAGCTTACAAACCTTATGAAAACCAAAATCAGTTTGAAAAAGATAGTATTATCAGTTGGAGGAATCAAATCTGCAAAAAATACCTCTATGGCGACCCTGACAACAAAGAATCGTATGTAGTTACAGAAACTTTAGAACCTCCTGTATCTAAGCCCCTTATGGTCAAAGGTAGATATACTATGGAAACGCGCGGACTTTGGAAAACCAATAATATTTCTATGGGAGGCTCCTTTATCAGCTATGTTTTTACAGACAATAAAAAAGGCAGAATTTATTACGCAGAAGGTTTTGTCTATGCCCCATCTAAGATGACTAAACGAGAGTATATCAGGGAGTTGCAAGTAATTCTGACGAGTATAGAGTAAAGTTGATATAATTTTTCTAAGATTTTTATAATAACCAAACAAGATTTGCGTTTTTTTAACAAAATCTCTATCAACTATTTTACTTAAAATACGTAATACAATGTTTGGTTGGTTTATTGCTTTTTTCCTAATAGTTACTTCTCTGGGAGGGGTAATTAGGATACTGAGAGAGAGGAACTACTCTCCTATGCTTACAGAATTTATTTTTGTGATTTTAGTGGTGGCTGTTTTTGCAGGGGCGTTTTATTTTTTCTGCTCATGGTTAGGGTGGGTAGGCATTATCCCTGCATTAATCTCTGCAAGTTTTGTTTTCCAAATCTTAGATAAGATGGGCTATGAGATGCCTAAATAATTACTAAAATCCAGCGTCTAACATTTATCAAAACCAATCACTTCAATAAACTTTTATATCTAAATTGCAAGAAAATAAATATCATAGTGAATCGCAAGACCTTACTTTTCAGAGAGTAACTTCTGAGGAAGCTAAAAAGGTTTTTGTGGCTCAACTAATAGAAGCCCAACTTCCCTATGCAGACTTAGGGGAAGCAACGGAACTTTTTGTACTACTTGATGCTGAGAATAAAGTCATAGGTACTGCGGGCTTAGAATGGTATGGGCAAAATATCCTACTTCGCTCAGTAAGTGTATCAAAGTGTTCTCAAGGCAAAGGTATTGGAAAACAAATTCTACTTGAAACAGAGGGTATTGCCCGTAGTCGTCAGGCAAAGGGTATTTATTTACTAACAGAAACCGCCAAGGACTTTTTTGAAAAGAATAACTATGTGATTACTCCTCGCCAATCCATTCCCCAAGAAGTACTTACTTCTCCACAATTCACCTCTACTTGTCCCTCTACGGCTACGGCTATGGTGAAAATGCTTATCTGACCTTTACAAATTCATCTTTTCTATGACTTTTGATAAAAATATGTTTTTTATCAAAAATTACCACTTCGAGTACTGAAATGTAGATACAAATTTTTATCATAGCAGACTCAAAGCAAGTAAAATTTGTAAGTACACTACATTACCATTTTTAACAGAGTAAATATGAAATTTTCAGAATTAGACATTGCTGTTTTTGTTGGCTACTGTTTGCTCATAGTAGCCGTAGGTCTTTGGGTATCTCGCGACAAAAAAGGGCATCAAAAAGACTCCAAAGATTATTTTTTAGCAGGTAGTACGCTTCCTTGGTGGGCAATAGGTGCTTCGCTGATTGCCTCTAACATCTCTGCCGAGCAGTTTATCGGAATGTCAGGCTCAGGATACGCTTTGGGCTTAGGCATAGCTACGTATGAGTGGATGGCAGCCGCTACCCTTTTGGTCGTGGGCAAGTTTTTTCTTCCCATTTTTTTAGATAAAAAAATTTATACCATGCCCCAATTTTTAGAAATCCGCTACGATAAGCGCGTAAGAACGAGTTTAGCGGTTTATTGGCTTCTGGTATATATTTTTGTCAATCTGACATCTGTGTTGTATTTGGGAGCTTTGACCTTGAAAACGGTCATGGGCATAGATTTGACTATAGCCATTATTTGTTTGGCTATTTTTTCCTTAGTTTATTCTATATATGGAGGGCTAATGGCTGTAGCTTGGACAGATGTAGTGCAGGTTGCCTTTTTGGTGCTGGGAGGTTTGATAACTACCTATTTGGCATTGGACACGCTGAGCGAAGGAGCAGGAGTATTTACAGGACTTTCTACTTTGCTGGCAAAAGCACCAGAGCGATTTGATATGATACTCGATAGTTCACACCCAAGCTACAAGGACTTGCCCGGTATTAGCGTGCTGATAGGGGGAATGTGGATTGCTAACTTGAACTATTGGGGTTGTAATCAGTACATTACGCAAAGAGCCTTAGCCGCCAAAAATCTTTCAGAAGCACAGCGAGGGATTATCTTTGCAGGCTTCTTAAAACTCATTATGCCTTTGATAGTAGTGATTCCGGGGATTGTGGCTTTTGTGCTGAAGCCTGACCTACCTAAGGCAGACGAAGCCTATCCTTGGCTGTTGAATAGTTTTGTTCCTGTTGGGTTAAAAGGATTGGCATTTGCGGCATTGGTCGCCGCAGTAGTGTCTTCTTTGAGTTCGATGACCAATAGCATCGCCACTATTTTTTCTATGGACTTATATAAAGAATATATCAAAAAGGAAGCCAGCGAAGCAAACTTAGTTTTTACTGGACGCATGATTGGGATAGCGGCTATGGTCGTAGCCATTGTAGTTGCTCCTTTCCTTTCTACCTTAGACCAAGCTTTCCAATTCATTCAGGAGTTTACAGGTTTTGTAAGTCCGGGGGTGGTAGCCATTTTCTTGCTTGGTCTTTTCTGGAAAAAGACTACGGCTAATGCGGCACTCTGGTCAGCTATTTTGTCTGTGCCTGTATCCTTGCTGTTTAAGTTTCTGCTTCCAGACTTGCCTTTTTTAGACCGCATGGGCGTGATTTTTCTATCTTTATGTGCTTTGATGGTGGGTATTAGCTTGTATGAAAGCAAAGTAGAAAATCCCAAAGGCATTGTGCTGAATAAAAAACTTTTCCATACAGACATAGTATTTAATGTAGGGGCAATCACTATTTGCATCATTCTTGCCTTTTTGTATGCACGCTTTTGGTAGGTTCGCTTTTTCAAAAAAGTAAAAAGTAAAATATTATATATAAAGCCTCTCCTATTTTCTTACCACAATTTTGGCTGAGGCTTTGCATAACTTTGCTTAAAATTTGAATATTAGTACTAAAATACTTATTTTCGTTAGTCGAATTTATTTGATAAAAACCATACTTGCTACAAGTGATTACTATAAACAAGACATAATCAACAAAACAATCTATTTATGTATATTCATCGCTTTTATTTTACAGCAAAATTTTAGTTTTTCTTATGAAGAAAAAAACGCTTTACCTCTTTATTGCCGCTTCCTTATCGCTTTTAGTGGCATACAATTCACCTGACGACCATTACTTCGAGGTGATGAAAAATTTAGAAATTTTTGGCTCTTTGTTCAAAGAAGTCAATACCTATTATGTAGATGAGATTAGCCCTAACGAACTCATGAATGAAGGTATTAATTCTATGCTCAACTCCTTAGACCCCTATACAAACTACATTCCCGAAGACCAGATAGAAGACTACCGCATCATGACTACAGGGCAGTATGCAGGTATAGGTATAGAAACTATTACAAGAGAAGACGGGAAAACGCTGATTACCAAGCCTATGAAAGGCTTTGTAGGCGAAAAATCGGGTTTACTCATCGGCGACCAGATTTTAAAAATAGATGGCATTGATGTTACTACCAAAAATGGTAATGAAATTAGCCATTTGCTTAAAGGACAAGCTGGCTCTCCCATAGAAGTAGTAGTAAAGCGATTTGGGAGTGATAAACCATTGACTTTCAAAATGGTCAGAGAAAAAATATCTACGACTAATGTGCCTTATTTCGGTATGGTGAGTAATGAAGTGGGGCTGATTCAACTTACTGATTTTACCTATAATGCCAGCAAAGAGGTTAAAGATGCACTTTTAAAACTAAAAGAACAAGGGGCAAAAAATATCATTTTAGATTTAAGAGATAATCCTGGGGGCTTGCTGGGTGAGGCAGTAAATATTTCTAACCTATTTGTTCCCAAAGGAAGCGAGATTGTAAGCACTAAAGGCAAAGTAAAAGAATGGAACAAAAAATACAACGCCCTGAACAATGCCTTAGATACAGACATACCTTTGACGGTGCTTATCAATAGCTCGAGTGCTTCTGCGGCAGAGATTGTTTGTGGAGTTATCCAAGATTACGATAGAGGGGTTCTCATAGGACAGAATAGCTTTGGAAAAGGTTTAGTACAGGTAACTCGTTCTCTTTCTTACAATTCTAAACTTAAAGTTACCGTAGCCAAATATTATATCCCAAGTGGAAGGTGTATTCAAGCGGTAGATTACAGCAATCGCAATCCTGACGGAAGTGTGGGCAAAGTACCTGATTCTCTCAGAGTAGCCTTCAAAACAAAAATAGGTAGAGTAGTATATGACGGCGGTGGAGTAAAACCAGACATAGAGAACGAAAAACCTCACGTTCCCCAAATTCTGTCTGTTATGCTTCGCAAGGGGCTTATTTTTGATTATGCCACGGAGTTTAGAGTAAAAAATGCAAGCATCGCTCCCGCCAAAGAGTTCAAACTGTCTGATGCGCAATACCAAGATTTTGTTAAGTGGTTAGCTAACAAAGACTTGGACTATAAGACCAGAGTAGAGAGAACTATAGAAAGTCTTGAAAAAACAGCCAAAGAGGAAAAATATTATGACGATATTAAGCCGCAACTCAATACGCTAAAAGATAAGCTATTCCACAACAAAGACAATGATTTGCAAAAGTTTAAATCGGAAATCAAAGAAGAATTGGAAAAGGAAATAGCAAGTCGTTATTACTTTGCAGATGGACGTATGGAAGCCTCTTTTGATGATGACCCTGATATCAAAGCTGCTTTGGCACTTTTCAAAGATGAGTCAAAGTATAAAAAGATTTTATCAAAATAGGGAATTGCAACTTGCGAAGCAGTTATTAGCAAAGAGGCAGTCCAAAAGTTGGATTGCCTCTTTGATATATTTTATTGAGGTGTTAGTGCCTTATTGTATTCATAAATAAAATAAGCTACTGCCATACCCACCATATCGTCGGGATTAGTAAAAGGACGAGAAAAAATATCTTGTTTGACAAAATCAGAGGTCATGGTGTGGTTATTGTCAAAACATTCCTGCATATATCCGCTGGCTTCTATGCTTACTTGGTTAGTACTTAGGTTAAAAGTCAATTTAAGAAAATCATCTTTGCGGATTTCTACCGTATAACCTTTTTGATTCCAAAGGTTGATTTTGACTATATACTCCTTACTCGTACCTCTATTGTCTATGGTAAAAATATCACCTGAATACATCAAGGTGCTTTGGTTTTTGATAGTAGCGTTTATCTTCAAATCTCTTTTCTTATCGCTTGATTTCAGTGCTACAAAAACATAGCTTGTTTCAGAAACTTTCCCTTTGATTTTAGACTTGCGTGTAAGGATACATCTTACCTCAGTAGGTTTTGTTTTAGTATTGCACCTATACAAAGTAGAAGAAGGCTTGTTTTTGCAATTACAATCACCTAAGTCTTTCGTAGTATGCAAGGAAAGGTTAGGAGAAATAAACGCACTGATAATAAGAAAAGTTAAAGAAAAAAAATGGGCTTTAAACATAGTTTTTGGGGTTAATAATTAGAAATTTTTAACAAAATCTATTGCTAATTATTAACGAAAATCGAGCCAAAATGCCTGCAAATAGCTGATTAATCTACTGCCTCGAATGTTTCTATGATGCTAAAATTAGAGCTTAGTGTTTCCGAATAGACCAGGCGTCTGTCAGTGAGTTCCAATATCGTCAATCTCCTTTCGCTCGCTCCGCCCGGAGTACCCCTAATAATTCCTCTGTTGTCAGAAGTTACTGCCCATACATCGCCAGAAACCTCTAAACCTGCATTAGGACAACCGCTTCCTGCAAAAATTTTTACGAACCAATCTCTGCGAAAGGCATGTACTTGGCGAGAGAAACAGCTATTATCAGGCGTGTTATTGATGAGTTTATTCACCTGTCGCCAGCGTTTTTCGTATCTTCCTGCTATGGTATTGGCGATAGAAGACTTAATTTTTACTTTCAAAGTGTGGCTTTGCTGTTCCAATCTTGCAAAAATTATTTGCGTTTTATCTTCCCAATTATTTTCGCCTCCTCGTTCTACACTTACGTAATACTGAAAAATTTTCAAGTCTAAACCTTTGAAAATCACGTAGCCTCTGCGATTAGTTACTTCTTTTCTTACGGGATTAGCGTCTGTTCTAAAATCTTCTGCTGTGGCATATAATGTAACACTTGCTCCCTCTACCCCCATGTCAGCAGCATCAGTAACAAAAACTTCAAGTTCGTACCCTACCTCTATGACATCAGTAGGGCGACAAGCAAACAACAGGCTAAATAAGCAAAGAAAAAGCACTTTCTTGAAAGCCAATTTTTTAATCATAACTCACGTAGTTCGTTAAAAATTTTCGCAAATTTATAGCTAATAATCAATTTTTTAGCAAAATGAATCAAGAAAATGATTTAGTAAAAAATTTTAGTTTACTAAGGACTTTCTCTATGCTCGCCCAAACTCTTTGACTACTTCTTTAGCAACTACTTGTCCTGAAATCAACGAAGGAGGAACACCAGGTCCGGGTACGGTAAGCTGCCCTGTATAAAACAAGTTTTCTACTTTTTTGCTTTTTAATGAGGGCTTTAAAATAGCTGTTTGTAGAAGTGTATTAGCCAAGCCGTAAGCATTGCCTTTGAAGGCATGATAATCCGCTATAAAATCTTTGTGAGCGTAAGAACGCTTATATACAACTGATTCTCTGATACTTTGCTTGGTCAATCTTTCAAATCTGTCCATAACGATATGATAGTATTTTTCTCTGACTTCTTCTGTGTCCTCCAAAGTATGCGCTACAGGTATCAAGATAAAAACATTCTCGCAGCCCTCTGGCGCAACGCTCTTATCAGTTTTTGAAGGTACAGAAACATAGAACAAGGGTTCTGAGGGCCACTTGGGGGTAGTATAGATTTCTTTGGCATGTTGCATAAAGTCCACATCAAAAAATAAGGTATGATGCAGGGTATTTTCTAATTTTTTATTCAATCCAAGATAGAAAATCAAGCAAGAGGGTGCAAGGGTACGGGAGTCCCAATAATTTTCTGAGTAAGAACGGTATTCTTTACTAAGAAGTTGGGTTTCTATGTGCTGATAGTCCGCCCCTCCTATCAAAATATCTGCTTCAAAAGTGCCTTTTGTAGTAATTACTTTTTTTGCTTGATTCTTGGAAACCTCAATAGATTTTACTTCTTGATGATACAAAAACTTTACTCCTTTCTCCTCTGCTAAATTTACCATTCCTTTGATAATCTGGTGCATACCTCCCAAAGGGTACCAAGTACCTAAGCTAATGTCTGCATAATTCATAAGGCTATAGAGTGCAGGCGTATTCTCAGGCAAGGCTCCTAAGAATAGGATAGGAAACTCCATTAACTGAACAATTTTTGGGTGCTTAAAAAAGCGTCTGATGTGCTTGTGTATAGAAGTAAATACGTCCATGCGGAACAGGGCAAGCAAAAGTCGCATATCAGCAAACTCCCATATAGAACGACTTGGCTTATACACTAAGTCGTTGATACCCACTTTGTACTTATATGCCGCTTGTGCTAAAAATAGGTCTAACTTGGAGGCACTGCCTTTTTCTAAAGACTCTAACATAGCCTTGAATTCTGTGAGGTCAGCAGGAATATCTAAGTAATCATCAGCTCCAAAAACTACTCTATATGAAGGATTTAGACGCACAAGCTCATAGTAATCAGAAGGCTTTTTGCCAAACTTGCCGAAGTAGCTCTCAAAAACATCGGGCATCCAGTACCAACTCGGACCCATGTCATAGGTAAAACCTTCTGCTTCAAATACTCTGGCTCGCCCCCCTGCAATGTCATGCTTTTCTAATACGATAACTTCAAAGCCTTCATGTGCTAAATTGGTAGCGGCAGCAATTCCTGCAAAACCCGCCCCAATAACAATCACTTTCTTATTCATTGGGTTTATGTTTGATGTGTGTGTGTTTAAGCTAAAGGAAAAAAATAAATTGCTTGCCTTAATAAGACATCAAAGCAAATAAATGTTTTGATTTTATTCGTATTTTTACAATTCATAGCCAGAAGGCTATATAAAATTGAATTTTTTAAAATTATCAAAACCCAAACACCATGAAAAAAATACATATAGGTTACAAAATTGTACTTTTCTTGCTTTCAGGAATTTTATTGATTTTTGCTTCCCACTATTACGCTCAGGCTACGACAGCCTCTGAAAAGAAAAAATTGCTGCGTCATGTCGTTTTATTCAAGTTTAAAGACACCTCCTCGCCTGAAGACATCAAAAAAGTGGAAGAGGCTTTCCGAGGACTTCCCTCCAAGATAAAGCAAATCAAAAGTTTAGAATGGGGTACTAACAATAGCCCAGAGAATCTAAATCAGGGCTTTACACATTGCTTTTTTGTCACTTTTGCTTCTGAGAAAGATAGAGAGATTTATCTTCCTCACCCTGACCACAAGGCTTTCGGTGCTGTTTTAAGACCTCACTTGGACAAGGTGCTGGTAGTAGATTACTGGGCAGAGAAGTAAGCCGTAATTTTATTTTTCAACGAATCAACTTTGCCAAACTCAACATGGCTTGGCAAAGTTGGTAGTTTCTCTAATTTTAGCCCTTTCTAAATCTCTCAGCTACCATCATCTCCTTGCCTTGGTATTCATAAAATCCTCTGCCTGTTTTTGCGCCAAGATGCCCTGCTGTAACCATATTGACTAAGAGCGGACAAGGTGCGTATTTAGGATTACCGAAACCTTGGTACAAGACCTCTAAGATAGATTTGCATACGTCTAAACCTATAAAATCTGCCAAATGCAAGGGACCCATAGGGTGTGCCATACCCAATTTCATTACACTATCTATTTCTTCTACGCCTGCTACTCCCTCGTAAAGCGTATAAATTGCTTCGTTTATCATAGGCATCAGGATACGATTAGAAACAAAACCCGGATAGTCATTAACTTCTACGGGCGTTTTTTGTATGCGTTCTGCCAAACTCATAATTACGCTACACGTTTCCTGAGAGGTGCTGTATCCGCGAATAATCTCCACAAGTTTCATAATAGGTACGGGGTTCATGAAGTGCATGCCTATCACTTTATCAGGTCTGCGAGTCGCGCTTGCGATTTTGGTAATAGAAATAGAGGAAGTATTGGTAGCTAAGATAGTCCCTTCTTCGCAAAACTCATCTAAATCTCTAAAAATAGCAAGTTTGACTTGGGGATTTTCGGTAGCGGCTTCTATGACCAAATCCGCATTTTTAACGCCCTGCTCTGTATTTTTGAAAGTAGCTATGCGTTTTAAGGTGTCCACTTTTTCCTCTTCGGTCAAAATTTCTTTTTTTATTTGTCTATCTAAGTTTTTTTCTATGGTACTGAGTGCCTTGGCGAGAGCTTCTGGGGAAACATCTATCAAGGCTACTTGGAAACCAAACTGAGCAAAAGCATGAGCAATGCCGTTACCCATTGTTCCTGCTCCTATCACTGCAATATTTTTCATGATTGTGGGATTTGTTTTGAGTTATCTATTTTATGCTTTTTTATAAATATGCTTTTATATGAGTAATTGTACAATTTTAAGTGTTTTCTCAAACAAATATAGAAAATAACGCTTGGCAAAAGTAGAGAAAAGCGTTTTAATTTTTATGCCTTAACTTCTTTTGTCATACCAAATATAGACTTACTTAATTATCTTTGCATCGGATTTTACCTTTGCTAATAAAAAAGGTACGCAGATATTGTATTGTATTATCAACTTAATCCCATGAAATCTATTCTCATCACTGGCGGTGCTGGCTTCATTGGAAGCAATTTTTTGCCTTATTTCCTTGAAAAATATTCAGATTACTACTTAGTTAATTTGGACTTGCTTACTTATGCAGGCAATTTAGACAACTTGAAAGAAATAGCCGACCACCCTCGCTATGAGTTTGTACAAGGTGATATTTGCGATAGGAGTTTGATAGAGAGTATTTTTAAGAAATTTGATATTCGTGGAGTTATACATTTTGCAGCCGAATCTCACGTGGACAACTCTATTGCTCGCCCTGATGCTTTTATTCAAACTAATGTGTATGGGACTTTTACCTTGTTAGATGTTGCTCGCAGGCATTGGCTTCATGCTCCTTTTGAATACAAGCAGGGGTACGAAGATTGTCGCTTTCACCATATTTCTACCGATGAGGTGTACGGAACGCTTGGAGCGACAGGACTTTTCACAGAATCAACGCCCTATGCACCTAATAGCCCGTACAGTGCCTCTAAAGCCTCCAGCGATATGATAGTGAGGAGCTATCACCACACCTACGGAATGAATGTAGTTACTACTAACTGCTCGAATAACTATGGTCAGAAACAGCACGATGAGAAGTTGATTCCTGTCATTATCCGCAAAGCCCTTCAGCATCAACCTATTCCGATTTATGGAGATGGCTTAAATGTGCGGGATTGGCTATACGTGCTTGACCACTGCAAGGGCATAGATTTGGTTTATCACAAGGGTAGGGCAGGGGAAACTTATAACATCGGAGGGAAAAATGAGCGAACTAACCTATACATAGTCAATAAGATATGTGAAATTTTAGATGAGAAAAAGCCTGTACCTAATTTTTCTTATAAGTCGTTTATTACTTTTGTGAAAGATAGGGCGGGGCATGACCGCCGCTATGCCATAGATGCCTCAAAGATAGAAAAAGAATTAGGCTGGAGGGCAGAGGAAAATTTTGAATCGGGGATTATGAAAACGATAGCTTGGTATGTAGCCAAGTACAGCCACTAATTTTCATGATTCATTTAGCCACTAATTGCACGAATTTTCACGAATAGGAGTAATATGTTTTTAGCCACTAATTGCACGAATTTTCACGAATTTGTGATTCTTTGAAGATTTGAACGGCAGAGGAAGTACCTATTCTGTCTGCCCCCGCTTCAATCATTGATAAAGCCTGAGCGAGGTTTTTAATACCTCCAGAGGCTTTGATGCCTACGTTGGCAGGCAAATGCTGTCGCATTAATTGGATATGGGTGACCTTAGCCCCTGCGGGAGCGAAACCTGTGGAAGTTTTTACGAAGTCTGCCCCTGCATCTGCACTGATTTTGCCTGCCCTGATGATTTCTTCTTCAGAAAGATAAGCCGTTTCTATGATGACTTTGAGCAAGGCATTAGCTTCGTGGCAGGCTTTAGCAAATTGGGCTAATTCGCCTTTGACCCACATCATTACGCCCGTTTTAAAGGCAGAGAGGTTCATCACCACGTCTATTTCATCTGCTCCATCTTTCAGTGCGATGTCTATTTCCCTCATTTTGACCTCGCTGCGCTGATAACCCAAGGGGAAGCCCACTACGGTAACTAATTTGACATTGGACTTACCTAAATCCCTTTTAGCTTTTTTTACCCAATAAGGTGGCACGCATACTCCTATAAAGTTAAATTCCATCGCCTCATTGACAAGCTGTTCGCAATCATTACTGTCAAAAATGGGACTGAGTTTGGTGTGTTCTAAGTATTGATTGATTTGCATATTGATACGGTCTGATTCAGAGCAAAGATAAGCATTTTCTTGTTTCAGTCATTTAGCAGACAAGTTCAAAACAAATAGGATAGGGAAGGGTTTTAACTTTTAAAATAAAAATTTGTATCTTTGGGGAAAACAAAGAAAGCAATGGTTACATCACTTTCGGAATTAGATTTCAGCAAGCAATATAATTATGCAGATTACTTGACTTGGCAGTTGGGTGAGCGAATAGAGCTTATCAAAGGCTATATCAAAAAAATGGCTGCGCCTACCCCTTTTCATCAAGAAATTAGCGGAGAGTTTTTTAATTATTTTAAAAATTACTTTAAAAGTACAAAAAGACAGTGCAAAGTCTTTACCGCCCCTTTTGATGTGCGTTTGTATAATTATTCCAAATCGGCTATTACAGACAAAGATATTTACACAGTAGTACAGCCTGACCTTTCTATCATCTGCGACAAGAGCAAAATAGATAGCAAAGGTTGCTTGGGTGCGCCAGACCTTATCATCGAAATCCTTTCTGAGAGCAATTCTAAAACAGATTTAAGAGATAAATTCCAACTCTATCAAGAAAATGCTGTGCAGGAGTATTGGATAGTTTTTCCTGCGGAAAAGGCTGTGCAGAAATTTCTTTTGACAGACGATAAATACCAATTAGAAAAAATTTATGTAGAAGATGACCTCATGAGTCCTACTCTTTTCCCTGATTTGGTCATAGACTTGGTACAAGTATTTGAAGAAATATGAAATAGTCCACTTCTTTAAAAGTTGAAAATTTACCAATAAATATCTTTTATAAGTGCTTATTTATTCGTTATTTAGTATTTTAAAAGCCATACACAGATTTTCTTATTTATGCCTACTACCCAATATACTGAAAGAGAGAAAGATATAGTATTCCAAAAAGAATTCCTGCCCTATGTGGATTCTATGTACAATTTTGCCTACAAACTCACCTTAGACGAAGACGATGCTAAGGATTTGGTGCAGGATACCTACCTGAAAGCCTTTCGTTTTATCAATTCTTTTGAACAAGGAACTAATGCCAAAGCATGGTTGTTTAAAATATTAAAAAATAGCTTCATTAATGACTTCCGTAAGAAATCTCGCCAACCTGCTAAAGTTGATTATCAGGAAATAGAGAACGTTTACAATTCGGAAGATGTTGATGAAGATATTACGGTAGATTTGCGTTCGGAAACGGTGCAAGATTTGATAGGAGATGAAGTGAGTAATGCAATTAATTCTTTGGCGGTGGACTTTCGTACAGTGATTATCTTGTGCGATTTGGAAGGATTTACTTACGAGGAGATGGCAAAGATTTTAGACATTCCTATCGGAACGGTTCGCTCTCGCCTGCATAGGGCGCGTTCTATTTTAAAACAAAAATTAGAACTTTATGCAAAAAAATTAGGTTATAATACAGACAATAACAGTAGTAGCTCTGAAGAACAAAATTAAAATCTTACACTTTTAACTATTAATCTGTAAATTAAAATTTTTACTACAATGGAAAAGCTTACTGATAAACAGAAGTATTTTAAAAGTATCATAGATTTGGTATTAGACGGTGAAGGGGACAGGCATCAGGTAGATTTTTGTATGAATCAGGTAGTACATTGTCCTTATTGCCGAACTAAATACGAACAAGAAAAAGCAGTTCGTGAATGTATCAAACGCTACAATCCTTATGTATCCGCCCCACAAGACTTACTCCTTTCTATCCAATCTATTACTCAAAAAGCCGTTTATAGCTAAATCATTTTCATTCAAAGCATGGTAGATTTTTTATTTGCTACGAGATGAGCAAACCAAAGACGTATTTTAGTATATGAAAATCTCAGGAAAAGAAGGAGAAGAAATAGCAGAAACTTACCTGATTCAGAAGGGCTACCAAATCCTGATGCGAAATTTTAAAGTAAAAAAGCAAGAAATAGACCTTGTTGCTCAACAAGAAAATACGGTGGTCTTTGTGGAGGTAAAAAGCAGAAGCAGTGCAGACTTTGGATTTCCTGAGAATTTCCTTAGTCCTCAACAAGAGGGAAGAATTAGGAGTGCTGCTATATATTACCTCAATGAACAAAACATCAATCCCCAGCATATCCGTTTTGATATTATCAGTATTTTAAAAACAGGAGAAAAGATAGAAATAGAGCATTTTGAAGATGCTTTTTAAATTATCTTTTTTGTAGTTTTGTCCGTTTATCTCTATTTTTGATAAAAAACTTTAACCTAAAAAATCCAATTGCAAAACTATGGCAGAAACCAATACAGGGGTAAATCTCTCCAAAGGAAGTTCTATATCTCTCGTTAAGCAGCAAAAAAAATTAGAAGAAATTTGTGTAGGCATCAATTGGGGGGCTATACATAAAAAATACCTCATTAGCTTTTTTAATGAAACCGAAACGGTGGATTTAGATGCAAGCGTGAGTATGTTTGACGAAGAAGGTAATATGGTGGATACGGTATATTATAGGAAACTAATTTCCAAAGACCAATCCATCAGACACAGTGGAGATGACCGCAAGGGGGATTTAGACAAAGCTGATGATTTTGACAATGAGGTGATTATGGTCAATCTCCCAAAAGTAAGTGATGATGTAAAACAGATTTTCTTTTATATCAATTCTTTCAAGGGGCAGGACTTTGAGATGATTCCTTACTCGAAAATTCGCATCTTCGAGGGCTCGCCTGCTCACGTAGTTTCCGTTTTTGCTACTTTTAACCTTTCTTCTGAGCCAAACTTTGCAGGTAAAATTTCTATGGTCATGGGCAAACTTGTCCGAGAGGGTGTAGGCTGGAAATTTGTAACTATTGGAGAAGCAATAGATGCAAGAAACATAGACGAAACCATTAAAGCTATTCAAGAAAAGTATTTGTAAGTAAAGAAGTTTATTTTTTATTTAACTCTTTGATTTTCAGGCAAAAATCTTGAAAAATTTGCGGGTTTTCTTCTATGACACTGCCTACTACTACCATGTCTGCCCCTGCTAAATAGGCTTTTTCTAAGGCGTTTACACTTTTTATCCCACCTCCTACAATGAGAGGAATATTTGTGGCTTGTCTAACTGCTTGTATCATCTCCTCGCTGATAGCTTGCTTCGCTCCGCTTCCGCCGTCCATATAAATCATTCTTAGCCCAAGCATTTCGCCTGCCATAGCCGTACAAACTGCAATATCGTTTTTCTCGTAGGGAATAGGAGTAGTATTGCTAATGTAAGCAACTGTAGTCTGGTTGCCACAGTTTACCAAGATATAGCCCGTAGGCATTATCTCCAACTTACTCTGTCTTAAAAGAGGAGCAGCGATGACATGATTGCCAATCAAGTAATCAGGATTACGACCAGAAATAAGCGACAAAAACAAAATTCCATCAGCTTTTTCAGAAATATGCAAATAGCTATTAGGAAATAAAATGACGGGGATGTGGGCAGTATAAGGGTGATTTTTGATACATAAGACGATTTTTTCTAACTCATTATTGGTAATTAAACTCCCGCCAACCATGAAAAAATCGGGGCTTGTTTCTTGACAAAAATTTAATAATTCACTACATTTTTTTTCATTTGTTTTATCAGGGTCAATCAAAATTGACAAAGATTTAATTCCTTTCTCCTTTTTTTTTAGCAAACTATTGTAAATTGCATTGTTATCTATGGTATTTTGCATAAAATTTTGAATTTGCGTACAAAAATAGGTAAGTAATACTTACTTTAAAACACTTTAAACTCAAAAACAAGAAACTATAAACATGATAAAAAAATATGCTAAACAAATTACATAATAGAACCAAAATTGTTGCCACAGTAGGTCCTGCCTCTAATAGTAAAGAAAAATTGTTGGAATTGATGATTGCAGGGGTTGATGTTTTTAGGTTAAATTTTTCTCATGGCACACACGAGGAGCATCAGAAAGTAATCAATCATATCAGAGAACTCAATGCCAAGTTTGGAGGGAATGTAGCTATCTTGCAAGACTTGCAAGGTCCTAAAATTCGTCTTAGGGAGATAGAAGGAGGCTCTATTACGGTAGCCAAAGACGAAACTGTAGTGATTGCTTATGAAAAAGAAGTAGGAACAAGGGAAAAGCTGACTTCTACCTATGACTTGGCACAGGACGTAAAGCCGGGCGAGCCTATTTTGATAGACGACGGCAATATAGAACTAAGAGTAACAGCAGTAGAAGGAAACAGAGTTATTACCAAAGTGGTGTACGGAGGGGTAATTAAGCCCAAAAAAGGTATCAATCTCCCTAACACTAACGTTTCTGAGCCTTCTTTGACCAAAAAAGATAGAGAGGACTTGGCTTTTGGCTTACAAAATGAGGTAGATTGGATAGCACTTTCTTTTGTACGTCAGGCTACGGACATTTTGGAGTTAAAGCAAATCATTAAAGATAGTGGAAAAAATAGTAAGGTCATAGCCAAAATAGAAACGCCTACGGCATTGAAAAACATAGATAGCATCATAGAAGCTACCGACGGGGTCATGGTAGCGAGGGGGGACTTAGGGGTGGAGATTCCCTTAGAGGAAGTACCCATAGAGCAAAAACGTTGGGTAAGGCGATGCAATGTAGCGGCAAAACCCGTAATAGTGGCTACTCAAATGATGGAAAGCATGATAAATAATCCAAGACCTACAAGAGCGGAAGCAGGAGATGTAGCCAATGCAGTGATAGACGGAGCTGATGCCGTTATGCTTAGTGCAGAAACGGCAAGTGGACACTATCCTGTGGAAACTATACAAAATATGGTCAGGATTATTCACTCGGCAGAAAGACACCCAGATATTTACAATAGAAATTATCACTTAGATAAGAACTCGCCGAACTTTTATGCTCAAAGTTTGGTAAGTCATGCGTGCAAGTTAGCCAAAGAAGTAGGCGCAAAGGCAATTATAGGCATTACACAGTCAGGCTCGAGTGCTTTCCGATTATCAAGCTATCGTTCTGAATCCCAAACATTTATATTTACTAATAATATGTCTTTAGTTACTACGCTCAACTTGCTTTGGGGGGTAAAATGCTTTTACTACGACAATTTTGTTTCTACTAACCAAACTTTTGAGGAAGTAGAAAAAATCTTAGTCAATGCAGGGCATTTGCAAAAGGGAGATATTTATATCAATATGGCGAGTATTCCGATGAAAGAAAAGAAAAAAACCAATATGCTTAAACTTTCTTGGGTAGAGTAAAGCACAGGAAGTGGGGTCTTCATTTTTTAGACTAATCTTTTATCGGGCATGGTATTATGAAGATTCCACTCTATTTTTTTTGAAAATGGTTCTTGTCTTACTACGCAGTCCTTTTTGCTACATATTGGGCATAAGTCAGGCTTACAAGGGTCTGTGTGTACGGCAGTTTCTACCTGATTTTCAAAGTTTTCCTTCATAATTTGCTCTATTATCTCCATCTCGTCGTGTGCTTCTTTGACCGTCAAGTAGTAGGGTAAGGTAATATGGCAATCTACATGAAACTGACTACCGAATTTAATCACTCTGACATGGTGAAAATCAATCCAGTTTTCCTTACGATTTTCATTTAACACCTTGATGACCTGTGCAATGATTTCATAGTCTGCCTCGTCCATGATTCCAGCAATAGATTTTTGCAAAATACGTACTCCTGTATAGCAAATCAATAAACCAAAAGAAATCGCAATCACATTGTCTAACCAATTATACCCTGTAAAATAAATAATCCCTAATCCGATAATCATGCCTACAGTAGAATAAGCATCTGATTTTAAGTGCTTTCCGTCTGCGATGAGTGTAAGGGAATGTGTTTTTTCTCCTCTTTTTTCTATGACTGCTCCAAGTAAATAATTTACGCCTCCTGCCAGTGCAGTCAGCAATATACCTATGTCAAGTTGCTCTATTTCACTAGGATAAAAAAGATTATAGGTAGCTTTGATAATCATGCTTGTTCCTGTTACAAAGATTAGTACGCCCTCTACAGAAGCAGAAATATACTCTATTTTACCATGACCGTAAGGGTGAGAGGAGTCTTTAGGGCGAGCCGCAACAGTAAGGCTATACAAGGCAAAACTCCCTGCTACCACATTGACAATAGACTCAAGAGCATCGGTAAGGATTGCATTGGAATTGGTAAGAAAATAAGCCAAGAATTTAGCAATGAGTAAAGCTACCCCTACGCTTACTACGATGTATTGAAGTTTGATATTTTGCTTTTGTAATTCCAAAAGATAATCAGATGTATAGATACAAATGTACTATTTTTTTGTAGGGAATATCGTTCCAAACTTAGAATTTTTTAGGACTTTACTAAGTAGGAAACCTATGATAAAATAAAATAAAAATATGATGACAGTAGCTATGACATTGGTATGAGAGAACTTAGCTTGCAGGGCTACATTTTCTATGGTAGTCTTTACATAGAGGTAGTTAAAAAGAAAAAACACAGTAGGGGCTATCAAACCCAAGACAATAAACCAAGTACGCCTTTGGGCAGGGTCTTTGGGATTTTTGCCCCCTTCGTAAGCAATGCTATTGGCAATAAGCATAGCTATACTCAGAAAAAGGAGCAGGATAATGATGGCTATAACATAAGTTTCTGATATTAAAGCATCTAACTGTCTTACAGTACGAATGTGTTGGTCTGCCCATATAATCAAGAAGTGCATATTACGATTAGTTTTTGGTCAAAGTAATTTTTTAAATTCAAATATATTTTTTCACTCGCTCAAATTCAAATAAAATCGCCTGAAATATCCTGCTTATAACTGTTCATTGACATTAATTTTGGCGGCGTTCTTTGCAGGAGCAAAAGAAGCAAGATAAGTAATGACAATAATGGTAATAGCAATATAAATCAAGTCGCTTAGTTCTATTTTGATAGGATAAGGTTGTGCAGGACTCAAGGGGATAATGCCCAACTCCTGCTGAGTAAAGCAGATTACCAAGCCGCCAATTATGCCGATGATTGTACCAATAAAAGCAATTAAACTACCCTCTTTGATAAAAATTTTTTTGATAAAATTTTTACTCGCTCCCATAGCAAAAAGAATAGCGATGTCTTTTTTCTTTTCTATTGCCAGCATAGCCAAAGAAAAGAAAATATTGAAAGAAGCCACGCCCAAGATAGAAGCAAAGGCAATAAAGACAAAAAGTCGCTCAATTCTGACTGCTTTAATGATATTTTCTTGTTGCTCTTCCCTGTTTTTGATAGAAAAGTTATTCCCTAAAAGTTTTTTGAGTTGTGCTTGGATAGAGCCGACCAGGCGATAATCAGTTGTTTTTATTTCCAAAGAGGTGCGTTTGTTGCCATAAAGCATGAGTTCATCGGCAAACTCTATGGGAACGATAATGTTGTTATTATCAAAATATTGGTCTATGGAAAGTACTCCAGAGGGCAGGATAGCTTTGCGGATAAAAGCATTGTTTGGGTCAAGACTGATTCTTTTTTGCTTGCGTGGATACCAACAAATCATAGGTTTCATGTCATCTTGGAGGACAACTCCCAGTTGAATCTGTACCCCAGCACCTATCAGAGCATAAGCGGTATTGTCTTTTTTGATTTGCAGATTTCCGCTCAGGAGTTGGTTGTTTTTGATTTGGTACTGCTCTAAGAAATTATCACTTACCCCTTTTACATTAACGGCTAACTGACTTTCTCCATAGCGAAGTAAGGCATTGTCTTCCATTACTTCTGTGAGTGCTTTGACACCTTTGATTTGTTTAATTTGGGCTAATAAAGAATCATTGACTTCAAAAGTTTTTCCTTTGATAGGTACTATCCTGATTTCAGGGTTGTGAGCAGAATACAAGTCCATAGTCAATTCTTGCAGACCATTAAATACCGACATGACGATTACCAGAGCCATCGTACCTACGGCTACCCCAATCACCGAGATAATAGAAATGATATTGATAAAGTTTTTCTTTTTTTTAGAAAAAAGATAGCGTTTAGCAATAAATAAGGAGGTATCTGTCATGTAAGTTTAGTAATATTTTGGTCTTTTCTTGACTACCATTTTGTAAAGAGAGTTACCACTTAAAGCAGAAAAACCACCTACCAGCCCTCCAATGAGAGCCGTTACCCCTAAAATAGCAAAAGCATTTCCTTTCAAGTACAGTAAACTTGCCATTTTTTCTGCTAAAATGAACTCATTAGGAAAGGCTTTGTAAAAAGCGACTCCTGCCCATAGCAGAGCGATTCCCCAAAAACCAATAAAAAAAGAACGCATACCACTTTTGCTTCCTGTAATCGTACCGATAAAAAAAGCGGCAAGTCCGATAAGCCACCAGTAGCCTAAGAGCCACTGCAAAGCTGCTGCAAGTATCGCTAAAAGAATAATATTGAGGATAAACTTCATGTTGCAATATTGGTTATATAATTTACAAAAATGGAAATATTATACCCCGTTGCCAATTTTCCCATCAATGATTTCTACTTTTCTATCTGCCATGTCTGCCAAGTGAAAGTTGTGTGTAACAATGACAAATGTTTGTTTGAGGTCTTGGCGGAGTTTGAAAAACAAGCGATGCAGTTCCTCTGCATTTTTAGAGTCCAAGTTGCCGCTTGGCTCGTCTGCAAAAATAATTACAGGAGAATTAATCAATGCCCTTGCTACTGCGGTTCTTTGTTGCTCGCCTCCTGACATTTCCGAAGGTTTATGATTTTTGCGTTGGTAAATACCAAGCATATTCATCAAGTAATCTGCTTTTTCTTGTATTTCGTTCATATTCCTGTTTCCTATCATTGCAGGAAGGCAGATGTTTTCATAAGCCGTAAATTCAGGCAGTAAATTATGAAATTGGAAAACAAATCCAATATTTTGATTGCGAAATTGGGCTAATTTCTCTTCGGAAAGGCTTTCTAAGGTAGTATCTTTAATACTGACGCTTCCTGTATCGGGGCGGTCTAAAGTCCCTAAAATATGCAATAGGGTGCTTTTTCCTGCCCCCGAAGCCCCTACGATAGATACAATCTCCCCCTCGCTTACTTCTAAGTCTATTCCTTTGAGAACGTGTAGCTTGTTATAACTTTTATGAATATTTACTGCTTTGAGCATTGATAGAATCGTTGGGGTTTTACAAACTAAGATGACTTATTTTAGACCTATCAGGTTTTTAAAACCTGACAGGTCTCAGGTCTAAAATTAATTTCCATATAATTTTTTGCCGATTTCGTAGTATTTGTCGCCTTCTCTCCAAAATAGTTTTTCGTTAGTATTGGCAATGAGGCGACAAGCATATACGTAAGAGCTAAAAAATTTGAATAAATACTCGTAATCCAAATTATCGGGTTGGTCGTTAGGTTGATGATAGTATTGGTAGATTCTGTCATCAAAAGCCTTGAATCCCATACTAAAAGTAGGAGCTGGCACGCCTTTGGCGGCAAAGCTGACGTTATCAGAGCGGTCAAAGAGATTCTGCTCAGGAGCGGGGTCATCTATTGCCTCTAAGCCGTAGGTTTTGCAAGCCTCTTTGATGAAGCTTTCTGCGGTAGTGCGTCCTAAGCCAAAGATAGTAGCCACAGAAGTATCATTGTAGCCTGCATTGTCGCTATTGAAACAATACACCATTTTCTTCAAATCAATAGGTGAATGCTCAACAAACCATTTGCTTCCTAATAGTCCCTTTTCTTCTCCTGTAAATAGAATGAATAAGGCAGAACGCTTTGTAGGAAATTTGCCAATGTTCTCTGCCGCAGAAAGTACAGTTACTGTTCCTACTGCATTATCTCTTGCTCCGTTGTAAATAGAATCTCCCTGCACTGCTTTGCCTATACCAACGTGGTCATAGTGAGCTGAGTAAACGATGTATTCGTCTTTCATTTGGTTGTCTGTGCCTTCTATCTGTCCTACGACATTATAGGTAGTAAATTTCTTTATCTCTGCTCCATTAATAGAGAGCTTAGCTTTTTGCTTTTTCTTATCTTTCCAAAATGCCATTTCTTTGTTATCTGCATCATTTAACCATAGGTGAGGAATAGTATTAGCTGAGGAGTTGTCTTTTCCTTCGTCTAAGCGGACAGAAGGTCTATTTAGATAATTGACCAAAAACTTCCAAGGCAGTTGTGGATTGTTGTACAGTTCTATTAAAGCTACTGCGCCTTTTTCCATGGCTTTTTTGTGTTTCTCATTCCCTCTATAAAACCAGCCTTGTGGACTTGTTTCCTCTGGCGAGCCACCTCTAACGACTACGATTTTACCTTTGACATCAGTTTTATCAAAATCTTCATTGGTTCCGTAGTCTAAAAAAATGGCTTCATTCTCCATGTTGGCAACGCCTCCGTTGAGGAGTAGGGCGTGTTCTGCTAATTTAAAATTACTTTTGGCATAGCTTAGGTTCAACTCTGTAGGCGGGATAGTAGTTTTCATGGCTACTGGCTGGAGATAATTAGGGTAGGCAGGCAAAGGTTTTACTCCGTAGCTTTTGAGTTGAGTAATGATGTATCGTGCCGCAATCATCTGCTCTGGAGAGGGCGTATCTCTTCCTTTTAATTCATCAGAAGCTAAAAAATACAGGTGCGTTTCAATCTTGGTTTTGCTTACAGTAGCATCAGTAAGTTCTTTATCAGACTGGGCAAAAGCTGTTGAAGTAAACAGCAAACATAGCCCTATAAGTATTGTTTTTTTCATGCTTATTAGAGTTAAATTTAAGTTTTTTATTGTGTAAAGTATAAATTAGTCGCAAGCTAAGATAAAATTTTGAGGAAAAGTAATTTAATTGATTTTTTCACTTTCGTAACCTTCATCTACGAGCAATTTGGTACTATCTGCGGCAGAAGTGGCTAATTCATCACATCTTTCGTTGTAAGGATTGCCAGCGTGTCCTCTTACCCACTGGAACTGTACTTCATGTTGCTTATATACATTTAAAAAACGCTTCCATAAGTCCGCATTTTTCTTATTTTTAAAGTTTATTTTTTCCCAAGTCCCCAACCAATTTTTTTCTACTGCATTAATCACATATTGGGAATCAGAGTAAACTATTACTTTGCTTGGAACGATTTTCAGTGCCTCCAACCCTACAATTACGGCTAATAATTCCATACGATTATTGGTAGTTAGGCGGTAGCCTGCTGAGAGTTCTTTGCGTAGCTTGTGTTCTTTGGAAATAAGTATTACCCCATACCCTCCTGCGCCAGGATTGCCTCTGGACGCACCATCAGTGTATATTTCTATCATTCTTCTTGGAGTTAGTCAAAACAAAGTTATTCTATCCTATTGTATTTTCAAAAATAAACTTAATTGATAAGAAAAAATCACAATATTTATCAAAGATAAAATGTTAAAGAGTAATAAAATGAGCTATTTTTATACAATCCTTGTGCGTGGATATAATTTTTAAGAGCATAAACTTTGATTTGATTTAAAATGGTTTTAAAATTGTAATAATATTGAAATAAATAAGCCTTCAAAGTGCAAGACATAATCAAAAGACTTCCCCCTTTTCTTTAAAAAAATCGCTAAACAACAAATTATTAAACTAATTAATTTATGCCTGCTTTTCTTACGTATATTCTGTTCCTAATTGGTTTTGTTGCCCTTATTTATGGTGCAAACTGGCTGGTGGATGGCTCATCTTCTTTAGCAAAAAAATTCAATATTCCTGATTTAATTATAGGACTTACTGTTGTTTCTTTTGGCACTTCCTCGCCTGAGTTAGTTGTAAATCTATTTGCTGGCTCAAGTGGTAGTACAGATTTAGCAATAGGGAATATAGTAGGGAGTAATATTTTTAATGTGTTGGTCATTTTGGGAGTGGCGGCGGTCATTAAACCTGTCAATGCACACATCAATACTACTTGGAAAGAAATTCCTTTGGCTTTATTAGCAGCCCTTGTTTTAGGAATTTGTGCCAATGACGCTTACTTTGATGAGGAAGAAAATTCCTTGTTAAGCACCACTGACGGTTTGACACTATTGAGTTTTTTTGCTATTTTTATGTATTATGTCATAGATGTAGCGCGTAACAGCAAAGAACATGGCGAAGAAGTACAAATACTACCTGTTTGGAAGTCTGTGCTTATGGTAGTAGGAGGGCTGGCAGGGCTAATCGTTGGGGGAAAGTGGATAGTAGATGGGGCGGTAGAAATCGCTAAAACCTTAGGCATGAGTGAGGCAGTTATTGGGCTAACGATTGTAGCGGCTGGCACTTCACTTCCAGAATTAGCTACTTCAGCCATTGCTTCTTACAAGGGCAACTCTGATATTGCTATTGGTAATGTAGTGGGTTCTAATATTTTTAATATATTTTTTATTTTAGGAATAACCTCTTCTCTTTATGAACTACCTTTCAGACCTGAAGCAAATTTTGATATTCTGATGAATATTTTTACCAGCCTTTTGATGTTTATATTTCTATTTACAGGTAGTGGAAGGCGAATCAATCGGATTGAAGGAGGGATTTTTGTAAGTATATATATTGCCTATGTAACTTACTTATTGATGACCCAAGTATAACCTAAATAGTGTAGTATTCGTTTATAACTATATTCTCAATTACTTTTAAGAGGAGTATGGCTTCAACAATCGAAAAAATAGTTAGTATTTACATTTTCCCTGTAGTTTTTATAAGTATTTTTCTTTTCTTTATCAAATATTATGACGAGGACTTGATGAGTGATGAAGATATAGAGAAAACAATGGAAGCCCATATAGAAGCTAATCTATACTTTTATATTTCCTTACAGACGCTTCTTTATGCGTGGTTGTATTTTCTAATATTTTGAAAGTAGGTTTAGGCTTGAAATATTGATTATCAATCTATGATTTACTTCTTTTTATTTGTGCTTGTTTTTGTTTTGCTTGCAGTTGTTTTAGTTTCCGTCTTTTTCCCCTCAGCCTTTGGCTTTGCTTCCTCTTTCTTGGGTTCTGTTTTCTTTGCAAACTTTCCTCCTTTGGCTTTCTCGGGAGTTGCCTCAACCAAGGCAATGCACTCCTCTAAGGTCAGTTCAGCAGGAATTTTGCCTTTAGGAATCTTTACGTTCTTGTTGCCTGCCGAGATGTAAGCTCCAAACCTACCATTGAGTACCTTGATATCAGGACGTTCAGGAAACTCTTTGATGTATTTTTGGGCATCTGCTTGGCGTTTTTCCTCAATCAAAGCAATCGCTTCGGCTTCACTGATAGTGAGCGGGTCTTGGTCTTTTTTCAAGGAAACAAACTTATCCCCGTGCTTGATGTAGGGACCAAAGCGACCTATTGCCGCTATCATTTTCAATCCTTCGTATTCCCCGACTTCTCTTGGCAGCTTAAAAAGCTCTAAGGCTTCCTCTAAGCTGATGGTTTCTAAGAGCTGCCCTTTTTTGAGGCTGGCGTATTGAGGTTTGGCTTCGTCTTCTCCACCTATCTGCACGTAAGCCCCATAGCGACCCAATTTAGCAATGATTTCTTTGCCTGTATTAGGGTCAATTCCTAATTTGCGGGTACTGCTTACCGATACTCTTTCTGCTTGATTTTGGGTCTGCTCCACTTTGGGGTGAAAATCTTTGTAAAAATTGCCAATCATTTTTTCCCATTCAGTTTTCCCACTGGCTATTTTATCAAATTCTTCCTCTACGGTAGCAGTAAAAGAATAATCGACTACATCAGAAAAGTAATTGACTAAGAAGTCATTGACTTGCATAGCTATATCCGTAGGAAAGAGTTTCATTTTCTCCGTCCCTGTGATTTCGGTCTTGGTCAGCGTGTCTATTTTCCCACCTTTTAAAATCAGTTCTTGGTATTTTCTTTCTTTTCCTTCTCTGGATTCTTTGATGATATAGCCTCTTTGCTGAATAGTCGAGATAGTAGGGGCATAAGTAGAAGGTCTGCCAATGCCCATCTCTTCCAATTTTTTCACCAAACTTGCCTCAGTATAACGTGGGTTAGGATAAGTAAAACGCTCCAATGCCTTCATGTAATCCAAATTCAAAATTTGCCCAATCGTAAGCGGTGGCAACATTCCTTTCTGTTCCTCATCTTCCTCATCATCAGAAGACTCGATATATACTTTCAAAAAACCATCAAACAAAATCACTTCCCCTGTGGCTTGCAATTTTTCTGGGAGAGGCTGGGTTTGGTTTTGAGGCGTAATGTCTATGGTAGCAATCGTTCTTTCTAACTTAGCATCAGCCATTTGAGAGGCAATAGCACGCTTCCAAATCAACTCGTACAAGCGTTGCTCGTTGCGGTCGTTTCCTGCTTGTTGCACAGAAAAATTGGTAGGGCGAATCGCCTCGTGTGCTTCTTGGGCTGACTCCGACTTAGTTTTAAATCTTTTTACCTCCACGTATTCCTTCCCAAAACTTTGTTCAATAGCATTAGTTGCCCCACGAATAGCGTCTTCGGAAAGATTTACGGAGTCTGTCCTCATGTAAGAAATATGTCCTGCTTCGTAAAGTTTTTGTGCCAAAGCCATAGTTTGTGAAACGGAAAAATACAATTTTCGGCTTGCCTCTTGCTGCAAAGTAGAAGTCGTAAAAGGTGGGGCAGGGGATTTTTTGGCTGGCTTTTTCTCCAAATTGGAGATTTTGAAAGATGCCCCGATACATTTTTGTAAGAACTTGAAAGCATCTTCTTGCTTTTCAATTTTTTGAGGCACTTCTGCTTCTAATTTTTTCCCTTTTTCTAAGTTAAAATTTGCACTGATTTTATAAGAAGAAGTAGGGACGAATTTTTGGATTTCCCTTTCCCTTTCCACTACCAAACGCACTGCTACAGACTGCACCCTCCCTGCGGAAAGTCCCATTTTGACCTTTTTCCAAAGCACAGGCGAAAGCTCAAAACCTACTAAGCGGTCTAAAACTCTGCGTGCTTGCTGTGCATTCACCAAATCCATATCGATTTGTCTTGGATTCGCAATCGCTTTTAAGATGGCTGACTTTGTAATTTCCCTGAAAACTATACGTTTTGTTTTTTTATCGTCAATGCCAAGTGTTTCTTTCAAATGCCAAGAAATTGCCTCTCCCTCGCGGTCATCGTCAGTCGCCAACCAAACCGTTTCTGCTTGCTTCACCAACTTAGATAACTCATTGATTAGGCTTTTTTTATCTTCAGAAATCTCATAAATAGGTTTAAAACCATTTTTTATGTCTATAGCATTGTTGTCTTTGGGCAGGTCGCGCACATGTCCGTAACTTGACTTGACCACAAAGTCTTTGCCTAAGTATCCCTCTATCGTTTTTGCCTTTGCAGGCGACTCTACTATCACCAAGTTTTTCATTATGAATGAATTAGTTGTAAAGATTACCAGTTATGAATTATGAACTTTCACATATTTTAATCAACAATCATAAAACATACACTCAAACATAATCACAAATTAAAATTTATGATTGGCAAATATGCAAGGAAATTTTCCAAAAATGCAAATCTTTGAAGGTTTGCAAGAAATTTCAAAATAGCAAACGTAAAGAGTAGGTTTTTAGTTTTAGACTTCAAAATATTTTAAAATAGCCTTAAATCACTTTTTTATATCTATTTTTATCTCCTATCTTTGTTATAAAGATGAATCAGAAGTTTGTAAAAGTTAGTTCATAAATGAAATACTTAGTCATTGGATTGGGGAACATAGGGGAAGAGTATGCACAAACTCGCCACAATGTAGGCTTTATGGTAGTGGATAAGTTAGCCAGACAGTTTGAAGTAAGTTTTGAATCAGGAAGATATGCTTTTTTTGCAGAAATCAAACACAAAGGCAGAAGCATTACGCTCATCAAACCTACAACTTACATGAATCTGAGTGGGAAAGCAGTAAATTATTGGCTGAGAGAATTGAAAATTCCTGTAGAAAATAGTCTTACAATAGTAGATGACATAGCCATTGATTTTGGCAAAATTCGTCTAAGGGCAAATGGTTCAAGTGCAGGACATAATGGTTTGAAGGACATAGAAGTAACCTTGGAAACGCAAAATTATCCTCGCCTGCGCTTTGGCATAGGAAACAATTACCCCAAAGGGAGGCAAGTTGAATACGTATTGAGCAAGTTTAACTATGAGGAACAAAAAGAATTGGACTTGATGATAGAAAAAGCCGCAGAAGCTACGCTTGCTTTCTGCACAGTGGGGCTAAGTATGGCTATGAATCAGTATAATAAATGATAATTTTTTTTTAATATCTAAAATCAATGTTTTGACATGATAAAAGATGCCACTTCCGTAGAAATAGATGAAACTATACAAAAAGCACACAAGGCTTTTTTGATGTATAGAAATCTTGGCGGGAAAGAAAAAGCCCAATTATTGCGAAAAATAGCAGATGAAATAGAAGCACTTGGAAATGAGTTGATTAGTACAGCCTCTAAGGAGTCTAATCTTCCTGAGGCACGACTTACAGGCGAACGAGGGCGAACTACGGGGCAGTTGCGTCTGTTTGCCTCCTTGGTTGAGGAGGGTTCTTGGGTAGAAGCAAGCATAGATACTGCTATTCCAGACCGCCAGCCCTTGCCTAAGCCTGATATTAGGAAAATGCTGATTCCTATGGGTACAATAGTGGTATTTGGTGCGAGCAATTTCCCTTTGGCATTTTCTACCGCAGGAGGAGATACCGCTTCTGCTTTGGCGGCAGGGTGTACGGTAGTAGTCAAAGCCCACCCAGCTCACCCAGAAACGTCTAACTTAGTGGCTCAAGCTATCTGGAATGCCTTAGAAAAGTGCAATTTACCCAGAGAAATCTTTGGACACTTGCATGGGAAAAGTGCAGATGTGGGGAAAAACTTGGTGCTTCACCCGCTCGTCAAGGCAGTAGCTTTTACGGGGTCTTTTCATGGAGGTAAAGCTCTATTTGACTTAGCTAATCAGCGAAAAAACCCCATTCCTGTTTTTGCAGAAATGGGTAGCATCAATCCCGTCATTTTGCTTCCCGATGCTCTTAAACATAGAAGCGAGAGCATTGCCACGCAGTTTGCAGGGTCTATCACCTTGGGAGCGGGGCAGTTCTGTACGAAACCGGGCATACTTATTGGGGTGGAAAATGCTGATTTAGAAAATTTTATTGCTGTACTATCTCAACAAATCACCAATACAAAACCTGCTACCATGCTTTATGAAGGCATTGCTTTTAACTATGACTGCCAACGCCGTATTTTATCTGCCCAAAACGGCGTGAAGGTAGAAGCAGAAGCCTCCACACCCGCAGACAAAGGGCAAGGTTTGCCTACCTTAGCCTCCGTGTATGCTACAGAGTTTTTGAAAAATCCAACTTTGCATGAGGAAGTTTTTGGAGCATTTGCTCTCATTGTCAAATGCAAACACCAAGGAGAAATCCAACAAGTAATCCAATCTTTGGCTGGTCAGCTCACGGCTACAGTAATAGGAGAAAAAGAGGAATTGCTGAATAGCAAGGATTTAGTAGATGCTCTTAGAGAGGTAGTGGGTAGAATTGTTTTCAATGGAGTACCGACAGGGGTAGAAGTTTGCTATTCTATGCAACATGGAGGTGTATTTCCAGCGACTACCGACTCTCGCTTTACCTCCGTAGGTACAGGAGCGATTAAGCGATTTGTAAGACCTGTAGCCTTCCAAAATTTCCCTGACGAACTACTCCCAAGCGAACTCCAAGCCTCTAATCCATTGAATATTTGGAGATTAGTAAATGGAGAATGGGGAAAGGTGTAAAAAGCAGCCCTATAAGATGTTCTAATCTTTATAGGGCTTGTTTCTTTTAGTAAGCACTAAGTTGGATTAGTTTTTCTCGTATTCTTTGCTTGGGCAGAAAATTATTTTCTAAGTTAGGAGAAAAAGGAACAGCTGTATCCAAACTTCCTTCTCGCATTACGGGAGCATCTAACTTCTCAAAGCAATGTTCTGCAATCCAAGCGGCTATCTCTCCTCCTATGCCTCCTGTCAGGCAGTCTTCATGACAGACCAAAACTTTTCCTGTTTTACTTACCGTTTGTGCAACCGCTTCTCTGTCCCAAGGGAGCAGGGTGCGTAAGTCTAAAATATCCGCAGAAATACTCAGTTCTTCTACTAACTGTTTTGCCCAATGTACGCCCATGCCATAGGTAACTATGGACAAATCCGTACCTTCGCTGACTAAATTTGCCTTACCTATTTCTATGGTGTAATAATCATCGGGAATATCCTCTGCCAAAGAGCGATACATTGCCTTATGCTCAAAATATAAGTATGGATTAGGGTCTTCAAAAGCGGCAAGCAGTAAACCTTTGGCATCATAAGGGGTAGAAGGATAGACAATTTTTAGTCCTGCCGTGTGGAAAAACCACGCCTCATTAGACTGAGAATGAAAAGGTCCCGCCGCTACTCCTGCACCTGTAGGCATTCTCACAACCACATCGGCATTCTGTCCCCAACGGTAGTGAATCTTGGCTAAGTTATTGACTATTTGATTAAAACCACAAGTTACAAAATCAGCAAATTGCATCTCGACCATCGCCTTGTAGCCATTGATAGAAAGCCCTAAACCTGCTCCAATAATAGCAGATTCGCAAAGCGGTGTATTTCTTACTCTTTCTTTCCCAAATTTTTCTACAAAACCCTCTGTAACTTTAAATGCACCACCGTACTCTGCGATGTCCTGCCCCATAAGTACCAAGTTTGCGTGTTTTTCCATTGCCATACTTAATCCCTCAGTAATGGCATTGATGAAGCGTTTATTAGATTTTTTATCCGAAGAAGGAGATATAACTACCTGTTGATAAGGTGCATACATATCTTTTAGTTCTTCTTCTGTATGAGGGGTAGGGTCAGGCTGTGGGAAAACAATTTCTAAACCCTCCTCAATTTCTTGTTTAATTTCTCCTCTGATTTTTTCAATCAATTTTTCATCTAAGACCTTGATTTCTTTCAAGTAGCTTTCATAGCGTTCTATGGGGTCTTTTTTACTCCATTCTTCAAAAAGTTCTTTGGGAACATACTTTGTCCCAGAGGCTTCCTCATGCCCGCGCATACGAAAAGTCATAGCCTCCACCAAAATAGGGCGAGGTTGCTCACGAATCTGCGCTGCCAATTCTTTAATCGTATGAAAAACCTCTAACACATTATTCCCATCTATTTTTACTCCTTCTATTCCGTAGCCTATTGCCTTGTCTATCATTTGCTTACAGCGGAACTGCTCACTGCTTGGAGTGGAAAGTCCATAGCCATTATTTTCAATCACAAAAAGCACGGGCAAGTCCCAAACTGCCGCCACATTCACCGCTTCATGAAAATCGCCTTCAGAAGTAGCACCGTCGCCTGTGAATACCAAAGTAGCTTTTTTTTCTTTCTTTAAGCGATTTGCTAAGGCTATGCCATCAGCGATGCCCATTTGAGGTCCTAAATGCGAAATCATGCCTACGATGTGATGTGCCTGAGAGCCAAAGTGAAAAGAACGGTCGCGACCTTTGGTATAACCTGATTTTTTCCCTTGCCACTGAGCAAAAAGCTGATGAAAAGGCATATTACGGACTGTAAAAACGCCCAAATTGCGGTGCATGGGCAAAATATACTCGTCCTCAGCCAAAGCCAAAGCACTTCCTACGGAAATCGCCTCTTGCCCAATGCCTGAAAACCACTTAGTTATTTTTCCTTGCCTAAGCAAGACCAACATTTTTTCCTCTATCATTCTTGGCTTGACAAGGGCTGTATATAAATGGATTAAAGTTTCATTAGTATAATTTTTTCTATCAAATTGCATTGTTTTACTGGATTGTAGTAATAATTCTTTTTTATTAGGAAGTCGCAAACTTAGCAAATTTTGTTAATAAAATTCAGGCAAATTATTTTTGCATAATGGAAGTGGTTAATAATTTGCTTGTTATTTTTCTGCTAAGGACTTTATGAACTATTCATATTAAAAATTTTTGAAAATTCTAAAAAGATGACGTATAAAATACTGTTTATCAAATTTTTATTACTTTTAAATTTATACTCTCTGTTACTATTTGCTCAGTCCGATATGCCCGAAATGGTGCTTGTAGAAGGGGGAACATTTACGATGGGAAACAGTGCTAAAACTGCCGAGGATGAAGAAAAACCCGCTCATAAAGTTACTGTTAAAAATTTTTACATTTCTAAACATGAAGTTACTGTTGCTCAATACAAAGCCTTCTGTACAGCAACTAAACGAGCTATGCCTTCCGCTCCAAGTTGGGGGTGGAATGATAAGCACCCTATTGTGAATGTAACTTGGAACGATGCGGTAGCTTACTGCGATTGGCTTTCTAAGAAAACAGGAAAAAAATACCGATTACCCACAGAGGCAGAATGGGAATTTGCGGCACGAGGGGGAAAAAAATCAAAAAACCTAAAATATGCAGGAAGTGCGAACATAGATGAAGTAGCATGGTATGATAAAAATTCCAACAAGCAAACCCACCCTGTAGGTACGAAAAACCCGAATGAATTGGGCTTGTACGACATGACAGGTAATGTCTGGGAATGGTGCAGTGATTGGTTCTTACATGATTATTACATGAAAAGCCCCGTAGAAAATCCACAGGGTCCCGCTAAAGGTAACTTGCGCGTACAACGCAGTGGCTCATGGATAAACTATTTCGAGGACAACCGTATCACTATTCGTAATGCTAACTTGCCAACTGAAAAAGATGGATTTTTTGGATTTAGAGTAGCTATGGACGAGTAGTGTTTGCTTATCAGCTTAACTTTTATATCCCGTATTTTACTAATCGTAGTAATTTACGGGATACCGATTGTGCTAGTTTGGAATTTTCAGTAAAAAAGGTTATCTCTAAGGTGCAACCATAAAAAGAGATAACCTATGCACCAAATCGCAATTGATTCAGTATTCAAAGATAATATAAAAGAGTTAAATTTATCAGATTTTCTGACCCTTACTTTTTTCATTATAGATGAAATTTACAAAGAAGTCGGTCAGTTAGTTGAACGTTCGGGACCTAAACCAACTTTTTCGGATAGTGAAGTGATTTGTCTAAATCTTGTCGGTCAAATGGTTTGCGATTCTGAGAAGGCTTGGTATAAAATAGTCAAGAAGAACTACTTAGCATTATTTCCTAAACTTTTGG
>NZ_FONY01000037.1 GCF_900113045.1 Thermoflexibacter ruber
AGATAAGGGTTATATTACTGCACTAAAAGAAGAATTTGCAGAAAGAAACTTGCACTTAATCACTAAGTTAAGAGCTAATATGAAGAAAAATCAAGTATTAACAGAACCACAAGCCTATTATTTAAGGCATAGAGGATTGATAGAAACTGCTTTCGATGTACTTAAAAATCAACTAAATATAGAACATTCAAGGCACAGAAGCCCTAAAAATTTTCTTATTAATTTGCTGGCAGGCTTAATTGCTTATACATTTTTGGAAAAAACACCAAACATAAAAGCATATCCACAAAAATTAGAGGACAAACAAATTGTATTTATTCAAGAAAATGTAAAATAATTCACGTTAAATTAAGCAATATGAAAATCGGTGGTAAATAATCAACTGTAAATACCAATCTAAGCAAAATGACAACACAACTAATCAGCAAAGAAGAAATTATACAAGGCATCGGTCTGAAAAAATATCATTTGGCATGGATGGCAGACTTTATTATGCAAGCATTGGGTTTGCATCAAATCAATCAATTTTATGCCGCCCTACCTTCGCAGACTGATGGACTATCATTTTTAGCGACAGCTATGAAAAATCTGAAAGTGAACTTTCCTGTGCCAGAAAACGATTGGGCAAATATTCCAAGAGAAGGTGCGTTTATTAGTGTATCTAATCACCCTTTTGGAATGTTAGACGGGATTCTATTAATCATGATTTTGGGGAAAATACGCCCTGATGCCAAAGTGATGGCAAATTTTCTTTTGCAAAGGATAGAACCTATCAAGCATTTTTTTATCTCTGTCGACCCTTTTGAAACAGCCAATCAAACCACCAGAAGTTTGGCAGGGACAAAACTTACTTTGCAACACCTTAAAGATGGACACCCTGTGGGGATTTTTCCCGCAGGTGAAGTTTCATCGTATCAAAAAAAGAAAGATTTATTAGAGAATATTCCCTTTAAAATCCAAGACCGTACTTGGCAACTTCCTGTCATGAAAATCATTAGAAAAGCCCAAGTGCCCGTATTGCCCGTGTACTTTCATGGGCAAAACAGCCCGCTTTTCCACTTTTTGGGAAGGATACATCCACTTCTACGCACTACTCGCCTCATCAATGAGTTTCTCAATAAACGCAATAAGACTATCCCTATCCGCATAGGTAGTCCTATTTCAGTAGAAAATCAAAATGAGTTTGAGAAGTTAGAAGACTTAGCTGCCTTCTTGAAAAAAGAAACTTACAGTTTATCAAAAACAATTAAAAATATGGTTGCATAAAAGTTAAAGACCAATTCTTAGCACTAATTTGTAAAATAGATTCTAATTTATGATATTTGCTTAGCGATATTTTGCTTAACCTCACTTATGCCCTTGATGGTAAAAACATATATATTTGTCTTGTTGGCAACGCTTATAACGGTAGTATCTTGTACGCCTGCCGAGGATATTTTCCCCAAAGAAATTAAAGCTAAAATTGTAGGTAAATGGACATTAGAAAGAATCTTAGTGTTACAAGAAAACCGTATGCAGAACAAATGGGACACTATTACCAACCTGCCCAATAGAAATGAAGCAGTTGTACCAGCTACCTTTTCTTTTTTCGAGGATTTTAGTTACAGGGTCATAGACCCTTCTTTAGACCTAAGTCAAGGGCGTGGTTTATTTTTAAGCAGATTTGATTTTGTAACGGGCTGGGGACCAAGTTTCCCTTACGGAGGTGTATGGGAGTTTGATGCGAACTACACCGTCATTTATATTTCCAGAGGCGTATATGAGGCATTAGGGCTTCCTGCGGAGCGTTGGCGAATCGAGGAGTTAGGCACAAATCGTCTTATTCTTTACAAAGAAACCTCTTTCCCTGCCAATCAGAGAGTTTGGTTTACCCTAAGAAAGTAATAGAAATATCCAACAAAAAATTCTTATGTTTTATGAAAGTATATGAACTCGCCATCATCATTGACGATGATATTACTAACAATATCATCTGTGAGAGTATGATGCTTAACACGCAGTTAGCTAAAAAAGTAAAAAGCTTTATATCTTTAAAAGAGGGATACGAGTTTTTGGTAAATTGTACAGAGCAAAAAGAATCCCCAGATTTGATACTATTAGATTTGCGATTTCCAGAGGAGAAATCAGGTTGGGATTTTTTGAATAAAATTGGGGACGTTATGAAAAAATTTGCTAAACTTCCAGACTTATATATACTTACCTCCTCTATTGCAGGCAGAGATATAGAGCGTGCCAAGAACGAACCTCTCGTTAAAGGTTTTATTAGTAAACCGCTCAATACAGAAAAAATAAAGACAATTTTTAGTTAAATCCAATAAGCCGCCCTACTTACTGATATGGATACACATATTCAAATCGCAGCAGAAAACTTAGTTATGGCTTATCTGAAGCATGACACCTCCCAAGAGAACACTGATTTTCACTCTTGGAGCGAAACATTCATGCACTTTTTTAACCAATATTTTGGCAATGCTTATTTTTACTTATTCTCTGTTAATTCAAAAAAAGAGCATTTGACGGTAGAATATACTAATCAGCCTCACTGTGAGTTTAAAACAATTTCTTATAAAAATGACGACATTTTATCCTATTTGTCAAAAGATACTCCCTCCTTTTTTGCGCTGCCTTCTACAAGTAATTTACTGAATACTTGTACCGCCAATCTTAATTCTTTGCGAGCAGGAATATTTTTCCCTTTGTATGAAAAAAATAGTTTAGTCGGGGTCTTGTGTATATTCTCAGATATTTTATTTGCTGATAATCAAATTAAAATCTTGTATCCACTCATTAATCACAGTTTTCTTAGAACTTATCAATTACATCAACTAAAAAAGGAAATCAGCAAACTGGAATCTATGAATAGGGCTTTGGAGGCGTCCCAAGAGGCAATGCACGAAAATGCGATTAATTTTATCAAAATTCATAAAAAACTTACAGATAGCTTAGCGTATGCCAAAAGAATACAACATGCTATTCTTCCTTCTACCCAACTTTTAGACAATATCTTTAATGAACACTTTATTATCTACCTACCCAAAGATATAGTTTCAGGAGATTTTTATTGGTGCAGTCAGGTCGATTATACCTTTTTGGCAGTAGTGGACTGCACGGGGCATGGCGTACCGGGTGCCTTTATGTCCATGATAGGGCATACTTTGCTAAACGAAATTATCAATACTAAACGACAAACCGACCCTGCTACCATTTTAAAACTCTTGCACAAAGGAATCAAAGAAGTACTCAAGCAGGAAGAATCCAACAACAAAGACGGTATGGACATCAGCCTTTGCCGCTTAGAGCGCAATGCCAATTTCCAACTTAAACTTACCTTTGCAGGTGCAAAAAGTACTCTATTTATCTATCAAAATGGCACTTTGACAAAAATAAATGGAAATCGCAAAAACATAGGAGGCATACACTATAAAGAGCAGATGGACTTTGATAACCAAGAATTTGACTTGCAAGATGGAGCTATCTTGTACCTAATGACTGACGGATTTGTAGATACTGCTAACCAAGAGCGAGCAAGAATAGGTATGGAGAAGTTTCAAAATCTTCTCAAGGAATTTGCAAATTTACCGCTTACCCTACAAAAAGAAAAACTATTACAATATTTATCAGATTATCAAGGGCAGGAGCCTCAAAGAGATGATATTACTATATTAGCAGTCAGGGTATAATAAGGTACATTGCTAATCAAGCTAAAAATCTTTCACAAAATCGTTTTGGCGACGGAGATATTTGCGAATATTAAGCCAAAAAGCTAATACCAAGTAAACAAGGATAGGCGAGCCAAAAGTAAGAAAAGAAGTATAAATGAAGTACATACGAATAACGCCACTGGAAATGCCCAGCCTTTCGCCTAATTTAGAACACACACCGAATGCTCTCTCTTCCAAGAAATTATGCAAAAACTTCATCTATAATAAAATATTGATTTTCCAAAAAGTCTAAAAGAATAAAAAATTTGCCGCAAAGACTATGTTCTGCAAATATAACAATTTATTGAGATTTATTGTTTACCTTATTATTAACTTTTTATCAATCTATTTTTAAAGGCTTTACTTTGCTTATCTAAGTGCCTTCTTATCTACATACTCGCAGATTTCTCCGATAGTAGTAAACTTATTGGCTTCATTGTCTGGAATTTCTATTTCAAATTCAGCTTCTACGTGCATTACCAATTCCATGTAGCTAATGTCTTCTATGCCTTTTTTTACTCCAATATCTACTAATTTAGTTTCAGGTTTAATACTGTCCAATTCAATATCAAGTACTTCGCTGGCAATTTTTTTTACCTCAGGAAAAGAAGCATGATGGTCATACTTGACTTTGGCACTACGTTCATTTTGAGAAATAGAAATACGCTCACTCTTATTAGGTCTATCACAACCCAACAGTAATAAAAAAATAGGCAAGAGATGATAAACAAAAGTTTTCATGGTAAAAAAACTCAACAGTGAAATGAATTAAATTCGTTAAGCTATATAACGAAAAGGAGGTAAGTTTTGGTATAAAATGTAAGATATGTATGTAAGGAAGTCTAAACAATACTAATAAGTATCATTTAGACTTTAAGTAAAGGAGGTAAATTGATACAGTCTTTTCTTTTATTAATTGCAAATATACAATTTTGTTTTGATAAAAAGCAAACATAGTCTTGATTTTAAAGATTTTATTCTTAATTTTCGTTGTTAAAAATGTACAATTTTTCTCAAACTTATATTCCCATGTGGTCGCACCTCAAAGGTTCAGACAGATTCAAAGAAGAAATAGACTGGTGGCAAAAGCAGGGCTGGATTTCCCCAGAGCAAGCTAACCTATTCATAGACAGTTACGAACTCAATCAAGCACCACCTTGGTACAAGCAATCTGGGGTATGGATTAAGGCGGTGAGTATCCTAATTGTAGTGATGGGCATTTTTTTGCTTATCTCAGCAAATTGGCAAAATTTGCCAATGCCCATGCAAGTATTAGCGGGTCTGCTTCCTTTGGGAATAGCTTATGGTTTAGCTATTTGGCATTATCAAAAAAATAATATCAATGGGGCGCATCTATCCATGATATTTGCCTCGCTTATGCTTGGCGCGAACATAGCTTTGCAAGCACAGATTTTTCACATTTCTGCGTACTTTCCTGATGGCATACTTTGGTGGATTATAGGTACTATGCCCGTGATTTTCTTTTTCCGAAGTACTTTTTTAGCCATAGTTTTCCAAGCACTTTTTTTGATGTGGCTGTTTTTCCAAAATGAGTATTTTCAGTTTTCTCTTTGGAGTCCTATCTTACTCATCGCTTTTGCTTATTTTGTCTATCGCCATCCTCACTGGTTGGATTTACTGTTTATGTTGGGCAGCTTTTATATGTTCTTAGTAAACTTAATCATTGCCGTAGAGGAGAAACGATTAGAACGCATTTATGATTTTGAATTGATGCCTTTGTTTTTTGGTGCGTATATTTTGCTTTTTCTCACTATTTTCAACTTTGTGAAGCAAGATTACTCAGGTAGATTTGCAGGTAGCCTCCAAACCGCTTTGCTCACGGTTTTGGTGTTTTTCTTCTATATTTTCACCTTCAAAGATGCCACAGAAGCCATCGTAAGAGAAATTGCTACCAAAGGCGTTCCTGCAAGTTTCTATGCCATGATTATCATTGCCGTAGTGCTATACTGGCAACAACCCAAACAAGCTAAAATGAATGTTGCCTTTGGTATTATTGCTTTAGTATTTATTCCCGCGCTGTTACTTTCGCTTGTCAAAGTGAGTGATACACAAGTTTATACTGACATTCTCTTCATGCTGATGAATGTGTTATTCTTTGCTTATTGTGTATGGAAAATTTACTACGGCATTAAGCAAAAGGAAAAAGGCGACTTTATGCGCGGAATTTTCTACTTACTTGTTTGGCTAATAGGTCGTTATATCATCTTGTTTGAGGACTATTTGACTACTTCTATTATTTTTATTTTGGCAGGCGTGGGTTTGTATTACTTGAATAATTATTGGAACAAACGCATTGCTCACTAAGGAAATATTTATGGAAAAAAAACAGCAAATCCTTCTTGCAGAAGACGATGCTAACTTTGGTATGATGCTCAAGTTTTTCTTGGAAAGCGGCGGTTTCCAAGTTACGCTTTGCGAGAACGGTAATTTAGCTGTCAATGCCTTTAAGGACAATCACTTTGATTTGTGTATTTTAGACATAATGATGCCCTATTTAGATGGCTTTACCGTAGCCGAACACATTGTCAAGAGCCAGAGAAATATACCTTTTGTTTTTCTTACTGCCAAAGCTCTCAAAGATGACCAAATCAGAGGTTACAAAATAGGAGCATCTGACTACCTCATCAAACCTTTTGACCCAGAGATTTTATTGCTCAAGGTACAAGTCTTACTCAAAAATGCAGGAAGTTTTCCTAAGGCAAATGCGGTATTCCAAATAGGTAACTTTGAGTTTGACTATGAGAAGCGACTACTTACTCTTGATAAGAAGATAACAAAACTTAGCCCGAAGGAAGCAGACTTGCTCAAACTGCTCTGTGAGAAACAAGAAGAAATACTGACTCACGAAGAGGCGTTGATAAAAATATGGAACAATGATGACTACTTTACCAAACAAAGCATGAATGTTTTTATCACTAAACTGAGAAAATACTTATCTCAAGACGCTAATTATCAAATAGAAATAGAAAATTTGCATAGTAAAGGTTTTATCCTGAAAGTGAAGCAAGTCTGAGAGAAAGTTTTTTACAAACTCAATATATAACTTTTTTATATAGACTTTCATTTTTTTTCGTTGTAGATAATCACATAATTTTGAAGGTCTATTCAAACAATTACAAGACTTTTTTAGTATATACAAAGTACATCTAAACTCATTTTTTAATATCAAATCACATGGAAATCATTTCTGGCTTCTCCAAACTCTCCAAAAGTCAAAAATTAGCATGGCTTGCCGAGCAGGTAGCTGATAACAAAGAAGAATTTATTGCTGAATTTGAAAGCTATCTACATAGAGATACGCAGGTACAAAAACTCTACGATGAGTTTAGCGAAAATACCTTGACTAATTTTTACATGCCTTACGGCTTAGTCCCTAATGTAATGATTAACGGGAAATTATATGCTGTACCAATGGTTATAGAAGAAAGTTCTGTAGTGGCAGCCGCAGCAGGTAGTGCAAAGTTTTGGTTAGAAAGAGGAGGATTCAAGGCTAAAGTCATAGATACCAAAAAAATCGGGCAAGTACATTTCTTATGGGAAGGAGATTTTAAAAAGTTAGACGTACTCTTTGACGAATTGAGGGAAGTGATGCTTGACAATACAGCACTGATTACTTCTAATATGAGAGCCAGAGGTGGTGGCATTATTGACATAGACTTAGTGAATATGACGCATATAGAGCCTCATTATTACCAAATCAAAGCGACTTTTGAAACTTGTGAGTCTATGGGTGCAAACTTTATCAACACTTGTTTGGAAGAGTTTGCGCGTAGTTTGAAAGACTGGATGGCAAATAGTGAACATTTTGTAGGCAAGGAAAAAGAACCTTTGGTTATTATGTCTATCTTGTCCAATTATACTCCTGAGTGCTTGGTTAGGGCTTGGGTAGAATGTCCTGTAGCTGAGTTAGGATACTTTGACGATATGCCTCCAGAATTGTTTGCTTACAAGTTTAGCAAAGCCTTAATGATAGCCAAAAACGACCCACATCGCGCTACCACTCACAATAAAGGTATTTTTAACGGCATAGATGCGGTTACATTGGCAACAGGCAATGATTTTAGAGCGATAGAGGCATGTGGACATACCTACGCATGTCGTAATGGCAAGTACCAGAGTCTAACAGATTGTAGTATAGAAGATGGAATGTTTAAGTTTTGGATAGAAGTCCCCATAGCAGTAGGGACAGTAGGCGGACTTACTTCTTTGCATCCTTTGGTGAAAAAATCTTTTGAAATTTTGGACAGCCCTAATGCCCAAGAACTCATGCAGATTATGGCAGTAATAGGTTTAGCACAAAACTTTGGTGCTGTGAAGTCATTAATTACCACAGGAATCCAAAAAGGACACATGAAAATGCACCTACTGAATATCCTTAAACACTTTGATGCAAGCGAAACTGAGGTGAAGTACGCTATTGAGCATTTTAAAACCAATGTAGTTTCCTTCCGCGCTGTCAGAGATGTATTAGATAGTATCAGAGTAAAAGTCAAAGAATAAGCTCTTTCCCCAAATATTCTTGCTTTCTGACGAATTTGGCACTTAAATTGACTATTGATAAAAGGCAGTAGTCAAAAGTGCCAAATACTTATCCCTTACCTCCTTATTAGTAAGTAATATAGTTGCTACTCAGCAACTTAAAATTGCTTTAATAAATTTTCTCAAAACCCTTAATTTTTATATCAAAGTAGGTTTTAGTTTTCTTAATCATTTCCTTTTATCATTAAAAATGAGTAACTGACTATGGGCAAAGATAAATACCAACCAAAAAACTATGATACATCAGAGAAAATGCGTCTTTGGGTGATAGTTGTTGCATTTCTTATTTTGACAGGCATCATTTATTGGGTATTGCAACCTCCCACTTCCTCTACTGCTATTGAAACTGTGATAGAAGAACCTATTTTAGCAGTAAATGATAAAAAAGTTACCAAAGTAGATAATGCAGAGCCAGCGCCAGTACCTTCTACAGAGGAAAAAGTAGAAACAGAGCAAAAAACAGAAGCTAAAAAAGAAAAAAAGCCTTTAGAAACGAAGAAAATAGAGAAAAAAGAAGTAACTAAACCCTCTATCAATGAGGCAGAAGCACTTGTATTGGTAGATGAAATGGCTACTCCTTTGAGCGGGTACGAATCCTATTATCGCTACATCAGAAACAATATGAAATATCCAAGCGAGGCGATTAAACAAGGCACACAAGGTAATGTAACCGTAGAGTTTATCGTAGACAAAGAGGGTAATTTGCACAATATCAGAATTAAAAAAGGAATAGGGCATGGCTGTGATGAGGAAGCAATCAGAGTAGTAAAGGCAGGAGAAAAGTGGAAGCCCGCTAAAAACAAGGGAAAAATAGTCATGCAAAAAATCACACTTCCGATTTCTTTCAGGCTAAATGATAGCGATAAAATGAAAAATTAAGAGAAATGTTCTATTAGCTCTAAATCAAATAGTTCCACCAAATACTTTAACAGCGTATTTTCTACTTCCCGAAGGCTGACCTCTCTGCCAAGTTCCTGAGCCAGAGAGGTAACTGCTTTATCAGCAATCCCACAAGGGACGATATTTTTAAAGTAATCTAAATCTGTATTGATATTCAGAGCAAATCCGTGCATAGTTACCCAACGGCTCGCCCGCACTCCAATCGCACAGATTTTTCTTGGATTTTTCTGCTCCTCAAAGTCTATCCATACCCCTGTGAGTTTTTCTATTCTCCCTGCGGTTACGCCATACTCCGCCAAAGTTAGGATTACGGCTTCTTCTATGGTTCTCAGGTACTTACCAATATCAGTAAAAAAATTGTCCAAATCAAAAATAGGATAACCCACAATCTGCCCGAAGCCGTGATAGGTAATATCTCCACCCCTATTGGTATGAAAATAGTCTATATTGCGTTCTTTTAGTACTGCTTCGCTTAAAAGTAAATTTTGCTCATCGCCACTTTTCCCCAAAGTATAGACGTGGGAATGTTCACAAAAAATCAAATAGTTAGTCGTAGGTATCTGTTCGCTTTCAAGCTTTTGTCTATTACTAACCTTCTGAGCAATGACCTTTTGAAACAAACTTTCTTGCTTTTCCCATGCTTCTTTGTAAGGAATGATTCCCCAATGCTGGAATATGGTCTGGTGATTTTTCATCTTAAAAACTCTATGACTACCTCATAAAACTCCTCAGGTTTTTCTGCATGTACCCAATGCCCTGCATCTTCTATTATTTGAATGGTACTTTGAGGAAAAATCTGTTTAATTTCTTCATAATCAATTACTTGTATATAGTTGGACTTTCCTCCTCCTACAAATAGTGTAGGTTTTTGGATAACTTGCTGATAGCGTAGTTTTTCTCCTACCTTCTCTATTTTGGCAGTAAGTACTTCCAGATTCATACGCCACGCAAAGGTGCCTTCTTCTGTACGATATAAGTTCTTCATTAGAAACTGTCGCGTGCCTATGTCCAGTCCATACTGAGTCATTACATCTTCTGCTTGATTGCGATTAGTTAGCGTAGATAAGTCAATGCTATTCAGTGCTTCTAAAATAGTTCCATGATGCACAGGGTAGGCTCTTGGAGCAATATCGACAACGATGAGTTTATCAAATGCCTCAGCATAGTCCGCCGCAAATTGCATTGCTACCTTTCCTCCCATAGAGTGTCCCAAAAGAAACAAAGGGGTGCTAATAGACTGATTTCTAATAAATTCATATAAATCTAATGCCATAATCTCATAGGAAAACTCCTCGTCCCATTCACTTCGTCCATGGTTGCGAAGGTCTAAAAGATAAATATGATAGTGCTGAGCAAACTTTTTTCCCAAAGTTATCCAATTATCCAACATTCCAAAAAGTCCATGCAAAATAATAAGTGAGCCTTGATAAGTGTTATCTTCCCCTAATTCTTTAAAATTTAGATTCATGCGATTATTTTTTTCTATCATCAAAACTTATCTCTGTCATAGGAAGTGCTTCTATGATTCTCTCCTGCTCATTTCCCGGAATCTTGGTATAGCCTAAGTCCAAACGCTGTAAATTAGAGAGCTTCCCTATAGCCTTAGGCATCGCAGTAAGGTCGTTGTAGCGAAGTTCCAATACTTCTAAATTACTTAATTCGGTAATTTCATTGGGCAGGGAAGTAAGTTTATTGCTTACCAAAGACAAGAACTTTAATTTTTTCAACTTCCCAATCTCAGCAGGAATAGTCTGAATCTGATTCGTCCAAAGAGAAAGTTCTTCTAAGTTTTGCCAATTAGCAATGCCCACTGGCAGTTCTTTAATCTGGTTATCTTGGAGGTTCAACTGTACTAATTGGTTAAGTTGAACTATAGAAACGGGCAATGCTTTTATTTCGTTACCTTGCAACTGCAAAGACTTTAATTTTTTCAAATTACCTAATTCATTAGGCAGGCTTGTTAGTTGATTATTGTAAAATAGTAGAGCCTCCAAATTAGATAGTTTACCTACTTCAGGATTGATAGCTGTAATATGGTTTTCTGATAAAGACAAGAATTTTAATTTTTGCAAGGCAGCAATTTCATTAGGCAGACTTGATAATTCATTATTTCTTAGTTCTAACTCTTCTAAAGCTGTTAGTCGGGCGATATCAGCTGAAAGGTGATTTTTCAATAAGTTATGTGATAAGTCTAATACCCTCAAATTGGGCAAACTGATGATTTCCTTTGGCAATTGGGAAAACTGATTGCGATAGAGTTTGAGTTTTTGTAAATTTTTAAGTTGGCTTATCTCGGCAGGGAGTGAAGAAAGCTGATTTTCGGATAAATCCAACGCCTGTAAGTTTTTTAAGTTCCCAATACTTGCAGGCAGAGAGCTAAGCTTCTGACCAACAAGCGATAGCTTTACTACCTTATCGGCTTGTTTGAGTGCCTGCTCCAAAGAAGAAAACTCCTGCGCCGCTTCTAATTGACTATCAGATAATAATGCCTGCGCAAATATGAATGACGGAAAAAGGGTAATCAGAAAAAGAAATACTAATTTTTTCATTTTTATTAAGGTAGTTTACTCGTTTAAGATTGATATTGTATATTTATGCAAGAAATAAAAACTATGGTATGTGCAACAAATCTGTCTTTGATAAAAAAAACTACTAAATGGTATAAAAGTACCTAATTTTTAAGAATTATAAAAATATTGCTATCTTTAATTTCTTTAAGCAAAAATAAACCCAAAATTTTGACTTTGTGCGCACACTTTTATTCTTACTATGGTCGATATGGCTATATCTCCTATGTGTACAATCTACCTTTGCACAAGGGAGTTTATTACTTCGCATAGATAGTGTAAAAATTTTACTAAAAAATGCCCAAGAAGATACAAATAAAGTCATTCTGCTGTCCGAACTTTCCTATCTGCTACGAGGAGAAAAAGTTGACTCCGCCTTAGCTATTGCTCAACAAGCCCTCCAACTTTCTAATCACCTTAGCTTCGTCAAAGGCAGAGCCTTAGCTATGCACGATTTAGCCGCCACTTATTTTTTCAAAGATGAGTACGCCAAAGCCTTAGAATGGTGCAACCAAGCCCAAGATATAGTAAAAAATGGGAAAACCTACAATGAAAAGTGGGTTTTAGGCATGGTACTCAATACCTTTGGAAGAATTTATTTGGCTAAAAATAACTTTCCAAAATCTTTAGAGTATCTATTGGAGGCTCTCAGAATCAGGGAAGAAATCAATGATAAGTTAGGTATTGCTCAAAGTCATAACTATATCGCCTCGGTGTATTTTAACCAAGGGAACAACGAGCAGGCACTTATTTATCACTTAAAAGCTCTACAAGCGCGAGAGCAAGAAAACGATAAGCAAGGAATGGGGCAGAGTTACAACAATATAGGAGCGGTCTATCGGAAACTCCAAGACTACTCCAAAGCTCTTGAATATCATTTTAAAGCTTTACAGATAGATACAGAGTTGGGGAATCAGTATGGAATAGCCTACGACCTGTCCAATATTGCAAGTGTGTATAATAGGTTAAAGGAATACGATAAAGTCTTAAGCTATCATACTCAGGCTCTTGAAATTAGAAAAAAAATAGACGATAAGCAAGGCATTATCTATAACCTGAACCGCATTGCAGAGCTTTATCAAAAGCAAAAGAACCTAAAAGAAAGTACAAAATTTGCCCAACAAGCCTTTGATTTGGCTAAAAGATACGAAACCCTACGCGAACTACAAGAATCCGCATTTATTCTTGCGAATAACTATGAAATTCAAAAAAATTTGCCCAAAGCATACGAGTATCAAAAAATAGTTATTGCACTCAAAGACAGTATTTTTAACTTAGATAAGGAAAAAGAGATTGCCAACTTGCAGGCAAACTATGAGTTAGAAAAAAAGCAAGACGAAATAGATATTCTCAATAGAGATAAAATTATCCAAGAAGAAGAACTGAAAATCAAAGAGTTGTATAATTATCTTTACATTGCAGGCTTGCTAATTTTAGGGGGAGGCGCAGGCATATTAATTAGAAATAATCAAAAAGAGCGAAAGATGAACCTTGTGCTTGCAGAGCAGAAAAGACAGATAGATGAGAGAAATGAAGAACTCAAACAAGCTAACGAGGAACTGCAATCGACTTTGGAACTTGCCGAAGACCAGAAAAAAGAAATATTAAAAAAGAATGAGGATATTACTGCGAGCATTGTCTATGCTCAAAGAATACAAAATGCTATGTTGCCTTTGCAAGAGCGTATTAGTAATTGTTTTGGCGAGGGCAACTTTTTTATTTTCTATAAGCCCAGAGATATTGTAAGTGGGGATTTCTACTGGTTTGCAGAGGTAGAAGATGAAAATTTGCCACAAAAGCAGAAAGTAATTTTTGCGGTAGCGGACTGCACTGGGCATGGAGTTCCTGGTGCGTTTATGTCCATGATTGGCAATGAGTTACTGAATGAAATAGTTATAGAGAAAGGCATTACTTCCCCTGAGCTTATTCTTAATCAATTGCACAAAGGCATACGCCAAGCCCTTAAACAAGGGCAAACCAATAGCAATGACGGCATGGATATTTCTGTATGTGTAATTGATAAAAACAATGCCAATATAGAGTATGCAGGTGCAAATAACCCTATTTATATCGTACATAATCAACAACTTACAGATATAAAAGCAGATAAAATGCCTGTAGGAGGCGAGCAGAGAGGCAGGGAAAGATTTTTTACTAAGCATAATTTCCCTCTGGTCGAAGGCACTACTATTTACCTATTTTCCGATGGTTTCCAAGACCAATTTGGGGGACCTGAAAATAAAAAATTCATGGTTAAGCATTTTAGAAATCTGCTATTCTCAATGCACAACGATAGTATGGCAAAACAAGTACAGATTTTAGAAGAAAAATTGGCATCTTGGAAAGGCGAGGAGAAACAAACTGATGATATTACAGTGGTTGGTATTAGGCTGTAAATACCTATTTTTTTATAATTTTAGATGTAACGTTTTTTAACTAATTTATAAACTATGCAATTCGTATTTGTATTTCAAACCAATTCTTATTATAAAAATTTCATATTGGCATTTCTGTTGATTTTATATCCTTTTAGCTTATCTGCACAAAATCAAGCTGTTTCAGATAGCATCTGGGGCTATCGCCAAGCAGTAGAAAATAGAATTACACTGTTAAAAAACAAAGAAAGCATTTTACCTATCAGAGAATTAGCACGGCAAGAAATCGCTGTCATAGAAAAAAATACAAGTTTTAGCCAGTTATGCCAAAGATATACCCAACTTACCGCTATTGAATTAAGCCCTAATGTAAGTTTAATAAATAAAAAAAATAATATAGCTATTTTGACCATTAGCGAAGATATACCTGTCCAATTAGTTGAATCGCTCATAGAAAAGCATCAATCAATCACCATGATAGGTGTTTTTTTTACTTCGCCTTCTTATCTTATAAATATTAAAAACTTGGACAAATTAAGTGCTATTGTTCTTAGTTATACCAATGATGTTCACTATCAAGACCTTACTTCACAAGCTGTTTTCGGGGCAGTTCCCTTCAAGGGCAAGTTAGCGGACGACCTTGCGGCATATTTCAAAAAAGGAGAAGGTATAGAAACTCTATCTTTAAAAAGACTGAAATACACTGTACCGGAGGAAGTAGGGATAAAGTCAGATTACTTGAAAAAAGTAGATTCCATAGCGACCTCAGCTATTCAAAAAAAGACAACTCCAAGTATTCAGCTTTTAGTCGCTAAAGATGGTAAAGTATTCTATCACAAGGCTTTTGGCTATCATACTTACGATAGTACCCAAGCCGCAAGCATAGAAGATATGTATGACTTAGCTTCAGTAAGCAAAATTTCTACTGCTATCCCTGCTTTGATGAAACTTACCGACGAAAGAAAATTTAGTGTGGACAAAACTTTGGGAGATTACTACCCCAAAGCCCGCAAAAGTAATAAAAAGGACATGGTTATTCGTCAAGTTCTTACGCACCAAGCAGGGCTAAGGGCTTGGATTCCCTTTTGGCAAAATGCCACTGTCCCAACAGCAAGCAATTCCAGCGGAGGAGCAAACAATACCCCTAAAATCTTAGACCCTAAAGTTTTCCAAGTCCAAAAATCCAGACGCTTCCCTTATCAAGTTGCTGAAAACTTGTTTGTTCGCAAGAAATACTATCAAAAAAGTATCGTCAAACAAATTTTAGAGTCGCCCGTAGCTGAGAAAAAAGACTATGTTTATAGCGACTTGTCCTACTATCTTTACCCTGAGGTTATTAAGAGAATCACTAAAAAAGATGTAGTAAGCTATTTAGATGAAAACTTTTATAAACCTTTGGGAGCAGTTACCCTTACTTACAATCCCTTACAAAAATTTGATAAGCGAAAGATAGTGCCTACTGAGTACGATTCGCTGTTCCGCAAGCAACTCATTCATGGCTATGTACATGATGAAGGAGCGGCAATGTTAGGAGGAATTTCTACTCACGCAGGACTTTTTGGCAATGCCAACGACTTAGCCAAACTCTTGCAAATGTACTTGCAAAATGGCTATTATGGTGGTAAACAGTATATTAGCTCAGAAACTTTAGCAGAGTTTACGCGTTGTCAATTTTGCCCTACCAACTTGCGAGGCATTGGTTTTGACCGACAAAGAGGTACGAATGCCACAAAAAGCGTTTCAGAGCAAAGCTATGGACACTCGGGCTTTACAGGAAACTTGGTTTGGATAGACCCTGCAAACAGCTTGCTGTATATCTTTTTAAGCAATCGAGTCTATCCTACAAGGAACAATACTTCTTTGTACGATTTGAATATCCGCACCAATATCCAAGAGGTATTTTATGAGGCTTTGAAGGCAAATCAATAGTCTTTGTTGAGGATAAAAAAATTTTTACGCCGCTTTCAGATAAGTTACAGTTCTCTCTTTGGTTAGTTGCTTTTCTATGTAAGTTTTGTCCAAAGTAAACTCTTTTACATTGGGCATAGACGGCAGTTCGTACATAGCATCTGTCATAATAGATTCACAGATAGCACGCAAGCCCCTTGCGCCTACTTTCAGTTCTATGGCTCTATCTACAATCGCATCTAAGGCATCTTCGGTAATGTGTAGCTTGATTTTTTCCATTTCAAAAAGTTTCTTGAACTGCTTGATAATGGCATTTTTTGGCTCGGTTAAGATGCGTTTGAGAGCCTCCCTATCCAAAGGATCTAAATGGCAAACTATGGGCAGCCTGCCAATAAGCTCAGGGATTAATCCGTAGTTTTTCAGGTCTTGTGGGGTGATGTATTGTAAGAGATTTTCTCTTTGAAACTCTATGTTTTTCCCAATACTATGTTGAGAGCTTGTAAAACCTAAGGTTCTGGTATTGAGGCGTGAGGCTACTTTTTTGTCTATTCCTTCAAAAGCACCTCCACAGATAAATAGTATGTTTTCCGTGTTTACAGCTACAAGACGCTGGTCGGGGTGCTTTCTGCCTCCTTGTGGAGGTACATGCACGATTGTACCCTCCAACAATTTAAGTAAACCTTGCTGTACTCCTTCACCGCTTACATCTCTGGTGATAGAGGGATTATCAGATTTGCGGGAAATTTTATCTATTTCATCTATGTAAACAATTCCTCTCTCGGCTAAATCTACATCGTAGTTTGCCGCTTGCAAAAGGCGGGAAATTACTGTTTCCACGTCCTCGCCTACATAGCCCGCCTCAGTGAGTACAGTAGCATCAGCAATACAAAAAGGCACTTCTAATTGTTTGGCTAATGTTCTTGCTATCAGGGTTTTTCCTGTACCTGTTTCTCCTATTAAGATAATATTAGATTTTTCTATACTTACCTCGTCTTCTTTTACCCTTTGCATAAGTCGCTTGTAGTGGTTATATACCGCTACAGCAATCACCTTCTTTGCCTTATCCTGCCCGATGATGTATTGGTCTAAATACTTTTTCATCTCTGTTGGCTTGATAAGATTGAGATGAGGCTTAGATTTCTTTTTGGGTTGTTGTTCTTGCACCCAGATTTCGTGAGCTTGCAGAATACAGCTATCACAGATATGCGCCTCCATGCCCGACACCATCAAACTAACGCTTGACTTATCTGCGCCGCAAAAAGAACAGGTAATATTACTTGACTTAAACATTGGGGTATGAATAAATAAAAATAAATAGGTTGCAAAAACATCATGCAATTTAAATAAAAGTTACCTAAAAAACGCTTACAACCTAATAAATTATTCTCAAACCTTCTATCGTGGTTGTTTTTCTAAGACCTCATCTATCAGACCGTAGCCTTTTGCCTCTTGGGCGGTAAGCCAATAGTCGCGGTCAGAATCTTCCCATACTTTCTCATAGTCTTGCCCGCTGTGCTTAGAAATAATATCGTACAATTCTTTTTTTACTTTAGTAATTTCTTTGTAAGTAATCTCAATATCAGAGGCTTGCCCTTGCGCCCCGCCGAGCGGTTGGTGAATCATGATACGGGAGTGAGGCAAGGCGGCACGCTTGCCATTTTGACCTGCACAAAGCAGTACAGCTCCCATAGAAGCAGCTAAGCCTGTGCAAATAGTAGCTACATCGGGTTTTACGTATTGCATACAATCATAGATACCAAAACCTGCATAAACCGAACCACCGGGGCTATTGATATACATAATTACATCTTGCTTAGCATCTACGGATTCTAAGAAAAGCAACTGAGCCACCACAATATTAGAAACGTAATCATCAATAGGAACGCCCAAAAATATAATTCTATCCATCATCAAGCGAGAGAAAACGTCCATAGCCACTGCATTCATACGGCGTTCTTCTATGATATTTGGGGTAAGGTTGGTAATCGTGTGTAAATTCGCAATACTTTGAAAGTGATTGGCATATTTATCATAGCTTAGGCTACTAATTCCCTGCCCTTTGGTAGCAAACTTTCTAAATTCTTCTGAGTAGTTCATAAGTATATTTTTATTATTAAAAATTAAAAAGAGAAGAATACTTTTCTTAAACTCCCTTATCTAAAATTAATCCAAAAAAATGGCTATGCAAAAAACTGCCAATTCGTCAGTAAAAACTATGACGAGTTGGCTTAGGGTTATTTTAATAAACCTATAAATTCATATACTACTGCTCCGTCTGGTGTAACGGTAATGTGTGCATGACCTCTTTCTTGCATTTTATTGAGCCATATCTCGGCTTCTTGGGTTGTAATGTGGGTTTGCAGAGCCAATTGTGCAACAGAAAGTCTGCCTCCGTTTAGTGCAGCAGCCTGCAAAACTTTATTCTCTAAGTCATGGTACTTACGCCTATTACTACTTTGCCTCGCACTATATACCAGCCAAAAGCCTCCTCCCGCCATGAGCGAAGTTAAGATAAATAGAACAATCGTTGTCTGCAAATCATCTTTGTTGTGATTTAGTAAAGTGCCAGCTACTGCAAACAACCCAAATATACCTATCCCAAGTCCAATAAATGTTTTGATAATCTCAGTGATGTTCATAGATGTGTTATTTTCTAATCAAATATCAAAATAAAACTTTAAATTTGAAAGTTATGAGCAAAATATAGTCGTTTTTCCTATCTTTGCCACCCAAAAATAATTACTAATTACGAATGACTAATCATCAATCATTCCCGCAATTAGTAATTAGTAATTAAAAATTAGTAATTAATTAAACCCATGACTTCCAACGAAATACGCCAACAGTTTTTAGACTATTTTACAAAGAAAAGAGGACATACTTACGTTCACTCTGCCCCTTTGGTCTTAAAAAATGACCCTACCCTCATGTTCACCAATGCGGGCATGAATCAATTTAAGGACTATTTTTTAGGTAATAAAGTAGCTGATTTCAAGCGAGTTGCCAATTCCCAAAAATGTTTGCGTGTTACGGGGAAGCACAACGACCTCGAGGACGTAGGGCATGATACTTATCACCATACCATGTTTGAGATGCTGGGCAACTGGTCTTTTGGCGATTATTTCAAAAAAGAAGCGATTGCATGGTCTTGGGAACTTTTGACGGAGGTTTACAAACTGCCCAAAGATAGGCTTTACGCTACCGTTTTTGGAGGTGATGAAAAAGAAGGGCTTGAGCCAGACAATGAGGCAAGAGAAATTTGGCTGCAATATCTTCCTGAAAGCCAAATACTTTATGGTTCTAAAAAAGATAATTTCTGGGAAATGGGAGACCAAGGTCCTTGCGGTCCCTGCTCTGAAATTCACATAGACATTCGCGATGCAGAAGAGGTCGCCAAGGTTTCTGGACGAGAGTTGGTAAATAATGATAATCCCTTAGTCATAGAAATCTGGAACAACGTATTTATCCAGTTTAATAGAAAAGCAGACGGAAGTTTAGAGCAACTTCCTGATAAGCATGTAGATACAGGTATGGGGTTTGAACGCTTGTGCATGGTAGTACAAGGCAAAAAGTCTAACTACGACACTGACGTTTTCCAACCTACTATTCAGTTTATAGCAAGTGAAGCAAGCAAAATAAGTGGAAAAACCATAAAATATGGACAAGACCACAAGCAAGACATCGCCATGAGAGTCATTGCCGACCACATCAGGGCAATTTCCTTTGCTATCGCAGACGGTCAGTTACCCTCAAATAACAAAGCGGGCTACGTAATCCGCCGTATTTTAAGACGTGCAGTGCGTTACGGCTACACTTTCTTAGGTTTCAGACAACCATTTTTGCACTCTTTGGTAAAACTTTTGGCTGTTCAGTTTGAAAATATTTTTCCTGAAATCAAAGCACAGCAAACTTTTATTGAAAACGTGATTAGAGAGGAAGAGAATGCCTTTTTGAAAACCTTAGAAAACGGTCTGAAAATGTTAGAAAGCATTTTCCCAACGGTTAAACAATCCAATAACCTAACAATAGAAGGAAAAATAGTTTTTGAACTTTACGATACTTTTGGTTTCCCAATGGATTTGACTGCTTTGATAGCTCGCGAAAATGGCTTGAAAATAGACGAAGAAGGCTTCAAAGTAGCTATGCAAGAGCAAAAAGACCGCTCTCGTCAAGCCTCTGCCAGCGAAAAATCGGATTGGATTACTTTGAACGAAGGCGATGAGGTAGAGTTTGTTGGCTACGAATTTTTAGAGTCAGAAACCAAAATCTTGCGTTATAGAAAACTCACTGATAAAAAGAAAACTTCTTACCAACTTGTGTTGGAAAGAACCCCTTTTTATGCAGAAAGTGGTGGACAAGTGGGAGATACAGGCTTTTTAGAAGTACCTATTGCGAATGACAAATTAGTAAAAATCCATATTACAGATACTAAAAAAGAAAATGATTTAATCGTTCACTTTACTGAAGATAACTTTGAGGAAATCCTTAAACACCTAACAACAAACCATAGGCAATCAACAACTATCAAAGCAGTTGTGAACAAAACGAAACGTTCTTTGACTGAAAATAATCACTCTGCAACGCACCTGATGCACGCCGCCTTGCGAAAAGTTTTAGGTACTCACGTAGCCCAAAAAGGTTCTTTGGTCAATGATGAAATCTTGCGTTTTGATTTTTCGCACTTTGCTAAACTATCAGAGCAAGAAATAGCAGAAGTAGAAAATATTGTAAATCAAAAAATTAGAGAAAATATTGCCTTAGAAGAAAGACGCAACGTACCCATAGAAGAGGCAAAAGCTATGGGGGCAATGGCACTCTTTGGCGAAAAATATGGCGACTTTGTAAGGGTAATTGTTTTTGATAAAAACTATTCTGTCGAGCTTTGTGGAGGCACACACGTTCCTTCTACAGGCAAAATTGGCACTTTCAAAATTATTTCTGAAAGTTCCTCCTCCGCAGGAGTAAGGCGTATAGAAGCGATTACCGCAGAAAAAGCAGAGCGGTACATCAATGAGCAATTAGCAATGATGAATCAAATCAGTGAATTGCTCAAAAATCCCAAAGACTTGGTAAAGGCAGTAGAAAATTTGATTGAAGAAAAAAGTGCTTTGCAAAAGGAAATAGAAAAATACCAAGCCAAAGAAATTCAAGCAGTTAAAAACGATTTGCTTAAAAATATCCAACAAAAAGGAGAAATTTCTTTCCTTGCTCAAGAGGTAAATGTACCTAACGCTGAGAGTTTACGCCAAATTTCCTTTGAGTTAAGAAGTCAAATTCCTAATTTATTTTTAGTGCTTGCGGCGAATATTGATGGCAAGCCACAAATTTCTGTGATGATTGCTGATAACTTAGTAAAAGACAAAGGTTTAGACGCTTCCAAAATCGTCAGAGAACTTGCCAAAGAAATTCAAGGTGGCGGCGGTGGTCAGCCCTTCTTTGCAACTGCAGGAGGAAAAGATGTAAGTGGCTTGAGAAAAGTGGTGGAGAAAGCGACAAGTTTGGGGTAAAAATGCCGTACTTGGAAACCTTTTGTTCAGATAATTTATCTGTGCTCTTAGGAACTTTGCGAGGATGGTTGATTCTTAAAAAGACATGGATTAAATAACTTACTTGCCATGTTATGGAATAATATGTCCTTTTTTGATAATAGTTTGTCCTTGGTAAAATCTTAAAATTTTTCCCAGCACTTGCCAAAATTCTTTCCTTTTTATATCTGTAGGAATGAAGTACAAATCTTTGAGAAGGTAAGAAAGACGTTTTAAAATCCCTTCTGGTAGGTTATGCTCGGCTTGGTAAAGGCAATAGTAGCGTAAATAATAACGCATTTCGTCTTTACTAAGGTTAATGAAGCCTATTTTTTTGCGTCTTTGGTAGGCATCGTACATTGCCATAATGTGGAACATGCGTGCTTTTTCGCTATTGCCTTCTTGGGAGATACCTGCGGAATGTCTGCGGTAGTAGTAGAGAGGTTTATCCACAAAGACTACTTGCCCGACTTCTTCTAATTTGAGGAAAAGGTCTTGGTCGACGGCTCGCTTGAGTTTAGGATTAAAACCTGATGTTTTTAAATAAGCCTGCTTTTTAAAAGTAGCAAAATTGGTGGCATAAATCTGATGAATCTGGCTTTTGCCTTCGGGAATAGCTTGCCCAAAGAATCCTTTTTCATCTATCACCTGCAATTCACTATCACATTCAAAATGAGTACTGTAAATAAAACTTGCTTGGGGGTACGCCAAATGGGCATTGACCATTTCCGCTATTGCATTGGGCGGAAGGGCATCATCAGCCCCTAATAGCCCTATGAGTTCGCCTGTGGCATTTTCCGTAGCGGTACGAAAGGCAGCACCTGCACCTTGGTTTTGCTTGTGGCTAACCAGTCTAATTCTCTCATCGTTTAAAAATGAAGCAATGATTTCTAAGGAATTATCTGTAGAGCAGTCGTCAGCAATGATTAGTTCCCAATTTGCATAGGTCTGTTTTTGCACGCTTTCAATGAGTGCAGGCAGGTATTTTCCGTTGTTATAGTTGGCTACTACGACCGAAAATTTCATTTGCTCATTTGATTAATTGACAACAAAGACACAAGAAACACAAGTTTTATAAAAAACTCATAACTCATAACTCATAACTTTCTCTACTACATAGTTTTGCATATCTTTCGTCAATTCTGCATACATAGGCAAGGAAAGAATCTCATGCTGGTACTGACTTGCTATGGGAAACTCGCTTGCTCGGTGCTTGTAATGTGCATAACAAGGCAAAAAAGGCAAAGCAGTAGGATAGTGAATCGCCGTTTGTATGCCTTCTTTTTTCAAAAACTGCATTAATTCATTTCTTTGCTTAGTCCTGATGACGTAAAGGTGAAAAACATGATTACTATTGGGACGGATAGCAGGCGTATGAATCGCTGAGTTTTTTAATAGTTCATTATAATAAATGGCATGATTGAGTCTTTGGTCGTTCCAAGTAGTCAAGTAGGGAAGTTTGGCAGATAAAATTGCTGCTTGCAAGGTATCTAATCGGCTATTTCTTCCTTCTATTTGGTGGTCGTGTTTGCTCAGTTGCCCGTGATTGCAAATTCTTCTTGCTTTCTCGGCTAAGGCATCATCATTGGTAGCAATAGCCCCTGCATCTCCGTAAGCTCCTAAATTTTTCCCTGGATAAAAGCTAAAAGTGGCTATATCTCCCCAAGAACCCGCTTGTTTCCCTTGTAAATTCGCTCCATGTGCTTGGGCGCAGTCCTCTATGACTTTAAGTTGGTATTTTTTTGCAATTTCTACGATTTGAGGCATATCTGCCATTTGTCCGTACAAATGTACAGGAATGATTGCTTTAGTATGAGGAGTAATTTTTTCTTTTATCAGTTCAGGATTAAGCGTATAAAAATCCTTGTCAATGTCTATAAAAATAGGTTTTGCCCCTACATTGCTCACAGCCTCAGAGGTAGAAATCCAAGAAATGGCAGGGACAAGCACCTCATCGCTTTTACCGATTCCTAAGACCTGTAAAGCGATTTCTATAGCATCAGTTCCGTTGGCACAGGAAATAATGTGTTTGATGCCTGTCCATTCGCTAAATTGTCTTTCAAATAGCTTTACAGGCTCTCCTCCTATGAAAGTAGCTTGCTCAATAATGGTTTGAATGGTGCTATCTATTTCTTTTTTAATACTTTGGTACTGTGCTTTTAAATCTACAAAGGGGACTTGCATTTTTGTTTTGGTGGTTTTAAGGTTAGGCTAAATTTCTAATTTTGCGTGCAGGATTTCCTGCATACACACCTGATTCCGTAATGTCTTTGGTAACTACGCTTCCTGCACCGATGACTACATTATCGCAAATACTGACAGGTAAGATAGTAGCATTTGAGCCTATGTACACATGATTGCCGATATTGGTTCGTTTCCATTTGGTCTTATCGCCTTGTGCTGGCTTGCCGTCTTGGAACAGGTCATTGATAAACATAACGCCATGTGCCACTACACAGTCGTCGCCTATGCTTACTAACTCGCAGATGAAAGAATGAGATTGGATTTTGCAACGTTTGCCAATGACTACTTCTTTTTGAATTTCTACAAAGGGACCTATGAAAGTATCATCTCCTATTTTACAGCCGTAGAGATTGACAGGTTGCACTACTTTTACATTCTCTCCCCACTGCACATCTACAATTTGTATGTGTTTTTCTATGTACGCCATGTATTAAGATTAGTTTTTAGCACTAACCGCCTGATAGATTTTATCAATAATTTCTACTGTTTTCAAGCCCTCGAAACCATTAGTAGCAATAATGCCTTGCTTAGTCAATACTTCTACTACGTTTTCATATACTTTATCATGGTTGGACATAGAGCCTTGATAAGTTCCGTAGTTATTGGCGGTGTTGCCTTTGGGCAAGTGCTGAATCTCAAAGTTTTCTATTTGTTGATATTCAAGTTCATTCAGGTACTGCCCACCTATTTTCACTGTGCCTTTTTCTGCAAAAATAGTCAGCGAACCTTCCATATTTTTTTTGTAAGCATTAACTGTATAATTAATAGTGCCTATTACGCCGTTGTAAAACTCCAAAGCAACTACCCCTGCATCCTCGAACTCTACTATACCTTGGTGGGCATAATTTGCTGTAAAAGCATGAACTCTTCGCACATCGCCAATGAGCCAATAAAGCAAGTCTATGAAATGACTAAATTGAGTGTAAAGCGTTCCTCCGTCTAAGTTTTTCTTTCCCTTCCAGTCTGATGTAGTATAATAATCGTTATTTCTGTTCCAAAAACAAGAAAGTTGGATACTATAAATTTTACCTAATTTGCCTTCGTCTATTAGCTTTTTTACTGCCTCTACGGGAGGATTAAAACGGTTTTGCTTGACTATGAACAATCTACGATTTGCTCTTTCTGCTTCTTTTATCATTTCTCCGCAATCATAAACCGAAGTAGCCATAGGTTTTTCGCAAAGCACATGGAAGCCAGCCTTCAAGGCAGCAATAGTATGCGAAGCATGCAAAAAGTTAGGAGAACAAATAGAAATGACATCTATGTTTTTTTCATTGGCTAATAAATCTTTGATGTCTGTATATTTATTGACTGTCCAAGGCTGGAGTTTTTCTTCTTTATTATCACAAACGGCTACTAATTCTCCTACTTTATTAATATGTTCTATATGCCTTTTGCCTATATTTCCACACCCTACGACTGCAAATCTAACTGAGCGATTTCCTGTTTTTTTATCTGCCATGATTGTTGGTTCATCAAGATATGGGCATTGAGGTACTTCCAAATCTGTGTACATTCGTACCTGTCCCAAGTATTATTTTTTACTCTTTGTGCTACAAAATTAGCAATTAGCTTGCCATTCCAAAGAGGGCTTTGTAAAAAAGATTGGGAACAGACTGTATCTAAGAGATATTCTTTGAGTTCGCCACTAAACCATTCATACAAGGGAGCAGAGAAGCCTATTTTCAAAGTCCTCTGTCTAATGCCTTCTGGAATAATGCCTTGCATGGCATCGCGGAGGATTTTTTTGGTAAAACCACCACCTATTTTGCTTTCCAAAGGCAAAGAAAAAATATAAGTAACTAACCGCCAATCCATAAAAGGCATTCGGATTTCTACTCCATGAGCAAGCGAGGTACGGTCAAAATTCCTTAGAATAGTAGGCAAAGTTGTTTCATGAAAAGTCTGATACAATACTTGGTCGGCAAGGGGAAGGTGTCCCGTTTCTACAGGTTTGTCTGTAAGACTTTCTAAATATAGTATTTGAAAATCAGGTAGCCATCTGGTATTTTCTATGTATAAGACTTCATTAATTTCTTTTTTTAGTATCTTATTTTTCCAATCTTTATAAATACTTCTCAAGAAATGAGGTGTTAAGTTCTCGTATAAGAAGGTTTTGAGTTTGAAAGGAACTTTGTGGTTTTCTAATAATCTTTGTTTTGCTTTTTCTCTCTCTGCTATGGAGAACATTTGCAAATAAGTGGTTTCTATGTCTTGGGCAAATTGGGAATTACCTGCTTGCGTAGCTTGTTTGTAAGCCATTTTAACCAAATGAGGATAGCCTAAGAGCATTTCATCTACTCCATGCCCATCAAGGGAAACCCTAATTCCGTCTTGCCTCATGGCTTTGTAAACAGCAGAGGAGGAGAATATAGGCGAGTCATAAATATGGTCAAACAACAAAGTACTTTCTATCAAATTTTTGGAGATATTCTCTGCATCAGGGTATATGTACCTTGCCTCTCCCTGTGTATAATCTATTACTTGGTCTGCAAAGTGCTTTTCGTCTTGGGAAGTATTAGGAAAAACAGCAATGTATGCCCTTTGCCAATTTGTAGGTACTCTTTCAAAGCTGGTTTTTATGGCTTTTCGCAATTGATGTATGTTGCAGTAAATAGACGAAGAGTCCAAGCCACCACTGAGGGCAGTACCAATAGGCACATCGCTACGTAGCCTTAGTAAGCAAGAATTATCAAAAATTTCCTTAAATTGGGTAACTTGGTCTTCGTATTTTTCTGGTACGCTTACCAAATTGTCTAAAGTATTCCACCACCTTTTTTGTTGGATAGAGTTTTGGTTAGGTCTGATAAAGAGATAATGCCCGCCAATGACTTGGTAAATATTCTCAAAAATAGTATGCCCTAAACTGTCCAAGTGCTGATTTTCTACGATTTCATGTTGAACTTTCTGATAATCAAATCTTCTCTCAAAGCCTTCTAAATACTTGAAAGCAATAGTTTCGGAGGCAAAAGCAAAAAGTTGGTGAGGAATAAAGGTGTAATAAAGAGGAGAAATAGCAAATCTATCTCTGGCTAAGAATAAAGATTTTTCCCAGCTATCCCAAATAGCAAAAGCCCACATTCCGTTGAATTTCATCAAGCAATCTACTCCCCAGTAATCCCATGCAGCCAAGATAATCTCTGTATCTGTATCGCTCAGAAATTTATAACCTTTGCCGATTAGCTCTTTGCGAAGCTCAATAAAATTGAAAATTTCTCCATTGAAAGTAATCCAATACCTACCATTAGCATAGGTCATGGGCTGCTTGCCTCTCTCGCTCAAATCCAAAATAGATAAGCGACGATGCCCTAAAGCTAAGTGTGCTTCATTATCTATGTAAATTCCCTGCCCGTCAGGACCTCTATGCGACAACGAATTAGTAAAATCGACGATTTTTTCTTCAAAAATTGGCTGTTTGTCTAAATGCCAAACCCCCGTGATACCGCACATAAAAAGGGTATAAAGTTGTCTAATAAATAAATAGGGAAGTAGTAGCTGTGAGATTGATTTGTAGTTGAATTTTTTTTGACAAAAATAATAAGGAAAACTTGTAAATTCAAAAGAAAAAATGATTCTAATGTATTTCTAATTTGTATGAAATCACATTACATTCTCTGTACAGACAAAAAAAATGTGTATTTTTGACAAAAAATTCAAAAGTGAAAGTATGGATTTTACAGAAGTTTATCCTGAACAGGTGAAAACAGAAACACAGTGTGGATTGTCTATTGCTTTCTTTCCTGACCTTCCTAATGAGTGGCAAATTAACTTAGAAAGTCGAAGGTACATAGGCAATAAAGCCAAGCTAAGCACATGGTTGTCTGATATTCTTCTTGAAAGCACCAATTATTACAAAGATTGTGATACCTTTTTTGATGTATTTGCTGGCACGGGTTGCATAGCAAAATCTATGTTTGCAAGTTTTAAAAAGGTGATTGTCAATGACATTCTGCACTCCAATCAAGTAATTTACAAAGCCTTTTTTCTAAAAACTGCATGGGACAAAGCAAAGGTTTTTAATCTTTTAGATACTTATAATACGTTAAATACCAACAAACTGCCTGAAAATTATTTTTCTGAAAATTTTGGTGGAAAATTTTTTGACCATAAAAATGCAAAATTGATTGGATACATTCGTGAAGACTTGGAGCAGAGAAAGCGAGAAGGCGAACTGAATGAAAAAGAGTTCTGTGTTTTGCTTGCTACACTTATTTATAATATAGACAAAATAGCAAATACCTTAGGTCATTTTGACGCTTACATTAAAAAGCCAATTAGACATCAAACTTTGTACCTAAAATCCATACAACCAATTGAATTTGAAGGAATTGAAATTTATAGGGAAGATGCAAATGACTTGGTGCGAAAAGTGAAAGCAGACATTGCCTACATAGACCCACCCTACAATTCCCGACAGTACAACCGCTTTTACCATATTTACGAAAACCTCACCGAATGGAAAAAACCTGAACTTTTTGGTGTAGCTTTGAAGCCAAAACCAGAGAACAGTAGTGTGTATTGCACCACCAAAGCAAAAGAGGCTTTTCAAGACTTGGTAGAAAACCTTGATGCCAAATACTTAGCAGTATCTTACAACAATACCTATAATGCAAAAAGCCAGTCTTCTGAAAATAAGATTAAATTAGTGGAAATTGAGGAAATTTTGAAAGCAAAAGGAGAAACAAAGGTTTTTGAGTGCGACCACCCTTATTTTAATACAGGAAAAACAGAATTTAATGAGCATAAGGAATTATTATTTATTTGTCAATCAATTAGAAACTAATCTCACATTGCGAAGCGTAGCCTATTCCCAAAGTAGCTATCAATAAAACTTAACAATGAAAATCACTCATATTCGCATCATTAAGGAAAACTTAGCCCTCAGCCGCCCCTATTCCATTGCTTATCAGACAGTAAGCGAAGTAGAAAATATTTTGCTTGTCTTAGAAACAGATACAGGAGAGGTGGGCATAGGCAGTTCGGCTCCTTCTGAGCAGGTAGTAGGAGAGTCAGTAGAGCAAGCCTACCACACCTTGCAAACTCACGACTTTTCTTGGCTTATTGGCAAGGAAATCAAGTATTTCCAACAACTTTGCTACGAAGTATATCAGCGATTCCCCCAGAGCAAGGGAAGCCAAGTGGCTTTGGATATTGCCTTGCACGACCTTTATGCCAAGTTTGTAGGTAAACCTTTGGTAAAAATTTGGGGACAGAAAATCATGTCTTTGCCGACATCTGTTACTATTGGCATCAAAAATATTCAAGAAACCATAGCAGAAGCTGAGGAGTATTTGGAAAAAGGTTTTCAAATCTTGAAAGTCAAATTAGGACTGGATGTAGAAGAAGACATAGAACGCTTGGTAAAGTTAAGGCGATGGGTAGGGAAAAGAATCAAAATTCGCATAGACCCTAATCAAGGATATTCCTTACCACAATTTCTCGACTTTTATGAGAAAACAAAAAAGTTAGGCTTGGAACTCATAGAGCAGCCCCTTCCTGCAAATGCCATACAAGAAATGAGGAGTTTACCTCTTAAAATCAAAGCCAAGATTGCCGCTGACGAATCTTTGAAAGATGAGCTTAGTGCCTTTACCCTTGCCCAAAGACCTGTGGCTTGTGGGATTTTCAATATCAAATTGATGAAAAGTGGAGGGCTAACCGAAGCAAGAAAAATCATGCAAGTAGCTCGCCGCTCCTCTATGCAACTGATGTGGGGGTGCAACGATGAGAGTGTTATCAGTATCTCAGCCGCCTTGCACTTGGCTTTCTCCTCGGAACTTACGCATTACATAGACTTGGATGGCAGTTTTGACCTTGCCCATGACATGGCAGTAGGGGGCTTTGTGCTTGACAAAGGACAAATGTTTTTAACTGAAGCAAAGGGTTTAGGAGTGCGATTAGTTTCATAAGACTACCTCACTGCTCCAGTAATTTCTTCAGTTTTTCCATAGAGGCTTTGTTATACTTGCAATGTATCATTTGGTTTATGCCTTCCTTTTCTTTGGCAGTTAGTCGCCAACTCAAAGAAGCAGGTTGAGCAGACGGCGGGAGGTCTGCATTAGTCGGTTGCGCAAGCAGTTCTTCTAAATATTGAAACTCTACTAAACTCAACTTCCCTTCAAACCAAGTTGTAGCATATTCTAAATCAATCTCATTGCGCACATTTTGGATACGTGTTAAGTTGCCTAATACATCTTGTAAAGGACTAAATAAATAGTTCAAAAAGGTACGCTCTTGGTGCTTAGGGCTTATTTCTTTTTGTGTATCTCTGATAGAGAGAAAAATTACCCCAGAGGTATTGGCACTAATCCATTCTCTAAAAACATAAAGAAAACGTACTGCATTGTCTATCCCAAAATTGTCGATGAGTCCAGCGTCCATTATCTCCATTAGAGGCGAAGAGGGTAACAAGACATTAGGCGTAATATAAGGGAAGGTTGCATTCATTCGTAAAGCAGTTACAAAATGCAGGCTATCAGCATCTTGTTTTTCAAAAAATCGCCTAAACTCTATGCCTTTGATGTTAGTAGGCAGCTCTTTTTTATCAAAACCTCCTACGGAAGTAAGGTAAGAAATATTTTGAGGAGAAATCAATAACTTTCTGCCATCATTGATGATACAAGGGGAAATAATCATCATAGGAATCTTTGCTTGAGCCTCTGGCAACTGATAGTCTATCAGTCGTTTATCTAAAATATTTTCTGTGTCTGTGATGATTTTTCTTTCAAAAAAATAACTGCGGTCTTTGAAGTACGACTTGTCGCCATAGCTGACTTGTTGGAATCTAAAACCTAAGTCGCCCGTAAGTAAGGCAAAAATAAGAGGATTTAGGCGGTCTTTGGCGATGTTGTCCAAATATTTTCTGTTACTTATATTAATAGCTTGATTCTGTTGCTTTTGTAAGTACAACTCTCTAAAATAGGCCGCTCCTATCATGCCTCCAGAAGCCCCTGTCATCAGCATAGTTTGATTTATTACTTTCTCTCCAAAGGCACTGTCTAAGGCTTGTAAGCATCGCAAAGTCCAGACGGAAGCTCGCTGCCCGCCTCCGCTACTACAAATGAAAATCATTTTAGGTTTTTGAGAGGCAGGAAATTTTGCCCGCCAATTTTCCAGTATTTGTGTAGTCGCTTTGAAGTCAGCTAAGTAGTTTTCTTCATTGGCTAAGTCTTTGATTCTTTTGAGCGAGTAATCTGCTTTTTTTCTGTAATCCAAACCAAATGCTTGATTATAAGGTTTTTCTTTTCCTACTCTTAACAAACTTGTATTTAAAATAATCAGAATAAGAATAATAACAAAGCCCGACCAGCCCCTAAACCAATACGAGATAGCCCCTACCAGCATCATTAACACTGAAATGAGAATCATACTACTTGCCGCTACGGGAATTTGCATATATTCCACATCTCTGAAAATGCCTAAGACCACCAAAAAAGCAAAAGAAACTGCCTGAATTACAAGAGCATTGAGTTGATTTTGGTCAAAAATTTTTAACAAATCTTCTTTGTTATAAGAATAATTATAGCGAATTTTTTTCAAGTAAAAAGGCAGTTGAAAATAAGACTTTACTGTAATTCTATGGGTTTGTGTATAGGCTAATCTTTGCATGAGAAAAAAGCGATTTACTTTATTGCGACGCAACCGCTTGTCCACATTCTCAGCTAAATGCTTGAAAATGTCTTTATTGGTATAGCGAAAATAAGTAAAAAATACCAAAAGCATTCCTACTAAGCCTGAAACTAAACCCGCTACTTTGAACCAAACTTCGCCATAGCCATAGTCGTATTGGTATTTGATGAAGTTATATAGGTAAATCAGGGTAAAAAGCAAAGGAATCAGGCTGTTGTTGACACAAAACTTGGTAAAAGGTCGCCTAAGCGATGCCAAAAAGCCAAAGCGATGCCCTATCAGTATATAGCAGGTAATATGAAAAGACATGGACAAAATGCCCAAACCTGCTCCTACCAAGAAAAAACTGAAAAAATCTACTTTGCCTAAGTATTCCGCATCTAAAAAAAGATAGGGAATCCCTAAGTCTTTGCCAAAATAGCCCATGACAATAGCTGTAAGCATTGCCCAGAGTAAAAGAAGCACTTGGCTCTTTTTCAAGTGATAAATAAGCAGTTGGATGGGGAAAGAATAAAAAAGTAAATGAAGCATTGCGTATTGGTTATAGTATTAACAAGTCCTTAACAAAGTTTGAAAATTCATTAACAGCGAATTTCGCCGTAGTACGTTATCTTTGTAGTATTCAAAATAAACATATTTTAAACCTAAAACAAATCTTGTACTTAATCTCTTAAATTTTTAAACAATTATTTTATCATGAAAAAGTCAATGCTATTCACTTTCATTTTTGCACTTTTATTCAGTGCTGTAAGTTTTGCACAAACTAACAATGCACAAACTAAACCTGCTAATGTTGCTGCTTTCCAATGGTTACAACCAGAAACTAAGGATTTTGGCAAGATTCCGCAAGGCACACCAGTAACTGCTACATTCAAGTTCAAAAATGCAGGTAAAATACCATTAGTGATTTCTAACGTACAGGCGTCTTGCGGTTGTACTACACCAGACTATAGCAAAGCTCCCATTGCTCCAGGGGAAACAGGCTTCGTGATGGCTACTTACAATGCGGCAAGTCCTGGTTCTTTCTACAAAAATGTTACTGTAACTGCAAATGTAGAAGGTGGCTCTGTGGTATTGTACCTCAAAGGCGAAGTAGAGGCAAGGTCTGCTAATCAATAAACTTTGACCTGATAAAGAAATATACGTAAACCCTAAGGATTTATAAATCCTTAGGGTTTATGCTTTGGATTGTAAAATAGTTATACTTATTGGCTTACTTTTGTTTTCAAAGAGTGTTATATACTTAGCCAATCTATTCCTTTCCTTAATAAGGATTGTGTTTCTGCTTCATTAGAATTAGGCTCAGGCTGATAGTTATACACCCAGTTGGCTTGAGGAGGAAGGCTCATCAAGATAGATTCCGTTCTGCCGTCAGTTTCTAAGCCAAACTTTGTCCCTCTATCCCATACCAAGTTAAATTCCACATATCTACCCCTACGTACCCGCTGCCAATGCAATTCTGCTGTGCTATATGGTAAGTCCTTGTTCTTGTGCATGAAGTAAGTGTAAATTGGAGCGAATGCAAGCCCTACTTCTTTGACAAAATCAAAAAGTTGTTTTTTGGAAAAGCCTGTTTTCCCCTCATTCAAGTAGTCAAAAAATATCCCTCCTACTCCTCGGGTTTCGTTGCGATGTTTGAGAAAGAAATAATCGTCTGCCCATTTTTTGTACTCAGGATAAAAGTTTGTGTGGTACTTATCGCAAACTGCCTTTAACTGCTCGTGAAACCAGCGTGCATCAGCCTTGTCTATATAGTGCGGAGTGAGGTCTATGCCTCCTCCAAACCACCAAGTACCATGGCTCATCTCAAAGTACCTGACGTTCATGTGGATAATAGGTATCATAGGGCTGACGGGGTGCAAGACAATAGAAACCCCTGTGGCAAAGAAAGTAATTTTGTCATTTGTTGGCAGATTCATCATTTGCAGGAGCTTTTCAGACATTTCTCCGTACACTGCGGAGAAGTTTACGCCTCCTTTCTCTAAAATATGTCCATTTTGAATGATGCGAGAGCGTCCTCCACCGCCGCCTTGTCTTTCCCAAAGGTCTTCTTGGAATTGGGCTTTGCCGTCTGCTTTTTCCAATGCTTGACAAATCTGGTCTTGTAGTCCTTGAAACCAAGTGGCTATTTGATTTTTATTCATAAAATTGGGTATGTGTGCAAATTTTCAATTATGCAAAACTATTCATTTTTTTCATATCAAAGTATTTGATTTTATTCTCAGTGTGCCAAACTTTCATGCACATTTTTATATATTTGTAAAAGTGCAGTTTTACCAATTCAATTTTTTAACATTATACGACTATGAAAGAAGAACAAATTTTGCCTATCCCTGCCAATATGGAAGTAGAGGAATTTAGAAACTCCTTGACTATCAAGTACAAATGGAGCAAACTCATGGGTTATGCCTTATTAGTTTTCTCAGTAATATGGAACAGCTTTATCTTTTTTGGCTTCATTATGAATATGATACAAGACGGATTGCCGTTTTTTGTCTATATATTTATGTTGCCTTTTATAGGGGTAGGTGTCTTTATGTTCTATTACGGCTTAGCAGGTATTATGAACCAAACTATTATCACGGTTTCTTTTGATAGTGTCAATGTAAAACATACTCCTCTACCTTGGGTAGGAAATAAAGAGATTTTCAAGTACGATATAAAACAACTTTATGTAAAACAGCACATTCACAGAGGGAAAAATGGCACTTCTTATACTTACAGTGTCAATATCATAGATAAAGCCAATAAAGACATCAAATTGGTAGATAATTTGCAAAACCCTTCCGAAGCAAGTTTTATTGAGAAGAAAATGGAGCAGTTTCTGAAAATAGAAGATAAGCCTGTAAGTGGGGAATACAAAGGCTAAAAATAAAAGAAAATCGCTTTGGCAGAAATGCCAAAGCGATTTTCTTATTTTAAATTTCAGTAATGCTTACTTTTTCACTTCTTCATACTCTACATCGGTGTATTCTGCCCCGCTTTGATTATTGCCTCCTTCATTAGGGTTTTGTCCTGTTTGTCCGTTGCTTGAGTTTGCCCCTGCATTCTTGTAGAGGTCTTGAGAAGCTGCCTGCCAAGCACCATTCAAGGCTTCCATAGCACGGTCTATGCCAGCAATGTCTTTTTCCGCATGAGATTTTCTCAAATCCATGAGTGCTGCCTCAATCGCAGATTTGTGCCCTTCTGAGAGGTTTTCGCCATATTCTTTCAACTGTTTTTCAGTATTGAAAATCATGGCATCTGCCGCATTGATTTTCTCTATTTTTTCTCTTTCCTCTCTGTCTGCTGCTTCGTTGGCTTTAGCTTCGTCTTTCATACGTTGGATTTCTGCATCGCTTAAGCCTGAAGAAGCCTCAATACGGATTTTTTGTTGTTTCTTTGTACCTAAATCCATCGCAGAAACGTGCAAAATACCGTTAGCATCTATGTCAAAGGTTACTTCTATTTGTGGTATGCCCCTTGGTGCAGGCGGAATACCATCCAAGTGGAAGCGTCCTAAGGAACGATTGTCCTTAGCCATAGGTCGTTCTCCTTGCAAAATATGGATTTCCACAGAAGGCTGATTGTCTGCGGCAGTAGAGAAAGTTTGAGATTTCTTTGTCGGGATAGTTGTATTGGCATCTATCAATTTGGTAAATACGCCACCCAAAGTTTCAATACCCAAAGAAAGAGGAATGACGTCTAACAACAATACGTCTTTCACCTCACCAGTCAATACTCCACCTTGTATAGCCGCACCTATTGCCACTACTTCATCAGGATTTACACCCTTAGAAGGTTTTTTGCCAAAGAATTTCTCTACTTCCTCTTGAATTTTGGGAATACGAGTAGAGCCTCCGACCAAAATTACTTCATCTATATCTTTTAACTCTAAGCCTGAATTTTTCAAAGCACGTTTGCAAGGCTCAAGCGTTCTTTGTATCAAGCTATCTGCCATCTGCTCAAATTTAGACCTTGAGAGTGTGCGAACTAAGTGCTTAGGAATACCATTGACGGGCATGATATAAGGCAGGTTGATGTCTGTTACCATAGAACTTGACAGCTCAATTTTTGCCTTTTCTGCTGCCTCTTTCAATCTTTGTAAAGCCATAGGGTCTTTGCGCAAGTCCACACCTTCATCTTTTTGGAACTCATCTGCCAACCAATTGATAATCACTTGGTCAAAATCATCTCCCCCAAGGTGAATATCGCCGTCTGTAGATTTTACTTCAAATACACCATCGCCCAATTCCAAAATAGAAATATCAAAAGTTCCACCTCCTAAGTCGAAAACAGCAATTTTCATGTCTTTGTGCTTCTTATCCAAGCCGTAAGCTAAAGCAGCCGCTGTAGGTTCGTTAATGATACGTTTTACGTCCAAACCTGCAATCTGTCCTGCTTCTTTGGTTGCTTGGCGTTCTGCATCGTTGAAGTAAGCAGGAACAGTAATGACTGCTTCTGTTACGGTAGTCCCTAAGAAATCTTCTGCGGTTGCTTTCATTTTTTGCAAAATCATCGCTGAGATTTCTTGAGGAGTATAAAGTCTATCCCCAATACGTACACGCGCTGTATCGTTCGGACCGCTTTCTACTTTGTAGGAGATAGTTTCCAGTTCTTTTGTTACATCTTTATATTTTTTACCCATGAAACGTTTGATAGACATTACCGTTTTGTTTGGATTGGTAATTGCCTGACGTTTGGCAGGGTCGCCTACTTTGCGTTCACCGTTATCCATAAAAGCTACTACTGATGGTGTAGTTCTCTTGCCTTCGCTATTGGCGATAACAACAGGCTCGTTACCTTCCATGACGGCTACGCAGGAGTTCGTTGTTCCTAAGTCAATGCCTATAATTTTTCCCATGATGTTTTATTGTTTTTATATTTAAAATTATTTGATATTCAAATACTTGTGTTGTTATTGGCTTGTTATCAATCTTAATTCATAACACTTTTAACAATCTATATGCCAAGAGGTTTTACTGTCATTTTGACAGCAAATTTCTGACAAATAAGCGTTTTAATTTCTTATTTTGTGGCTTAAACTGTATAAAAACAAGACATTCTTGCTTAATATGCTTTTCTTACACTTCTTGATTTTTATTTGCTGACCATTTTTCTATCAGATATACGATAGCAAAACCTAAGATAATAAGAACGAAAGCAAAGAAAAGTTCAGCATCTTTACCCGTAACCTGTTCATAGACATTAGGTAAAACACTTTTGTCCAACAAAGTTTTTTCATTTCCTTTGCTGTCTATGTAGGTTTGCGTAACTTGTCGCCAAGGCCAGACCTTGTTTAGTGAACCTACCATAAAACCTGTAAGCAGGGCAATAGTCAAATTGTGGTATTTTTTGAGCATCCAATTCAAGACATGAGAAAAAGACAAAAGCCCCACTACGCAACCTACTAAGAAAGTAAGTAAAGTACTTATATTCTCAAAAGTAAATTTCAAACCTGTAATTTCCTTAATGACAGAAAAAATATAGTGGTACTTGCCCATGAGCAAAAGAATAAAACTCCCAGAAATCCCCGGTAGAATCATCGCACAGATAGCCACAGCACCAGAAAGGAAAATAAACCACAGGGCAGTGGGCGTGTCCACAGGCACAGCTACCGTAACATAAAAAGCCACAGCAATTCCTACTAATAAAGCTAAAATAGTTCCTATACTCCATTGGGTAATTTTTCTGCCTACTGTAACTGCGGACGCAAGTACCAAACCCAAAAAGAAAGACCACAACAAAATAGGGTGGTTTTCCATGAGGTACAAAACCAGTCGCGACAAAGACAGCAAAGAAGTGAATATGCCTGCAAATAAGGTAATTAAGAAGTTAGCATCTATTTGCGACCATAAACCTTTGAAATCGAACTTGAAAAGGTACTGTAAGGCTTTGCCATTGATAGAGCGAATGGCATTGATGAGCCTTTCATAAATTCCTGAAATAAAAGCGATTGTCCCGCCTGAAACACCTGGCACTACATCTGCCGCTCCCATAGCGATTCCTTTGAGGTAAATAAAGAAATATTTTTGCATTTTGATTGGTTTAATTTTTGCCTCAAAGATAAAGATAAAATTTTCTATTTTCTATTATCTTCTCCCATGACCATACTTAGGTAGCTTTCATAGCGACTTTGGGCGATTTCTCCATTTTCTACTGCCTTGACTATGGCGCAGTCTGGCTCGTGTAAGTGGGTACAGTTGTAGTACTTACACTGTCCAAAACGCTCACGCATTTCAGGAAAAAAATGACTGATTTCTTCTGCTTCTATGTCTATCAACCCCAATTCTTTAATTCCGGGAGTATCTATGAGGTAGGTTTTAGGGCGAATCTCAAACATTTCTGCAAAAGTAGTAGTATGCGTACCTTTGAGGGAATAATCAGAAATATCTCCTGTTTCTAAACCCAAATAAGGGGCTATATGGTTAATAATTGTAGATTTGCCTACGCCTGAATGTCCCGAGATAAGTGTTTTTTTCCCTTCTAAAAGTGCATTGATTTTTTGAATGTCATTTTTGTCCAATGCAGAAATTGCCAAGGATTCATAGCCAATTTTTTTATACATCTCTACTAATTCTTCTTGGAAAACTAAGCCATCACCTTCTAAAAGGTCTTTTTTGTTGAAAATCACCAAAGTAGGAATCCGGTATGCCTCTGCACTTACTAAAAATCTATCTATAAAACCCAAAGAAGTACGCGGAAAAACCAAAGTAGCTATGAGCATGGCTTGGTCTATGTTCGCCGCAATGATGTGTGCTTGATTTTTGCGATGAGTAGATTGCCTGATGAGGTAGTTTTCTCTTTCTAAAATATCATTGATAAGCACGGTATTTTGCTCTACGTTTTCTATCTCAAAATCCACATAATCCCCTACAGCAATAGGATTGTTGCTTTTCATCTCCTCCTGTTTCAGTTTTCCGCGTAGTCTTCCTATGTATTTGTTGCCCTGCTCGTCTGCAATATCGTACCAAGAACCCGTAGAGCGCATGATTAATCCTTTCATTTTTAAGTATTTCTATGATAAATCAATTTTTCCTCATTATCTCCAAATACATTCACCCTGACCGTAGGCAAGTTCAGAAAATCATGAGGGAAACCCAGTTCAATAGCACTAATTTCTGTCAATCGTTTCATCTGCTCTTGGGGAATGGTGAAATTCAGACAGCCTAAACAATCTTCTATTTGGCTTGCTTTTCGCCCTCCGATAATGGGAATTACTTGCGAATGTTGTTGTCTTAGCCAATTCAAAGCGACTTGGGCAGGACTTACTCCTAATTCTTGGGCTACCGCGCTTACCTCTTTGGCGATTGCTCTATTGCGTTCATTGATTTTCAGGCTTTTTTCTGTTAGCCTGACTCCACTGCTTGGAATGCTGTCGTTGTATTTTCCTGTCAGCATTCCTGCCCCCAAAGGCGACCAAGGCGTAATCGTCATGCCAAAGTGATGTGCCATAGGGATTAACTCTCGCTCTGCAGTACGCTGAATAAGGCTGTACTCTATCTGCAAGCCTACAAAAGCCGACCATCCTCGCAATTCAGCTAAGGTATTTGCCTTGCTGACTACCCAAGCAGGCGTATCCGAAATTCCGATATAATGCACTTTTCCTGAGCTAACTAAGTCTTCCAATCCTTTCATCACTTCCTCCACAGGCGTAGTTTCGTCCCACATGTGTACCCAAAGCAAGTCTATATATTCTGTATTGAGCCTTTTCAAACTACTTTCCACAGAGCGCATCATGTTTTTTCTGTGATTCCCAGAGGCATTGATGTCATCTCGCCTATCATAAAGCGTATATTTAGTAGCTACTACGAACCTATCTCTATCGTATGCGATGAACTCTCCTATGTATTTCTCACTTGTTCCTTCGGTGTAGCGGTTGGCAGTATCTATGAAGTTGCCCCCTTGATTTGCATAGCTATCAAACATTTTTTTACTCTCTTCCTTGTCCGCTCCTGTTCCCCATTCTTGTCCAAAGGTCATAGTTCCAAGGCAGATTTCTGATACCCTAAGTCCACTTTTACCAAAAAGTTTGTATTTCATCATGGTTAAATTTGTTGAATGTGATTTGAGTTTTATTTTCAAAATTAAGCATTTTGCTTACCATTATCAAAATTTGCAATTAATTCCTAATTTTACATTTTGATAATCCAAATAATTGAGAAATGAAGAAATTGTTTTTAGCTGTATGTATTTTCTTTTTTGCTTTACCCTCACAAAGCCTTGCCCAGTTTTCTATTTTGCGAAAAATTCCCGTCAAGCCTGTCTTAGATGTAGGATTTAGTACGTATGGCAATCCCCCTCCTAACATGGAACTGAAGCTGTTAGGTTCTCGTGCTTTTAATTTAGCCATGCTGTATGAGGTGTATATTAGCGATTACTTTACTTTTAACACGGGTTTAGGTGTATCCGTAGAGCGGTATAGTTTTGACAAAAATGTTACACTAAGAGAAACCATAAATAGTCAAAATAGTAAAATTGTTGGGATTTTCCCACTGCCTTACAGTGATATTCGCAAGTCCTTACTTTCTCCTACTTACTTAGACCTACCTGTAGAATTTCGTGCTGTAACTTCTACGGGGAGAGAAACTTTCAGATTTATCGTAGGTTTTAAAGCAGGGGTATTGGTTTCAGCAAAAACGAAAATAAAGTATGGTACAGGCGATGATATAAGAAAAGAAAAATTACACGATGATTTCTTTTTAAACCGCTTTCGCTACGGCATATACGGCAGGGTAGGGTATAAAAATTTGCACCTGTTTACTTATTATAGCTTGTCAGATTTGTTTCAAAGCGGGAAACTAAGCCCTAATCAAGAAGTAATGCCGCTGACCTTTGGTTTAAGTTTTTTGATGTTTTGATGGACATAAAAAAACTATAAGCCATACAATAGGTATAAAAAAAACCTTCCCCTCTCCCCCTCTTGCGGTTTGGAGAAATCGCTCTTTCAGTTTAGGAAACTGACTGCACGAAACTTTTTTAGATAATGATTTATGGATTGGGTTAGTGCGTTACTACTTTCTCTCGTATCTATCCTGCGTTCCTGAGCAGGAGATTTTTTGATTAATCAGAAAAGATGATAAAAGTCATCTTTTTACTGCAACAAAAGTCATTTTTTCTTAGCCTTCTAATACTCATTTTTGTAGTGTAGAATTAACCAAAATTCAAACAATGAGTGTCATTTTTATTCTTATCGGAATAAGCATCTCTGTAGCTCTTGTGTTTTTAGGGCTTTTTTTGTGGGCTGTCAGAAGCAAGCAGTACGAAGACGATTACACGCCATCGGTGCGTATGCTTTTTGATGACGAGTTGAAAAAATAGAGATTATCGCTAAGACAATGCTTAATAATAATAAGAAAGCAAAGCATTTATAATCAATAATTTATAATATATTAATTCATAACTAAACACATGACATCAGAAGTATTAGACAAACCTATTGAAAAAACGACATCGCAAGTCTTGGAAGCATTTGATTATGATAATGTTACACCAAGAAATTTTGCGATTGCGAGCATAGTTTTCGGGGTAGTCGGAATGTTGGTCGGTGTAATTGTTGCCTTCCAATTAGTCTATCCAGAGTTAAATTTTAATTTGCAGTTTACTACATTTGGCAGAATTCGTCCTTTACATACCAACGCCGTCATTTTTGCCTTTGTGGGAAATGCTATCTTTGCAGGTATTTACTATTCGCTCCAAAGACTTTGCAAAACCAGAATGTTCAATGACACATTGAGCCAGATTCACTTCTGGGGGTGGCAGTTGATTATTCTTGCGGCGGCTATCACGCTTCCTTTGGGGATTACTACTTCAAAGGAATACGCTGAGTTGGAGTGGCCGATTGATATTGCGATTACCTTGATTTGGGTAGTATTTGGTATCAATATGATAGGCACGGTCATTAAAAGACGCGAACAGCATATCTATGTAGCTATTTGGTTTTACATTGCTACTTTTGTAACAGTGGCAGTTTTACACGTAGTCAATTCTTTTGAATTACCTGTTAGTTTTTTAAAAAGTTATTCTTGGTATGCAGGTGTGCAAGATGCCTTAGTACAGTGGTGGTATGGACATAATGCTGTAGCCTTTTTCTTGACTACGCCTTACTTAGGCTTGATGTACTATTACTTGCCTAAGGCGGCGCAGCGACCTGTCTATTCGTATCGCCTCTCAATTGTTCACTTTTGGTCTTTGATTTTCATTTACATCTGGGCGGGGCCTCACCACTTATTGTACTCTGCTTTGCCTGATTGGGCGCAGTCCTTAGGGACAGTATTTTCTGTTATGCTGATTGCACCTTCTTGGGGGGGGATGGTCAATGGTCTTTTAACTATGAGAGGTGTTTGGGACAGGGTCAGGGAAGATGCTATCTTGAAATTCATGGTCGTTGCATTGACAGGTTACGGTATGGCTACCTTTGAAGGTCCGATGCTTTCCTTGAAAAATGTTAATGCTATCGGACACTTCACCGACTGGATTGTGGCTCACGTACATATTGGGGCGTTGGCGTGGAATGGATTTTTCACCTTTGCAATGTTCTACTGGATGTTCCCAAGAATGTTCAATACCAAACTTTATTCTACTAAACTGGCAAATGTGCATTTCTGGATAGGTACATTAGGCATCTTGTTCTATGCCATCCCCATGTATTGGTCTGGATTTACCCAAGGGCTGATGTGGAAGCAATTTAATGCAGAGGGTTCTTTGCAGTATCCTAATTTCTTGGAAACTGTCAATGCGATTATTCCCATGTATGCGATGAGAGGTTTAGGAGGCTTGTTGTACTTAGTGGGTGTATTCATCATGATTTACAACCTTTGGAAAACTGTAGCAAGTGGCAAGTTTACTGCCAATGAACCTGCTCAAGCGATGTCTTTAGCCAAAAATGTAGTAAATCACGGCGACCATGTTCATGGCGACCATGTTCATGGCGACCATTGGCATAGAAAATTGGAGAGAAAACCAGTCAAATTAGCAGTTTTTGCCTTAATAGCTATTTTGATAGGTACTGCCATAGAGCTTATTCCTACTTTCTTAGTAAAATCTAATATCCCTACGATTTCAAGCGTAAAACCTTATACACCGTTGGAATTACAGGGGAGAGATTTGTACATCAAAGAAGGGTGTGTAGGCTGTCATTCACAAATGATTCGTCCATTCCGCTCTGAAACAGAACGTTATGGCGAATATGCCAAAGCAGGCGAATATGTCTATGACCATCCCTTCTTATGGGGTTCTAAGCGTACTGGTCCTGATTTGCTCAGGTTAGGTGGCAAATACCCAGACTCTTGGCACTATAACCACATGCTTGACCCTACTTCTATGTCCCCCGGTTCTATTATGCCTGCTTATCCTTGGTTGTTTGAGCAAGAGTTAGACAATACCAATTTAGAGGCTAAAATCAGTGCTATGCGAACTTTGGGAGTGCCTTATCCTCTGGGTTATGAGCAGCAAGCCTTAGCAGACTTAAAGGCACAGTCCGAGCAGATTGTGAAAAATTTGAAGGAAGCTGGCATAGAAGCCAAACCAGAACAGGAAATCATTGCTTTGATAGCTTACTTACAGCGCTTAGGTACAGATATTAAAGTAAAATAACATAAAAATCTGGAATGAATATAAAATCTGGAGTCTGAAATAAAAATGTAAGATTTAAAATTCCAGATTAAAAAAACTAACATATTTAAAACTATGATACGCAACGTTTTAGAATCCATACAAGGCATAGATATTTTCCCAATCATCTCCTTGACTATTTTCTTTGTCAGCTTTACACTCATGTTGATTTGGGTACTAAAAGCAGATAAAAAATACATTAAGAAAATGTCTGAAATGCCCTTAGAAAAATAAAATCAATGTTTGGAAACATGGTTTGTGTTGTATGTAATAGCACATGAAACAATGCCAAGACCATTGAGTACTTGTTATTACGTACTAAACGCAATACAGACAATAACAAAATAAAATAAAAAAAATGAAAAAATATAAATTTAAACTTATTGGTATTGTACTTCTGCTTTTGTTTGTAATCATGCAAGCAAACGCACAAGACGCAGCAGTAACAAAAGCAAGTGGAGTTTCGCATGACGAGGTAATATGGCTAACCCTAATGGGCGCACTCGTCATGCTTGTCGTAGCCCCACTTATTGCCTTGGCAAGCCAGCTCTATGGCATGATTCAAGGACTGGAAGCACAAAAAGGAATCAAAAGAAAAATTCCTGCTCTTGGTTCTGGCAATCTGTTCCGAGAATTGCAATCCCTGTTCGCAGGCGGAGGCGACAATGAACTCATGGAAGGACATATTTACGATGGTATTCAAGAAATGGATAATGGTATGCCTCGCTGGTTATCTGCTATTTTCTATGTAACTATTATTTTTAGTATTATATACCTTCTTAATTACGAAGTATTTAAGTGGAGTCCTTCCTCAGCAGAGGAGTATAAAATAGAAGTAGCTGAGGCTAATATCAAATACAATTTGTCAGACAAAGTGAAAATCAAAATTGAGGCTTTGAAAGATAAAGATGCCTTAGATGCAGGTTTAGCAATTTTTCAGAAGAACTGTGCAGTTTGTCATGGAAAATTAGGCGAAGGTGGGGTAGGTCCCAATCTCACTGACAACTACTGGCTGCATGGAGGTAGCATAGAAAATATTTTTAATGTGATTCGCTCTGGCGTACCTGAAAAAGGCATGATTGCTTGGAAAGCACAACTCAAAGACGAGCAGATTTTACAAGTTGCCAGCTATATCACAACTTTGAAGGGAACAAATCCGCCCAATGCGAAAGCACCACAAGGCACAGAAGAAAAATAAAAATACATTTATCATTGAATCCCGCTAATATATCTTTGGCGGGATTTTTTGTTTCTTATAACAAGCAGTACGTTTCTTAAAGAGAGTAGTATCAATAGGCAACAAAACTTAGTAGGGTTTTCTCTCGTTTAAACTTATCAAGCCACCTATCGTAAACTACACAACGTACTGACAAATTTTTACTTAAAAACTATCCCACATGAACACTAAAAATTGTTTTTATTTTTGTTTATTCGTTTTTGTTTTGCTGACGGCTTGCAAAAAAGATACAGCACCTACAAAAACTGATTTGCTTGCACGTACTTGGCAAGCAGACGAAGCTACCATACAGCAAGGTGCAGTTAGTATTACTGCCTATAAAAAAGGAGGGAGCAGCAATCTGGCTGATTTCTCTAAATTTCGTTTGATTTTTAAGAAAGATGGCACTTTCAATAGTACGGACACTGACGGAGCAGCTGCCCAAGGAACTTGGAAATTCGTAAACAATGAAACACAGCTTGAGATAAAAGAAGGAAGCGACCCTATCCAACTCATCAATATTCTCAAACTAACTTCTACTAACTTTGACCTTTCCTTTGCTGAAACAGAGCAAGGCATTACTACTACAGTTACCTTGAAACTAATACCTTTGTAAAAAGGTTACAACTTTGGCAAATATGCTACTTCAGATTAGCACTTTGCCAAAGTTATCTATGTACGTTAAAATGGATTCTGACAATGCCTAAACATTTCTGCAAGTTACTGTTAAGTTCTTTTTTATTAGCTTGGTTTACCAATCTTTACGCACAAAAGCCTCAACGTTTGATGCCAGAGAAAACACGCATACTGTTTGTCTTAGATGCTTCTGGGAGTATGCTATCTAAGTGGGACGGCGATTTGCGAATCAATATCGCCAAAGACAAATTGGCTCTACTCATAGACTCACTCAAAGTAAACAAAAATGTAGAATTTGCCTTGCGGGTGTACGGTCATCAGTTTGACAGTAAACTCAAAAACTGTAAAGATTCCAAATTAGAAATAGGCTTTGAGCCTAATAACCACGCCAAAATCAAACAAATATTGGGCAGAATAGCTCCCAAAGGTACTACCCCTATTGCCTATTCTTTAGAACAAGCCACTATGGATTTCCCTGATGATAAAAACTACCGCAACGTGATTATCATGATTACTGACGGCATAGAAGCCTGCAACGGCGACCCTTGCGCCATCTCTTTGGGCTTACAGCGAAAGGGCGTGATTCTCAGACCTTTCATTATTGGTTTAGGAGTAGGAAAAGACTTTACGCAGGCTTTTGAGTGCATAGGTAAGGCAATAGATGCAAAGAACATCAGCGAATTTACTCAAGCCTTATCCTCCATAGCTACGCAAACACTTGGCAAGACTACTGTAGCTGTCGAACTCTTAGACGATAACAACCAACCTTTGGAAAAAGATGTAAACATGACTTTCATCAATCATGTTACCAAAGAAGGTGTGTATGACTTGGTACATTTTCGCGATAGACAAGGGAAAACCGACCTGCTGGAGATAGACCCAGTACTCACTTATGACTTAGTAGTCAATACTATTCCACCTGTCCGCAAAGAAAAAATCGAGATACAAGGCGGAAAGCACAATGTTATCAGAGTAAATACCCCTCAAGGCACACTCAAATTCAATATGAAAACCAGCAAAGAATATGGCAGTTTGCAGGCAGTTATCAGAAAAAGTGGTGATGTTCAGACTCTTCATCATCAGCCCGTTGATTTGTTAGAAAAGTATTTGATAGGAAAATATGACATAGAAGTCTTGACACGTCCAAGATTATATTTTAAGAATATAGAAATCAAAGCAGGACAGATAACAGAACTTTCCATAGCCAACCCAGGTATTCTCAATGTAGTCAATATGATTGATGGCTTTGCAAGTCTTTATGCGATAGATAGCCAAGGGCAGCCTACTTTTGTAGAAAATATTGCTCCATCAAGAGAAAAAAGCGAAAATATCATCATGCAACCCGGGAACTATAAACTTGTTTTTCGCGCTAAAACCGCAGTAAGCAGTGCCTATACAGCAGTCAAAACTTTTACTATCAACTCAGGAAAAACTACTTACATTGATATTTTGAAATAATCGAGCTTAGTAAGACTTTTCTTGCTCTAAAACCATTTCAGGAAACATAGCCTTGTAATAACAGTAGCGACAGCGAGGCTCATAGATGTCTTTTTCACCAAGTAGTACCTGTTTTTTGGAAGGACTAAGCCTGAAAGAGTAAGAAGCAAGACCTCCACAACAGACACAAATAGCATGTACTTTGGTAACAAACTCTGCAATAGCGATTAAATGAGGCATCACGCCAAAGGGCTTGCCCTGAAAATCCATGTCTAAACCAGAAACTATAACTCTGATTCCTCTAAAAGCCAAAGTATTGCAGACCTCTACTATATGATTATCAAAAAACTGTGCTTCGTCTATGGCTACCACCTGACAGTTTTCTACGAGGGATAGCATCTGGTAAGCATTTTCAACGGGATAGGCGTGGACATGATTGCGGTCATGGGAAACTACCTTGATTTCATCATAACGCTTATCTAATGCAGGTTTGAAAATCTTTACTTCCTGCTTAGCAATCAAGGCTCTGTTTACCCTACGTATAAGTTCTTCCGTTTTCCCAGAAAACATAGAGCCACAAATTACTTCTATCCACCCTGTTTGTGGGTGAGGTGTCCATTGAGGTTCTAAAAACATGATATTGAGATGCTTATGCTTTTAAAATAAAATATTTACTTCTCCAATTTCTAAGATAATATCTGACTTAGATTGATATTCAAGAAAAAACCGTTCTTTGGTTTTGCCCCTCAATTGCATCGCGCCCCTTGTCCTTTCCCATTGGGCAGGGTTGGGTGGGGCAGTAAAAAGTAGGAACGTTTATTTGTTGAAACCTAATGCAAGTCAGACCTACAAGGAAATAATATTTATTAAAAACTAATTAAAATTGGCAAAAGAATAAAATACAAAGTTAGCCTTCTTAGAACAGAGAAGCAAATCATTGGTATAAAAAACCCTCAAAGGTAGTTCCTACGATGTTATTGTGTTGGATATTGCCCTTGTCCAATTCATGTTGAAAATAGCGTAAATAATGAGAAGTATAAATCCCAAAGCCATTAGGTAGAAACCTAAGGGAATTAAAACGATTACTTTTCAGTGAATAGGGAAGGTTTACATGCCAGCCTACTGTTTTCTCCACTGATTTGTTTTCAGTTTTAAATTGGCGAAATGCCCACGCTCTTGGCGTATCTACAAAAATATGTATGTTGTAGATTTGATTTTTGTAGAATAACTGAAAATCTACCCCAGCCTTGTCTAATTCCTTGTTTCTTTTGAGGTTTTCTGTGCCAAAGATACACTTGCAAGCAAAGTAGGCGTGATATTCGGTCAGCAAGCCAAATTGGGTGCGATAAAGGCGTGCCTCCAAGCCTTTTTTGAAATCTTCCCAACTGATATGCGAAAAAGTTTCTTTCAACAGTGATTCGTTTTCAGATAAGTAGTATTCATAAAATTCTCTGAAGTTAAGCCATCGCTTTTGTTCAAAAAATAGAACTTGCATGAGGTTGGTAGGATTGAGCCTGCCTTTCAAATCCATTTCTATCGTCTTGGTATGAGCAAGTTGTGGGTTTAACTGTAAAGTTTCCAAAAAACTTTGATAATATTTTATCTCCTCTATTGCTTGCTTATCCATACAGCCCAAAAGGTTGAGGTACAACAAAAAATATACATAAAGTTAGGTGTTGGCAATAAAAAATCACTATTTTTACCTAAAAAACATACGAAAGTGAACATGAAAAGATATGGACACCTTATCAAACTCAAAGATGAAAAAGTAGAGGAATACAAAAAATTACATGAAGCAGTATGGAAAGGAGTACTGGAGCGAATCTATCAATCTAACATTCGCAACTATTCCATTTTTTATCGCGATGGATTTTTGTTTAGCTACTACGAATACGTAGGTATGGATTACGAGGCAGATATGGCGGCTATTGCCGCAGACCCTACTACCCAACAGTGGTGGGAACTTACTATTCCATGCCAAGAACCACTCAACACTTGCCAAGAAGGTGAGTGGTGGGCAAAAATGGAAGAAGTTTTCCACGTGGACTAATTTATCGCTAACTTTTTGATTTTTTTGATAGGACCTGGACAGTAGTTCTGATGACAAGCTACACAAGCATTCACCACTAAGTTGAAGTTTTCTACTTGGTTTTCTTTTTCCGCATAAAACTTATCTAAGGTGGCTAAAAAAGCCTTTGCCGAAGTATCAAAAACTTCACCTTTCACACTTGCATCAGTGGGAGTGGCAGTATGAATATTTTTAAATTTTTCTCTAAAATCTTCGGGCAGCTGTTTGTTCAGTACGGCTGACTTTATTTTTTCCCCGTCTTCGTACATCTGACGCATGAGCCAAGCCAGTTCGCTGTCATCATTGGGGTAAAGGGTCTTGTCCACGTTTTGTGGCTTTAAAGAACTAACAGAGGTACTGTCTTTTTGGGTGTCGTTTTCTGCACTTGTATTTTGTTGATGAGAGCAGTTGTAAAAGATACTACTTAAAAACAAGCAAGCAGAAAATATCAAAGATGTGTGCAAATGATTTTTAAATGCTTTGTTCATGGTTACTGTCAAATATTTAGTTTTAATTAATGCTATCTGTATCTGATAAATGGGTATTTTTCTCCTGCTTTAAAGTGCGTTTTTTCTGCGGGGAGTTCCAAAAAACCATCACACTCCAACAAGTTAGCAAAATCTCCTGAACCTCCACCTTCTATAGGGGTAGCTAAAAGTTGCTGATTTTCATAATTCAATTTTACTTGCAAAAAATAAGTCAGTGAAGGTTTGAAAGAAAAGTCTTCCTTTAAAATAGCTTGTGGCAAATCCAAAGAATTAGACTCAAACAGACTTGCCTTGAGCCAAGGCACCACGTACTTATGAAAACAAACAAAAGTAGAAACAGGGTTGCCCGGTAAGGCAAAAACCATTTTATTCGCTTTCGTTTTGCCAAACCAAAAAGGTTTACCCGGACGCTGAGCGACTTGATGAAAAAGTTTTTCAACTCCTAAATTTTCCAACACCTGCGGAACAAAATCTGCCTTACCCGCAGATACGCCTCCTGTGAGTAAAATTACATCAAATACGCTTTTAGGAGAAAGAATATTAGCGAGTTTTCGTTCTATAATTGCTTTATTATCAGGAAGGTGAAAAGTATCTGCCTTCATTCTCAAATTTTCCAAAGCCGCAAGCAACATATAGGTATTAGAGCGGCGGATTTGATGCATCAAGGGGGTACTTTCTATGTCCACCAATTCATCTCCGTTAGAAATAATCGCAAAAAGCGGCTTTTGACTTACCCAAAGGGCAGATTTGCCCACTGCTGCCGCTACAGCTATCTCCGCCGAGCTGATTTTAGTACTGCTCTGAACTAAGATTTCTCCCTCTTTGCTATCACTTCCTTGATGATGCACATTTTGTTGGTATTTGACTTCTACATTTTTAAGTTTAAAATATACCTTACCCTCCTTTTCTTCCTTTTCCAAATCCTCGTACCTAATGACTGTATCCGTCCCGATAGGCAAAACTGCTCCTGTCATTACCTCTATGCAATGATTCATAGAAGAAAGTTGAGTAGGCAACATTCCTGCAAACTGCGTACGTTCTACAAAAAAACTACTTATCCCTTTATTAATAGCTTGATAATCAATGGCTATTCCGTCCATGGTTACTCTGTCGTAAGGAGGTAAATCTCTGTCTGCCCTGATTTCTTCTCGGAGAACCCTTCCGAGAGTTTTCATCAATTTTACTTCCACAGGTTTAGACAGAAAAAGGTGTTGTTGAATAATTTGTGTTGCCTCTTCGGAAGAAATCATACTCTTGATAATAAACTTTCTACAATCCTGCAAAGATAGCAAATAAAAATTTGCTTTGAAAAATGGTAGAGAGAAATGTAGAGAATCGCAGAGAACAAAGTTGGATTTTGCCAAAGATACTTTATATATTTGCTACTTACTAATCAGGAAATTACCATGAAAAAACGCAACCTCTTTTTGTTTATTCCTCTGACTTTTACCTTGTTAGGATTGACTTCGGTAGAAACCAAAGATGAAAAAACTAATGTAACTGCTTATTTGAACCGCATCAAAAAAGAAATTTGGGTAGATTCAGTTTTCAATACTTTCTCCGAAGAGGATAAAATTGCCCAGCTTTTCTTTGCCGCTGCCTACTCCAATCGCTCAAAGGCAGAAGAAGACGCAGTAAGCAATTTGATAAAAAAACACCACATTGGAGGTTTAGTTTTCTTTCAGGGAAGTCCTACTAAGCAGGCAGAACTCACCAATCGCTATCAAACTGAATCAAACGTGCCACTGATGATAGCTATGGATGCAGAATGGGGCTTGGGTATGCGTTTGGACAGCACGATTAGTTTTCCCTATCAGATGGCACTGGGAGCCACAGCAGAGGACAATTTGATATACGAAATGGGGGCAGAAATTGCCCAACAGTTCAAAAGAATAGGTATGCACATCAATTTTGCTCCTGTGGCAGATGTTAATAACAATGCAAACAACCCTGTCATCAACTATCGCTCTTTTGGCGAAGACAAAGTAAAAGTAGTACAAAAGGCGTATGCCTATATGAAAGGAATGCAAGACAATGGATTGATTACCAGTGCCAAGCATTTCCCAGGGCATGGAGATACAGACGTAGATTCTCATTATGGCTTGCCCGTGATTAAGCATAGCAGAGAAAGATTGGAAGATATAGAACTTTACCCCTTCAAAGAACTGATAAACAAGGGATTAAACGGGATAATGGTAGCACACATGAATATTCCTGCCTTAGACAATACGCCCAATCTCCCCACTACGCTTTCCCAACCTGTCATTACTAATTTACTTCGCAACGATTTGGGCTTCAAAGGGTTAATTTTTACTGATGCTATGAATATGAAAGGAGTAACTGCCTACCACCCTGCGGGAGAGGCAGAGGTCAAAGCACTTCTGGCAGGAAACGACATCATGGAACTTTCAGAGAACATTCCCAAAGCCATTGAGGCGATTAAAAGTGCTGTCAAACAGGGAGTTATTCAGCAAGAATCTATCAATGAAAAATGCAAGAAAGTACTGACCGCTAAGTATGATTTAGGACTTGCTAAGTGGGAAAAAATAAATTTGAATAACCTTACCCAAGACCTGAACAATGAGAAAGCAAAGACCCTAAACCGCCAACTTTCTGCCGCTACTTTGACTTTATTGAAAAATGAAGCAAACTTACTTCCACTCAAAAACATTGAAAAACAAGAGATTGCGGTAATTTCTATTGGTTCAGGCTCAAATACATCTTTACAAAACAAAGCGAATGAGTTGGCGAAAATAGAGAGTTTTTCTTTGCCGATTACTGCCAATAGTCAGTCTATCCAAAAGGTAAAAAGTAAGTTGAGAAAGTTTGATGTAGTGATTGTGGGTTTGCACGATACACAAAAACGACCTAATAACAAGGTAGAGTATTCTGCTGATTTGCAAAGCTTTATTGGAGAGTTAGCCCAAAATCCTAAGTCAGTAATCGTAGTTTTGAAAAATCCTTATACTTTGGCAAGGTTTAAAAACATAGAAAAGACAAAGCAGTTAATCATGATGTATTATGACTGCGAGAATGCTCAAGAGGCAGCAATCAATTTTATTTTTGGAAAAGGTTTTGCCACAGGAAAAATGCCTGTTTCAGTAGGTAATTTTAAAGCAGGTGAAGGGATAGAAGTAAAGTAAAAATCATGCGTTATTTTTTAGAAATAGCTTACAAAGGCACCCACTTTCACGGCTTTCAAGAGCAAGAAGGCGTGCCTACTATACAAGGAGAAATTAATAAAACTTTGGCTTCTCTATTAGGGCATCAGGTTGATTCTGTGGGAAGTGGACGGACAGACACAGGAGTACATTGCCTCAAACAATTCATGCACTTTGATACAGATAAAGAAATTTCTGATAAAGGAAACTTTATCTATCGCATGAATCGTATTTTGCCTTCAGATATTTTAATCAAAGATATTTTTCCTGTTAGAGAAGAACTAAGTGCCAGATTTTCAGCTAATAGTAGAAGCTATGAATACCACATTACCCGAGTAAAAAATCCTTTCCTCAATGAACTTGCTTACTTTTTCCCAATGCCTCGCTTAGACGTAGAAAAAATGATAGAAGCTACTCCTATATTATTTCATTATACTGATTTTGAGGCTTTCAGCAAAGTGCATACAGAAGTGATGCACTTTATCTGTCATATCAAAAAGGCAGAGTGGAAAGAAGAAGCCAACGGGAAGTTAGTTTTTTATATTACTGCAGACCGATTTTTAAGGGGTATGGTCAGGGCAATCGTAGGTACATTTTTAGAAGTAGGCTGTGGCAGACTAAGCGTTCAGGGTTTTGAGCAAGTCATACAAAGCAAGGACAGAAGAAAAGCAGGGCGGGCAGTGCCTCCGCAAGGCTTATATTTAGTAGATGTTAGCTATCCCTCGAGTATTTTTATGTAAGAGCAAATGCGAATAGGAATTATTATCAATTCATCTTGGAATATTTACAATTTTAGGTGGGGCTTGATAGAGGCTTTTATCAAAGACGGTCATCAAGTAGTGGCGATTGCTCCTGATGATGGATTTGTAGAAGAACTAAAAGCCAAAGGTTGTGAGTTTTACGAAGTAAATATGGAAAGAAAAGGAGTGAATCCATTGAAAGACTTAGGTTTAGTTTGGGAACTCTATCAGACCTATAAAAAAGCCAATATCCAAATCGCTCTACATTTCACTATTAAACCTAATATCTACGGCACTTTGGCAGCTCGCATGTTGAATATCCCTTCCATTAACAATGTTACAGGTTTAGGCACAGTTTTCATTCGCAACAACCTCACTTCCAAAATAGCTCAAGTCCTTTATCGCTTTGCTTTTCAGTTTCCTAAAAAAGTTTTTTTCCAAAATCAAGATGATTTAGCCTTATTTTTACAAAAAAAACTCATTTCAAAAAAAATTACCGATTTGCTTCCCGGTTCGGGTATTGATATTGAAAAATTTAAGCCTACGCTCCCCAATGGTAGAAATGCTACTTTTACTTTTTTACTCATCGCTCGTTTGCTCTATGACAAGGGAATTGTGGAGTACATAGAAGCAATAAAAATACTAAAAAAACAAAACTTACCGCTTCATTTCCAACTGCTTGGAAAAATAGAAACTGACAAAGGCTTAGGAATTACCCAAGAACAGTTGAGCCAATGGACAGAACAGGGCATAGTAACTTACTTAGGAACAGCAAATGATGTACGCTCTTTTATACAAAATGCTGATTGTGTGGTGCTTCCTTCGTACAGAGAAGGCACACCGAGAACCCTTTTGGAGGCAGCAAGCATGGGTAAGCCCTTGATAGCTACTGATGTAGCAGGTTGTAGGGAAACTATCGTGGAAGGAGTAAACGGGTTTCTTTGCAAAGTAAAAAATGCGATGGACTTAGCCGAGAAAATGAAAAAGATGAGCCTAATGAGCGAGCCTGAACTCGAGAAAATGAGTAAACAAAGTCGGAAGTTGGCAGTAGAAAAATTTGACCAAGCTATCGTAATTCAAAAGTATAGAGAAGCTATCAGAAGAACAAACTGATGTTTTACTTATTGTTCTTATCGCTATAGTTTATCCCACCAGAGGTTAGATAATTTATTTATTTTTATGGAGATTTAATAAGCATTTTTCAATAAGAAGTATTAATTTCAAGACTATATGGACAAGAACCTCGATAATATTATCATTTACCAAAGATTTTTTAGCCTATGATGAATAAGTTATACTCAATAAAAATTGGTTTTGGTTTTAGGGATATGAAAATTCCAAGAAATTAAGGTTTCTAATTCCTGCTTATATTGGGCAATATGGGT
>NZ_FONY01000026.1 GCF_900113045.1 Thermoflexibacter ruber
CTACGTTCCAAAAGTTTAGGAAATAATGCTAAGTAGTTCTTCTTGACTATTTTATACCAAGCCTTCTCAGAATCGCAAACCATTTGACCGACAAGATTTAGACAAATCACTTCACTATCCGAAAAAGTTGGTTTAGGTCCCGAACGTTCAACTAACTGACCGACTTCTTTGTAAATTTCATCTATAATGAAAAAAGTAAGGGTCAGAAAATCTGATAAATTTAACTCTTTTATATTATCTTTGAATACTGAATCAATTGCGATTTGGTGCATAGGTTATCTCTTTTTATGGTTGCACCTTAGAGATAACCTTTTTTACTGAAAATTCCAAACTAGCACAATCGGTTAAGTCAATAATAGTGATTCAAGAGCAAATTTAAGTATATATTCCAAATAAATAGCATTACTTTGACGTAAGTATATTCGATAGCGTTGCAATCAGAGGAAAAATTTAATATGTTTTAAACTTTTATAAATCCATAAAAAAATTATTACCTTAGCAGAATGTAGTAAAAATCGCCTTCATGTCGGAAGTTGTAGAAAAAACAAAAGAAGAAATCTTAAAAGAAATAGCACGCTTAGAGGAGCAACTACACCAGTTAGAGTTGGCAATGCCTACTCCTGTTTTTTCTTTGCCTCAAAAAAAAGCAAAGCTAAACTATACGACTAATGATGGACTGAGTACGACTGAATTGATTTGCTTGCACGACCTCTCAGGGAAAATCATTAGGGTCAATGAGGAAGTCGAGGATATATTTGAAGTATATACTAAAGACGGGGCAACTCATAATATTAAGAATTTTCTTGCCCCAGAAGTAAGGCATCTTTTCCAAGAATATATCCAAAATGTGCTTATAGAACGGGCTACCGAAGGGAAATTGAAACTCATTGATAAGCAAGGGCGAGTTCGCCTTTTCAAATATCATGCTTTCTTAGAGGACAAAGACCAGCAAAACCCCTATATCCGTTGCCATGCTTGGGAGCTAATCTCTAAAGTAAATGCACAGTTCAGTGAAAGCAATGAGTTCTACAAAAGTTTGTATGAGCATAATATCTCTTCCATTTTTTTACTCAATCCTGATGGCATGGTATTAGATGCCAACGAAACCGCTCTACAACGCTTTGGCTTAAGCAAAGAAGATGTCATAGACACAGATTTTTATAACATACTCGCAGATACGGAGATAGATATTGAGATAGAAAAATTAGAAGATATTTTCCAAGAAGTCTGGTTTGGTCGCAATGTAAAAATGCAGGTCAACGGGAAAGACTTAAAAGGCAATGCTTTTACTTTGGAAATGACTTTTAAAAAAGGAAAATTTTACAAAAAAGATATTATCATTTGCTTTGGCGATGACATCACTAAGGAACAGGACAACGAGCAAGAGATTATAGCTAAGTTCAATGAGTTGCGTATCATCAAGGAAACTATGCGGTATATTTCTGGGCAGTATCGCATCAATGATGTGTTGATGATGACTTTGGAGAAGCTCTATGAGTTGGACTATATCAACTCTGCGGGTATTTACCAAATGGGACGCAATCACCTCCAAGCACGTCTAAGATTTCATCTAAACATAGAAGGAGCAATCTTGGAGCATTTATTGGAGATTAACGTAGAGGACTATCTCATACTTTTTTCAGAAAAACAATCGCTGGAGTTGTCGCCTTATACAGTTTGTCCAGAGCAGACGCAATCGCTGATTTTTATTCCTATTGCAGTAGAAAATCGGGTAAACTATGTTCTTTTGTTCAAATTAGCCGATAAGAACAAGGAAAGTACAAGCCTGCTACTCAACCTCTTAGGTATAGAACTGAGTAGTTACCTGACCCAGACCCAACTCAATAACAAGTTAGTACAAAGTGAAAATCGCTTTAGGGTGATTGCTGATAACTCGCCTTCCCTGCTCCGAATGACCGACATCAGAAATGAGTTTACTTTTTTTAGCCAGCCTTGGTTTACTTTTACAGGAAAGAGTAGCGAGCGACAGTTGAGAGAAAACTGGCTGGAGTTAGTACATGAGGAAGATATCGAGTCCTTGAAAAATCAACTTAAAGCTGATTTTGCCGCAAGAGAAAGTTTTGAGCTTAGCTATCGCTTGCGTAGGGCAGATGGTAGCTACCGTTGGATGCAAGAGAATGGTACGCCTTACTACGACCAAGAAGGAGAATTTAAGGGCTACGTTTGCTCCGCAGTGGATATTACCGAACGCAGGCAAAAGGAAAAAGAAAGAAGTCAAGAAGATGCAATTAGGTACTCCAAAGAAAGACTACAAAAAGGGCTGAGCCAAGCCAATATTTTCGCAATTTCTGTGGAAAAAGACGGTATCATTTCTTTCTGCAATGAGTTTTTCTTGAAAAAAACAGGCTGGAGCGAACAAGAAATTATAGGCAGGTATCTATTTGATATTTTTGAGCCAGACTTAGAAGAAAGCAGTACACAACTTTCGCAGGTAGATGGTTTCCTAAATACTTTTGAAGGGAAATTACAGACCGCAAAAGAGCATAGGCTTCAAATCCGCTTCAATACCATAGTGCTGAATGATAAAACAGGGAATATTGCCTCTGTAACCATTGTAGGGGAGGATATTTCCGAGAAAATCCGTTTCCAAGAGGCTCTCAAAGAAAGCAATATGCGCCTCCAAGACTTATTTGACAATGCCAATGACCTCATTCAAGTTACAGGAGCTAATGGCAAGATTTTATTCGCTAATAAGGCATGGAAACAAACTTTGGGCTATACAGATGAGGAATTGGAAAACCTAAAAATCATGGACATTCTCCATCCTGATTATGCCGTAGAAACCTATAAGACTTTTGGAAAGGTCAAGAAAACAGCACAAGTAACCAACGCACGTACAGCTTTGGTAGCAAAAAATGGGAAAAGAATAGATTTGGCAGGGAATTTTAGCTATGATGAAAAGGACAATGAGTTTAGAGCGTATCTATACGACATTACTGAAAAGGTACGCGCAGAAAAAGCCCAAAAACTGTATTATGACATTGCCACACTTACGCTCAATAGTACTAACTTAGAAAATCTTTATGAAGGCTTTTATAATACTTTGAAGCGTGTCATAGAGGTAGATAGTTTTTTGATTGCGCTCAAAGACAGATATGACGACCGCAAGATTTATTTTCCTTATTATGTCAATTCACAATTTGCTCCCAAAGAAGGCATACAAGGAGTAAACTTTGCCAAGTATGCAGTAGAAAAATTTGAAAGACCTATTTTTTTGTACGAAGAGGTAATCAAACAAATTATCTTAAAGAAAAAAATCATGCCTGATACAGTCATACCAAAAGTCTGGCTGGGCGTTCCGCTTAAATTGGGAGAAAAAATTATTGGTATGATAGTCTTGCAGTCTTTCAAAGATTACAAATTATACACTAAGAAAGATTTGGAGTTGCTTTCTTTTATCTCTGGACAGTTGGCTATAGCTATCAAACGCAGCCAGAACCAAGAAGAAATCAGTCATCAAGCCGCAAGGCTCAAAGCTGTATTTGACAGTGGGTCACACCTCATGTGGACGGTCAATCGCCAAATGATTATTACTCGCTTCAATCAAAAGGCTTCCTCTGCCAATAACATCTTGGGGAGAAATAGCATCGTCCCAGACGAACTAATAGGAGTCAATGACCAAAAAGACCAAACTACACAAGGGGAGTTCCTTTATTTTTGGCTGAACAAATACAGAAAAACTTTTGAAGGCAAACAACAACACTTTGAAAGCAAAATCATTGATGAAAAAGGCAATGAAATCTGGTATGAGATATTTCTCAATCCTGTAAAAATACCAGGTGTAGAGGTATTGGAAGAAATCTCGGGGGTAGCACACAATATCACCACGAAGAAAAAATACGAATTGGCTTTGGCAGAGGCAAAAGAAATAGCAGAAAAGTCATTAGAAGTAAAAAAACGCTTCCTCTCCAATATGAGCCACGAGATTCGTACTCCTATGAATGGTATTATTGGCATGATAGAACTGCTGGCAGACTCACACCTGGACGAGGAGCAGCAAAGTTGGATTTCGACCATGCGTAAGTCTTCTGAAACCTTGCTCAATATTTTGAATGATATTTTAGACTTATCTAAGATAGAAGCAGGAAAAATGGAACTCCGAAAAACGCCACTTTCTTTGCAAGCTATCATAGACAAGCTTTTTGCCCTCTTTGCCCAAAGAGCCTTGTCCAAAGATATTACTATGTCGTATCGCTTTGATAGCCAAGTGCCTATATTTGTTCATGCAGATGAAACTCGCTTGCTACAAATTCTTTCTAACTTAACTTCTAATGGCTTAAAGTTTACAGAACACGGCGAAATTAACCTTAGGTTTTCTCATGTATGGCAAAAGGAAAAATGGCACAAAATCAAGGTAGAAGTCCAAGACACAGGTATCGGGATTCCTGAAGAGAAACTCAACGTACTTTTCAAAGCCTTTAGCCAAGCTGACAATTCTTACACCAAATCTTATGGTGGTACAGGTTTAGGTTTAGTCATTTCACAAGAACTTTGTAAGCTAATGAACGGAGAAATTGGAGTATTCTCCGAAGTAGGCAAAGGCAGTACATTTTGGTTTACTTTTGAGGCAGAGGAATGTAAGGAGGAGGATGTACCCAAAGAGGAAATCATCATCAACAAGGAAGGAAGTGTCATTGAGAGAATCAATAGTTCTATCAAACTTTTGGTAGTAGATGACAATGCCGTAAACCTCAAAGTAGCCAAAAGTATCTTGCAAAAAGCAGGCTGTAAAGTAGAAACAGCCCAAAGTGGGCAATCTGCCATCAACTTAGTGCAGCAAAACAGCTATGACTTGATTTTTATGGATATACAAATGCCTGTGATGAATGGAGTAATGACTACGGAACGCATCAAAACCTTAGGACTTCCTTATGTACCGCCTATTATTGCAATGACTGCTTTTTCTATGCAAGAGGAAAGACAAAGTTTTTTAGAGGCGGGCATGGACGATTATGTTTCTAAACCCATTAAGGCTCAAATACTTATCAATAAGGTCAAAGAATGGATAGTAAAACTTGGACTACCATCTAAGATAGAGGAAACGCTTGTAGAGGAGAATACACCCAATATCAAAGAAAAGCAAGACAGCGAAAGCAAAGCCGAGCTATATACTCAAAAGCTCATTGTCAATAAAAGTGTAGCAGACCAACTCAAAAAGTATGGTGATGAGGAGATGGTAGCCGCTACTTATCAGGAATTTGAGGAAGAAACCACTCAAATTATTAATGGCTTGACAGAGGCGATTCAAATGCAAGATTTCAAAGAAGCTATGGGGTATGCCCATACTATCAAAGGAAGTGCAGGTACACTGGGCATAGAACGGCTCTCTATTCATGCCGCCAAAATGGAAAAAGAATTTAGAGAGAACATTCAAGAGAATGCTATTAAAGACTTGCAAATTACTATTGCTCTTTTCGAGGAGTTTAAAGATAATTATAAGCAGATATTAGGGTTAGACTAAACTACACAAAAAAAGTTTTTGAAAAAGTTTATACTAAATGCTTTTCTTTATTTTTATATCCAAATTTGTCTTTTGGCTATTAAGTAACCTACATACTAACCTTTTAAAATCAATGAATAAAAATCTAATTTTATACACTATTGCGGTTTCTCTATTTTTAGGTGTGATTTGGATAGTTATTCAACAAGGGCAGTTATTAGAGGTTGATAAAATAAGCCAAATAATTGAAAATAAAGACAGCATAGCTGACAGTAAGAGTAGCTTTAGTAATATATTTCATGATTTAAGCCAAAATTTTCATCACCCCCTTGCCTTACTTATCTTACAAATTATCTCTATTATTGTGGTTGCTCGCCTGTTTGCCATAGCGATTAGCAAAATCAAACAACCTACCGTCATAGGAGAAATCATAGCAGGTATTGTTTTAGGAAAATCTTTTTTAGGACTGTTCTTACCAGAAGTATCTAATTTCCTATTTCCTGCTCAGTCCCTACCAGCCTTGCAGTTTTTAAGCCAGATAGGTTTGATTCTCTTTATGTTTATTATAGGGATAGAGTTAGATGTCAATGTATTGCGTCAGAAAGTCCAAGAGGCAGTGGTGATTAGTCATGCAAGCATTGTGATTCCTTTTGCTTTGGGCGTCATCTTGTCTTATTTTATTTATAGCACCTACGCTCCTAATGATGTCAAGTTTATATCATTTAGTCTATTCATGGGTATTGCCATGAGTATTACTGCTTTTCCTGTGCTTGCGCGCATTATCCAAGAGCGTGGACTTACCAAATCCAAACTTGGAGCGATAGTGATTACCTGCGCTGCAGCTGATGACATCACTGCTTGGTGTCTTTTGGCAGTAGTAATTGCTATTGTAAAGGCTGGAACTATCTATACCGCCTTGCTTACTGTAGTCCTTTCAGTAGTGTATGTGGTGTTTATGCTTTATGTGGTAAGACCTCTACTACTCAACGTAAGTAGGGTATATGCCTCAAAAGAAGCTCTCAACAAAAATGTGGTTGCTTTTATCTTCATCGTTTTGTTAGCATCAGCTTATATCACAGAAATTATAGGTATTCACGCACTCTTTGGGGCTTTTTTAGCAGGAGCAGTTATCCCTAACGATATTCGCTTCAAGGAAATCTTAACAGAAAAAATAGAAGATGTGAGTTTAGTCCTGCTTCTCCCTTTATTTTTTGTTTTTACAGGTTTAAGAACAGAAATAGGATTATTAAAAGATGCTTCCTTATTGCTTACTTGTATAATTGTTATTATTACTGCCATAGTAGGCAAGTTAGCAGGTGCGGCGGTGATTGCTAAATTGGTGGGAATGTCGTGGAAAGATAGCTTAACAATAGGTATATTTATGAATACCAGAGGCTTAATGGAATTGGTCATTTTGAATATCGGCTATGACTTAGGCGTACTTAGTCCAGAGATTTTTTCTATGATGGTATTGATGGCGTTAGTAACGACTTTTATGACAGGGCCCTGTTTGAATTTACTAAACTATGTTGCAGATAAGTATAGCCATAAAACAAAAAGTAAAGAATTTAAAAATACTTTCCAAATTATTATCTCTTTCGGACCTCCACAGATGGGTAGTAAGTTATTAGAATTGGTTTCTCAGTTTACCTATAAAATCAGTAAGCAGGTCAATATCACTGCTTTGCACCTTACGCCAAGTACCCAACTGAGCCAAATAGATGCCCTGACTTTTGAAAGAGAGGCTTTTGAGCCTGTGAAAGAAACTGCTGAGCAGATGGGCTTGCACATAGAAACCAAGTACAAGGTAAGCGAAGACGTAGGGCGTGAGGTAGCTAACACGGCTAATAAAGGAGGCTACGATATGCTCATCGTGGGAAGTGCCAAATCCCTTTTTTCTAAAGACAAATTAGGTGGAACAGTTCGCAATATTCTCTATTATGCAGAGTGCCCTGTGGCAGTTTTTATTGAGAGGGGTTTTCAAACTGCCAATAAAATTGTACTTTTTTTAGATAATGAACATGATATTCCGCTTTTAAATTTGACTAAAAAATTCTTAGATAATGTTACTTTTTTGGTCAGAATAGTCTATCATGGAGATTTATACAAAGAAGTTGCTAAGTTTCTGACCGACCCAGAGATTCCTCCACAATCAGTATCTATCATTCACAAGGAGAATTTTCATGTTGGCGTATTTGAGGAAACAGACTTGGTGATTATGAGTTTGACCTATTGGCAACACATAGATGAGGAGGAGGTAAATTGGATAGAACAGATGTCTTCGGTGCTGATAGTCAAAGAATATCAAGTAAATTTGTAAGATTGTTTTCCTGCCATTTCCAAGAGAAAATGGTTAATTTTTTTGTTTGGTTCTCCTCGAGAAATAGTATTTTATGTTCTTGAAAGTCTGAATTTTGTGGATAGATTAAGACAAGGTTTTCGCAATCATACTTTTGCCCATACACATAAATTTGATACATGTCCTGCTCGTCTATGCCCATGTTCCTCTTTTTTTCATCAATAATCTTCCATTTAATATCTATGAGCATTACTACTTTTTCATTCTTGTCTTTAATAAGTATATCAGGCTGTAAACCAAACTGTTGAATGGGAAAAACAATCAAATACTTACTTTTTTCTTGGCTGATGACTTGGTAGTTTTCCTGGAAAATGACATTGATTTGTTGGCTGATATATCTCTCAAATACCTGTTGCATAGGAAAAAGTAGGGCAAGTCCAAAATAATCCCCTGCCCAATTTGTCCACGCACTTTCTTGTAAAAAAAGCTGAATCCAAAGGAAAATTTTTTCATAAGATTTTGAATGATAAGACCTTATGTCTTTCTCCATTGCGATTAAGTCGGCAAGTGGAGTCTTGGACAGACTGATTTGCTCAAAAGCTATCAGCAAATTGTTGATTGGGGGTTGGAGTGACGGTCGCCTGCTGAGTTGATGTAAGACTGTTTTAATCAGACGATTAGGAATAGTATCCGCCACAAATGCCTGAAATTGTGTATAAAACAAGTGTGGCTGAGTGAGTTTTTGCTTGATGTCTTGGCTGACAATGACCTTGCCGCTCAGGTAAGGCTGGGCTTCTTCTTTGAGTATATAGTCATGTTGCAAGCCTTGTTGTAATAGCTTTTCTACTTCTTTTAAAAACTGATGAATAAAAATTTCTAATAAAAATGATTGATTATCTATTTGTAAATGAGATTCTTGTAAAGTAATAAAGGGCAAATTAGGTAAAGTTTTTAACATATTAATCAGCATTTTTTTACTCTCCACACTGCTGGCATAGGGATAGATTTTAGGGAGAATCTCTATTTGCGTATCGTCTGCTAACTCGATAACTCCTACGAAGTTTTTTACTTTCATCAATTCCTTTCCTTGCTGATACTGGAGGCTAATTACCTGATTTACTTTTCTTTCTTGATATTCTAAGGCTAAAGTTTTGAGCAGATGAAAAGTCGATAAGGGTAAAAAAATTTCCTCAAAGCTATTTTCCTCAGTCGAGTTGTCATCTTGGGGATAGATAGTTCCATATTCGCAAATCGTATAGTGCATAAGTCATCATTTATAGCTTATTGGCGAGGAGTAAATAGGAATAGCCTTATATTTTCTTTGCTCAAACACAGCAAGCATTTCTCTTAATTTTTTCTTTTTCAATAACTTAATTACATCTTTATAAGCAAAATAAACCAACGGCTCGTCTATTCCTTTTTCGTTTTCTGAAAAGGGAAATATTATGGCGATTGATTTGCTCTCGTAGGTTTTTTGTTTACCCTCGGAGTCAAATGTGATTTCTTCTACTAAATGAAGTTTATATAACATTTGGATAGGTATGGTAGGGGGTTCCAAAATAGAATCTGAGCCTGATGATGCCGCATAGGGAAAAAAAAAGTTGTCTTCAAATTCAGCAATAGATAATTTTTTTGTTAAGGAATCATTATCAAAAATAGAGATTTGCTTTTTTTCCACTGCTTCTTTTAGAATCTCGACCAATTCATTTCCTTCTGAGTAAAATGCTTCATTCTGCTTATCTTTTAGGTTTATATCACTGATTATGCGTTTCTTAAAGCGTTTACTTGTCTTGTTGGTAAGTCGGGTAGTGGGCAAAGCAGGTTGTAAGTTACTGATAAAAAGTTTTTGCTTGATAGCTTCTGCATAAGGAAGCAAGAGGTTTGTGGCAGTAGGCATAAGTAGGTTTTTGATGCTTTCATACGGAAAACGAGCAATAAAATGACAACCACGAGCGTCCTCATAATATACGTCTAAATCAGTGATTTGATAAGCATTTTGTTTTTCTTTTTTTTCTAACGGGCGAACGAGCCACTGATAGCTAAATGATTCTTTTTCTATACTTCTTGCCAAGCGATTAGTTTTTAGTGAGATATTGATAGGCTGCCCATCAGTAGAAAAAGCGGTGATTTTGTCATCAAATGCAGAATTGAGTAAGGTTTTGGCTATGTGATAGGCTGAGCCGTCATCTATATCTAAGTGCAAGACTTCTCGCAGATGATTTTGCTGATACCAAAGTGCTGATTTACTATTTTTTAGTATTTTTTCTACATCTTTGACCTTGAAATTGGCGATAAAAATGCTATCTTCTTCCCTTGGTACATAAAGCGCAAGGTATTCTATCTGCTGTCCTTGCGATTCATAAACAGCAAATAAGGAAAGCTCATAGGCAAGCCACTGCTGAGTCGTTGTTTCCAATATTCCTGTATCATTTTCAAAGGTAATAAGTCCACCTTGGGGCAGAGGTCTGGTCATATTTCTCTTAAAACCTTGTTCATCAAGGATTTGTAAGGGTTGGTTTGCTTGTGGGAGCTGGTAGGGAAGGAGTTTTTTTGCTTTGACAGCCTTCAAAAGCAAGTCAGGGAGGGATTTGTTTTTTTCAAAATAAACAGGATTCTGCTTCTTACTTACCCAATGGATACGCCAAGCAGAGGGCTGAGCAAAGTTGATAGTACTCGCACATACTAAAACACACAAAAAGAAAGATTGGATAGGAATTATTGTTCGCATAAGTTACAGGGAATAGATACAATACAAAGTTATGAATAAATCAGGGAGTATTATGCAAAATTATTTGCTACTTTGCAAAGGTGATACTTTAATAGAAAATGGGTTCTGTTAGCCTTTTGACCCACAAAAACAAGAAGGGCAGATTTTATTTGATAAGACCATGATACTTTTTGAAAGATAATGAAAGCAATAGTTTTAGAAACTCCACAGCAGTTTAAAAAGATAGAGAAACCCTATCCTCACGCTCCTGCACCTCAGGAAGTTTTGTTAAAGGTCAGGCGATTGGGTATTTGTGGGACAGACCTCCATGCCTATCGAGGCAATCAACCTTTTTTTACCTATCCAAGAATCTTAGGGCATGAAATTGCGGCGGAAGTAGTAGCATTAGGCGAAGGAGTAAAGCACTTAGAAGTGGGGGACATATGTGCCGTGATGCCGTATAGGAATAAAGAAGAAGACCAAGCGGTGCGGCGTGGAAAAACCAATTGTGGCAGTACACTGAGCGTTTTAGGAGTGCATGAAGACGGGGCTATGCAAGAGTTTATCTTATATCCTGCCAGCCAAGTTTTCCCTGCCAATGAACTCTCCCTTGACCAAATAGCAATGATTGAGCCGTTGGCGATAGGTAGCCATGCCGTAGAAAGGGCTGATATCCAAGCTGATGATATAGTTTTGGTGGTAGGAGCGGGACCTATCGGCATAGGAACCGTGGCGATGGCATTGCTCAAAGCCGCTAAGGTGATGGTCTTGGACGTAAATGCAAATCGCCTGGCGTACATTGCCCATAAGTTTCCTTCGGTAGAGTGTGTCCAACTTAGTGATTCAGTGGAGGAATCGCTCAGAGATTTGCTTAGTGGCGAGCTACCTACAGTAGTTTTGGACGCAACGGGCAACAAAGAATCCATGCAAAAATGTTTTGAATATGTAGCGGCAGGTGGGACTATTGTCTATATTGGGCTTTTTATTGGAGAAATTACTTTTCAAGACCCTCTTTTTCATAGGAAAGAAATTACCTTAAAAGCATCAAGAAATGCACTTGCCAGTGATTTTACTAAATTGATTCGCTTGCTAAAGGCAGGATTGGTCGATATTGAGGGGTATATCACGCACCGATTAGCCTTTGATACGCTCCATGAAACATTTACCAAACTCTATCTACCAGAGGAAAACGTCATCAAGGCGGTAGTCGAGTTTGAGTGAAATATGCCACCGCTTACATAGTTTTATTCAGAAAGTGTCAGAGAATCGCGACTTTTGAGTAAAGAAAATTTCAACACCACTTTTGATTGAGTATAAATTGCTTTACTGACTATTAATAGAACACAGATAATACTGATTCTACTGGTAAGATTTTTAAGTAATTCAAATTCATCAGTGAAAATCTATTTAATCTGTAAAATCTCAGACAATAGTCAGACAATTTTGCTTACTTACTTATTATTAGGTTGTAACAGTTAAGAGGTCTTTCATAGGAGTCCGATTTGGAGAAATCGGACATATCTGACTCAGAGATTCATCTTGCTAACACAAACTGCCTAAACTCCTCTAATTCTTTGATTTCCTGCTCGACAAATCGTTGGAATAGTCGCTCACCTACTTGGCTCTGAAGAGCAGAAATCCCTACATCTATGAGGCGAAAGCCCTGCGGTGTAAGCAAGATATTGTCATAGGGCAAACCTACTATATCAGAGGGGCGGCGCAAATCTCTATGCACAAAGCCAGCCCGATGTAGTGCTTTTAGCTCATCTTCTAATACCTCAAGCCAAAGTTCCCGTTTTTCGTATTCATAAGCCCGCAAATCCATAGGGTATAGCCGCTCCATGACTAACATTTCTGCTTCTTCATTTAGCACATCTAAACGAATAAAACGCACCACCAAGCCGTTAATTTGGTTAGCAAACTTCATTTTCTCTGCCTCTGAGCCTATGTCTGACCTTGTATCTCCTGTAAAGATTTTCCCTACTTCGCTTTCTGTCAAGGCTATTACTGTATTATTTGTTCCAGAGGAAAGAGTATGTGGGTAGCGTTTTTTCATAAATTTTAACAATCTATTGATAGCAAAAAACCTGCAAGGTACTCTGAAAACCTTGCAGGTCTAATAAAGAAGCAAAACTTTATTTAATCACGTTGTAATCGCCTACGCTCAAATCTGCCTGACTGCCATGATATTTGGCGTGATTGCCAATCATGGAATTGGTAATGTTAGCATTGTCAATGTGTGCGCTTTCCTGAACTATGGAGTTGCTGATGACTGTATTTTTGATTTTGGTATTGGCACTGATGCTGACATGAGGTCCTACCACAGAGTTGTGAATCTCTACATTTTCCCCAATATACACAGGCTCAATCAGTACAGAATTGACCACTTTGGCAGAATCAGCTACTAATTTTTCTTTTCTATCTTTGAGGTATTCTAAGTAACGTTGGTTGGTGAAAACGGTAGAGTCTTTGTTCCCGCAGTCGAGCCATTCGGAAATCTGCTCAGGAACAAACTTTACTCCCTTGCGTTTCATATTTTCCAAAGCATTGGTGAGTTGGAACTCGCCCTTGTCTTTGATGTTGTTATCCAAGAGATATTGCATTTCATCTCTGAGAAACGCTCCGTCTTTTACGTAGTAAATCCCAATGATTGCTAAGTCAGATACAAATTCGGTAGGTTTTTCTACAAAATTGGTAATGTAGCCGTCTTTGTCGAACTCTACTACGCCAAAGGAAGAAGGGTTATCTACTTTTTGCACCCAAATAGTCCCGTCTTTGCTTTTGTCTAAGGTAAAATCTGCTTTGAAAAGCGTATCGGCAAAGGCAATGACCAACTCGCCCTCCAAAGAAGGTTTGGCACAGAGCAAGGCATGGGCAGTGCCAAGCGGCTTGTCTTGGTAATAGATTTTTCCTTTTGCTCCTAAACTTTCTGCAATTTGGATAAGTCTTTTTTCTACTTCTGCCCCAAAATCACCAATGATAAAAGCGATTTCTTCCACAGGCTCGTTGCATACTGCAACGATGTCTTCCATGAGGCGATGAACGATTGCTTTCCCTGCGATAGGCACTAAGGGCTTGGGGATTGTGAGGGTATGAGGTCGCATACGTGTTCCTCTACCCGCCATAGGTACGATAATTTTCATATTTGAAGTTTATAGTTTCTGATTTTTGGTTTACAGTTTTGTATATTTTAGGACTTCAGTTTTGCAGACATTACACACAAGGTTCAAAACACGTACAAAAATAATTATCAATGTTAAAACATTTAAAATCAACTTTTCACATGATAACACGTGAAAAGCAAAAATCCTGAAAATAAAAGGATTTTCTACAATCCATAGCTTTTGAACAATATTAAGGATTTATTTGAAATCTTGGTAAAACTATGCAAGAATTTTATAAAAACAAATCTCAATTCCATTCTAAGCTGAGAGCATTGGCATAAGCCAAGCCCTTGTTTACATAAAGAGGGTCGTGGGTTTGGGGAAACCAAAAGGAAGGGTGAGGCTTGCCTGTGTTGTGGATATGGAAGGCGTTTTTAAAATCTCTTTTCTCAAGATATTTGCCATAGTTGATTTTGCACCAATGGATTCCATGCCGCAGGGAGTTTGCTCCTTTGAGTTCGTCAATACTGATTTTCAAAGAAATGCAGTTGTAGCCCATGATTTGCAAGGCACCCCAAGAGGTAGCTAAGAGTTTTAAAGTAGCTTCGTTGTAGGTCTGTAAGTCGGCTTTGGTAAGTCCAGAATAGCTGGCTAATTTTCCATTTTTTACCGCTTTTAGTTTTTCAAAAACATGAGGCTCGTAACGACTTGGAGGATTTTTCCTTGCCGAACATTCTAAAATGATAAGTGCCAAAAAATATTCAGAGGGCAGGTTTAGCTCTTGGCAAATCTGCTGTACCTGCGCCTCATAGTTTGCTTTTACTTTTTCTATCACTTCCCGATTAGCAGTTACTACACAAGAGCGACCGCCTATCCAAGCAAGCCATACCAAAGCGATAATGATGATGTATTTTCTAAAATCCAATATGATGCACTAATTTTATTTTTGAGTTGCATTTTATAAGTCATGCTAAAACGCTGTTGCATTGTGTTTTTACCTGCAACACAAAATTAGCATCACCTACTTTTGAACGTCTTTTAAAAACATATCTATTTTTTGCTTAATTTCTGTATCTATGGGCGAATTGGTCAGGTTTGCTTTGAACTTTTCCATTTTTTCTATTGCTTCTTTGGTCTTATTCAGGTTTACTAAACTCTGCCCCAAAAGTAAACAAGCATTGACATCTCTGGGATTGATAGCAATTAGTTTTTCAAACCTTTCTACAGCTTTATCGTACTGCCCTGACTGCATGGAAAGCAAGCCTAAGTTAAACAAAGCCAACTGATTATCAGGTTCTTTGTTCAGAACTTCACGAATTATTTGAATCCCTTGCATAGGGGTAGCCGTAATGGTGTAAGTAACGCCTAACTTTACTTTTACGTCTGAGTTGTCTGGCTCTTGGGCTAAGATTTTTTCGTAGTAATTGCGAGCCTTTTCTGCTGCTTGCTTAATTTTCTGCTCGCTCATCGCAAAGCTAAAAACTTCGTAGTAAGCATCGGCAGTAGCCAAAAAAGTACGCGTATTGGGAAATTGATTGGCTAAATTTTCTGCATAAAAAGCAAGACTATCCATCAGATTAGCAGGGCGATAAACGAGGCTAAGGCTATCGAAGTAAAGGCTTTTTTCCTGCTCTGTTTGTGCTTTGAAAAATTGCGGTCTTAGCCTGTCTAACAAGATACTCTGCTCCTGAGTAAGTTTATTGGAGTGCATTTCGCTTGTGGCATTTTGGGCAGTTTCTTCTTGGCTGTCTGTAGGTTTTTCGCTTTCGGTTTGTTCTACATTTTTATTTTTATTACTTACCACTGATTTGGGCAACATAAAAAGCCCTACAACAAGAAAAACCCCGATAGCAATAATGATATATTGAGATTTGAGCATGATTTTTATTTTTTCTGCAAAAGTAGAAAAATTTTACCAATTTTTAGTTAGGCAACTGCTTGATTCTTGTTTTAATCTCCTCGCACTTGGCGGTTGCTTCTCGGTAATATTTCAAGTTATTAGAGAGGTCAGAAATGAGTTGTTGAATCAAGTTAGCGAACTGATAGTTAAAAATCGGTTCTTTGTTGATAGCCCGAAACTCTATCATGTCGTAGTTTTGCACGATAAAAGGCTCTATATCTCGCCTCACTACTTCCAAAATTAAGTTTTCATTGATTCTAATTTGCTCGTATTGAAAGTCATAGAGAAAAATAAGACTGTTTTTTAATTTGATATTTTTAATCACGTTGATGTGTCCGCCTTGTTTGATAGATTCGTAGGTAGTTTTAGAAGGATAGAAAAAGATAACATTTTGAAAAGCTTGCTTTACTAAGCTGTCTATCATTTCCATTTGCTCGTAGTCATTGGTTTTGAGCAAACCTACCAGCATGACCATACTTTCAATTTTTAGGAGCGTAATGCTGTCGTTGCGTTGCAAGTTCTGAATGTCGTTGTCCAAGTCAGATTGCAAGCTTTGCATATACTCGTTGATGAGTTTTTTTTCTTTGTTGTCATCAGCCCAATTACTCAGGGCAAAACCCGCTGCTACCCCTATGAAAACTACTATTGTTTCTATGGCATAGACCAAAATATAAATTCTCCAACGCCGACTCATCTTAATCTTAGGTCGGGGAATCTGAATAGATTGCTTGAGAGAGCGTAAGCGACGAATGATTCTCATTATGAAAAGTAGTTTAACTTCTTGAGCTAATATCTAATCAAATTTCTTCTTTTATAAGATAATATTCTTGGGATAGCACAAGTAATATTTTTTCACCATTTTGGTCAAGGCTTTGATATTGGGCAAATCTGAGGCATGGGCAACATCTAATATTTGTCCATTTTTTTTCAAAATAAGTATTTTTTGCTCATCAGAAAAATAAGCGGAGTTAGTGATTACTCCATAAGATAGGAAGTAATCTATTTCATTTTCTTTCACTGCTCTATCCGATAACTTTAGCTGACTTTTTATCTGTTCGTAGGCTTGCTTTTTCAAGTCCAAAGGAATACGCTCGTTCTCTAATTTTACTCTGAACAATTTTCTATTAATGAGCATTTTACTGAGTTCTGAAAGTACCTTATCCTCATGTTCTGTCCATATCTTGATAGCTCCCCAAACGTCATAATCATCTAAGCGTACAAATGCTTTTAAAAAGGTTTTGTCATTTTTAAATAAAGATAAGTTCACCTCATTTTTTAAAAACAAAGAGAGGGCAGGCGAGGCAAATACCTCTGTGCCTATTTGGGCTAAAAAGCGCGCCCTGCGAATAGCTTGGGTAAGCATCTGCTCTGTACTAACAGTAGTTTTGTGCAAATATACCTGCCAATACATCAGGCGGCGTGTATTCAAAAAGTTTTCTATGCTGTAAATGCCTTTTTCCTCTACCACAATTTGGTCGTTCTTGATTTCCAACATTTTAATAATTCTATCTGCCCCTATCTTGCCTTCGGAAACCCCGGTAAAGAAGCTATCTCTTTGCAAGTAATCCATTCTATCCATGTCCAGTTGGCTAGCAACTAACTGATGAAAAAATTTTCTTTCGTATTGGTTATTGAATATGCGAATTGCTAAGTCCAATGCCCCCCCAAACTCTTGATTTAGAAATTCCATGATGAGTGCAGAAATCTCTTCGTGAGGCACATTGCTCAAAACTGTATTTTCCAAGGCATGAGAAAAAGGTCCATGCCCGATGTCATGCAACAAAATCGCTATCAGTGCGGCTTCGTATTCTGCTTCGGAGATTTCATGCGATTTAGAGCGAAGCGTATGAAGCGAAACAGACATCAAGTGCATCGCTCCAAGTGCATGATGAAAGCGAGTGTGGATAGCCCCCGGATAGACAAACTCTGTTAGCCCCAACTGCCTTATTCGTCTAAGCCTTTGGAAATAAGAATGATTGATAATATCAAAAATCAGTTCACTTTGGATAGTGATAAAGCCGTGTACGGGGTCGTTAATGATTTTTTTCTTATTGAGCATCAGAGCAAAGCATTGAACATTTTACTCTCAAATATGAGAAAATTTTAATCAACTATAGCTGCGCAATGTACTTTATTAGCGTATTTTCAGGACAATTTTTCCTGCATTTTGATTGGATTCCATATAGCGGTGTGCTTCTTGGACTTTTTCCCATTCAAAAATACTATCTATGATTGGTTTGAATTTCCCTGTGAGAAAATTGGCAGCAGCAAATTGCCAAAATTCTTGGGTTAGGCGTATTTGGTAATCTAAACTGCGAGAACGCAAGGTAGAACCTATGACCTGTAAGCGTTTCATCAGTATTTTAGCCAAATTCACCTGACTGACTTCTGAGCCGCCGAGCAGGGCTAATAAGACCAAGCGACCGTCCATACTTAAACTATTGATATTTTTTTGAAAATAAGATGCCGCTAAAAAATCTATGATAACGTTTACTCCTTGCCCGTGGGTGAGTTGAGCAATTTCCTGTTCAAAATCTTGATTTTTATAGTCTATGACGGCTTCTGCGCCTAACTCCAAACAAAGAGCATGTTTGGTAGTGGAAGCCGTTACGAATACCTCTGCCCCCATTTCCTTGGCAATTTGGATGGCGGCAGTGCCTACCCCGCTTGCTCCCGCATGAATCAAGAGAGTTTCTTGGGGCTGGAGTTTAGCTAACCAAATCAATGCCTGATAGGCTGTTAAAAAAACTTCGGGGATAGCGGCGGCTGTTTCAAAGGTCATATTTTCGGGGATTTCAATAGCCATGTCTTCGTGAATTTTGGCGTATTGGGCATATCCTCCACCGGGGACTAAGCCAAAAACTTTATCGCCTATTTTCCAACGACTTACTTCCACTCCTAAGGCGACTACCTCTCCTGAAATTTCTAAGCCTAAGACAGGACTTGCGCCTGTAGGAGGAGGATATTTTCCTTCCCTTTGCAAGAGGTCTGCACGATTCAAGGCAGTAGCATATACTTTTACTAAGACTTCATATTCTTGTAGTTGCGGAGTTTCCCAATTCCCTATTTTCAAGTTTTCTGCTGAACCAAATTTTTCTATTAAAACTGCTTTCATAAGATAAATAAAAAGAAGTTGATTATTACTCATCTTGGAAAGAGGAGGCACTGCTCGCTGGGGGAGGAGTACTTGTATTGCGTGAGTCAGTGCGAAAAGGCTGGGCAGGAAAGCCGTCCTTGTTAAATAGACTTACGTCAGGATTATCCGACCATGCGTAGCGGACATGAGCAGGATACTTGATGTTGTCATGGTAAACTATTACGGTGTTGTATCCTGTAATCTGTGCGTTCGCCCACTGGAACTTGCCAAACTCATCTGCAATAGCAAAACCTTCTAAGTACCCGTATTGATTTTTTGCTACTAAGCCATTCCCAGCCATTTTAAAAGTTAGTTTGAGTTTGTTCCCATCAACGGATACTGACTCCAACACGGGACCTGAATGGATGATGTTGCTGCGACCATAACACATTTTGAGGGCTTGGGCGGCTAACCTTCTGCCTACTTCATTTTTGCTTTTTGCCAAAGTATTATCCCCTTCACTCAAATCAATCATAACCGCCATTGCGGTATTTTTCGTTTTGCTCAAAGAGGCTTGCACCTCGCGCATCTCTGCCCAAGTACTTTCTGTGGGCTGTGGGTTCTTTTTGCCATGACGCTCCAATTGGGTGTAAAGGAAAGGAAGGTCATCAAGTATGCCTGCTTTCCTCCATTTCAATCTCCAATCTTGTACCAAAGACTGGAAAAGTTCTTGATAATTTCTTGCTTTGCCGATTCCTACATTGGCTTCGCCTTGCGACCAAATAATGCCTCGAATAGCAAATTTGTGTAGAGGAGCAATCATCGCATTGTAGAGCAAAGTAGGTTCGTTGCGCTCCCCGCGAAATACAGGGTAAGAAGGAATCTTTTTTGTATTGAGAAGTTGAAAGCCCACTTTAAATTTCCAATTCCCTGCTAATGAATATCTTATAGGGTCATCTTTGTCTGCACTTCTGATATAGACTTGGTCGGCTATTCCGCTAAATCCTCCTTCTCCTCCAAAGTGAATAGAGAAAACTACAATTTCATTTTCGCCGTCTTTTAGATACTCTTGGGGGATTTTATACAGCCGATTCGCCGTTTCGCTATAAGTTTGTCCTATTTTTTTTCCATTGATATAGGTGAAATCGTAATCATGGATAGGTCCTAAACTAAGCATTAAATCCTTCCCCTTGAAAAAGGGAGGGATAGTAAATTTCTTACGAAACCACACAGAACCACTGTAATCCGCCAATTCATGCCCTCTGGCAGACCAAACTCTTGGCTGGTACATCTCAGACCAATCTTTGGTATTCAAGTTGGGGGACTCCCAGCCTTCGCCTATTCCTTCTTTTAGCCCTTCGTCTAATACTTCTATGTATTCCAACCATTTTTTTTGATTCAACTCCTCAAATTCTTGTTTTTTTTCTGCCAAATAGTTGGGATTGTTTTGAATTACCTCTACTTTGTCTTTGAGGTCGGGAAAAGTTTTCAGTACATCAGCACTAAGCCAAGACTCGATGCGAGAACCATTAAAAGTAGCTTGTATCAAGCCAATAGGAACTTTAGTTTGATTAAAAATTTCTTTGGCAAAAAAATAACTAATAGCGGAAAAATGGGCAACAGTTTCTATATCGCAAGGCTGCCAGCTTGTTTCACTTTCAATATCTTCTAAGGGAAGGTGGCTATATTTCTTTTTTACTGAAAAGAGACGAATCAAGGGATACTCTGCCTTTAGCAATTCTTTGTAGCCATCTATTGTCCTATTCAGAGGGAAATCCATCGTATTTTGCCCACTACACAGCCAAATATCTCCATACATTACATTGCGAAAAGTAACCTTATTGTCCGCCGCAATTTCTAAGGTATAGGGACCGCTTGCTTGCATAGGTGGGAGTGTTACAAGCCAAGTACTATCTTCCAAAGCACGCGTACGATAGACCCTACCTGCAATCCTCACAGCAATTTTCTCTCCTTTGTTTGTTGCCCTCCCCCATATAACTACTTGTCTATCACGTTGTAAGACCATATTATCTCCAAAAATATGGGGCATAATGACATCAGCATAACTTGGACAAGCACCAATAATAAAAGAGGTAACAAAAAAGAAAGTCAATGTCTTAGAAAATATACTTAGTAAAATAGGTTTCATATTGCTATATGTACAGCGTTATAGATAAGATTTAAAATCCCTAAATTTAGTATTTTAGAATAGAATTGCAAAATATCTTACAAAAATACATGAAATACTATTTTAATTTGAAACATACCTCTTAAATTTGCGGTTTTTGCTTAAAAATCTCAATATTGACCATTCAATTATTAGATTCAATGAAAACGTATAGCCTCAAAATCAAAGAGATAACCCGAGAAACATCTGATACCATTACTATTCATTTTAAACAGCCCTTATTTTCTAAAATCAAATATAAATCTGGACAATTTCTGACTATCATCGTTCCCATAAACGGGAAGAATGAAAGACGAGCCTACTCGCTTAGTAGCGCACCCAATATAGACGAAAATCTTTCTATCACTATCAAAATGATAGAGAATGGCTTAGTTTCCAACTATGTAGATAAGCACTTCAAAGCAGGAGATAAAATGGAAGTGGTAGAGCCTATGGGACATTTCTGCTTAGAACCAGATAAAAACTTAGAACGCCACATTGTCCTATTTGCTGCGGGAAGTGGCATCACTCCGCTTATTTCTATGGCAAAGAGCGTTTTAGTATTCGAGCCTAAGAGTACTGTTTCTTTGATTTATGGAAATAGAAGTATGCAAAGTATTATCTTTAAGCAGACCATAGAGGAAATGCAGAAAAAATATGGCACAAGGTTCAATGTAGTTCATGTCCTTAGCCGAGCAGAGGAGGACTGGATAGGTTATAAGGGTAGGATAGATAAAACGCTTACTATCAATGTATTAAACTTACTTCCTAAGTTTGATAACGATAAAACAGAATACTTTTTGTGCGGTCCCGAGGGCATGATGACTGCCGTTACAGAAGCCCTTGTCTATCTACAAACACCTAAGGAGAAAATTCATCACGAAAGCTTTTTCAGTGCTTCTGTCAAAGAAGAAGCCAACAATGCTACCGATAATGTATCAAGAACAGTTACTATCATCTTGGACAATGAGGAATATCAAATTAGCGTAAAGCCTAATAAAACCATACTGGAAGCAGGATTAGATGCTGGCTTGGATATGCCCTACTCTTGCCAAAGCGGGCTTTGTACTGCTTGCAGGGGTAAGAAAAAATCTGGTGAAGTAAAAATGGACGAAGATGAAGGGCTTTCTGAAATGGAAATCAAAGAAGGCTATGTGCTTACATGCGTAGGGCATCCTATGAGCGAGGATGTAGTCATTGAGATTGGTTGATTAACAACAAGAAGCATCGTTTTTAGTAGAAAACTAACCGCTATGATTCAGAAGGATTGGATAAATTTTTTTAAATTGAATGATTTTTTCCACTAAAAATTAGTATATTGGTCTTATGAAGAACACCATAACAACTCATAGATGCTATTTGCAAAAAAATTCTATATATTCTTTGTCATTTTTTCTATAGTTCTAACAAGTTACTGCGCAGCACAAAATCTTGCTTTGATAGATAGCTTAGAAAAACAGCTAAATCTGCCTATTCATGATACTATCAAAGGGCAAGTATTAGTAAACTTGGCAAGGGAACTCTATGCTTTTGACCCTCCCCGAGCCACTCAGTATGCCAAGCAAGGAATAGAATGGAGCAGGAAAATCAAGTATGCCTGGGGCGAAGCGATGTCAATAAACTATTTAGGATTGATGGCTTATTTTAGAGGGGATAACGTAGAGGCGACTGACCTACACTTGTCTGCGTTAAAGATAGCAGAAAAAGAGCAACTCCAAGACGTAATCGGGTTCACTTTTATCCGCTTAGGTACAATCAATAAAGACGAAGGCAACTACGATAAAGCCAAAGAATATTATACCCAAGCCATTGCGCATCTAAGAGCCATAAATCATGCTCTTTACCTTAGCTATGCTCTTAACCAAATGGGCTTGTTTTTAAATATTCAAGGCAAGTACGAGGAAGCCCTTGCACATTTTCAAGAGGCTTTGGCTATCTCCAAAGGCATCAAAGATGAAAGGCATATTGCTGTTTGCCTATATTATATTGCTGAGGTATATCTAAAAAAAGGAGATGACGATACTGCACTATCCTATTACAAAGAGAGTTTCCAATTCAACAAGAAAATCAACAATCTTCTTTTGTATGCAAGCACGATGAATAACATAGCAAAAATTTATCTGAACAAGAACCAAATAGAAGAAGCGATTATTCATAGCAGAGTTGCCCTAAAAAAAGCCCAGCAGGTAAACCTAAAACATGAAATAGAAGGTGCTTATCATAACCTTTATCTTGCTTACCTAAAAAAAAACCTGACAGACAGCACTCTAAAATACCAAACTTTGTGGATTGCAGTAAAAGATAGCATATTTAACGAGCAGAAAAACAGACAAATTATTCAACTCCAAAACACCTACGCCCAAGAAAAGCAACGAATAGAGATAGAAAAACAAAAAGTAGAGTTAGCCACAAGAAATATTATTATTTATGCCTTGGGGAGCATTTTTATACTGCTTAGCCTCATGGCTTTTATTTTGTATAGAAATAATCTTATAAAACATCGCAACAATCTGAGACTACAAAAACAAAAAGAAGAAATCCTGCAACAAAAACGACATATTGAGGAACAGAACGCTAACTTACAGCTTTTAAATGAAGAAATTACCCAACAAAAAGAAGAAATCGAGTCCTTAAACAATCACTTAGAAGATTTAATCGAACACCGTACACTTGAACTAAAAAAAGCTGTAGATGAACTTTCCAAACAAAATCAAGACTTACAGCAATTCTCTTACATCGTTTCCCACAACCTTCGCTCTCCCGTAGCACGCATATTAGGTTTAGTCAATATTTTAGATTACAAGCAAATTAAAGACGAATACAATCAGCAAGTTCTTTCCCACCTATCTGATGTATCTAATAGCTTAGACACCATTATCAAAGACCTTACCCAAGTCATAGCGATTCGGAATAGCTTGGACAAAACAAAGGAAACAGTAAACTTAGAAGAAATTACGCATTTGGTACTTCATCACCTTTCCAATGAAATTGAAAGTACAGACGCTTGTCTAAAAATTAATTTTTTGCAAGCTAAAGAAATACTTTTTATCAAAGCCTATGCTCAGAGTATTATTTACAATTTGATTTCCAATGCTATCAAGTACCGTTCCCATAAAAGGAAGCCTCTTATAGAGATTTGCACTTATGTTTCAGACCCATACATTATCCTTGCAGTCAAAGATAACGGCATAGGCATAGATTTAAAAAATGTGGGGACTTACAAAATCTTTGGGCTTTATCAGCGCATCGCTACGCACATTGAGGGCAAAGGCATAGGACTTTATCTCACTAAAACTCAAGTAGAAACCTTAGGCGGTAAAATAGAAGTAGAAAGTGAGCCAGACAAAGGAAGCACCTTCCGCGTATTTTTTCCGTCAGCTATACAAAATAACTAATAGCATCTAATCTTTGAGATAAGTACTACCCTTAGGGAGCAGATCTGCTAAGTCTTTGATAGCTACTTTCCCTACTACAAAAGGAGGGAGATTGCATTCATTACCAAGAGTATAAGAGAAAGCCAAGCTATCCTTAAAAACACCCATATAAGCCTCTTTTAAAAAACTAATATTAGCAAACTTCTGCTTGTAAGCATTGATAGACTCCTCCGCAGGTTTAGCATAGGCATTTTCTGCATAGTTATCTATCTCTTTTAAAAACTTAGCCTGTAATTTTTCGCCAATAATTTTCTGTGCCTGACCTGTTTTAGCTCCAAATATATCCTTTAAGCCAATCACGTCTTTCTTAGCAATAGAGTATGTTACCAGTTTATTTTCTTTGTTTTCACATTCCATACCACTTGCCATATACTGATAGTTAAACTCTACGGTAATCAAATCCTGATTGATGAAATACACAGAGTCTATGCGTTGTGTACTTTCATAGCTTGTTTCTTCGTCTTCTAAGGGACTTTTTCCTGCAATTTTGATAGAATCTAAGCGGGCAATGTTAGCAAACTCAGTCGTGATTTCATTGAGCTTAGCAAACTTACTACGGTCTGCAAAAAAAGTGTAGTAGATATGCTCCTCTATTTGTCCTTGTTTGATGAAAACGTGATGACGAGTAAAATTAATATTGTTTACAGCAAAATTTTGTTGTTTTCTAAAAATACCATTTTCGCTGGCATTTTCCTCATCTGTGATAGCCCTGTTCCGACCCTCACCATCAATTTCATACGTAGAATCTTGCAGTTTAGTTTGTTCATTTTTAGTATTTTGACCCATGTCACACCCAGTAAGCAAAGACATAATGACAAGCAAACAACAAATAGCAAACAATCGGTTTTTCATATCTCAAAAATATATTAAAATCTTATGTACTATTCCTGCAAAATTATAATATAGTTTTGAGATTCACAGATTTTATCTTTACCTCATCTGCAGAAAACATCGATAAAGACCGATTAAAATTACATTCATTTCACTTATTTGTGTTTTTTTGTTAAAAAGTCATCAATATTGAAATTTGTTTATTACATTTGCATAATAAGTACATTTTATTTTTAAACCCAACGATGACTATGGCACAAATATTTGCTTTCATTGGCGGTTTGGGAGGGACAGAAATCCTAATGATTCTGTTTATTATCTTGTTGCTTTTTGGAGCAAAAAAGATTCCTGAATTGGCGAGAGGCTTAGGTAGAGGCATTAGAGAGTTCAAAGATGCTACCAAAGAAATCAAAAATGAACTGGAAGAAAGCGTAAAAGATGACTCTAAGAAGTCTTAATCCTTGTTTTGCGTTCTCATAGATAAAAAGATGATGCCCTTTTGGTAAAAAGGTATCATCTTTTTGTGTTTAAAAAACTTGTTAATTTTACTTACTCCATGTTTACTTCACTCAAACAAATTCGACAGTCAATCCAAGAACAAAAAATTTCGTGCAAAGAAGTTGTTTCCAGCTACTTAGCTACCATCCAAGCCAAAAAACACCTCAACGCTTTTTTGGAAGTCTATCAGGACGAAGCCTTAGCCAAAGCAGAGGAAATCGATAAAAAAATTCAAACAGGAAAAGCTGGCAAGCTGGCAGGAATGGTCATAGGGCTAAAAGACGTAATATGCTACGAAAACCACAGCCTACAAGCCTCAAGCCGTATTTTAGAGGGCTTTAAATCCCAATTTTCTGCGACAGTAGTAGAAAAACTCTTAGCCGAAGATGCCATCATCATCGGGAGGCAGAACTGCGATGAGTTTGCGATGGGGTCTTCCAATGAAAATTCCGCTTTTGGTGCAGTACTCAATGAAATAGACAATACAAGGGTTTGTGGAGGCTCCTCGGGAGGCTCGGCAGTAGCCGTACAGGCAAATATGTGCTTGGCTTCTCTCGGCTCAGATACAGGAGGCTCAGTACGCCAACCTGCCTCTTTTTGTGGTATTATTGGGCTGAAGCCCACTTATTCAAGAGTTTCAAGACATGGACTCATCGCTTATGCCTCCTCTTTTGACATCATCGGTACGCTTTCTAAGTCCATAGAAGATACAGCCTTGCTCTTAGAAGTCATTGCAGGAGAGGATAATTTTGACAGCACAGTTTCTAAGCGTACTGTACCTACCTACTCCCAAATGCTTGATTTAGATTATAAACCTAAAATCGCCTACCTAAAAGAAACCATTGAAAATGAAGGGCTTGAGCCTGATGTAAAAAATAATATTCTCCAGACCATAGAAAAACTCAGGAGTTTAGGGCATGAGGTCGAGGCAGTGCAGTTTCCTTTATTAGAGTATATTTTGCCTACTTATTATATTTTAACTACGGCAGAGGCAAGTACCAACCTTTCCCGCTATGACGGGGTGCGCTATGGCTATCGTAGCCCTAACGGAACGGACTTAGTTTCTATGTATAAGCGCAGTCGCTCAGAAGGATTTGGAGAAGAAGTAAAAAGACGTATCCTGTTGGGTACGTTTGTGTTAAGTGCAAGCTATTACGATGCCTACTTTACTAAAGCCCAAAAAGTAAGAAGACTCATAGCCAATAAAACCAAAGAAATTCTCTCCCAATATGATTTTATTATTTCCCCTACTGCCCCTACAACTGCCTTCAAAATCGGAGAAAATACCAATGACCCTTTGGCGATGTACTTAGCCGATATATTTTCCGTTCAGGCAAACGTAGCGGGAGGGCTTCCTGCAATTTCTATTCCTAATGGATTTGACCAAAAAGGCTTGCCTATTGGCTTGCAAATCATGGCAAATAGCTTTGAAGAAGCTAAGCTATTGGCATTTAGCAAGTATTGGTTAGCACAAAAAGGAGGATAAAGACTGCTAAACACGAAATATTGGTTTTTTTATACGATTTTTTACTTTACCTATTGACATTTTCATTGCAATTTTGTTATTTTTGACGCATTAAAGTTTTTAATAAAGGTTCATTGGTTTTAAAATTTATACCCAAAGTTAAGTTTTCTAATTATCATGCTTGAGAGCATTTTTTATGGAAGAAAAATTCAGTAATTATAATTTTTATTCAAGTTTTAGAGAAAATAAAATTTCTCTGGCTTTTCAAGGAATGATTTCCCAAGATTTGCTTTCTTTGATTGGGTTGAGCCTACGCAGGAAAAATGACAATGAAATGGTAGCCAGAAGGTTATTTGGCTTGGTAATAGAGTTGGCACAAAATATTTATCATTACTCCACAGAGAAAGCCTACTCAGAAAAAGATAAAAAAGAAGTGGGGGTAGGAATTATTGCGATTGGGGAAACCAATGAGCATTATATTGTCTGTTCGGGCAATAGAATGGACAGTAGAAAAATCAAACTCATTAGTGAGCGTTGCGACTACATCAATCAGTTAGATGAGGAGGGGTTGAAAATGTATTACAAAGACCAACGCCGCAATCCAAGTGTAGAAGATAGCAAAGGAGCAGGTTTAGGACTGATAGACATGGTGAGAAAGTCAGGCAATCCGCTTACTTACATTATCAACGACAGCGATAAACCCAATGCTTTCTTGACCCTTGCTGTAAAAATAAACAAAACATTAGCCACAACTTAATAATAATGATGGAAGATTTTTACAACCCTCCAGACCATTTTATACCCGAGATACGTTTTAAAGCAGCTACTGGTGAACTGAATATTTCTGGTGAGTCTTTCCACGAATATTCTGTAGAGTTTTACCAGCCTGTTTTTGACTGGCTTCATAGGTTCTTAGAAATTCCTAACAAAACAATCACTATGAATTTTAAGATGACCTATTTTAACACCAATACTTCGCGCCGCTTTTTAGAAATATTTGATTTATTAGAAGATTATGAAAAAAATAAGGGTGGGCGTGTAACGGTAAACTGGTACTATAAGGCTCATGATGTAGATATGAAAGAGAGTGGAGAAGAATACATGGCAGATACTAACCTGACAATCAACTTGATTCCCTACGTAAGTTAGTATATATCATTTCCCAATCACAGGCAAGGTCTATTAGGCTTTGCTTTTTGTTTTTTGCAAATTATCCTACATTTTTCGTATTTCTTTTTTTCTTGCTTTGATATTTTGCATTAAAAATTTCTTTACTTTGGCGACAAAATCAATTCACATTATCTAACCTATATCTTCATCTCATATTTGTTTTTTATTTTATCTATTTTATTTCATTTACCAATTAATTATCAGTATTTTATGAAAAAACGACTTAAACTAAGTGCGATACTATTTTCTTTGTTTGCTTGCTTTGTTCTTGCAAAATCAGAAAATATTTTTGCTCAAAGACGAGGACAAGATGCCGACAAGCCAGCTACGACTACCTCTACCACCACTACCCCGCCTCCACCTGCCAAAGGAGGTATCAAGCCCTACAAAGAGGTCATCACCAGTAAGGCTATTACCAGCAAAGGTTTGATGACGGTTCACAAAGTAGAGGATAAGTGGTATTTTGAACTTCCTGATAGTGTATTTGAGCGAGAAATCATGGCTATTACGCGCTATACCCGAGTACCTGCTGGTGGGGGCAGATACGGAGGCGAAGAGGAAAATAGGCAGGTAATCAAATGGGAGAAAGCGCCTGACAATAAGATATTTTTGCGTTCTATCACTTATGTATTTGTCAGCCCTGATAGTACTAAGCCAATTTTCAAGGCAGTCAAAAACTCTACCGCAGACCCCATCATTGGTTCTTTTGAAATCAAAGCTATTCGCAAAGATACTTCGGTGGTGATAGACGTTTCGGATTATTTCAAAGGAGATAACCAAGTATTTTCACTTAGCCCGTTTAGGAAGCAACTTTTCAAAATCTCTTCGTTCCAAGCTGACCGCTCCTATATCCAAAGCATCAAAAGCTATCCTATCAATACAGAAATTCGTACAGTAAAAACTTTTGCCACCCAAGCTCCACCGCTTACTCCTCCGCCAGTCCCACAACCGGGAGTATATATCCCTGCAGGTTTAGATGCAGGAGTAATTACGATAGAAATGAATACTTCTATGATTGCCTTACCCAAAGTGCCTATGCGTAAGCGTTATTTTGACCCCAGAGTAGGCTATTTTGCCAATGGCTACGGTACTTTTGAGGAAGAATCCCAAAAAGCAGACGAGGAGGTTTTTGCTGTAAGGTGGAGATTAGAGCCTAAAAATGCAGAAGATGCTCAAAGACAAAAAAGAGGCGAACTCATAGAACCCGCCAAACCTATCGTGTTTTACATAGACCCTGCCACCCCAGAGAGATGGAGAAAATATTTGAAGCAAGGCGTAGACGATTGGCAAGTAGCTTTTGAGAAAGCAGGTTGGAAAAATGCTATTCGTGGCGAATATTGGGACGAGAAAGACACCACCAAAAGTCTGGAAGATGCTCGCTTTTCTGTCATTCGCTACTTTGCCTCTGATATACAAAATGCTTACGGTCCTAACGTACATGACCCCCGTACAGGTGAAATTTTAGAAAGCCATATCGGCTGGTATCACAACGTCATGCGTCTGCTAAGAAATTGGTACATGATTCAAACTGCGGCTGTCGACCCACGAGCGCGCAACAAAAAGTTTGATGATGCACTTATGGGAGAGCTTGTTCGCTTTGTTTCTTCTCACGAAGTAGGGCATACGCTTGGGCTAAGGCACAATATGGGGGCAAGCTCGGCTACGCCTGTGGAAAAACTCAGAGATAAGGAGTTTATCAAGCAAAATGGACATACTTCTTCTATCATGGATTATGCGCGTTTTAACTACGTAGCCCAGCCAGAGGATGGCATTACAGACCTATTCCCAAGAATTGGCGACTACGATATTTGGGCGATTGAGTGGGGCTACAAGTACTTTGCTGATGCCAAAAGTGCAGAAGAAGAAAAAAAATTACTTAACAGCATTACCAAAGAAAAAGTAAAAAATCCTCGCTTGGCTTTTGGCTCGGAAGTAAGTCCACACGACCCCCGCTATCAGACGGAAGACTTAGGGGACGATGCTATGAAAGCCTCCGAATATGGTATTAAAAATCTAAAACGCATTTTACCAAACTTACCTGCTTGGTCAAAAGAAGACGGGGAAAGCTATACGGAATTAGTAGAACTCTATGACAACGTAGTAGGGCAATTCCGCCGCTATGTAGGTCATGTAGCAAAAAATGTAGGTGGGATTTATGACACACCTAAAACCTATGATATGCAAGGTGATGTCTATGAGGTAGTTCCCAAAGCCAAGCAAAAAGAGGCAATCGCTTTCCTCAACAAACATCTTTTTGAAACGCCTACTTGGTTGCTTGACCCAAATGTACTCAACAAAATTCGCCCTGAGCAAGGCATAGAAGCGATTAAAAGTATGCAAGATTTTGCACTAAGTAACTTGCTTTCAGGAGATAAGATGATACGCCTCATGGAAACAGGGGGAAAAAATGCAGCGAACTATAACTTAGATGAACTCATGACGGATTTGCGCACAGGAATATGGTCAGAGCTGAGAACTAAAAAGCCTATAGACATTCACCGCCGTAACTTGCAAAAGGTTTTTGTAGAAAAGGTAATTGCAGCACTGAATCCTACTCAGCCCGCTACCTTAGCCTATGTGCCTGTGGGAGGAGCGTATGGTTTTAATACGCGTAGAGTAGATTTGAAAACTACCGACTTGCCTTCTATTGCTCGTGGACATTTAGAGGCATTGCTTGGAGAAATTAGGGCTTCGCTTCCTCTGATAACTGACAAAATGAGCCGCTATCACTTGCAAGATGTAGTTAAACGCATAGACAATGCACTGAATCCTAAATAGTAGCAAATTGATAGTATAAAAAATCATCAAAAGCTATTCTATTTAAGCATGGAATAGCTTTTGATTTTTCGTTGTAATTCCCTCCTCAGTTCCATTTGACACCATCGCTCAATATTTTTTATTCAAACAGTGATTTATATCATTTTTACTTATCATTCAATCGCTTAAAATTGTATAAAAAATTTTAATTTTAACAAGTTCATAATAAGCAAGGTAAATCTAAATTTCAAAAATCATGCTCGTATCAAAATATCCTAACAATCTAAGCCACCAAGAAATCATTGCTTGGGTGCAGCAAACTGCCGAGTATTGTCAACCTAAAGAAGTATATTGGTGTGATGGCTCTGAGCAAGAATATCAGCAAATGTGTCAAAAATTGGTTGATAAAGGTACTTTTATCAAACTCAATGAACAGAAAAGACCCAATAGCTACGCCTGCTTTTCTGACCCAAGCGATGTAGCACGCGTAGAAGATAAAACTTTTATATGTAGCTTACGAAAACAAGATGCAGGTCCGACCAACAACTGGGTTGCTCCTAAACAAATGAAAGCAACCCTGCAAGCACTCTTTAAGGATTGCATGAAAGGACGCACTATGTATGTCATTCCTTTTAGTATGGGTCCCATAGGCTCGCCTTTGGCAAAAATCGGCATTCAAATTACTGACTCTGAGTACGTAGTTGTAAATATGAAAATTATGACTCGCATGAGTCCAAAGATATGGGATATTTTAGGGACAAGTGGAGATTTTGTGAAGTGCTTACATTCGGTAGGTGCGCCTCTCCAAGAGGGACAGCAAGATGCTAAGTGGCCTTGTAATCCTACGGTCAAATACATTGTTCACTTTCCAGAGGAGCGTGCTATCGTTTCTTATGGCTCAGGCTATGGAGGAAATGCTCTTTTAGGCAAAAAATGCTTGGCTTTGCGTATCGCATCTGCTATAGGAAGGGAAGAAGGGTGGTTAGCAGAACACATGCTCATCTTAGGTGTCAAAAGCCCTCAGGGAGAGAAAACTTATGTTGCTGCTGCTTTCCCAAGTGCTTGCGGAAAGACAAACTTTGCTATGCTCATACCTCCAAAAGAGATGGAAGGCTGGGAAATAACTACCGTAGGGGACGATATCGCTTGGATACACCCAGACGAGGAAGGTAACTTATATGCGATTAATCCTGAGGCAGGTTATTTTGGCGTTGCACCCGGCACCAATGAGAAAACTAATCCTAATGCGATGGCAACTATCGCTAAAAATACCATTTTTACTAATGTAGGCATTACGCCCGACGGCGATGTGTGGTGGGAAGGCATGAGCAAAGAAGCCCCTGAAGGTTTGATAGATTGGACAGGTAAACCCTATGACCCTAAAAGCGGAAAGCCTGCTGCACACCCCAACGCCCGCTTTACTACACCTGCTTCCCAATGCCCAAGCATAGACCCCGACTGGGAAAACCCTAACGGAGTACTGATTAGTGCATTTATTTTTGGAGGTAGGCGAAGCACTACTATACCTCTTGTTTATCAGGCATTTAATTGGAATTTTGGTGTTTACTTAGCCTCTACTATGGGTTCTGAAATGACTGCGGCTGCCTTTGGTGAGATTGGCAAAGTGCGTCGCGACCCTTTTGCAATGTTGCCTTTTTGTGGGTATCACATGGCAGATTATTTCAATCATTGGCTGCAACTGGGACGCAATCTCAAACGCCCTCCACGTATTTTTGGAGTCAATTGGTTTAGAAAACACAAAGACGGCAAATTTTTATGGAACGGCTTTGGGGACAACATGCGCATACTCAAATGGGTGATAGACCGCGTCAAAGGGAGAGCATCTGCCCAAGAAAGTGCCATAGGTTGGATGCCTCTATACGAGGACATAGATTGGAGAGGCTATGAGTTTAGCCGTGAGGATTTTGAGAAAATCAATAGCATAGATAACGAAGCATGGAAAGCTGAACTATTGGCTCATGAAGAGCTTTTTGAAAAAATGTATGACAAATTGCCAAAGGAATATGTAGCTATGCGCGAATTGTTACTTTCGGCTTTATGGCGTTCTCCTGAGAAAACAGAATTAGCAGGCGAGGTATAAAATACGAATAGCAGGTTTCAATTTGAAATTACGGGCTTAGAGGCACTCAAGTCAAAAGAGATTTCCGTGCCTTTGCCCTGCTCGCTCCAGATTTGGATGGGGCTTTGATGTAGGTCAAGGATAGCTTTGGCGGTAATCATGCCCAAACCCAAGCCACTCTCGTTGGCTGTGCCTTTTTGTGTACTTTTGCGACTTGGATTGAATAGGTTTTGGATTTTAGCCTTTCCCATACCTATTCCTGTGTCTTTTATATGCACGCTTATCTTGCTGTCAATTACCTTTGCACCCAGCACGACTGCATCGCCTTTTCTACAAAACTTTACTGCATTGGACACAAAGTTGCTAATCGCTTGCTGAATCATGCGTTTATCGCCCTGAGCGAGAGGCATATTAGCTTCATGGATTTCCTTAGATATACTGACTCCTTTTTGTATGGCTTGTTTTTCGTAAAATGCAAGGACTTCATCTATAACTTTTTGTATGTCAAAGTCATCTATTTTCAAAGAAAAATTTTTGACTTGTAGGCTTGACCATTCTAATAAGTTACTCATCTGAAAAAGCAACTTCTCCATTTGCAGATTGAGATAGCTTACAGATTCAGAAACCAATGGATTCTCAATATTTTCCACATCTAATTGGACTAAATCAATCATGCTTTTTAGGCTTTTGAGAGGGCTTCCCAAATCAAAAGAGATGATGCTATAGAGTTTATCTAATTGTTCTTTCAGGTCTTGTACTTGTTTTTGACTATCTGCTAAGTGCTGAAAAACGTGCTTTTGCCCATTAATCGCACCTTCCATATCTAAAAGATATTTAGACAGTAAGTTTTCATCTTCTATTTGTCTAATCAGTTCTATAAGTTGAGATTGAAGCATATCACTTTGATTTTGTTTATAGACTTTTTCCCGAAGTTCAAACGGATAAATCATCTCGAGGGGCTTACCCTTGAAATCAAACTTCCGTAAGACTCCTAAGCACTTGTGCCAACAAAGATAACACATTTTCGCCTTTGCAAGCATATTATAGAAGGTTTCAGGAAAACGGAATAAGATTTTGTAAAATGTATGAATTTAGTTTTTTGTACCTCATGACCGCTATTAGGTTTGCTTTTGGCAATAAATGTTAAAAAGGTAACAGATAAGGCTTTTTTGCATAAAATTCCTTAGATTTACTTTCATTTATGTCCAAAAGGCAAATGCCATCTGTGATAATCCTTGGACTGAAGTAAAATCTTTACAGTTAAGATGGTATTAACTAAGTGCCTTTACTTACATCAGCAAGTATATAAATAAAAAATACACATTCATTTCAACTCATAGCAAACAAGCAAGCATGTTTTTAGTTATAGTGTTATCTTAACCAAGTTGCCAAAATAGAATCTTAATCACCATTTCCTTATGATGGAACTTTTTAACCTAACTACTTTCAAGTGTAGTGAAATTGTTACTAAAAGTTATAGCACCTCTTTCTCTTTAGGAATCAGGATGTTTGACCGTAAGTTACATGCACCTATTTACGGGATATACGGTTTTGTTCGCTATGCTGATGAAATTGTAGATACCTTTCATGGCTACAACAAGAAAAGACTGTTGGACGATTTCAAAAAAGATACTTTCCAAGCCATAGAGGACAAGATTAGCCTCAATCCTATTCTGCACTCTTTCCAAATAGTAGTAAATAAATATAATATTGAACATGAGTTAATTACTGCTTTTTTGCATAGTATGGAAATGGATTTGTACTTCAATGAGTACAATCAAACGCATTACGAGGAGTACATTTACGGCTCTGCAGAAGTAGTCGGGTTGATGTGTTTACGAGTATTCTGTGAAGGCAACGAAGAAGCCTATCAGCGTTTGAAGCCTGCGGCGCGTAGTTTAGGTTCTGCGTTTCAAAAAGTAAACTTTTTGAGAGATATGAAAAGTGATTATTTTGAAAGAGGACGTACTTACTTCCCCAATGTAGATTTCAAGAGATTTGACTACCAAGCAAAAAAAGAAATAGAAGCAGACATTCAGCGAGATTTTGACCATGCCTATACAGGTATCTTGCAGTTGCCTAAATCGGCTCGCTTAGGGGTTTATTTGGCTTACATCTATTACTTAAAACTATTTAGAAAAATACAAGAAACCGCTCCTACCAAAGTAATGAATGAGCGCATCAGAGTTCCTGATACAAAAAAGTTTACGCTTTTGGTCAAGAGCTATGTTAAACATCAACTTAACTACATCTAAAGTATGCCTTTACCGCAACTTGTGAAAAATGGAGAAATCGATATTAGCATTTTGCGAAAGGAGTACTTAAAAGCAGTAGAAGATAGCAAAGGCATTGATTTCTTACTTCATACGCTCAAGAAAGTAAATTCTCAAAATGGGTTGGTAGTAGCTTATCAAGCCTGTTTAGAAACTCTAAAAGCAAAATCTCTGTGGAATCCTTTAGAAAAATTAGCCCTTGCCAAGCAGTCCCAAGACACTTTTGCAAGAGCAGTTGCACTCAATCCACATCATTTAGAAATCCGATTTTTACGTTACTCTATCCAACTCTCTCTCCCTTCGTACCTATATTTGAGCAATCATTTGGAAGAGGACAAACAAGTAATTTTAAGTCTTTTGCAAAAAAAAGATTTCCAAGACATAGACAAGGAAAGTTTGCAAATCATCACAGATTTTCTCCTTCGTCAAGGGCAACTGCAAGCCTCTGAAAAAGAAATAGTGCAAAAACTTTCCTTGTGAGATAAGAGATGGGTTAATTAATACTTCAACTTTTTCAAATAATCAAAACTCATTTTAATACTCTCCAGCGGAGGGCGTTTGCAAACATCTTGCTCTACAAAAAAGTGCTTCATGCCCGCTTTGCCCGCATTTTGAAAAATCTTTTTAAAATCAATCACTCCTTGTCCTACTTCTGTAAATTCTTTTTTCTCCGTCTTGTCCATGTCTTTGACGTGCCAAAGAGCAAATCTATTAGGATATTTCTCAAAATAAGCAACTGGGTCTTGCCCTGCCTTCACTGTCCAGAAAATATCCATTTCCATGGTCATTAGGTCGTTGGGAATATTCTGTAACAGATAGTCAAATAGCATCTGCCCTTCGACAAGGTCAAACTCAAAGGCGTGGTTGTGGTAAGCAAATTGGATTCCTGCCTTTTTGCAGGCTTCGCCCGTTTTTGAGAAAAGCTCAACCAAAGTTTTGAAGTCATCTAAACTTTTACGTTCTTGAGGAGCAGTAAAAGGGCAAACGATAAATTTTTGACCAATGGTGGCAGAGGCTTCTATCATCTCATTTAAGCCATTTTTCAAAACAGCAGTACTTACGTGTCCGCTGATAGCTTTTAGCCCGTTATCACCTAAGAGTTTTCTGAACTCCGCAGGTGTTTTCCCATAAAACTTGCCTTCTCTATATCCTGCCAGCTCTACTTCCTTATAGCCGATAGCAGCCACCTTTTGCAAGGTAGCAGTTGGGTCTTTGTCCATATCAGACCTGACTGTATAGAGTTGAACTCCTTGAGTTTTGATGCGAGCCGCTTGCATAGCTTGTGGCAAGAGAGCCATTGCAGTAGCACCAACTAATGATTTTTTTAAAAAAGTTCTACGATTTTCCATTTTCATCGTTATTATGAGTAAACTAAAAATAGTACAGTAAAAGTGAGGTATTGATATGTATTATGGTATGAAAATTATTACTTTTTTGTAAAAAAATATGTTTGTCTAAATGATTTTTTTGCAAAATCCTGAGATTTTATTTTATTTAAGACTGATTCTTTGTTAGTTATGATTTTTTACGTATTTTCACAAAAATTATTTTAATCAACCAATTTTTATGATTTTCAAATTAAGCCGATTTACCCTTTTTACTTTTTTTCACTTATCTTTTACTATATTTTTACTTGCTCAAGAAAAAAAGAAGCAAGTATTTGTTATTCAATTAGGTAGCTTTAAGACTCCTGATGAAACCAGATTTACCTCTCTTGCGGATTTGGGCGAAATCTATACAGAGTATGTCCCCAGCATAGGATTTACTCGTATCAAACTTGGATATTATGAAACACGCAAGAAGGCAGAGGAAATATTGAAAATAGTACATTTGCGAGGTTATACAAAAGCACAAATAGTTACAGACTTTATTGTTGAAAAGACTAATTATCCTATTACTAAGGTAGAAAGTAACTCTTCTGTTATCTCACCAAGCAAGCAAGATACTACCCCAACGGAAGGACGCAAACTTGGAAGACCACCTATGGCGCGCCCTCCCGCTTATTCTATTCAAGTAGAAGTCAATGAAAAGAAGATAGGAAAGACAAATATTGATGACTTGAATCAAATTGGGAGAGTATTTGAAGTAGAGCAGGATTCCATTAAAAAATTATCAGTTGGTATTTTTGCTAATAAAGACTCCGCAGAAGTAAACTTAGCCAAAGTACGCCGAATGGGTTATAGAGATGCTTTTATAGTGGAAACCAACTTACAAAATGTGCTGACTACCCTCCCAAGCAGTTCTATGAGCGAAGGTTTAGCACAAACTTATCGCCCTATTCGCAACTTAGAAACGGCAAGTTTCTACAAACGTATGGAAGGCAAACTGAACAATACTTATGACGTAATTGTTCATGCTTATTTCTCGAACAATTCTATTACAGGATTTTACGATGACCCAAGAAGTAAATTGCGCAAAAAATTTGTGTACTATGGCTATCGCGCAGGTACAAATAACCTCCCTGAAACACAGTTTTCTTCTGAAAATGGCTTGATGGTGAAAGCCTCTGCAAGCCCTAAAAATGAAGGTGTTAAACTTTCTTTTGCTGTAAAAGATATAGAAACAGGAGAAAACCTTAACTTCTCATTAAGAGAAACCTATCCCGCAGGAAGTGCGCAATTTGATGTTATTAATATTTATAAGAAAAAAAGCTACAATAAAGCAGGGGAGAAAGAGGTAGGGGTGGACTTGTACATAGAGTATCCTGCAATTATTGGGCTTGGCTCGCGGGCGATAGAAAATAAAATCAACATGGCAGCAAGCCAGTTATCTGACCAAAGTGGCGAAACTATGATGGGCAAAGTAGATGCCTACCTAAAAGAAGGTTTAGAAAAAGTAAGCAAAGAAAATCAACAATATCAATGGCTATCGCAGACCTATGAAACAAAAATTTTAGAAAATACAAAAAATCTACTTAGCCTCAGAATGAGCAGCGAACTGATTTTGGCAGAGCCAGAAAGCAGGGTACTGCATAAATCCTTTAATATGTCAAACGGTTCAGAAATTACGCTCAAAGATGTACTTAATGTGGGATTTGAAACTACGCTAAACCTCATACTGAAAGATAAGATAAGCAAGCAGTATGCTAAACTTCGTCCAACCCCTGCTGAAGTAAAAACAACGGTAGAAGAAATGATAAAAAACTACTACTTTACTACACAAAGCATTGTGTTTTTCAGAGATTATCGAAAAAATCAAACCATAGCTGAAGCCGTAGAAATTACTGTTCCTTATAGCGATATTAAGTGGCTTATCAATAAAAATGGTTTTTTAAGTAGCTTTGTAAAATAGTCAATCATAAGGAAAATCTATTAGGTTTGACGATTTAAACTTTACAGAGCATTTTTTATTAGGTACTTTTAATTGTTTTGCGTAAAATTGCAAATCAATCTTAATCATCTCATAATCTTATATACCTCATTTCCTTTTACCATGACAAAAGCAGAAAAATTAGCACTTTTAGAAAAGAAAAATGCAGAAGCATTGCTTGGAGGGGGACAGCAACGCATAGATGCACAGCATAAAAAAGGCAAACTTACCGCAAGAGAACGCATAGACCTACTCTTAGATGCAGGGTCGTTTGAGGAAATTGGTAAATTTGTCATGCACCGTTGCAAAGATTTTGGCTTGGACAAGGAGTATTATTTAGGCGATGGGGTAGTTACAGGCTACGGTACTATTCATGGGCGTTTAGTCTATGTTTTTTCGCAAGATTTTACAGTATTTGGAGGTTCTCTTTCAGAAACTCATGCAGAGAAAATCTGTAAAATCATGGATTTAGCCATGAAAAACGGAGCGCCAGTCATCGGATTGAATGATTCGGGAGGGGCAAGGATTCAAGAAGGTGTAATGTCCTTAGGCGGATATGCAGATATTTTTTACAGAAATACAAGGGCTTCGGGAGTGATTCCGCAAATCTCCGCTATTATGGGACCTTGTGCGGGGGGGGCAGTGTACTCTCCTGCCATCACTGATTTTATTTTCATGGTAGAAAATACCTCCTATATGTTTGTTACAGGTCCCAACGTAGTCAAAACAGTTACGCATGAGGAAGTAACCTCTGAGGAGTTAGGTGGAGCGAGTACGCATAGCACCAAGAGTGGAGTTACGCATTTTTCGTGTGCCAACGAGGTAGCCTGTATCAACGACATCAAAAGACTATTGAGTTTTATCCCACAAAACTGCGAAGATGAACCACCTATGCTTCCTTACCAAAGTGAAGATAACGAGATTAGACCTCAACTTAATGACATTGTACCAGAAAATCCCAATCAGCCTTACGACATGAAAGAGGTGATTTATGGCATCATAGACGAGGGCGAGGAGGGCTTTTTTGAAGTACATAAAAACTTTGCGGAAAACATCATCGTAGGTTTTGCCCGAGTAGCAGGACGAAGCATCGGAGTTGTTGGCAATCAACCTGCGGTCTTGGCAGGGGTATTAGACATCAACTCAAGCGTAAAAGCGGCGAGGTTTGTTCGTTTTTGTGATTCTTTCAATATCCCGCTGTTAGTGTTAGTTGACGTGCCGGGCTTCTTACCGGGAACTGACCAAGAATGGCATGGCATCATTACCAATGGAGCAAAACTATTGTATGCCTTTTGCGAAGCTACCGTTCCAAGAGTAACAGTCATTACGCGCAAGGCTTATGGAGGGGCTTACGATGTGATGAATTCTAAGCACATAGGGGCGGACATGAACTTTGCTTGGTACTCAGCAGAGATAGCTGTCATGGGAGCGAAAGGGGCAGCAGAAATCATTTTCAAAAAAGAAATCAGTGAAGCTGAAGACCCTGAGGCAAAACTCCAAGAAAAAGTAGAGGAATATACTCATAAATTTGCTACCCCTTACAGAGCGGCACATCGAGGGTTCATAGACGAGGTCATCAAGCCCGAAGTTACGCGCAAAAAATTAATTTCTGCTTTTCAAATGCTTGAAAACAAAGTAGATACCTTGCCGAGAAAAAAACATGGGAATATCCCTTTGTAAAAGAAAAAGTTAGAAAAAATAACATCAAACTTTTTAAATGTATGCTGAAACCTATTAGCATAACGCATAGAGCAGTACAAGAAATTAAGCACATCATGACCAATAAAAATATCCCCGAAGGCTATGGACTAAGGGTATTGGTGCAAGGTGGGGGAGGCTGTGGAGGTGCTAAGTTTCGCTTAGGCTTCGACAAACTCAAAGAGGGAGATATGCAGTATGAGATTGAGGACATTCCTATTTACTATGAAAAAAAACAATTAATGTATCTCATGGGTTTGGAAATAGATTTTGAGGAAAGAGCCGATGCCAGAGGCTTTGTGTTTAATCCTACCCCACTCACAGTAGAATAAGTAAAAACTTTAAATATCTTCTTCATGGACGTTAAAATCGCACCTTCTTGGAAAGAAAGATTGGCAGGAGAGTTTGAAAAAGAATATTTTAAAAATTTAGTAGAGTTTGTCAAGCAGGAGTATCGCACCCAGACCATTTACCCACCGGGTAAGCTGATTTTCAATGCTTTTGACAAATGTAGTTTTGAAGATGTCAAAGTCGTCATTATTGGACAAGACCCCTATCACGGAGCAGGACAAGCCAACGGGCTTTGCTTTTCGGTAAATGACGGGGTAAAAAGTCCTCCTTCTCTACTCAATATTTTCAAGGAAATAAACCAAGACTTAGGCAAGCCTATGCCCAACTCAGGCAATTTAGAGCGATGGGCGGTGCAAGGAGTGCTGTTGCTCAACGCTACTCTGACCGTAAGAGCGGGACAGGCTGGCTCGCACCAAAACAAAGGCTGGGAAACTTTTACCGATTCAGTTATCAGAGTAATTGCTGAGCAAAAAGAAGGCATTGTGTTTATGCTCTGGGGAAAATACGCTCAAGACAAAGGCAAAATAATAGATACCCAAAAACACTGCATACTGAAAGCCCCACATCCTTCGCCTATGGTACAAAAACCACCTTTTTTTGTAGGAAGCAAATGCTTCAGCCAAGCCAATGAGTATCTGAGAAAGAGAGGCTTGAAGGAAATAGACTGGTAGAACAAAACTTTAAACTTTCCGAAAGTTTTAAACTTTCGGAAAGCTGTTAAAGCATAGTTTTTACTTCGCTTGTGCGTATCTCTTGGCTACCTCCGCCCAGTTTACTACATTCCAAAAAGCAGTGATGTAGTCTGGTCTTTTATTTTGATATTTGAGGTAGTAAGCGTGTTCCCAAACGTCCAAGCCTAAGATAGGTGTACCTTTATCGGAGTTCAAGTCCATCAATGGATTGTCTTGGTTAGGGGTAGAGCAGATTTTTAACTCTCCATTATCTACAATGAGCCATGCCCAACCAGAGCCAAATCTGCCTACTGCTGCTTTGGCAAACTCCTCTTTGAAGGAAGCATAAGAACCAAACTTAGCATTGATGGCTGCCGCAAGGTCGCCTGTAGGTTCTCCACCACCATTGGGGGACATAATCTGCCAAAACAAGGAGTGATTGTAATGACCTCCTCCGTTGTTGCGAACTGCCACAGGATATTTGCTGATATTTTTCATCAAGTCCTCAATGGACATATTTTCCATTTCTGTACCTTTTACCGCATTGTTCAGATTGGTAACGTAGGTATTATGATGTCTGCCGTGGTGAATTTCCATCGTCATTGCGTCGATGTGAGGTTCTAATGCCGCCTTGTCATAAGGCAATGCAGGTAACTCAAATGCCATAATTTATTGATTTTTAAGTTTAAAAAAATAAATTGAAATTTTAATTAAAAAAACAGATACACGACTGCCGCAATATGCTTCATGTTTAGAATGAGTAATTTCATCATTTTATGAAAAATAAAAAGCTGCATACTGCCTTAGTCTATACAAAAATAAACTTTTGAAGGTTCGTTTTGTTTACGAATTTTAGTAATTAGCTCGTATGGTCGACTACAATTAGCCACTTGCCTTTGATTTTCCTAAAAATAAGAGAAAAGAAGCCTCCTATATCCCCTTTGTCCTCTGAGCGTTTCAAATGCCACTTTCCTATGACAAAATACACTTTTTTATCCATCTGTTCGTGATGCACAATATCAAATTTGAGTGTACCCATAGTAGCCCTGTCAGGATAGGTTTTCAGGTATCTTTCATAAGTGCTTTTCCAGCCTTGCGTTACTCCATTTTTACCTATAAACTTCAAACTATCTGATTTCCAATAACCTTGCATGAATACCTCTATATTTCCTTCGTTCCATGCCTTTTCCTGAGCAGAAAGTAGGCGTTGGATTTCCTCCCATGCTTGATTTTTTTGGGCAAACGTAGAGAAAGAAACAAGCAAGCTAAGCCATAATAGATAAAAAAATTTAACAGATACGAAATTGTTAATGCCATTCAGGATTGAGGTATGATTTGTCATAAGTCTTATATTTGTAGAGGTATATTACTTAGTACAAAGTAAGGTATTTCTTCCCGAATAGTCAAGTTGGTTTGAGCAATGTAACCAGCCTCCCTAAAAATAAAAGAGGTTATTAAGAGAATAATCGCGCCTAAGTCAATTAAAGCAAAAGTCATAGCCATTCCACCCAACTGCAAAATAGAATAGCTATGACTTTTTTTGATAATGTATTCTTTAACTTACTGCAAAAAATGATTATTTTTTCTTTATAATTACGCCTTTTGCCTCAAAAGTAAGTTCCTCTTTGGGCTTATTGATTTTCTCTATTTCTTCCTTAGATTTTCCTGCATCTTCCGCATAGTGCTTCAAAGTAGCTACGTCTGTTACTTCTTTTTGAGCTACTCCTTCTATGACTACTTTTTGCCCGTTAGCATCTTTGGGGACAAAGAAAGCATAATCCTTGAAAGTTACGCGCATTTTTTGGTTATTCCCTATATCAACGGTCATCCAGCAACCTTTTTTCTTGCAGACTTCTACGATTGTACCTGTTACCTTCGCTTCCATAGTCTTTTTATCTTTCATTTTTTCAGATAGCTTGGTAGCTTCAATAGCCCCTGATTCTGTGATTTTTTCACCAAAATAGCTCACCTCTTGGGCATTGGCTTGATGAAAGATAAGTATGAACGCACAAGCGATTAGATAAATTAACTTTTTCATAAATATTAAAATAATTAAGTGATTAAAAATTAGATGCTTCTAAGTAATATGACAAAAAATCATTGTATTGGGTTTCAAAAATCATTCCGCAATGGGTCTCCTTTGGGAATAGTATATTCAGTAGAATCTCGAGTCATTTGCATATATTGAGAACAATCCAACTCTACTTTCAAAGTTTCTGGTCTTGGGAATCTACCTTTGCTGTAAGCTCTCTCTTCGCAGAGTTGCTTATCCTGATAGACCTGCTCCATGAATTTGGCAAAAATAGGCAAGGACATATACGCACCTGACCCCATCGTTAAATTTCTGAAGTGGATACTTCGGTCATCGCCTCCTGTCCAGACACCTACCGACAAATCCTTGCTCATGCCCATAAACCAGCCGTCTGAATAATTAGAAGTTGTACCTGTTTTGGCGGCGATTTCATTCTCGCGTCTAAACTGATAACGTGCTATTCCCCATGCAGTTCCATTATTCTCTTCGTTAGAACCTCTCAAAAGGTGGGTCATAATGTAAGCTGTCTGCTCACTTAGTACTTCTTTTTTCTGAGGAATTTTTCTAAAAATTACTTTACCATTTTTGTCTTTGATTTCTACCAAAAAATTAGGCTCTGTCCACGTTCCCTTATTGGCAAAGGTTGCATAAGCCCCTACCATGTCAAATACTGAAACTTCGCTTGAACCTAAGCAAAGAGCAGGCACAGGGTCTAAGGGGGTAGTAATTCCTAAGCGTTGGGCATAGCTTACTAATACTTTGGGGTCTTTGAGCTTTTCCATGAGGTAAGCGGCTATGGAGTTGATAGAACCTGCCAAAGCACGACGTAGGGTATAAGGTTTCTGAGAGTATGAGCCTGTGGCATTTTTGGCTGTCCAAGTCCCTCCTGCTGGCAGTGGGAAAACTCGTGGAATATCAAGCACCTGCTCGCATGGGGAGTAGCCTTGTTCCTCAATAGAGGCAGCATATACAAAAGGCTTAAAAGTAGAACCCGGCTGCCTTGTGCCTTGCTTGACATGGTCGTATTTAAAATACTTAAAATTGATGCCCCCTACCCATGCCTTAATATGTCCTGTTTTTACTTCCATAGCCATCATTCCTGTTTGTAGAAAATGTTTGTAGTAGCGTATGGAATCTACAGGACTAAGCATCGTGTCTTTTTCATGCTTAGGGTTATCCCAAGTAAACACTTTCATTTTTACTGGGGTATTCATGATTTTTTTGATATGGAGAGAGTCATCGCCAAACATTCTTTTTAGTTCCCTGTAACGCTCCGTTCTCACTTGTACTTTCTCTATAAAGTTGGGGATTTCTCGTCCATTTTCATCTATCCATGGATTGCGACCCTTCCAATGGGTAATAAAATCCTTTTGCAATTTAACCATGTGCGTATCTACCGCCGCTTCTGCATACCTTTGCATTCTGGAGTCTATGGTGGTGTAAATTTTTAGTCCATCAGAGTACAAATCGTACCCGTTTTTCTTGCACCAAGACTGTAGGTAGCGGGCGATGTAAGCCCTAAAATAAGGAGCCAAACCCGCATTATGGTCGCCTGCATCGCCCAAGTTGAGTTTTAAATCTTGAGTTTTTAAGTTTTCGGCTTCTTCTGAGGAAATAAAATCATATTTTTCTAATTGCTCTATCACTGTATTGCGTCTGAGCAAGGCTCTTTCTGGTCTTTTAACAGGATTAAAAAGAGTTGGATTTTTCAACATTCCTACCAAAAGAGAGGATTGCAAGAGGTTTAAACTATCAGGAGAAGTATTAAAATACGTTTTTGCCGCAACTTTGATACCGTAAGCGTTCTGACTGAACTCAACGGTATTGAGGTACATTGTTACGATTTCTTTTTTGGTGTAGGCACGCTCTAACTGCACTGCCAAAATCCATTCTTTAGTTTTACTAATCAACAGGCGAAGTAGTGGTACATCAGAGAGTTTGCCCTCTAACTCTTCTGATGTACGCGTGCTAAAAAGGTTTTTAGCCAACTGTTGGGTGATTGTACTTGAACCTCTGCGTTTGCCCATGAGCAAAGTGGGAATCACAGCAAAAGTACCTTTGACATCTATGCCTGAGTGGCTCTCGAAGCGTATATCTTCTGTAGCATATAGGGCTTTTAGCAATTGGGGGGAAATTTTTTCATACTCTACAGGGCTTCGATTTTCTCTAAAATACTTTCCTAATAGCACTCCATCAGCAGAGTACAATTCAGAAGCTATCTCACTTTGGGGGTTTTCCAGTTTGGTCAGGTCAGGCATACCGCCAAATAAGCCCATGAAGTCCACACTCACTAAGATAAACCATAGCAAAGCACTCCCTAAACCTACTAAAAATAATATCCAAGCCGCTTTGATATATTTTAAATACATATCTTGATTTAAGCCTAACTAAACAAAATGGATTTGATGTAGAAAACTATACTCACTGAACTATACAATTATAACCCCACAAATATAATAAATGTAAAATAAGTACATGACAAAAAAGCCAAAGTAAATTTTACAAACATGCTTACTAAAAGCGCTTAGAGATAGCAAAACCTCTTTTGGTGTTCTATTCTTCTCCCAAAAACGGATAGCGATAGTCTGTAGGAGGCACGAAAGTTTCTTTGATGGTGCGAGTAGAAACCCAACGCAAGAGGTTATACATCGCTCCTGCTTTGTCGTTTGTACCAGAAGCACGCCCCCCACCAAAAGGTTGCTGCCCTACTACCGCTCCCGTAGGTTTATCGTTGATATAAAAGTTTCCAGCGGAATGGAGCAGTTTTTTAGAAGCAAGTTCAATCGCATAGCGGTCTTGGGCAAAAATAGAGCCTGTGAGCGCATAGGGCGAGGTCATATCCGCCATTTCCAATACCTCTTCGAAAAGTTCAGGCTGATAGACATAAATCGTCAGAACAGGTCCGAAGATTTCCTCGCACATAGTAACGAATTGGTTATCATCTACTCGGAAAACCGTTGGCTCGATGAAGTAACCCACCGACTTATCGTAGTTACCCCCAGCGATGAGTTCTACGCCTCTTGCTTTTTTGGCTTCGTCTATGTATTTGGTGATTTTATCAAAAGCCCTTTCATCTATAACCGCATTAACGAAATTGCTGAAATCTTCGGGCGAACCCATTTTTATGCTTTTCAAGTCCTCTACCAAGTAGTTTTTCACTTCTTCCCATAAGTTAGCAGGGATATAAGCACGAGAAGCCGCAGAGCATTTTTGTCCTTGGTATTCAAAAGCCCCTCTTACTAAGGCAGTAGCTAAGGCTTTGGCATCGGCTGACTTGTGGGCAATGACAAAATCTTTCCCTCCTGTTTCTCCTACGATTCTTGGATAAGACTTGTATTTGTGTATATTATTCCCAATCGTTTTCCATAAATGTTGGAAAACGCCAGTACTCCCTGTAAAGTGTAAACCTGCAAAATCAGGGTGATTGAAAATTACGTCCCCTGCATCGGGTCCTTCGGTATAAATCAAGTTAATTACTCCATCAGGTAAGCCCGCTTCTATCAAAACTTCCATAAAAACCTGAGCAGAATAGATTTGAGTAAAAGCTGGTTTCCAAACAACAGTATTGCCCATGAGTGCGGGCGCGGTAGGCAAGTTGCCTCCGATAGCAGTAAAATTAAAAGGGGTAATGGCAAAAACGAAACCTTCCAAAGGTCTTTGCTCTATGCGATTCCAGATTCCTGATGAGGAAATAACCTGCTGGCTATAAATTTCGGTCATAAAATACACATTGAAACGCAAAAAGTCGATGATTTCGCAAGCCGAGTCTATCTCTGCTTGGTACACATTTTTAGACTGCCCAAGCATCGTTGCTGCATTCATTTTAGCCCTGTATTTGGTGGCTATCAAATCAGCCGCTTTCAAGAAAATGCTTGCTCTGTGTTCCCAACTTAGGTTTGCCCAAGCGTATTTTGCCCCTAAAGAGGCTCTTACGGCTTGCTCTACATGCAGGCTATCGCCCATGTTGAAATAGCCCAAAGTATGCTGATGCTCGTGAGGGGGAGAAATACGGACTTTTTGCTCGGTATAAACTCGCTCACTCCCAATATACATGGGAATATCCACTACTTCAGACTTCATTTTCGCAAGCATTGCCTTGAGTTCTTTTTTCTCAGGCGAATTGGGTGCGTAACTTTTTACAGGTTCGTTTATTGGTGTCGGTACTTTAAAATTTCCAAAATTCATGGTTAATTAATTGATTTTTATGCGTATCAAGGGGATATTAAAGGACAATATCCATGTTACTAATATTTTTAAAATCTAATCTTTAACAAATTCTGTTTTGCTACCTCATATAACTAAGAACACCATAGGCGTGCGATATTAATAGAAAATTGATATTTTGCCGTCAATATATAAAACCTCGTAGAGGTGGCATTTTTGGCATACAGAGAAACTAACTCTTATAAAGACAGGCATAAATAGATAATATTTTTCTACTAAAATGAAAGCCCTAATAAGCATATAAGTATTGTAAAATACGGTAGTACTTACAATCAAATTGCAAATATGTAGAAAATCATCTTTTTTGCAGTCATTGCTTGCTAATTATTTTGGTAAAAAAACTTGGAAGTTTATTATTTTTGATTTTACTTTGTATTTCAAAGTACTTTGTGTAAAATGGACAAAGAAAAATACATAGAAGATTTAAAGGAGATTAAAGACATCATGCACCGCTCTAAGCGGTTCATTTCCCTTAGCGGGCTTTCAGGTGTTTCTACAGGAGTAGTAGCCCTAATAGGGGTTTTTCTTGCTTATCAAATAGTTTTTAAAGGCAATGACTACTTGGTGCATCATGCCGTAGGAATAAGTAATGAACATCTTAGCTACTTACTTTTAATTGCGACGGGAACGTTAGTTTTATCAGTATGGAATGCCATTTTTTTTACACATAGAAAAACAAAAAAGCAAAATCAAAGCGTTTGGAATATACAAACAAAGCAACTACTGTTGAACTTACTGATTCCACTTATCACAGGCGGCATACTTTGCTTGCTATTTTTAGCCAAAGGTTTTGTAGGGGTCTTACCGCCGCTGACTTTACTGTTTTATGGGCTTGCCCTTGTGAATGGGAGCAAATATACCTTACCCGAGATACGCAACTTAGGCTTAATAGAGATTTTGGTAGGGCTAATTGCATTTCATCTGGTGGAATACGGCTTGTTTTTTTGGGCATTGGGCTTTGGTTTGGTGCAGATTATTTACGGTTTAATTATTCAAAGAAAATATTAGGTGGTGAAAGAAATTCTCAAAGACTTAGACAAAGCATTCGAGAATAGGATACGCCTGGGCATTATGTCGGCATTAGTAGTAAACGACTACTTGGACTTCAATGCTTTGAAGGAACTGCTGGAAGTTACTGATGGCAACTTGGCGAGCCACCTAAAAGCATTAGAAAAAAGCGAATACATTACCTATAAAAAGGAGTTTTTAGACCGAAAGCCAAACACCAATTACTCAGCAACTGACAAAGGGAAAGAGGCTTTCAAGAAACATATCAACGCAATAGAGCAACTGCTGAAATAAAATATTTTAGGAAAAATGATTTGCAAAAAAAACTTCTTCCTCAACCCTTTTCTCCAAAAGAGAAAGGGACTTTTGAAAGGGTGTGGTTTACTTATTTTTTAATATAAACATAAAGCGCAAAAAGTATGAAAAACAAAAGGTTGGTTATCATCTTAGCTGTAGCTGGTTCTCTGCTACTTGTCCCGCTTGTTGCCATGCAATTTACCAATGAAGTGGATTGGAAAGTTTCAGACTTTGCTATCATGGGAGTTTTATTACTTAGTACGGGTTTGCTATGCGAACTCATCATGCGGAAAATACAAAGTATGCAAAGAAGGATTATTCTTTGTGGTTTTATTTTATTGATTTTCTTACTTATTTGGGCAGAACTTGCCGTTGGGATATTTGGGACACCTTTTGCGGGTTCTTAGACAAAGGAAAAAATAAGCATAAACTTATTCCAAATGGAATAAAATTATTCATTTTGGAATAGTTTTTCACAAAAATTCCCCCGAACTTTGGTCTAAGTAAAACGACGGTGGTACTTTCAAATGTATGATAATTTTAGGTGTTAAAAAAATCCGTTCCCATCGGTACAATCTGTGTCATCAGTATTCCAAAATAGAACATCGATAATACGGATTTGGCTGATAAACACAGAATTAAAATTGCTACACCTCAGTTTTGTACTAAAATCGTCCAAACTTTCGGGTACGCCATAGTGGTATCTTTACATACCAAATAAGCAAAATCAATTGATATGATTACTTATTGACAAGGTGTATCAGTGGCGGACTAAGAATTAAATGTATTTATCTACAAATGAATGAACTGTATCAAAGCATGAACTTCAAATACGCTATTTTTTTTGTTTCAAAAAACTCCTCCTCAAAAAAATCTTTCAGTGCATAAAACTTAAAATATCCTTTTACATTAGCAAATTCCTCTAACAAATCGCCGCCTTTGAGCATAAGAAATCCATTAGATAACTCATTATGACCTTCTTTTTTTAACAAGTGTTTGGTCTGTTGGTAAAAAGTACTGACCTCTGCCACCGCCCTGCTCACAACAAAATCGTATTTGTTTTTTAAATCTTCTGAGCGAATCTGCTCACAAGTAGCATTAGTCAGCCCCAGATGCCTGATTACTTCGCTTACTACTTTTATCTTCTTTCCTATGGAATCTATGAGATGAAATTTTACTTCGGGGAAAAAAATAGCCAAAGGGATAGCTGGGAAACCTCCACCAGTGCCTACATCTACTACCCTTGTCCCTGTTTGAAAATGGATAACCTTAGCAATGCTCAAAGAATGAAGCACATGGCGTTCATAAAAATTATCCATATCTTTGCGAGAAATGACATTGATTTTTTCATTCCAATCATAGTAAATAGGCTGGAGTTGGGCAAAATGCTTTAGTTGCTGTTGCGTCAAATCAGAAAAGTATTTTAAAATTATCTCCATTTTTTCAATTGTAAAAAGGAAAGACAAAGATAAAGCGAAAAATGAAAAGGCAAACGATGTGTCATGAATAAGTCAAAGGAAAGGATAAAAAAACTTGCCCCACTCAAAAAGCAAAGCAAGTTCCAAATTCATTCATTATGCTTCAAATTCGAAAAATTGTAGTAAAAATCTCTTTATAATGGTTAAATAGGTAATAGTTAAATAGTTATTAAACCAATTTAATTCTCAAACTATTCATTAATCCACATTATCATGCAAAAATCTATTTCCTCCAAGCAGTCCGTTATCTTCCCCAATTTTGAGGCGCGAAAGATGATTTTCAGAAGAGTGAGGCACTTCTTTGAGTTCTACTTTCTTGCGTAAGTAGGCAGGGATTTCCTTTTTCTCATTAAACTCCTCATTGCTTAGTTCGCTGAAGGAGCGTAAGTTATTGAGCTGTTTTTGACGTATCTGAATGCTTACGTCCACCTCATCTTTTTTTTTTGCATCTTCGTACCCCTTCAGGCTTTTGTAGTCATCAGTTTCCAATTGGAAAACTACTTTTTCAGGCTTTTTCGCAGGAGTTACCATTTCCTTTTTCAGAGGTTTGACCTCCTCGTCTCCCTTGTCAAAAAAGTCCATGCTGTCCTCCAATTCCAACTTGATTTTGGGTGTAAGGATTTTATTTGACGGCAAATCATATACTACTCGTTTCTGTTCTATGTTCCTCTTGCTTTCAAAACCCGTAGCAATAATAGTTACAGTGATAGATTCTCCCAAAGTTTCGTCTATTGCCTGCCCTAAAATTATCTCGGCTTCTTCTCCCGCTTTTTCTTGAACATACTCATTAATTTCTTCTAACTCACTCATCTTGAAGTTGTCCAAATCTGAAACAGTGATACTGACCAAGATATGCCTTGCGCCAAAAATATCTGTATCGTTAAGGAGTGGCGAATTAATTGCCATCTCGACAGCACGCTTGGCTCTATTTTCGCCGTCCACCGTAGCAGAACCCATTACGGCAGCTCCAGAGTCTTTGAGTACGGTTTTTACATCTTCAAAATCAACGTTTACCAAACCAGAAACAGTGATGATTTCTGCGATAGATTTTGCAGCCTTAGTCAAAACTTCATCAGCTTGATTAAATGCTTCTTTGACAGAAGTATTGCCATAGATTTCTTTTAGACGATTGTTCAGAATCACAATGACTGCATCACAGTTGGCTCTGAGTTCTGCCAAGCCTTCCTCGGCTCGCTTGTATTTGGGTTTTCCCTCAAACATAAAAGGGAAAGTTACAATACCTACGGTCAAAATGCCCATTTCTTTGGCGATTTGAGCAATGACAGGAGCCGCACCCGTACCTGTTCCTCCGCCCATACCTGCGGTGATAAAAACCATTTTGGTATTGCTTGCCAAGATGTTACGGATTTCGTCTTTGCTTTCCATAGCAGCAGTTTTGCCTCTTTCGGGGTTCGCCCCTGCGCCCAAGCCTTTGGTAGAGTTTAGCCCAATTTGGATTTTATTAGGCACAGGACTCATTTGCAAAGCCTGAATATCGGTGTTGGCAACATAAAATTCTACGCCTCGAATACCTTGGCGAAACATGTGGTTTACGGCATTGCTTCCGCCGCCGCCTACGCCAATCACCTTGATAATAGAGGTTTCATTGGCAGGATAATCAAATTCGTAAGTGCGCTCTTTCATAGGTCTTTCAAAATTATGAATTATATATTAGGAATTAGGAATTATTTTTAAAAATTTGATTATCAAACACTTGTATTAATCCCTTATTCCCTTATGGTGTTTTATTTCATTTAAAATTTGATTTTATGAACGAGATTAAAAATTAAAGAAATTCATCATTCATCATTTATAATTAGTAGTTGTTTTCCCCAAAATCATCAATGAGTAGCTCTTTGGTTTTGCGGACAATTGTGCTAAAGAAGTCCCCTTTGGCTTGTTGCTTGGTGCTTTGCTTGCCTGTATGAGAAGGTGCATACGCCTGATGTGCATTCTTGAGGTAGTTTTCCTCTCTCTCATCTATGGTTTTGAAGCCCGCTAAGACCAATCCCATAGTGGTTGCAAACATGGGGAGTTTTACTTTCTCGTCCTTGCTTTTGCCTAAGTATTCGTTAGGGTAGCCGATTCGAGTGTCCAAGCCTGTTTTTAACTCAAACAGAGACTGTATATTCAATAGTTGCGCCCCTCCTCCTGTAATCACAATGCCTCCTGCCAAGCGGTTGGCATAGCCAGAGCGTATGATTTCTGAGTGAACCAACTCGATAATCTCTTCCATTCTTGCTTCTATGATTCGTGCCAAATTTTTAATAGAAATTTCCTTGGGTGTTCTTCCCCTAATTCCGGGGATAGAAACAACCTCATTTTCTGTGGCTTCTTCTGATAGGGAATTTCCAAATTTGATTTTTAATAACTCTGCCTGATTATCAAGCACTTGACAGCCATGTTTGATGTCAGAAGTAATAATATCACCTCCAAAGGGAATGACCGCCGTGTGGCGAATGATGCCATCATAGAAAATCGCAATGTCCGTAGTTCCACCGCCAATGTCGACCAAAGCAATGCCTGCTTCTTTTTCCTCATCACTCAGTACAGCCAGACTGGAGGCTAAGGGTTCTAAAATCAAGTTCTCGATGTGCAAACCTGCTCTCTCTACTGCCCGTTTGATATTTTTAATAGCATTGGTTTGGGCTGTAATGATGTGAAAATCAGCCTCTAACTTTACGCCAGCCATGCCTACGGGGTCTTTGATGTTCTCCTCATAGTCCACGATGTAGTGCTGTGGCATGACGTGAATAATCTCTGTACCGGGTTCTGTAACAATTCGATACATGTCATTGGTCAGGCGATTCAAGTCTTCCAACGTAATTTCATCATTATCAGAACTGCGGGTGATACTGCCGCGGTGTCTGAAACTCTTGATATGTTTCCCAGCAATCCCCACATTGACCACGTTGATGTCAATGCCAGAGGTTTTTTCTGCTTCCTCTATGGCTTGGGTAATGCTGTCTGTCGTCTTATGGATATTGGAAACAATGCCCTCTTTCACTCCGTCAGAGTTAGCCTTGCCCACACCCAGAATTTCTAACTTTCCGTACTCATTTATGCGACCAACCATCGCACAAATCTTTGTCGTACCAATGTCGAGTCCTACTACAATCTTTTCGTTCATTTTGTGTTACTTATTTGCATTTTATATTTTTTAGTTTTGCTTTTGCCCCTATCCTAAATCCTTTCCCCTTCTGGGAAAGGACTTTTCTGATATTTTCCCCTCTCCTTTGGGTAGGGGTGGGGTGTGCATTACTCACAAACTATCTGATTATCAAAACCTAACTTAACTTTCTTGTACTTGTTCCAACCTTTCGCAGGGACTACTTGGCTGTAAAAAAGTCTTAATTTTTCCAATTTAGCTGAGTAGTCATCTACCAAGCCAAACTCAATTGCATGATTCCCTATTTGTGGATATATAGTTAAGTTATTGTATTCATCAATGTCAATTTCAGTGATTTGTGCCTTCCAGAAAGGGTCATTTTCAATGTGTTTCAAAAATTCAAACAAAGGCTTACCAAAATTTTTAGTGAGTTTGTTCTCCTTATCATAAATATGTTCCATTCCCTTTCCTGTGAGCAAAACCACTCTTGGCGTATAGTCCTCAGAAAGAGGCAGATATTCTCCATCTTTCCCTATGTAGTTGCCTTTTCCGTCATTTTTCAATATCCTTGCGATAGGCTGGGAAGGAATGATTTTTACTACCAAATTCCCTTTTAAGTCCCTTGAAACCTCACAGTTAGACACAAAACCTGCTTCCTCCTCAATTTTTTTCTCAATTTCTGCTAAATCCGCATTGAGCAGTTTGCCATCTGCGGTTTGCTGAATCCCTTGACCGTCAATGATGCTACGCACCCGATTTTCATTAATCAGGTTTGGGGCGGTTGCTTCCTCAATCTTGACGACTACGTTGCTGTAAGGCTTGTCGCCATAGCTAAACAAACTCGCAAAAGCCACTGCCGTTAAGACTGCCATAGACCCTAAAAATATTTTTACCCAAAGTTTTAGTTTCATCTTTTTACTAATTATGAATTATAAATGATGAATTATGAATATTTTTCAAATTATAAATCACTGATAATCAATGTTTTTTTATTCCATAGGAATTTAATATTGGTAGCACTTAATTTATTTTTTCTATTAATGAACTCTGTTAGGAGTTCAATTCTTTTATTTTATATTCAACTCCTAACGGAGTTGGGAGGTTTTACTTGCTTTTTTCTACCACCAATATTGAATCCCTAACGGGATTTTCAAACAATTTCTAATTATGTATTCATTCCAGATTTGGTATTCCATTCCATATTAAACAACTCCTAACTTAAAAAGGTCTGCCTCCCTTTTCTCCTCATCACTCTTGCAAAGGCGTTTGAGCAACTCGTTATCTGCGTTCCATTTTGCTCCATCAAAAAACTCAGTTCCCTTGTGGTCACGTACCTTGTAAAGAGCCTTTTCTTTGTAGCAAGTTCCTAAATAACAGTAGTTTAATCCATTGTCTTTTGCCCAGTGAATCACTCTCCACATCATCCATTTTCCCAAAGAATATTTCATGTATGCTATATCATAAAATGAAAACCAATAATGCAAAATTCCATTTTCTAAGGCTGTAAAAACATAGCCAAGTATCTGATTATCAGTTTTAAAAGCAAAAATATGCGTCAATAATTCTCTGCTCAATACATAGTCTAACCTATCGCTTGCCATACTACCCCCGCTAAATCTTTCCTCTGCATATTCAGTACAAAATCTCTGAAATTCAGGATTTTGTAAATCAAACTTACTTTTTTCTGTGATTTCTAATTGAATATTTAACTCTGCTATTTTTCTATCCACTCGCCTATTTTCTGAACTGTCCTCAAAGTTTGCTAAGTTTACTCTTAGGCTACGAGCCATGTAAAATATATCGCTCTTTATCTGATAGTTACCTGTATAAGGCAAAAACCCTTTTTCATAGATTGCTGGCAGTTCACTATTACTTTCTTTGATGCAATAAACCGCATAAGAAAATGTATAAGTGGTATAATCTATCTGATATTCTGAGTAAAAGATTTTCATTGGTCAAATAGTTGAATAGTTTGATAGTTAAAGTTATTCTGACAATTTTTGTTTTGTTATCTTTATCAAATAATTTATCTGTCTGGGTAAATCATTCAGTTGTGAAAAGACATATTTGTATTTATTTTCATCCATTAGTTTTCTAACTTTTGCTTTTTCATTCCAATCTAAACATTCTTTTGCAGAGGCTCTTGCAATGATAAAAAACCTGATTTTATCTTTTTTATGATGCCTGCCTACTCCTTCTGCTATGTTTGCTGAAATGCTATCAACTGCCCTAACAAACTGCTTTCCAATAGTATCTTTTGAAAAGTTTTGCCATTCAACTACCAAATTCCACACATAATTACTCAAATGAAAAGCTGTCTTATAAGCCTCAACATCATTCAGTTTAAGGTATCTTTTTTCTTCATTATTATCTTGTTTTTCCATCAGACTGATTTATTAAAAACTATCAAACTATTCAACTATTTTAACTATCTCGTTTACAATCTCCCTTGAAGCATTTGGCTTTGCTAACTTCATAATGTTTTCTGCTAACTCTTTCTGCCTTTTTTCATCTTTTAGTAGCTCTATGGTTTTTGTAATCAGGGTATTGCTTGCCTCTCCATCTCTTACTAACACTGCTGCATTTTCATTGACCAAAGCCATAGCATTTTTAGTTTGGTGGTCTTCAGCTACGTTGGGCGAAGGGACTAATATTGTTGGCTTCCCTGCCAAGCAAAGCTCCGAAACTGACAGCGCACCTGCTCTGGAAATCACAACATCTGCACAAGCATAGGCGTAATTCATTTTGTAGATAAAATCTTTAATATATAAATCTTTACTGTTTAGTGTATTAGCAAAGGCTTTCATTTCTTCAAAGTAGATTTTTCCTGTCTGCCAAATTACTTGATAGCCTTGTGTAAGTAGCTCATTCACACCATTTTTGAGGCAGTTGTTAATCGTTCTTGCTCCGAGGCTACCGCCTAAGACCAGTACTGTTTTCTTATTTTCCGATAAGTCAAAGAACTTAAATGCTTCACTTCTAATGCTTTCCAAATCTGTAATGTCCTTGCGAACAGGATTTCCACAAAAGACGATTTTCTCTTTGGGGAAATAACGTTCCATATTTGGGTACGCCACACAAATCTTGTTTACTGACTTCGCTACTAACTTGTTGGTCAGTCCTGCATAACTATTTTGCTCTTGAATTAGCGTTTTAATTCCCTGCCAAACAGCTACTTGCATAACTGCTCCACTTGCATATCCGCCTACGCCAATTACCGCATCTGGTTTAAAATCTTTTACTATTTTCCATGCCTTCCACAAACTTTGCAACAGTTTGAAAGGGAAAGCCAAATTTTCTACTGTCAATTTCCTTTGCAAACCCCGAATTGGCAATCCTACGATTTTAAAACCTGCTTTAGGTACTTTTTCCATTTCCATTTTTCCTTCCGCCCCTACAAAAAGTATCTCACAATCAGGAATTTGTGCCTTTAGTTCTTGGGCTATTGCTATTGCGGGGTAAATATGTCCGCCTGTACCACCGCCACTAATTATAAACTTCATAACCCAACTAATTCTCGATAAGCCTTCAAATACTTATTCAGTCGTTCTGTATCTGTATCAGATACTTGGCGAAGTCTGCGAATATCCATATTGTCCTCTAAGTCATTGATTTTGACTTTTATTGCCAATGGATTGGTTTTCACTCTCTCGATAAATTCCTCATAGCTTTCGCCTTCTCGCTTTGTTAAGCAGTCTAATGCCTCAATGATTTTATGAGAAAAGCCTTCTGCCTTTAATTTGTCCAATGTCCAAGATGTATCTTCCACAGTATCGTGCAGTAAAGCAGTGATTTTCTCATCTTCACTTTTCCCTTTCGCCATCACTTGAAAAATATGCAAGATGTAAGGCTTGCCTGCTTTGTCCGTCTGCCCCTTGTGCGCCTCTATTGCTATCTCGATTGCACGTTGTAAATTCATAAACACAATAGTTAAAATAGTTAATTATTAGATGGTTACTACAAGGGTAAATTTGAAACTTTGTTAATTATTGCTGGTTGTTAGTTGTTTATCAAGTATTTATCTCTCTAAATCCTTATCGAAGCACAAACTTTTCGTATTCTTCTTCAAACTTCACTTTCTGATGATGTTCTTGTTGTTTATAAATGTATTTTCTAACTCTTTGAATCATGGATTCACTAATAGAAACCGCAAAATACTCATCTATCCATTTCAATTTTCTTTTAAATATTGAAAAACCACCTCAAACAAAACCCTACGCCCTCGCCACTTTCCTATCCCTATTAAAAATCTTCTCCTTCGCACTTTGCAAAATCGGTTTGTACGTATTGCTACGACTTACGCTGATAATGATGCCAATAGACGCACCTGTCAAAAGCAAAGACGTTCCTCCCATACTCACCAGAGGTAATTGCAAGCCTGTAACGGGCAGGATTCCTGTTGCTACCCCCATATTTATCATAGCTTGGAAAACTACACTAAAACTCAGCCCTGCCGAGAGCAATCCACCAAAGGCATTTTCACTTTGATTGACCGCCAACATTCCCCGATACAAGAGCGTAAGGAACAGACCTATGACTACCACTGCTCCTAAGAAGCCATATTCCTCTACCAAAATTGCAAAGATAAAATCTGAATAAGGGTGTGGTAAAAAGTTCCGCTGATGGCTTTGTCCTGGTCCCTTGCCTGCAAAGCCTCCAGTCGCTATGGCAATATAAGACTGCTCTGTTTGGAAAGGCAGGTGATTAGGGTCAAGGTACGAACTCATACGATTTTTTACCGTTCCACCTCTCTGTCCTACTGCCAAAGCCAATGCGCCTACTACTACTCCCACAGCCACCATGCCCGCCAAGTATCTCAAAGGCATTCTACCAATAAACATTATGAGCATACAAGTCAAGAACAGAATGATTGCCCCAGAGAAATCGCTCAAAGCAATTAGCCCGCAAATCAAACCGCACCAAAACAAAATCGGTATCAAGGTTTTCTCAATATTCCTAATGTTTTGCTGACGCTTAGAAAGCATACTCGCCACATTTGCAATCAATGCCAACTTTGCCAAATCCGCAGGTTGGAAAGTATGATTGAGATAAGGAATTGTAATCCAGCGAGTTGCATCATTTATCGTAGTTCCATAGCCCCAAGTAAAAATCAGCATGGGCACAGAAAACAGCAGTGCTAAGCGTGAAATCCTTGAAAAATACTTGTAGTCCACTTTGTGGCAAACCCACATGACAACAAAACTCAACACAAACAACAAGGAATGTTTGAGCAAATAAGATTCGCTGTCTTTGCCCATTTTGAAGGCAAGCGTACCTGTAGCACTGTAAACCAACAAGATACTGATAAGTGCCAAGATAAAAACTACCCCCCATATAATTGGGTCGCCTTCTAATAATTTGCGCTCTTTAAGTGCGTTTGTCATATAATTAAAAATCTTTTAATTTGGAATCTGGAATAATTAAAACAGAGCCAATTAACTAATTTGGAATCTGGAATAATTTTTAATTCTTAATTTTATATTTCTCATTCCAGATTTGTAATTTTGTATTTCATTCTGTATTCTTTGTGTTTTTCTTCTTTTCTTCATCTGCTATTTTTTGTTTTGTAGTACGTAAAATAGCACCGATTAACCTTATCAATTCTTCACAATCATTGATTCTTGTATTTGCTATTTCTGGCTTCAAATAATTGCTATCTCTCAATAACCTTAACCAATACTTTGATTCTCTTGCCTCTTTATATGCAATAGAAAATTTTGCGGCAAAATCTCTCAAAGTATGTCCCCCAATTCCTTCTTCTACATTTGCACCTATCGAAGTTCCACTTCTTAAAACTTGTTTTGAAAGAACATACTCCTTATTATCAGATAAAATTTTATACACTTCAATAATTTTCAAGGCAAAATCATAACTTTTAGTAAGCACAGGGTTATTTTCATCACTTTGCCTTTTCATATTCTATAAAAATTTAAAATTTGATTTCATTAAACATTCCGTATTGGCATTTCTCATTCCAGATTAATCAATTCCAAATTTTGCATTACCTAATTTTCAAACTCACCAAGCAAAAAATCGCCAGCATAATCCCTACTATCCAAAACCTCGTAACAATCTTTACCTCATGGATTTGTTTTTTCTGAAAATGATGATGCAAAGGCGACATCAAAAATATCCTTCTGCCTTCTCCATATTTCTTTTTTGTATATTTGAAATAAGCCACCTGAATCATTACAGAGAGGTTTTCCACCAAAAATATCCCGCATAAAATTGGAATCATTACCTCTTTTCGCACCATAATCGCCAAAGTTGCTATCAATGCTCCCAAAGTCAAACTCCCCGTATCTCCCATAAAAACTTGGGCGGGATAGGAGTTGTACCAAAGAAAACCGATACACGCACCTACAAAAACTGTTGCGAAGATTGCTAACTCGCCTGTATGAGGTATAAACATCACATTCAAATAGTTAGCAAAAATTGCATTGCCCGAAACGTAGGCAAAAACTGCCAATACTACCCCAATAATTGCTGAAGTTCCCGCCGCCAAACCGTCCAAACCGTCAGTAATATTTGCCCCATTGGAAACGGCAGTGATAATAAAAATCACAAAAGGAATATAAATGACCCAAGTCCATTCACTATCTAAGAAAAATACTAAATCATGGTAATCAAATTCATTGAACTTAAAAAATGGAATGGTAGTAATACTTGATTTAACATCTTGATAATACCCTTTTTGCAAAAGTTCTACGACATTATTTCCTTTGCTTTTGTCAAACTGTCGAACCACCACATTATCGTTTACGTACAAAGTTATCCCTACAACCAAGCCCAAAATTATCTGCCCTATGACTTTGAATCTACCTTTTAATCCTTCCTTGTCTTTTTTGAAAACTTTGATGTAATCATCTACAAAACCAATGAAGCCTGCAAAGAGTAATGTAATGATTAACAGCACAATATACACATTGGTCAAGCGAGTAAAGAGCAAAGTTGGAATCAAAATCGCAATGATGATAATGATGCCACCCATCGTAGGCGTTCCCTTTTTTTGCATTTGCCCTTCCAAGCCCAAATCTCTGATGACCTCTCCGACTTGCTGTTTTTGTAAGTAATTGATAATTTTTCTACCAAAAATCGCTACTATCAGTAAGGACAACACCGCCGCCATACTTGCCCGAAAGGTGATGTACTGAAACAAACCTGCCCCCGGTAGATTAAATTGCTCGTCTAAATATTGAAATAAGTAGTAAAGCACTGTTTTTTGAATTTTAAATTAGAAATCATTTAATTTGGAATCTGGAATAAAAGTCAAATTTTTTAATCTTTTAATTATTTTCATTCCTAATTCCTCATTCCAGATTTTGTATTTCATTTCATTGTTCTTCAATAAATCTTTCAAAAAGCTCGTCCCAAGAATTGCATTTTTCAAAGTAAGGGAGTAAAGCCTGAAACAATAAAATTCTTTTCTCACTTGTACGTAACTTCTTGAAATCTATATATTTGATATTTTCTTTAAATTCTTCGTAAGGATACCTCAGAATATCGGGAAACCAAGCGTATTCCAAAATTCTCTGTACTCTGAATTTGGATTCATCATTCATAGTGTAATCCCAAAAATAGGGTTTAAAATAGTCGCTTACTGTTTTTTGCATTGGTCAAAATCCTCTTTTTCAAATCTTTAATAAAATTATCATATTGTATTCCATCAAAAGTTTCACTCACAAGCACTGTCCCTGCTATTTTTTCCCCTGTCAGAGCCATCAATGTTCCCTCATAATCCCAAGGCACCATTTTTAATTCGGTCAATTTGCTCATTTCATCTAAGTCAAACTCTTTGAGTAAATACATTAAATCAAAAAAATCTTTATTTGCTTTTCTGTCATCTACAGCTGTTAGTTTATTTACAACTATATTTTCCTTGCTATCTATCAGGTAATTATCTATTTTTCTTAATACTCCAATATGTTTAAAATTTTCATAAATAAATTCCAATTTTAGGGTAGTTCCGCTCTCATTGACCATTATTCTTTTGAAATAATCTGCATTTACCGTAGTTTGTAAGAGGAATCTATTGCTTATCAAATTTGCAAGCCTAACAAACTCATTTTCAAAAGCATCTTTACTATATTTTTCTCCCAAAAAGAAAAAATCCAAGTCATCAGAATAGCGGTAATGGTAATAGTATCTTGCTAAACAAGTGCCTCCCGTCAAGTAAAACTTATCTGAGTCCATGATTGCCAACGCCTTGTCCATGAGTGGATAAAGTCTGTTTTCATAATATGTCTTTTCTTCTATGGTGGCTTGGCGAATCATTGTTTTAATGAATTATAAATTTTTGTAATTTCAAATTTCAATGATGCTATTGTATTCTTTATTCTGTTAAGAATCTAATATTGGTAGCAAGTTCGTTTTCCCTCTCATTCTTACCCATAGAGGTTTTATCTTTTTCTACAAAACGGTCATTCCTAACAGAGTTTTAGATTTCCATTTTTTAAGTGTTGCACACCGCTTGTTATCACGTGAAAAACCAAACTACTAACTTTCCAACAACTCACTCATTATCTTCTTATCATCAAAAGGATACTTTATTCCCTTGATTTCCTGATAGTTCTCGTGCCCTTTGCCAGCGACCAAGATGATGTCGTTTGGTTGTGCCATTTTTACTGCTTCTGCTAAGGCTTCTTTTCTATCTGTCATTACAAGCGTCTTATCTTCAGCGTCTTGTGGCACTCCTTTTTTCATGTCTTCTAATATCGCTTCGGGTTCTTCAAATCGTGGGTTGTCCGAAGTAAGTATCACTTTATCAGAGAGTTCACAAGCTATTTTTGCCATGATAGGTCGTTTGGTCGCATCTCTATTTCCGCCACAACCCACTACAGTAATGACTTTTTCCTTTCCTGTTCTCGTTTTTTGTATATTTTCCAACACATTTTTCAGTGCGTCAGGTGTATGAGCATAGTCAATGATAGCAAACACCTTATTTTTGCCTATCACCTTGTCAAATCGCCCTGCCGCAGGTTCTATGTTAGACAAGATTTCTAAGACTTTACTTTTCTCTTCGCCCAATAAAACTGCCGCCGCATAAATGCCAAGCAAATTGTAAGCATTGAAGCTACCAGAAAGTTTGAACCAAACTCTTTGATTGTCAATTTCTAATTCAAGTCCTTCAAAGGTATTGGCAATAATTTTTGCTTTGAAATCTGCCATAGAGTTCAGTGCAAAAGTATGGTGTTTGCCTTTGCAGTTTTGCAACATGACTAAGCCATTTTTATCGTCTTTATTGACTAAGGCAAAGGCATTTTCCTCCAAATTGTCAAAGAACATCTTTTTGGCTTTCAAATACTCTGCAAAGGTTTTGTGAAAATCCAAGTGGTCATGCGTAATATTAGAAAACATTGCACCTGAGTACTTTATACCTGCAACTCTGTGCTGGGCTAAGGCATGAGAGCTGACTTCCATGAATACATGAGTACATTTTCTTTCTGCCATCAATGCCAGCAACTTATTCAGTTCCAAAGCGTCAGGGGTGGTATAGTTAGTTGGGATAACTTCCTCATCTATACGGTTTTCAATCGTAGAAATCAAACCTACCTTGTATCCCAACTCCCTAAATAAGCGGTAAAGAAGTGTTACAGTCGTCGTTTTTCCATTTGTCCCCGTGATACCCACCAATTTGAGTTTTTCAGAGGGATTGTCGTAAAAATTGCTTGCCATCATGCCCAAAGCAGCAGCAGAATTTTGGACTTTTATTATTACCGCCCCACCGAAACCTTCTCCCTCGGGGAGGGTTTTAAGGGCATTTTGTTCTTCTAAAACTATGGCTACTGCTCCACTCTCTATTGCTTTGCTGATGAACTGGTGCCCGTCAGACTGCAAACCTTTGACAGCGACAAACACATCTCCCTGCTGAACTTTGCGTGAATCAAACCGTACCTGATTGATTACTAAGTCCGTGGCTCCCTGCAAAACTTGGTGAGGGATATTAGTTAATATGTTTTTTAAATTTTGAATAACTAATTTTTAATTACAAATGACTAATCTTAATCTGGAATCTTTAAATGTGGAATCTGAAATTATTTTAATTCTTAATTTTTCATTCCAGATTCCAGATTATGTATTTCATTCCAGATTTTTAAACTTTAAAGAGCATATTTGCCAACTAAGTAAAATATCAGACCCAAAACCAAAGCACCGCCACCAGAGATATAGCCTACACCAATACCTAAGATGCCCAAAACTATCGCTACTAAGCCTACAATAATGAGAATCAAGCCGATAGTGGTAAATAAGCCAGCAATATCACCTGCATTTTTAGCTTTTGCATCTTTGATTTTTTTGCTTATTTTAGCAAGTTTACTTTTAAACTTATTAATCGCTTTTTGCTCTTTGGCATTTTGGGCTTGATAAGTACCGTTCACAATGCTTTCCAGCTTTTGCTGTGCCGCTACTGTTTCAGGATTTGTTGCGCTTGCAAAAGCAGTGAAATTCAATAAGATACATAAAAGAAAACCAATTATTTTTCTCATACTGTTAAGTGTTTAATGATTAATAATGAATTATTGTTGAAAGCAAAAGTGAATTACTATTCTTAATTTGAAATTTGATTTTTAAAACTTTTTGTTCCAGATTTTCTTACCCCAACCTCAAATGTATTTTCTGTCCTTTTTGCAATCTTGCTCCTATTGCTAAGGACTGTGTTAGCACTTTTCCTTTTCCCGAGAAACTCACTTTCAAGCCCTTATTTTCTAACAAAAAGATAGCATCTCTTAAGCTCATACCTACCACAGAAGGAACGGTTGCGCCCTTGACAGGATTGGCTACCCACTTCAGCGTGTCGCCTCTGAGCCTACCATGTACCCAATCTTCTTTGGTATAAGAAAGATTGAACAAGCCTAACTCATTACACAAGTACCTCAATTCTTGGTGATTACCTGATTTTACCACAGGAAAATCACTTACTTTTTCGCCCAATTCCATGACGTTTTCCTCTATGTAGTGCTTGTAGGCAAAATCTGCAATTTCTCTGAACACTGGTGCCGCTACTACCCCTCCATAACGCCCTGCTTCTATCGGGTCGTCTATGACTACTATGCAAGAATACTTTGGCTTGTCAGAAGGAAAATAACCTACAAAAGAGGTATAGTGTCTTTCTGTATATTCCTTATTCTCAACTTTTTCCGCTGTTCCTGTCTTTCCTGCAATCTTGTAGGGCGCGCCTTTGATGTGGTTGGCTGTTCCTCTTTCTACTACACCTTCCATGAGTTTTCGCATGACTTCCAAGGTATAGTCAGAGCAGATTTTCTTGTTTAAAATTTTAGGGGTAAATTCATCAATCGTATTGTTAGCGTAAAGTGTCCTGCGTACTAAAATGGGTTGCATCAGTTTGCCTTTGTTGGCAAGAGCATTGCAAAACATCAAGGTATGCAAGGGGGTCAATTTGGTTTCGTAACCTACCGACATCCAAGGGAGTGTAGCTCCACTCCAAGTAGGGTCGGTCAAGGTTTTGATATAAGGCTTATTTTCCCCTACCAATTGAAAATCAGTGGCTTGCATTAGTCCAAACTTTGCCATATAGTCTAAGAACTTTTGAGGCTCTTTACGGAAATATTTGAAAACTAATTTAGAAATACCAATATTAGAAGAACGTTCAAAAACCTGTTGTACGTTAATTTTTCCATGCCCACCTTTGCGGGGGTCGGTCATCACTGCATTTTCAAAAAATTGGTACGTTCCATTGCCTGTTTCTACGGTATCGTTCAAATTTAGCTCGCCGTCAGCCTCTTCTAACAAAGCTGTCATAGTAAAAATTTTAAAAGTCGACCCTGGCTCTGCCAAATTTAAAGCGTAATTGTTGTTTTCAGTATATTCTCCCTTTTCGTTTCGCCCCAAATTTGCCATTGCCTTGATTTCCCCAGTTTCTACCTCCATTAGGATTGCTGTGCCAAACTTAGCTTTGTGTTGTAAAAGGGCTTTGCGAAGGGCATCTTCTGTTTTCTCTTGCAAATCAACATTTAGCGTGGTTTCTATGTCAATCCCGTCCTCTGGACGAATATAAGAACCATCATTGACGGGTTTCCACTGTTCGCCTACTATTTTCTGGAAAATTGCCTGTCCGTCTGTGCCACCTAAAACCTTATTAAAACTATATTCTAAGCCTTTTCCTCTTACCTCTCCTGTTGAATCGTAAGTTACAAAACCTAAGGTTCGCCTTGCCAACTCATCAAAAAGTTTGTAACGCTTTTCTGTTTTCTCAAAAATGCCTCCTCCTTTGAAGCCCTCTCGGAAAATAGGGAAAGTTTCTATTTTCTTTTTTGTATGATAGTCTATCAGTTCTTTGGAAATCAGCTTATAACGCCTTTTTTCCAAGCGCGCCAATCGTAACTCTTTGGTCAAGTCTGCCGCATTTTTATCCTTAAAAATCGTAGCCAACAAGATACCCAAGGAGTCCACTCCTGTATCAAAAATATTGTCCGTTGCCAGCATAGGGTCAATCGCTACCTTGTAGAAAGGCAGGGAAGTAACCAACAGCGTACCGTCATCAGCCAAGATATTGCCTCTATTGGCTTTGATGACTCTGTATTCCAATCCGTTTTCTTTTTCCTTCTTCGCCCAATAGTCCCCTTCCATGACTTGCAGGTAAAAAATTCTACCTAAGACTGCCAAGCCAAAAGCCGACATGAGCAAAAAAGCGATACGGACACGCAACAATATGGATTCACGAATGCCCAAGGTTAAATTTCGGTTAAGTTTATTAATTACTAATTAAAATGACTAATTTTATATAGTCAAGTTATTCGTAATGAATGGTTTATATTGTAAAAGGATATATTTAAAACAAAACGATATTGATAGTAATTACTCATTAGTAATTAGTCATTATTTTTAATCACCTTATACACAGGTTTTTCATTCTCTATCAATCCAAAACCGCTCACTTTTTGGCGAATCACACTGCGCTTGCCCTGCAAAATCAAAGTTGCCTTCATATTGGTATAATCTGTTCTTAGTAGCTCTACTTCTTTTTGTAACTTATTGATTTTACGAATATTTCTTTCTGCATAATGTACGTTAGCAATGTAAACTACCCCACATACTGCAGTGAGCATAATGTACCCATACATTTTGTTGGTGAACTTCCAAGTTCTCCAATCGAGGTTTAGTTTCAAGCCTTCTGAATTAAACTGAAACTTTTTTTCCTCTTTTAACTGCGATTTTGGAATATTTGCGTACATATTTGATTATGAGTTATTAATTATTAATTATGAATGAAATACAAGTGAATCATAAGTTATAAGTTGTCTTTTGTAATCACAATGCTATCATTATTTATTTCTATCATACATTTCCCACTGTCCATGTAAGTTTGAAAAGTAGATAGATTTTCCTCAAAAATTTGTATCAATTCCTTATTAGAAATATTACCTAAATTCACTTTAATTAGTTTTTGAGGTGTATTTCTCAATAAATAACTCTCTTTAAAATCGGCATCTTTACTTATCAAAGTGTAATTATTATTATCTACAAATTCTGCTATTTTACTATCTTTGGTAAACCAACTATCTAAAATATCGTTTACGTGTGTCGCTTCTATTCCTTTGGAAATCAAAAAATTTACTAATTTATAAGCGATATGCACATCACAAAGTATTTTCATTATGCCGCCATTTTAAATGTTTTGATGGTCATACCTGACATTAATAATTTTGCATAATGCAAACACGCCAAAATATCTTGTTTCTCTAATTCGGGGTGGTCTTCTAAAATATCTGCGACTGTCATTTCAGAAGAAAGCATATCAAAAATTACTTCCACAGGCCACCTCATGCCCCTGATACATGGTTTCCCATGACATATTTCAGGGTCAATCGTAATTCTTTCTAATAATAAATTATTGGTAATCATATTATTAATTGGTTTTAACTTTGACTTTATTATACTTATTAAAACTTGATATTTCACTTAAAAATTCATCTGCTTCGTTTCTAAATAATGGAATTGCTAACGGAATTTTTTAAATTTCTAATGATTTGTATTTCAATTATTTTTAATTCCAGATTTCTAATTCTGTATTTAATTTGTAATTAATCATTCATAATTTCTCTGCTATTCTCAGTTTCCCACTTCTCGCTCTCGGATTGGCTTTGATTTCCTCCTCGCTTGCTTCTATGGGCTTGCGGTTTACAGCTTCTAAGGGCTTGATTTCGTTGCCATAAAAGTCTTTTTCTACTTCTCCATGAAATTTTCCTTTGCCTATATAATTTTTTACTAACCTATCTTCCAAAGAATGATAAGAAATGACTACTAATCTCCCCCCAACTTTCAGTATTTCAGCACTTTGCACCAGCATCTCCTCTAAGGCTTTCATTTCTTCGTTTACCTCTATTCGCAAGGCTTGGAACACTTGGGCGAAGTATTTGAACTCTGCGCCTCTGGGTGCGTACCTTTGCAAGATATTTTTCAAATCTTGGGTAGATACTATCTCTTTCTTAATGCGCTCTGTCACAATTGCCTGCGCCAGAGTTCTTGCATTTTTTATCTCGCCGTACATTCCCAAAATCCTATGTAAGTCCTTTTCAGAATACTTGGCTATCAGGTCTTTGGCTGAGAAATCTTGCTGCTGATTCATTCGCATATCCAATGCTCCATCAAAGCGAGTAGAAAACCCTCTGCTTGCTTCGTCTATTTGGTGCGAAGAAATCCCCAAATCTGCCAAAATCCCATCTACTTGACTGATTTTGTAGAGTTTGAGGTACTTTTTCAAATATCTAAAATTCGCCTTGATAAATTGAAATTTCGGATTGTCAAAGAACGGATTATCTTTATTTCGTGCATTTGCCTCTGCGTCATCATCTTGGTCAAAAGCAAACAATTTTCCCTTGTCTAAGTGCCTCAGAATCTCCTTGCTATGCCCACCACCACCAAAAGTCAAATCCACATACACGCCATCGGGCTTTATTGTCAGTCCTTCTATGCTCTCTTTTAATAAAACAGGTATGTGGTACATTTTTTTAATTACTAATGATTAATGACTAATTACATTTATCTGTTTTTATATTTGCAAATACTTCACTAACAAGCGATTAGTAATTATTAATTCGTCATTAGTTATTCTGTCAGTTTCCTAAAACTTTCTGAGCCATTTGAGAAAACTCCTGCTGGTCTTTGATTAAGAAATTCTCATAACTTTCTGGATTCCAAATCTCTATGCGGTTGCCAAGCCCCACCAAAATCACGTCTTTCTCTATGCTGGCAAACTTCATCATACTTTTGGGGACGATAAAACGCCCGTTTCCGTCAAGTTCCAACTCTGTATTCCCTCTCAAAAAGTTACGTTGGAAGTTCCTGTATTCTTCATTAAACTCATTTAGTCCTGCTACCTTGTCAAACACTTTTTTCCATTCAGAGTAGGGGTATAAAACCAAGCAAGGTTCAAACCCCCTCATTAGCACGATGTTATCTCCTGTTTCAGGAGGCAAAGCTGCTTTCAGCTTGGTGGGTAGCACCAATCTGCCCTTCGCATCGAGGGTAGCTTCGTATTCTCCTGAGAAAAACATCTTGAAAAGTGATGAATTTTTAGTTATGAGTTACTATTTTCTTTTTTCTACCACTAAGAGACACAAAGTATTTTTATTAGTGAGATTTGAGTGTTTTTGTGGTAGAATATCATGCGTTTTTACAGTATTCCAACTTTCAGTAAAATAGCAGTTAATCAAGACTTATTGAAAGTATTACTTGAATACACTACCGTTATATTACTAAACACAAACATAATAATTTAAATCAAAAAATCAACCACTTTTTCCCACTTTTTTCCACTTTTTATTAAAATTTTTAAAAAATGAGTGGTTTTACCTCTTTTTTTTGCCCTTTGAGAATGAGTAGTTTAGGTTTGAAGTTAAAGTAATGCTTTAACTTAGTAAAGATAAAACAATGATTTTTATTACATTAAAAAATATAACTTAAATTTTTAATTTAATATTGATTTTTGTTAAATAAAAAAGGAAGGCTTTTAAAAGGTGGAAATCTTAGGAAGGAGAGCAGCTAATAGGTGCAATAAAAAACATAAACCTTTGCAAGTTTTATTACTTGGCAAAGGTTTATCCTTAAAATAGTTTAATTCTCTATTTTTTCAAATTTTATAGAAAAGCCATTTGCCTAATTCTTTGAAAGAGGGTTTTTTACCGTACATCAGGATACCTACTCTATAAATGCGTCCTGCTACCCAAGTAGCCCCTACAAACCCGACAAAAAGTAAGCCCATAGATAAAATTAACTCCCAGCTAAAGCCAATGAAGGGCAAACGAACCATCATAATGACGGGTGAGGTGAGAGGAATGATAGAAAACCAAAATGCTAACGCACCATTAGGATTGTTCAGTACTGCCGAAATCATGACGATGGAGATAATCAGCGGGATAGTAACGGGAAATATCAACTGCTGGGAGTCCGTTTCATTGTCCACTGCTGAGCCTATCGCTCCAAATAATGCCCCATACATCAGATAACCAAAGAGAAAGTAAAAACCAAAAGCAATCACGATAAGAGGAATATTTAAGCTAAATATCTCCCCCCAAATTTCTCCTGCGGGGTTGCTTTTTTGGAGTTCTTCGGGTATCTGGGCTTCTGGGCTTATCATTGCTTGGCTGGAGGTAGCATCTAAGTTAAAGACGCTGGAAACTACGGTAGTAACTACCATAGAAAGTACTACCCAAATCAAAAATTGGGTAAGAGCTACCCCTGCAATACCTAAGATTTTGCCCATCATGAGTTCAAAAGGCTTGATAGAAGAAATGATTACCTCGACTATCCTATTGGTTTTCTCCTCAATCACTCCACGCATTACTTGAGAACCATAAAGGAAGATAAACATATAAATCAAAAATGCAGCGATATAACCCACTAAGGTAGCCGCCAGCGAGCTACTTTTCTTCTCTCCTTGTTGGCTAAGATTGATAGTGGAGATATTTACTTTGGTTCTGATACTCTCTAAAACATTTTTATCTATGCCAGAGCGCAGTAGCTTCTGATTCTCGATTTCCTGAGCCAAAGTTTTTTCAATATCATTTTGTGTAGAGGCTGAGAGGCTTTTCTCAGAAAAATAAATAATTCCTTTGGGAGTTTCTAAATTGATAGCAGGAATATACAAAATACCGTCTATTGTGCGCTCTTCGTTCTTAGATGCAGGTTCGTTAAAATTTTTCTTTGCCTCGTCTATGGATAGGTTGGAATAAATAAATTTGAGATTTTCGCTTTCTTTGAGTTTATTCTCAAATAGCTTGCTTTCATCTACGACTTCTATCGTAATCGATTCAACGCTTTCCTTGCCTATCCAAACAGGTACTACTATCAAAGCGGCAAATAGGATAGGACCTAAGATAGACATAATGATAAAGGAGCGTTTACGTACTCTGGTCATAAACTCTCTTTCAGCAATAAGCCATATTTTGCTCATAATCAAATGTTTATATAGTTTTCAGATTTTTATAAAAATTAACAAGAGAACATTATTATGAAACAGGCATTTCGTACTCTTATATTTTGTAGATATAAGCAAGTAAAAATACTTGTTTTTATTTGTTTTCAATACTTTTTATAAAATTTTTCCTTATTTTGATAAAAAGTGAGATTTATCTTACTCAATAATCATTACCTCTATACGCCTGTTTAATTCTCTTCCTCCTTTTTCATACTCATTTGAAGCCACAGGACGCGTGGAGCCATATCCTTTGGGAAGCACTCGACTACGCTCTATGCCCTTGCCTACTAAGTAACGTACTACAGAAGCAGCGCGACGTTCCGACAGGTTTCTATTCATGCCTTCATCACCAATGTTGTCCGTGTGTCCCGAAATCTCGACCTTTATTTTGCTATTTTCCATCATAAACTCATATACTTTGTCCAACTCGGTCAAAGAAGAAAGTTGGAGGACATCTGAGTTGGTTTCAAAAGTAATGTTTCGCAAAGTAAAGCGTGCCTTAGGCTCAATAGCAGAAAGCAACATTTCTATCTTCTTGTTGTCTTCTGGATTAAGGTTTTCTATTTCCTGCCATTGGTAGATGTAGCCTTTGGCGTTGGCTTCCACAACATACTGCTCCTCTTTATCACTAATAAAAAAGTTAAAATTTCCATTGGCATCAGTAGTAGTCGTCTTAATGACTTGATTGTTTTGAGCATTTATCAACTTTACCACACTGGAAAGATGCTTTTTTGTTTTTTTGTCTTTCACGTTGCCAGAGATATAAGTTGCTGACCTATTACTGCTGGTAGTCATTCCTATCGCTTCGTCTATGTAATAATTGCGATTGAGGTAACGAGGGCGGCGTGGATTGACGTTGAGTTTCAGATTCTCCTCATACATGATTCGCTCTCCATGATATACTTTGACTTCCAAAGACTTATGAAAAGGCAAATCTACTTTGTAGCTTCCATTCGTTTCTGAAACCGACTCAATAACTTTTCCATCTGTGATAAATTTGAGCAAGCAGTTAGGCTGTACTTGATTAGTAGAACGATTATACACTTTGCCACTCATGCGAATTTTATCAAAAGTATAGACTCGATACAAATCGTCTCGCCCCATGCCTCCCACGCGGTCAGAAACAAAAAAGCCTAATTCATCATACAAAGAAAACTGCCAATCATTCCCTACCGAATTGATAGGCATACCCATATTGATAGGTTTTTGCCAAGTTTGTCGTGCAGAGTCATATTCCGATTTGAAAATATCGTATCCACCAATAGAGTTATGACCTTTAGAACTGAAATACAGTACTTTTCCGTCATTGGACAGGAAAGGTGTAACCTCATCGTAGGGGGTATTTACCGCATCTATGGACTTGTCTATGCCCCAGGTACCATCTCTGCGAAGGCTTGCCAAAAACAAGTCTAAATCTCCCCTGCTTGATTCTGCCGAGATAATCATTTTATTACCGTAATCATACATAAATCCACCTTTCTCAATTTTGGCAGTATTCAGACCTTCCAAATTATTCACAATTTTCCACTCGTTACCTGTCCAATCCATGAGTTTTAGGTCATCATTTTGGCAAACTAATATTCGCCGATTTTCTTCTATGATTTGGCAGAGAGAAAAATCAGTCGCTAAGGGCAAAGGGATTTGTGTAGGAAAGAGATTTTGCTGATTTGACCTGTCCATAACGACTTTTTGTAGGGTAGGACTTGTCCAAGTATCGTTTTTCTCCATTTCAGAATAAAATAGTTGCACTTGGGTAGGCATCTGTTCGCCTTCTTTTTTCAGGTTAAAGTCTTTATTTTGGCGATTAAAAAAAAGTTTCCTGATTTCTTTACTTACCACAATGCCTGTTTCTATGGCACTGGTATTGATTTGTTCGCCAAAAGGTTCTATTACATAGCTCATTGTGAGGCTATCTTTGGCAGCTAATAGTAGCTGACAGGTTTTGGCAAGTTCAGTAGCCTCTTTTTGGTATTTTTTTATTCCTATACCTTTTAAATATTTGTTGATGAAGTCATTAGCCTCTTTTACATCATTGTGATAGTAAGCTGATTTAGCATACCAATACTCAAAATCTTTGAGTTTGTCGGTCTTATTGACGTCAATGAGTTTAAAATACTCGTAGGCGGACTCTGGAACGTCCAATTGTAAATAACAGATGGCGGCGTAATAAATTGCCTCTGTATTCAAATTATCTTTTGCTATTGCCTCCTCAAACTTCGTAAGCGCATTAGCATATTTTTTCTCTTTAAAAAATTGCTCTCCTTTGATAAATGCTTCACTTTTCTTGGCTTCTTGTGCGAGCAATCCATGAAAAGTGAAAAGCAATAACAATAAGGTGGTAAATCGCAATACCATGAGTATATGAAAGTTAAAATTTTTTTATGAATAAAATTAGTTTAATCCTAATAAATAAATATTTTGTTGTTACCCTCCTGACTTCTTCACTTTGTATCCTTCCGCAGCGAGCAGAGCCATAATTTTTTCTCTAAAATCTCCTTGAATAAGGATTTCTCCGTCTTTAGTACTTCCGCCCGTACCACATTTATTTTTCAGTTTCTTGCATAGCCCTTCTATATCTTCCTCTGTCCCTACAAAGCCAGTAATCAAGGTAACAACCTTCCCTGCCCTTCCTTTTTTGTCTAAGGAAATGATGAGTTTTTGCTGGGCTGGAGGCGACGTTTCTACTTCGTTCTCTTTATCCTCCTCGTATGAAAAATCAGGGTCGGTACTGTAAACTACCCCCTCTCTATTTTTAGATTTGTTTTTTGACATAAATTTTTAGAACTATTTTACAACTTTTAAGGAAATAATCCTTCTTATCTATATTTTTGCTCTCAAAGATAGCCATTCAAATATATGAAATTTATGCTTTTGAAGCTCGCCATCAAAACTATTGTGCATATTTTTTTACTTTCTACTTTTATGCTTATTGTCTTGTCGTCGTGCGGCAAGAAAAATTATGCTCACCTATACCTGCCTGCCCAACCTCAGAGTACTCTGACCGAAGTGAGCAAAGAAAAAGCACCCTTACTTGCCCTACCTATACAAATCAACAATGCAGAAATAGACAGAATAGCCAATGAATATGCTATCTATAAGGCAAATATACGGAAAGTAGTAGAAAAAGCACGCAGTTTTATCAGTACAAAATACCTAAGAGGAGGCATTTCTGCACAAGGAATTGATTGTTCTGGTTTGGTTTATGCTTGTTTAGAAACTATCAATATCAAGACAGGGCGTACCCCCGAAGACCAAGCCAATCAAGGCAAAATTATTGAAAAAGAAGAATTACAAGTAGGTGACTTAGTTTTCTTTGGAGCAAGCAAAGAGAGTTTTCATATTACTCATGTAGGGATTGTTACAGAAGTTATCCACCCTAAAAAAGTACTTTTTGTACACGCCTCTGCTACGCGAGGAGTAGTTGAGGACAATTTTTATCACTATCATTGGCAAAATGTTTTTATTCAAGCTGTTCGCCCTAACTACTACACCGAGAACCCTACATCAATCAACTCCTTAGGCAAATAGTAGAAATATGGGGCTATTTCTTGTGTTTCTCTTATTTGTTTTTAGATATTTCCAAATCGCCTTTATCGTTATATCGGAGTTCACCTGAAGCGACCATTTTTTGTACTTGACTTAAAAATACTTTGACATCGAGAGGAGAAACTGCTTCTACCAAGTCATTTACATTCATAGAGGTATATTTAAGTGCGTCTAAAACCTGTTGGATATATTCCTGAGCAGACTCATTGGTGGCATGAGGTTGGTTGGTTTTTTTGTTTTTTAAGCAAGTATCACATACTCCACAAGTTTGGTCACTTATCTCGTCAAAATATTCTAAAAGCAACTGCGTACGACAGCGTTTTTCATGCTGAACATAGTGAAGCATCGCACTAATTTTTGCTTCTTCCCTTGCTTGGCGAGTTTGATAGCTTTTGCTATCAAAAGGCAAATCTGGTGCGTTATAGCGTGGTTTTAGAAAGATTAGCTGTGGTTTTTCTTTCTGAGGGCTATAGTCAATAATATTACTTTTCTGTAAGAAAAACAGATGATTGGCTACGGTCTGCTCATCTGTATTGATTTTTTTTGCAATCATTTTCTCAGAAATCTTGGTATAATTAGAGAACAACTCACCCCCATACATTCTCAACAGTAGTTTGACAAAAAAGTCTAAACTTGCATTGGCAATTTGAAATTCATACAGTTTAGTATTATCTACCAAAAATACAATTTGAGAAGGTTTGTTTACCGCCTCATTGAGTAAGATAAATCCCTGATTTTCCAATTCTTTGAGGGCATAGTGAATAGAAAGATAATCCAAAGACTTGTTTTCTGTTTTAGGAAAACTTCGTACAAAGTCCTCCAAATCAAAGTCAAAACTGCTCATCTCGCCGCTACCTACCGCCATTTTATAATAGTTTGCCAATCGCTGATAAACATTTTTGATGACCTCTAAGGAAGGAAAAGTTTGCTTAATTTTTCCCTTCAAATCTTCTATATCTGCTTGATTATAAAGAATAACTCCATAGGCTTTTTTTTCATCTCTCCCTGCTCTGCCTGCCTCTTGGTAGTAGGCTTCCAAGCTCGTAGGCAAATCCAAATGCACCACAACCCTTACATCAGGTTTGTCTATGCCCATGCCAAAGGCATTCGTAGCGACAATGACCCTAATTTTATTTTTTATCCAATTTTCCTGCTTGCTATTTCTCTCCTCATGGCTTAGTCCTGCATGGTAAAAATCGGCACTAATCTTATTTTTCACTAAAAAGTCTGCCACATTTTTGGTTTTCCTACGACTCTGCACATATACTACTGCGCTTCCCTTCACATTTTGCAAAATTTTCAACAAGCGGTTTTCTTTATTTTCTTCATAAAGACATGAATAAGAAAGGTTAGGTCTGGCAAAGCTCTTTTGAAAAACAAGCGTATTTTTTTTATCAAATTGTAGCTTTTCTTGAATATCTATTTTGACCTCTTTGGTAGCTGTAGCGGTTAAAGCAATGCAAGGGACAGCAGGAAAAATTTTTCTAAACTCAGCAATTTCTAAATAAGGAGGGCGAAAATCATATCCCCATTGGGAAATGCAGTGCGCCTCGTCAATTGCTAATAGGCTTATTTTCATCTTTTTAGCCCTTACTTTGAAAATTTCTGTTTTGAGCCGTTCAGGTGAAATATATAAAAACTTAACCTTGCCATAAACGCAAGCATCTAAGGCGAGGTCTATTTCGCGAGGGGTCATACCCGAGAAAATAGCTTTGGCGAGAATCCCGCGTTTTTGTAACTGCTCTACTTGGTCTTTCATCAGAGCAATCAAAGGAGAAATCACCAAACAAAGCCCTTCCATAGCTAAGGCAGGAACTTGGAAACAAACGGACTTGCCTCCGCCTGTGGGAAGTAACGCAAGCACCTCTTTTTTTGCCAAGACTGCTTTGATAATCTCTTCCTGCAAAGGTCTAAACTGTGCGTACCCCCAATATTGTTTTAATATCTGATGAATGTCTGCCAAAGGTCAAAAACGAGTCGTATTATTTTATTTTTGCAACAAAATCAATTATATCTTTTTCTATATCTGTACTTTGTGAAAGCATTTTGATAAAGGCACTGCCTATAATCGCCCCGTGAGCATATCGGGTAGCTACTTCAAAACTTTGCTTGTCAGAGATACCAAAACCGATGAGTTGGGGAGTTTTTAGATGCATACCTTTTATTTTTTCAAAGTAAGGGATTTGCTCTTTGCTTGTACCTTCTTTTGTCCCTGTCGTGCTGGCTGTAGAAACTACGTAAATAAACCCTTTGGACTGCTCATCTATCTGCCTGATTCTCTGCTCGGAGGTTTGCGGGGTAATCAAAAATATATTTACAAGTCCATGATTTTCAAAGAGTTCTTTGTATTCTTCTATGTATTCTTGCATAGGTAAATCAGGCAGAATAATGCCGTCTATGCCTACCTCATGGCATTTTTTACAAAAATTTTCTACCCCAAATTGAAGCACCGTATTCAGGTAGCCCATGAGTAACAAAGGAATATCTACCTCATTTCTAATCCCTTGCAACTGCTCAAAAAGTAGCTTTAAGGTCATACCATTGTCAATGGCTTGCTGACTGCTTTTTTGTATAGTTTCTCCGTCTGCCAAGGGGTCAGAAAAGGGCATACCTATTTCTATGATGTCTGCCCCCGCTTTTTGTAAAGTTTTGATAATGCGTACCGCATCATGGAGCGAAGGAAAACCCGCCGTAAAATAGATATTCAAAATATTTTTTTTATTGAGAAAAGTATCAGTCAAGCGATGTTTGGCAAGTAGGTTAGTTTTCATTAGTTTATTTTAAAGAATTAGTAAACAATGAGTTATTTTTTGTTTGGAGAAAAATTATCAATAAAGAGCAAAAATAAAAAATTCGCTATATTTACTTTCTAAAATCAATGATAAACTTCGATAATCTATGGGCGACTGCTGTAATCAAGACAAAACCTCTAAGTTAGCAAGAAAAAGTTGGGGAGCATTTGGCAAAAATGAAATCGGAATCAAAGCAAAAAATGATGATACTGTACGACAAGTCATGGAGGCTATCATGCTTGCCCTTGCCAAAAAATACAAAATAGCCCTCATAGACCAACGCAGTATTCGCTTGAGCAGTTTTTCTCAGGACATCATCAACGTCCAATTTGCTTTCCAAGGGCAATCTATTCAGTACAATGTCCCCAATTTCCCCAATGAGTTCTTCCGAAAGACTTTGTTTAACGAACAGGATTTAGTACTTGTCAATGCTAACCATTTCTCTACCTCTCATCAAATTTACATAGCCGAGGAACTCAACGAGAAGCAAGATTTGCCTACTTTTTACTATAATCAAAAAGAGCATATCATCGCTTTTGTAGAGGATTTTATGCACGCCAATCTACCCAAATTGAATGGATTAGTACTGATGGGAGGGAAAAGTACCCGTATGGGCAAAGACAAGGGAATGTTGGACTATCATGGAAAACCTCAAAGAGAATACGTATATGATTTACTTTCTGGTTTTTGTGAGGAAGTATATTATTCTGGTAGGGCAGAACAGTTTTCAGAAGAAAATACAAATAAAATAGAAGATAGATTCCTCAATTTGGGACCTATGGGGGGTATTTTGTCTGCCATGATGAGCCAGCCAGAGCGGGCATGGCTGGTAGTAGCTTGTGATTTGCCTTTTATAGACAAAAATACTATAGACTTTTTAATAAAAAATCGCAATCCCGCTAAAATTGCTACAGCGTTTCTGGACAGCCAAGAGCAGTTTCCAGAACCTTTGGTAGCGATATGGGAGCCCAAAAGTTATCTTACGCTTTATCAGTTTGTAAGTCAAGGCTACTCATGTCCCAGAAAAGTACTGATAAACTCAGAGATTCACCTCATTAAAGTCCCTGATAAAAAGGCTCTTACCAACGCCAACGAGCCAAAAGATTATGAAAATGCCAAAAAAGAACTCAACAAGGCTTTTTCAAATTCATAATTTATTCACTTCCAAAAATGCTTTTTTAAGTAAAAAGTGCTATCTTTGCACCTCGATTCAATTCCTTTTAAATAGAAGGATTCATAATTATTTGAAAAACAATGAATAGCATCAGAAATGTGGCAATTATTGCCCACGTCGACCATGGAAAGACAACCTTAGTGGATAAGATTATCCATGCTTGTCAGGTATTCAAGTCGCATCAGGAAACAGGTGAGTTGATTTTGGACAACAATGAGTTGGAAAGAGAAAGAGGAATTACCATTGTATCTAAAAATGTATCTGTTCGTTACAAAGATGTAAAAATCAACATTATAGATACCCCAGGACACGCTGATTTCGGCGGGGAAGTAGAGCGAGTACTCAAAATGGCTGACGGTGTATTGCTTTTAGTTGATGCTTTTGAAGGACCTATGCCCCAAACTCGCTTTGTACTGAGCAAGGCTTTGGCTTTGGGCTTGAAGCCCGTAGTAGTAATTAATAAAGTAGATAAGGAAAACTGTCGCCCTGATGAGGTACATGAGGCTGTTTTTGACCTCATGTTCAACTTAGACGCTACTGAAGAACAGTTAGATTTTAAAACCTTGTACGGTTCTTCTAAGCACGGATGGATGAGCTATGATTGGAAAGAAAAGACAGAAGATATTTTTGCCTTATTAGATACGATTGTAGAGGTGATCCCTCCCGCCCCTTACATAGAAGGTACCCCTCAAATGCAAATTACTTCTTTGGACTTCTCGACTTTTGTAGGCAGAATTGCCATTGGGAGGGTATTCAGAGGTACACTCAAAGAAGGAATGCAAGTTACACTTTGCAAGAAAGATAATGTATTTAAAAAAGCTAAAATCAAAGAACTACATATATTTGACGGACTTGGCAAGCTCAAAGTAAGCGAAGTAAGGGCTGGTGATATTTGTGCGGTAGTAGGCATTGATGATTTCGAGATTGGAGATACTATTGCTGATGCAGAAAATCCAGAGCCCCTCAACCGCATTCCTATTGACGAGCCTACGATGAGTATGCTTTTTGCTATTAATAACTCCCCTTTCTTTGGTAGAGATGGCAAATACGTAACCTCTCGCCACCTCAGAGATAGATTGATGAAAGAATTGGAGAAAAATTTGGCTATGCGTCTGCAACCTACCGACACTGAAGATAAATTTATTGTTTTTGGGCGCGGAATTTTGCATTTGTCTATTTTGATAGAAACTATGCGTAGAGAAGGGTACGAACTCCAAGTAGGTCAGCCTCAAGTAGTTTTTAAAGAGATAGACGGAGAGCGTTGCGAGCCTATTGAAACTTTGGTGGTGGATTGCCCACAAGAAAGTTCAAGCAAGGTCATAGATTTGGTTAGTCAGCGTAAAGGTGAAATGCTGGTGATGGAGCCAAAAGGAGATTTGATTCACATGGAGTTTAGTATTCCTTCTCGCGGTCTAATTGGATTGAGAAACAATATCTTAACTGTTTCTGCGGGAGAGGCTATCATGACGCACCGCTTGAAAGGATACGAGCCTTTTAGAGGAAATATTCCTGAACGCATCAATGGTTCTTTGATTTCGGGAGAGCAAGGAGAGGCAACAGCTTATGCAATAGATAAGTTACAAGACAGAGGTGTTTTCTTTATAGACCCTGGAGAAGAAATCTATATGGGGCAGGTGATTGGTGAGCATAACCGTCAGAATGACTTGGTAGTGAACGTATTAAAAGGCAAAAAGCTAACCAATATGCGTGCTTCTGGCTCTGACGACAACGTGAAAATCGCACCTAAAAAACAATTTTCTTTGGAAGAAGCCTTAGAATATATCCAAAAAGATGAATACGTAGAGGTTACGCCAAAAGCAATTCGTATGCGTAAGATTTTCTTAGATGAGAACGAGCGTAAGAGAATGGAAAAGAAAGAGTTAGTAGAGGCTTAGCTAAAACAAATAGGTTTATAAAGTAAAAAGCTAAACTAATGGAATAGTTTAGCTTTTTATTTAAATAGTAAATTTTACTGTTGGGAAACTGACTCAGCCAAAATCACTACCTTGTTTTTCAGTACCTCTATTACGCCTGAGTCAATATTAAAAAAGTGCTTTCCGCTTTTATCAGCTACTCTGACCGTACCTGTACCCAAGGCACTCACGATAGCTGCGTGGTTATTGAGTACCTCAAACTCACCACTAATGCTCGGCACTTTGACCGCATCTACTTCACCCTCAAACACTTTGGCATCGGGAGTTATGATTTCTAAGAACATGATATTTCTTAATTATAATTTATGAATTATAAATTATGAATGACAAAAGTTATAATTCATCATTCATAATTCATCATTTTAAAAAAATTACTTATTCGCTTCTGCCATGAGTTTTTCACCTTTGGCTATGGCTTGCTCAATAGTACCTACCAAGTTGAACGCCGCCTCAGGTAAGTGGTCGAGTTCGCCGTCCATAATCATATTGAAGCCTTTAATAGTATCTTTGATGTCCACCAGCTCTCCTTTCAAGCCTGTAAACTGTTCTGCTACGTGGAATGGTTGCGAGAGGAAACGCTGAACACGTCTTGCTCTGTGTACCACCATTTTATCATCTTCAGAAAGCTCGTCCATACCCAAGATAGCAATGATGTCCTGCAATTCTTTGTACCTTTGTAATGTTTCTTTTACTCTCTGAGCGGTATTGTAGTGCATATCACCTACAATCTCCGCAGTCAAGATACGTGAAGTAGAATCCAATGGGTCCACCGCAGGATAAATACCCAACTCAGCAATTTTTCTTGACAATACCGTAGTTGCGTCCAAGTGAGCAAAAGTAGTGGCTGGCGCAGGGTCAGTCAAGTCATCAGCAGGCACATAAATCGCTTGTACTGAGGTAATAGAGCCTCTCTTTGTAGAAGTAATACGTTCTTGCATAGCACCCATTTCTGTTGCCAAAGTTGGCTGATAACCTACTGCCGATGGCATACGACCTAAAAGAGCCGACACCTCTGAGCCAGCTTGGGTGAAACGGAAGATATTGTCAATAAAGAAAAGAATGTCTTTGCCTTTTCCTTCGCCTTCGCCATCTCTAAAATACTCAGCTACCGTCAAACCTGTCAAGGCTACTCTTGCCCTTGCTCCGGGAGGTTCGTTCATCTGACCGAACACCATGGTTAAGTTTGAGCCTTTAAGTTCTTCCATATTGACAGAGTCCAGCGCCCAGCGACCTTCTTCCATAGAGTGTTTAAAGCTATCTCCGTACTTGATAATGCCCGCTTCAATCATTTCACGCATCAGGTCATTCCCTTCACGCGTACGCTCGCCTACCCCTGCAAATACAGATAAGCCTGAATACGCCTTCGCAATATTATTAATCAATTCTTGAATCAAAACCGTTTTTCCTACCCCTGCACCACCAAACAGACCTATTTTACCTCCTTTGAGATAAGGCTCTATCAAGTCAATCACTTTGATACCCGTATAAAGCACTTCTGCTTTGGTAGAAAGTTCCTCAAACTTAGGAGCAGGTCTGTGGATAGGATAGCTTACTTTTACCTCAGGTTTAGGAAGCCCGTCAATAGGGGCACCTACTACGTTGAATAAGCGACCTCTGATTTCCTCACCGATAGGCACAGCGATTGGCTGTCCTGTGTCCACTACTTCCATACCTCTCAACAAGCCCTCAGTTCCTTCCATCGCAATAGTACGCACTCGGTCTTCGCCTAAGTGTTGCTGAGTTTCCAACACTACCTCTTGACCATTTTCCTTCTTTACCACTAAAGCGTCTAAAATTTTCGGCAATTTAGAACCCTCAGCCTCGAAGCTCACGTCGACAACGGGACCAATTACCTGCGTGATTTTACCAATATTTGCCATATTTTATATTAAAGTGTTGCTAACAAAGTAAAATAGAAATACAATAGGGAATCGCCTGAATAAACTACTAAGACTAAAACACCTATTTTAAAAAATTTTCACAAAAGTAAATGATGAAACTCTTTTATGCAATTTATTATAAATAAAACTTTTTTTGAAAACAAATTCTCCACATTTTTGCTATGATTGAGTATTCATTTGAAAATACCTTTCTTATAACAATATGACCGCCAAGAGTGTAATTTATTAAATTAAAAAAATGGCATTTATTTAGGGGAATTTTCTCACGATTAACCTAAAAAAATGCCAAATATATTAGAAATCCTCTTAGTC
>NZ_FONY01000025.1 GCF_900113045.1 Thermoflexibacter ruber
AAGCCCGCTAATAACCCACTGCTGAGAGATAAAAAGAGTAAGTAATAGGGTTTATTTGAAAGATGCTCAAAAATGTTTCTCATTTTGATTGTTGGATTAGGCAGGGCAAAATTAAAAAATAAAATAAATAAGTATGCTTTAATTCAAGGTGGTGCTTTCAAATGTATGATAATTTTATGTGTTTAAAAAAATCCGTTCTCATCGGTACAATCTGTTTCATCAGTGTTCCAAAATAGAACACCGATAATACGGATTTGGCTGATAAACACAGATTTTTATTCAAAAAAACACTTTTCTCATCAAATTGATAACAGTAGATAAAATACCATCATACAATTGGAATCATCACCTAATTCAAAGAATAGACTTTTGCTAAGATAGTAAGTCAATGGCAGAAGTACAGCAAGCGAAAAGAAATATTCATTTCACGGAATTTAATGCAGAAATATATTTGTTATGCAAAAAGTAAGTATTTTTGTAAAAAACAAGCCGTCTTATCGCTTTTGCACAATACAGCAAAAGAGGAAAGTCCGAACAACGCAGCGCACCATACTTCCTAACAGGAAGGCAGCTTGGATAGAGCTGACAGAAAGTGCCACAGAAAATATACCGCCTTTGTCTTAGGACATAGGTAAGGGTGAAAAGGTGCGGTAAGAGCGCACCGCAAGGGCAGTGATGCACTTGGCAAGGTAAACCTTATGGGTTGCAAGACCAAATAAGCCTGCGTTTTTCTTTCTCTTGGGAAAGAAATGAAGGGTTGCGCGTCCAAGTAGGCGGGTAGGTCGCATGAACTTGTCGGCGACGACAAGTCAAGATAAATGATAAGAACTGCATTGCAGTACAGAATTCGGCTTATAGGCTTGTTTTTTTTGAAAAATTTTTTCTCTTTTATTTTTTTAAATGAAAACTTTATTACTTTTGGGTATCTAATACAAAAACCTATCTAAACTGTATTGTAAAAATATATTCTTTAAAACAATGAGCATCAATTACTTAAACTCTATACTTGCTACTGGTAAGAATATAATTTCTGTTTCCTCAGAAGTAGAAAATAAGTCAGTGAATGATGAATTAACAAGTATGCTCACTGACCAACTTCCATTAGCTTTTTTAGAAAATGACCTTATTTTCCCTTCTGAAATACTTAGTGTCATAAATGCAAAAGACGAGGACGATTTTGATGATGAAGACGATTTTGATGATGATTTCGATGACGACTTTGATGACGAAGACTTTGACGATGAGGACTTCGATGACGAAGACTTTGACGATGAGGACTTCGATGACGAGGAGTTTGATGATAGCGATTTTTATGATGATGAGTTTGATGATGACTTCGAGGATGATTTTGAAGAAGAAGAAGAAGATTCTTGGGACGACTCCTTCTAATCTTTCTTAAATATAAAACTATGTTACTTAAAACACAGGGGTTTTCCTTGTGTTTTCTTTTTCATAAGACACTTGCTTTCTAAGTAAAAAATCGACAATCCTTTAAATCGCTCAAAATGTCTGCTCAAAAACCAAGTATTCCCAAAGGAACAAGGGATTTTAACGCTGAGGTATTAGCCAAAAGATATTATATTTTTGATACTATTAAAAAAGTATTTGTCAAATATGGCTTCCAGCCCATAGAAACTCCTACTTTAGAGAACCTCAGCACGCTTATGGGCAAGTATGGAGAGGAAGGAGACCGCTTACTTTTCAAAATCCTCAACTCTGGTGATTTTCTAAAAAATGCCTCTCAGCTCACTGACTATAAAAAATTGACTTATGAAATCTCTGAGAAAGGTTTGCGTTATGACCTGACCGTACCTTTTGCTCGTTATGTAGTTATGCACCAGAACGAGATAGCTTTCCCTTTCAAACGCTATCAAATCCAGCCTGTATGGCGCGGGGATAGCCCTCAGCACGGACGATACCGCGAGTTTTACCAATGTGATGCCGATGTGATAGGCACAAATTCTTTGGTCTGCGAAGCGGAGCTAATACAAATCTATGATGAGGTTTTTGCTAAATTGGGGATTCCCGTTACTATTAAAATCAATAATAGGAAAATATTACAAGGCTTATCAGAAGTAATACAAGCACCTGATAAATTGATAGATATAACTATTGCGATTGATAAGTTAGACAAGATAGCATGGGAAGGAGTAGAAAAAGAATTGGTTGAGAAAGGTCTAAGCGTGCAAGCTTGTGAGAAAATAAAACAATTTATTTCCCTCAATGCTGATGACTTAGAATATTTCTTTGAGGAGAATGAGATAGGGAAAAAAGGAGCAGAAGAAATCAGAACCGTGCTTCACTTGCTTAAAAATATTGAGACGGTCAATCAAATAGAGATAGATTATTCCTTAGCCAGAGGGCTAAATTATTACACAGGCTGTATTCTGGAAGTAAAAGCTAAGAACGTAAAAATGGGAAGCATAGGGGGAGGAGGTCGCTATGATGACCTGACAGGCTTTTTTGGGCTAAAAGGAATGTCAGGGGTAGGTATTTCTTTTGGCGCGGATAGGATATATGATGTGTTAGAGGAATTACAACTTTTCCCTGACCTAAGCGGCAATCAAACCAAAGTCTTAATAGTTACTTTTGACCATGAAAATCTCCTCTATGCCATGCCTATATTGAGAAAAATGAGGGATTTTAACATCCATGCAGAACTCTATCCAGAACCCACGAAAATCAAAAAACAAATGGATTATGCTAACAAACGCCGTATTCCTTATGCTGTACTTATTGGGTCTGAAGAAATGCAAATAGGTAAATTGACTTTTAAGAACATGGTTACAGGAGAGCAAGAAAAGCTATACGCAGAAGAAATCATGCAGAAATTGATGAACTGAACTAATTTTTACTGAAATACAAAAACTTATGAGATGAACCATTGAAAGTCTATATCTCATAAGTTTTTTTTAGAAATAAATAAGCCAAATAGTTTTCTCATTCACACCCAAGGTCATCTATAGTCCATACGCCTTCTATCTCACAAATATCTACGTCTTCTACTATGCATACAGCCCCGTCGGCTGCCACAAATTTAACGTCCCAAATATCACAATCTACAAGCACGGTAATAGATTCATTTGGTTCTAAGACCTCATTTTTCCCTAAAATATCCTTGCCCCAAGTATTTTTGTCCACAGGAGAAAAATAAATATGGTCTATTGCCCATGAACTTTTATTGACAATCTTTATGCGTGATTCATTGTAGTTAGATGATTTTGACGAAGCTAAGCAAACTGCTAAGCACAAAGTAAAAATTAGGAGTAAGGATTTTAAAATATATTTCATAAACGCTTCTTAGATAAAGTAAAACACTAAAACAGTAATTCCTTATTGCTCTTTCCTTTCAACTACATTACTTGAATGATGAAACTTTAAATAGTGAAAATATATTTATAATAAATCAAAATCCATGCTATAATTTGAAACTATGCTATCGGCGATTGTGGCGTCCAATTTTGGAGAACAATTATTCGCATACTTTATTTTAAAAGAAGCATCACGTATATCAAAAAAAGAAAAACCTATTGAAAATCAACAGGCTTTTCTATACCTACCAATAAAAAACGACTATACCAATTGTTTTTCAACTAATTCTTCTAAGTCCGCGTCCGTGATATTTTTCTTACTATCTGCTAAGACCAAAAATCTTTCATAGGCTTCGTTCAACTCTTCTCTACCCAAATTGATACCCAGTTTCTCTAATCGGAAATTTAAGGCGGCTCTTCCGCTTCTTGCCGTCAGTACGATTTGGCTATCCCCCGCACCTACTTCCACGGGGTCTATGATTTCATAATTCTCTCTATTTTTCAGTACCCCGTCTTGGTGGATTCCAGAGGAGTGAGCAAAAGCATTTGCACCTACGATAGCCTTATTAGGCTGTACGGGCATGCGCATAGTACGGGAAACTATTTTGCTAATAGGATTTAAGTGCTGGGTATTGATGTTGGTTTGAAGGTTTAAATATGGATGGGTTTTTAGCACCATGACCACCTCCTCCAAGGAGGTATTTCCTGCTCTTTCACCTATGCCGTTAATCGTACACTCTACCTGTCTTGCCCCATTCATTAGCCCATAGACAGAATTTGCCGTTGCTAAGCCTAAGTCATTATGGCAATGCACAGAGATAATGGCTTTATCTATGTTTTTTACGTTTTCTTTCAGATATTTAATTTTTTCTCCGTACTCATGCGGCAAGCAATAGCCCGTAGTGTCAGGTATATTGACTACTGTAGCTCCTGCTGCTATCACCAATTCTATCATTTGTGCTAAAAATACTACGTCTGCTCGTCCTGCGTCTTCCGCATAAAACTCTACATCTTCTACTAAAGATTTGGCAAATTTTACGGCTCGCTGTGCCTGTTCCAAAATCTGCTCGCGTGTACTCCTGAACTTATGCTGAATATGAAAGTCAGATGCTCCCAAACCTGTATGAATACGCTTGCGTTTGGCATATACCAAGGCATCTGCTGCTGTTTGAATATCTTTTTCTACTGCTCGACTCAGACCACAAATAACAGGTTCTTTCACTACTTTGGAAATCTCTTGGACAGACCGAAAATCGGCAGGGCTGGAAATAGGAAAACCTGCCTCTATGATGTCCACTCCTAAGTACTCTAACTCTTTGGCTAATTCAATTTTTTCTTCTGTGTTCAACTGACAACCTGGGACTTGCTCGCCATCTCTCAAGGTAGTATCAAAAACATAAACTTTGTTATCCATATTTTTATTTTGAAGTTTTTTTCACTCAGCGATTTGATGTAGATTTGCTAACTATGCGTAAAAATAATGACTGATAGTCTAAAAAATAAATAATAGTCAAAAAAAATAAAAAATTTCTTAATTAGAACTCAAAACAAAATGAAAACCATGATTACCTTAAATAGTTATCTCCTTGATTATCAAGCTATCTCCTATTTTTACTTCTCCTAATGTTACAGGAAGCACATTTTGTCCGAAAAGAATTTTATTGCCTGATTTTCGGTAACTTGCCAAAGTTCGCAAGGGTTCTTTGCTATCGATTTCTCCTTTCTCAGGATTGACCGTAGTCAATACGCACCTCGCACAAGGTTTAACACCCAAAAAATCCACTGAGCCAATAGAAAATCTTTTCCAAGTTTCCTCTTCGTAAGGTAAACCTCCCTCAAAAACAAAATTAGGTCGGAATCGCCTCATTTCCACAGGGTATTCTAATCTACTATTCAAATCATCTAAGGAACTCTGCCCAATAATTAGGAAGGGATACCCATCAGCAAAACTCACGATTTCTCCTTTGAAAGCATAGTCTTGGTCAACTAAGCGTTTTTCATCTTCTGCCATTTTTACTAAGCGACAATCTACCCCTAAGGCTTCACTAAACCATTCGTCAGCCTCTTGGCTAACAGGATTTGCCTTGCAAGTATCTTCCCAAATAGTAACATTTATTTCCTTATTTTCAACAAGTTGAAAAGGAAGTTTGAATATTTCTTGTGGATAGTTTTTGTGTACAAATAACAAATTTTCTTTTTCTAAGGCTACCTGTATCAGTGCCATTCGCGGGTTTTCTCTTTGGGTGAGAAATCTGTTATCTTTGTCTATCAAGAGCCATCTGCGGTCATGTTGCAACCCTCGTTGCTCTACTTTGGCAGCGGGCAATGCCATGCCTCCCAAAGACTTGACAGGATAAATGCAAATATGAGAAAGTGTATATATATTTTTCATTATGCAAGTTTGTCTTAAAATCTGCTTACCTTCGTTTTGTTTAAAAAAGTAGAATCGTATAAAGCTATTCTACAAAATTGGCAAAAACAATACATATATGCAATTCAATCCACTGCAATACTTAAAAAAGCGACTTTTTCCCTTCATCAAAGACCTTGTCAATGAGTTTTTGAAGGATGATTGCTTCACCATGAGTGCGGCATTAGCCTATTACACTACCTTTTCTCTTGCACCTATGCTAATTATTTTAATTGCTATTGCAGGCTTTTTTCTTGAAAAACAGACTATTAGAAAACATATTTACGATTATGTTGCCGAACTTACTACTGATTTGAAAGCGGCAGATTTAATTCAAAGTTTATTGGACAACTTTTCTTTTAGTACACACGGCATTACGGTAACTATCGTTAGTGCTGTTACGGTACTGATAGGAGCAACTACGGTTTTTGCAGTCTTACACAACTCTCTCAACAAAGTTTGGGATGTAAGCGAAAGTAAAAGAAAGGGCTTTTGGAGTTTGGTAATACAGAGGCTGATTAGTCTGCTTGCTATTTTTCTTATGGGAATTTTACTCATTGCGACTTTAATAGTAAACGCTGTCTTAAACTCTCTTTACGATTTTATCATAGAGTTTATTTATTTTCCTAAGATTGTCGTTGAGCTTTTCAACGGGCTAATACCCATTTTGGTATTATTTCTATTTTTTGTAATGGTTTTCAAACTTTTGTCTGATGCCCAGCCACAGTGGAAGTATGTACTTTGGGGGTCTTTACTCACTACACTCCTACTCATGGTAGGTCGTTGGCTCATTAGTTTGTATCTATCAAGTACTTCCGTTGGCTCGGTTTATGGTACTGCGGCTTCTTTGGCGACTCTACTGATTTGGGTATATTATTCTTCACTTATGGTATTTATAGGAGCAGAATTTATAAAAGTGTATGCTAAGCATAGGGGAGAAAAATTGGGTGTAGAAGAAGATTAACAAGTTATTTGTCTTAGAGTTCAAAAGAAAAGCCTTTTGCCTCCAATTCCTTGTACTTTATCTTATCAAATTTGTACAGTTTGGCGGCGCGGTGCGATACGCCTTTTTGTCTTTCTGGAAGTTCAACTAACAGTCCCATGCTAAGTATTTTTTTGCGGAAATTGCGTTTATCCAATTCTTTATCTAAGATAAGTTCATATAGCTTTTGTAGCTGGCTAAGGGTAAATTTTTCTGGAAGCAGTTCAAACCCAATAGGCTGATAACGCACTTTGCCTTTTAAACGATTAAAAGCTACTTCAAAAATCTTGGCATGGTCAAAAGCCAAAGGAGGTAGATGGTTTACTTGGAACCACTCTGCGCGTTTGGCATCGGAGGAGGCATGCACTTGGTTGGTAAAATCACTTAGCTTTACTAAGGCATAATAGGCTACGCTTACCACTCGCCCTCTTGGGTCGCGGTTTACATCGCTAAAAGTATAGAGCTGCTCCATATACATATTTTGTATGCCTGTTTCTTCTTGGAGTTCTCTTTTTGCCGCTTCCTCTGTAGTCTCGTCCATATCTACGAACCCACCGGGGAAAGCCCAATAACCTGCATAGGGGTCATGAGCGCGTTCTATCAACAATACTTTTAGCTCGTCATCATTTAAACCAAAAATGACACAGTCCACCGAGAGTGCAGGGCGAGGGTATTCGTAAGTGTACATGCCAATAAGTAATAAATTTTAGTGATAAATTTTTAGTGTTATTTTTACACTAAGCTATCTTGTTTTTTTGGATTTTACAAAATTTTCATCAAAAATATCTTTTATTTTTTCTTCTTTATCTCCATATAGTCCAAAGTCAAGTTGCACAAGGCTTTTACGCCAAGCAACATTCCACTTTCATCTATATAAAAATCAGGTGTATGATGTGGGGCGACCTCTTCTGGATTTTTTCCTTTGGGCATACCTCCTAAGAAGAAGAATAAAGCAGGTATTTTCTGGGCATAAAAAGAAAAATCCTCAGCCCCTGTTACGGCTTTTTGTAAAGATACGTTGCTTTTCCCTGCTACTGCCTCCAAAGTAGGCACCATCATTTCTGTAAGTGTAGGGTCGTTGTAGGTAACAGGATTCCCTCTCTGGATTTTTACTTCGGCAGATGCTCCTGCACTTTCAGCTATTTTTTGCGCAGTGAGTTCTATTTTTTGATGAATTTGGTTTTGGGTTTCATTGTTGAGGGTACGGATAGTACCTTCCATTTCTACACTTTCAGGAATGATATTATTACGAACTCCACCGTGGATAGCCCCCACAGAAATGACTGCGGCATCTTCTGTCAGAGGGGTTTGACGACTAATAATAGTTTGTAAGCCATTGATTATCTGTGCAGAAACCACTACTGGGTCTATGCCTGCCCATGGGCTTGCTCCATGAGTTTGTTTACCTTTGACCTTGATAGTAAATCGGTCGGAAGCTGCCATAGTACCCTCTGGACGGTAACGAATCTTGCCTACTTCGGTCATAGAGTTGATGTGCAGACCAAAGATGACATCTACTTTGGGGTTTTCCAATACGCCTTCTTGCACCATGAGGCTTGCTCCTCCCTCTTCGCCTTCAGGTGCGCCTTCTTCTGCTGGTTGGAAAATAAACTTGACTGAGCCTGTAAGTTCACTTTTGAGTGAGGTCAAAATTTCTGCCACTCCCATCAAAATTGCTACATGTGTATCATGCCCGCAAGCATGCATTACTCCTACATTTTGCCCGTTATAAGTGGATTTTTCTTTGGAGGCAAAAGGCAAATCTACACGCTCAACTACGGGCAGTGCGTCCATATCTGCCCTCAAAGCCACCACGGGACCAGGCTTGCCACTTTCCAAAAGGGCTACAACTCCTGTTTTTGCAACATTGGTTTGGACTTTCAAACCCAAATTTCTCAGATGTTCAGCTACTTTTTCTGCGGTCTTAAACTCGCGATTAGAAAGTTCAGGAAACTGATGAAAATGCCTACGCCACTGAATGACTTTGGGTTCTATTTCCTGAGCCATCACTTCTATACGCTTGGAGAGTTTGTTTTTCTGTGCATAAGTAGGGGAAGAGCCTACAAGTGCCACAGTTAGAACTAAGAAAAGGTATTTCATAGATTTAATAGTTTGATGTTGATAAATTGGTAATCAAAAAGATACAAGTTTTAAGTCCTTAGTTAAAGCTAAATACTGATTTGCCTATCAAAGATAAAGAATAAACTATCAAAATAAAACAAAAGCAAACATTCCTCTTTATTTGGGAATGTTTGCCTTTAATGTAATAGCTACAAGTTATTTATTAGCAGTCAATTAGCTACCTTTTTTCCCACTTTTTTGCTTAGATTTCATCTCCTCATAAGCTTTATTTTGCTCAGCATTTAAAATCTTTTTTACATTTTCATCTAATTTATCTTCTATGCCATCTGCATCAAAGCTTTTGATTTCTTCTTGTTCTTTACTGATTTCTTCTTGCATCTTAGTCAGCTCTTCTTTCATTTTTTCTATTTCTGCGTTTTCTTTGTTTTTAGCTTCTTCTATCTTCTTAGCCTCTTCTTCATCTGCTACCTCTTTAGGAGAACCGTACTTTTCATTGAAAGCAGCAATTCTTGCGTTCAAGACATCTGCTTTAGCTTTTGCGTCAGCTGCCATTTTGATAAGCCCTGCTTTTTTATCATTAAAGGCTTGAATAGCAGCATAGTATTCTGTATATGCTTCTAAAAGACTTTTTTTCTGTGCAGCACTTACGACTGCTTTAGGGTCTGGTGTTTTCTTTTCAGCGATGGCTTTGTTCTTAATAGTAGCATCTATAAATTTTGCTACGCTCTCACTTTTTGTTTTTGCCTTTGCTTCTGGCGTTTGAGTTTGTCCAAAGCTAAAACCAACCATCAATAATGTCATTAGGGTACTTAACAAGATTCTTTTTGCCATAGGAATTGTTGTGAATTTGGTGAATAAATAATTTCTACTCGATTTTGATATTACCTAATTCTACAAAAATAGAAATTTGGTAAAAACAAATCGTTAAAACAGCAAATATTAACATTTTTTTAAACTTTTCGCTGTTTTCTTACAAAAGCATTTACAAAATCAAGACCTATTTGGAAAGTTTTAACAATTTTCAACTGAATAAAATGTTAATGTCCAACAAAAAGTTTTATAAAATACATCATGCTTAACTTTGCATAGCAATACATTTATACAAAACATTGAAATAATTGCGATATATAAGCCCTGTTGTATAATTTAGTATAAAATATAGGCATCAAAATTTTCTTTTGATTTCTTTCTCAAACTTTTGCAAGACAATGAAAATAAAAAAATTAGCCTTCTTTCTATCAATCTTACTTTGGTGGTATTTTCCTCTCTATGCTCAACTTGGCGGAAAACAACATTTTAGCTTTTTACACCTTGCTTCTAATGCCCGTATTTTAGGTTTAGGGGGCGTGAACTTAACGGCTGATGCCAAAGATTTAGGTATGTTTTGGGCTAATCCCTCTCTGGTAGATACGGCACATGCAACTAACTTACAACTCAACTTTTTTACGCTTAATGCTGGCAGCACCTACTCTACGCTGGCTTTCCAGAAAAATCTCTCTGCTACTCGCTTCTTGCGTCTTGGGGTTCAGTATCTTGGCTATGGTAGCTTTGACGGATTTGACCCCGCAGGGAGCAGCACAGGCTCTTTCTCAGCAGGAGATTACGCATTGACGATTTCCTACGCACACCGTATCACTCCTTTTACGCTTGGAACAAATCTCAAATTGGTTGGCTCGTCTATCGCCAATTTCTCCTCTTTCGGAATGTTAATAGATATAGCTGGGGCATTTATACACCCTGAAAAAGATTTTAAGCTTGCCCTTGCTATCAAGAATATAGGCTTCGCACTAAGTAATTATACTGACCTCTCCCAATTTTCTATGCCTTTTGATGCTCAAATAGGCTTTTCTTATCGCCCAGAGCAGATGCCCATGCGCTTTTCTTTGACTACTCATCAACTTTTCCCTGTAGCAGATATAGTTTACAATGACCCTAATAGGAAAGGGCTTATCGATGCACTTGGCAATGAAGTAAAGCAAAGTGTAAGCCTGTTTGATAAAATTAGTAGGCGGGTGGTGATAGGCACAGAGCTGCTTTTTAGCCAAAACTTCAATATTAGGTTGGGATACAATTTCCTAAGAAGGAGCGAACTTAGCGTAGAGATGAGGCGTGCCTTAGTAGGCTTATCATTTGGCTTTATGCTGAGAGTAAAAAATATAGAAATAGCTTACAGTCGTAGTATTCAGCACTTGTCTGGGGGCATCAACTGCTTTGCGGTCAGCCTGAATACGCATAGCTTAGCAGGGAAAAAAAAGAAGGTTGTGGAATGAAACATATATAGTATTTGCCAATAAATTTTTCATATACAAAGAAAAATTTTTATCTTGGTCAAAATTTGATAGTAGATATGAATGAACTCCATGACCTCGAGTTTGCCTCTAATCGTAGGCACTTCCTCTCCAAACTAAGTTTAGGCATAGGTAGCGTAGGATTGGCTTCCTTGCTTACTCCTTCTGCCCTTTTTGGTAAAAATACTACTCCTCAGCCACTCATGGAAGGTGGTGCATTAGGCAAGCCTCATTTTGTTCCCAAAGCAAAAAGAGTTATTTATTTGCACCAAAGCGGCGCACCCTCGCAAATAGATTTATTCGATTACAAGCCCACTTTAACCAAAATGTTTGGGCAGGAACTTCCTGAATCTGTGCGTAATGGTCAGCGTCTAACAGGTATGACTGCTGGTCAGGTTTCTTTTCCTCTCGCTCCTTCATTTTATTCTTTTAAGCAATACGGGCAAAGTGGCGCATGGCTGAGCGAAATCTTGCCACATCTATCTACCGTAGCAGATGAGTTGTGCTTTATTAAATCTATGCACACGGAAGCTATCAATCACGACCCAGCTATTACCTTTATCCAAACAGGTTCTCAGCAGCCAGGACGTCCAAGCATAGGAGCATGGCTAAGCTATGGCTTAGGCTCTGATAATCACAATCTTCCTGCCTTTTGTGTTTTACTTTCCAAAGGTACAGGCAATACCGGCGACCAGCCTCTTTATTCTCGCTTGTGGGGAAATGGTTTTCTTCCTTCTCTACATCAAGGAGTACAGTTCAGAGCTGGGAAAGACCCAGTGCTGTACCTGAACAACCCCGAGGGCATGACGCAGATGACGCGCCGCAATATGCTTGACCACCTCAAACAGCTGCAAGAAATGCAATTAGAAACATTTGGCGACCCTGAAATCATTACACGCATCGCCCAGTATGAAATGGCATACCGAATGCAAACCTCTATTCCTGAAACTGTGGACTTATCCAAAGAGCCAGAGTACATCTTTGAGATGTACGGACCTGATTCGCGAAAAGCAGGAACTTATGCCGCCAACTGCCTATTAGCAAGACGATTAGCAGAGAGAGATGTAAAGTTCATTCAACTTTACCATACAGGATGGGACCAGCATGGGGATTGCGTAAACCAAATCAAAAGACAAGCAAGGGACATAGACCAACCTACTGCCGCTCTTATCAAAGACCTAAAAATGAGAGGCTTACTTGATGATACACTCATCATTTGGGGGGGAGAGTTTGGCAGAACCAATTATTCGCAAGGCAAACTCACCAAAGAGAACTATGGCAGAGACCACCACCCTCGTTGTTTTACTATATTCTTAGCAGGAGCAGGGGTAAAAAAAGGATTTACCTATGGGGAAACTGATGAGTTTTCCTATAACATAGCCAAAGACCCAGTGCATGTGCATGACCTTCAAGCCACTCTTTTGTACCTTTTAGGTATTGACCATGAGCAACTGATTTTTAAGCATCAAGGACGCAGATATAGACTTACTGACGTACACGGGAAGGTAGTCAAAGGTATTTTAGCCTAAAATACAGAAATGATTTAATTTTTTTAATTGTTAAAATAATAAAAATGAGCAACTCATGAACAGTTTTTTTGTTATTTAGGCTAATAGCTAATAATGAAAATGCCATTGCATCTGCCAAAATCTTTTCTTTTATTTGTTTGCTTTATCTTTGGGAATAGTTATTTTTTACTTTCCCAAGAGAAAAAAACTTTTTGGCAAAAATACAATCCTGAAGCCTTAGCCAACCGCAGATTAAGTTTTGTCCCTGTGCCTGTTATCCAAAGCAGCCCTGAAACAGGATTGAGAGGGGGGATTACTTTGGATTATTTTTTTAATACCGATGAAGGGAAAGAATCTCCTGACTCCCTTAAAACACGCGATTCCTTTGCATGGATTCAAGCCCTCTATAGCACGCGTAGGCAGTTGGTCATCGAACCTTTTTGGCAGATTTTCACCAAAGACGAGCAGTGGTTTTTGCGAGGAAGAGGTGGATATTTGGATTTCTATGAACGTTTTTGGGGCATAGGTAATGAAACCCTCCCAAGAAAAGAATATGCAGATATTTTTTATGCTCGCTACTATTTCCAAGGCAGAGTCTTAAAGAAAGTACATAATCGTTTTTTTGCAGGATTGAACTATAACTATAGCCATATCAAAGACATAGAACTTGTAGGGGCAAGTCCTACACTTTTTGGCGAGGCTGTAGGTACAGTCGGCAGCATTGTGTCTGGTATTGGCACAACCCTAAGTTTTGACTATCGCGACAATCCTTTTAGTCCCGTTAAAGGGTGGTTTTTAGATATTTCTACCACTTATTATAGTCGTAAGTTGGGTAGCTCTTTTCGGTATAAAGAGTTTCAACTTGATTTCCGCAAGTATTTTAGGATAGGTAAAAAAGACTTTTTAGGATTCCAAACCCTTGTGCATAAAACAGATGGAGATGTACCACTGCTCGAGCTTCCTCGCTTAGGAAGCCCTAACATCATGCGGGGGTATTTTACAGGAAGGTATCGCGATGAGCAGTACTTTGCCAGCCAAATAGAATATAGGAAGCCCTTTGGAAAACTTTTGGTAGGGGCTGTTTTTGCCTCTGCGGGTGCAGTAGGTACAGAACTTCATAAGATTAAAGCATCAGATTTACGCTATACTTATGGTACAGGTCTGAGAGTATTGGTAAATAAAGCCAAAACTTTGTATGCCCGCCTTGACTTTGCAGTAAGTACCGAAGGAGATAGCGGTTTCTACTTGCGATTTGCTGATGCTTTCTAAAATATAACAAAAGTATTGCACTTTTAGCACAAACTGTAAATTTATACTAATTTGGGGAGTCGAATACCAAACTTTTCATTTGCTCATGGAAAATTACATAGATATTCCCCAAGCCATCAGACAAGGCGAAGAACTGAATATAGAAAATCTTAGGTTATTTTTACAGAAAGAAATTCCTGATTTACAAGGCGAAATCCAACTCTCCCAATTTCCTTCAGGCTTTTCTAATTTGACCTATTTGCTTAGTATTGGAGATAAAGAATATGTCCTTCGCCGTCCTCCCTTCGGGGCAAATATTAAATCTGCCCATGACATGTCGCGAGAATATCATATCTTAGGCAGCATCGCTCCCGCTTATCCCAAAGTTCCTAAGCCCTTGCTTTACAGTGATGATACAAGTATTATTGGAGCAGAGTTTTATATCATGGAAAGAGTAAAAGGAATTATCCTCAGACAGAAGCCTCCTAAAGACCTTGTGCTTACACCTGATATGATGCAAGCTATTTCAATTTCTGTTATTGATAATCTGGCAGACTTACACCTGATTGATATTCAAAAACATCAATTAATACATTTGGGAAAACCCGAGGGGTACGTAAAAAGACAAGTGGAAGGCTGGATAGAAAGATACAAAAAAGCAGAAACCGACCTCATAGTCACCATGAACAATACAGCTAACTGGCTGTTGGCTAATATGCCTGTGGATAATGCGCCAGCCTTGATTCACAATGACTATAAATATGACAACGTAGTACTCAATCCTCAAAAACTCGATGAGATTATTGCTGTATTGGACTGGGAAATGGCAACTATCGGCGACCCCCTTATGGATTTAGGCACTACGCTTGGATATTGGGCAGAGGAAACCGACCCTGAGGTCTTAAAAGGTTTTTCGCTTACCTGCTTAGCTGGCAACCTGAATAGAAAAAAAATTGTGGAAAGATATGCAGAAAAGACAGGACAAAATTCTGCGGATTTATTGGAAAAAATTGTTTTTTACTATGCTTTTGGCTGTTTTAAAATAGGTGTAATCGTGCAACAAATTTATGCACGTTATAAAAAAGGCTTTACCCAAGATAAACGATTTGCTAACTTGATTTACTTAGTGCATGCTTGCGGACAATGTGCAGATAAGGCAATCAAAACGGGGAAAATTTAGTAAATTAGCCAATAATTTAGCGAGATGACAAAGACAAGTGTAAGCAATATTGATGTTTGGAAATTTGAAGTAAAAAAAACGCATACAGAGCGAGTATCAGATTTATTGGCTATTGAGGAGCCTTTGGAAATCAAGTTGCTTTACTATAACAATTTGGAAATGACAGAGCAGAGCATAGCAGTTACTATGCGTACTCCTCCTCACGATTTTGAACTTGTCTTAGGATTTCTCTTGACAGAAGGCATTATCAAAAACTTTTCTGATGTCAAAAAGATTAGATACTGTAATGCAAATGGGAAGCAAGATACAAAGGATAACATAGTAAAAGTAGAACTGCAAGCAGAGGTAAACGTAGAGTTGGCTCGCTTACAAAGAAATTTTTACACTACCTCAAGTTGTGGCATTTGTGGGAAAAGCTCTATAGAGAACATTCAACAAACACTTTGTTATGAGTTGCCTCCTCAAGTCCCTATTTTTCATGCCAAAACAATTCTTGGGCTGAGCCAAAAAATCAAAAATGCTCAGACTAATTTTAAATATACAGGAGGTGTACATGCTTCTGCTTTGTTTGATGAAAAAGGAGAATTGATAATGATTAGAGAAGATGTAGGCAGACATAATGCCTTAGATAAGGTAATTGGAGCTATGCTTGCCCGAGAAGAACTCCCATTGAGCGATTATTTACTTTGGGTAAGTGGGAGAATAAGTTTTGAATTGGTGCAGAAAGCACTCATGGCAGGTATTGCTTGTTTGGTGGCGGTAGGAGCGCCCTCGAGTTTGGCAGTAGATATGGCGAGAGCATCAGGCATGACCTTAGTAGGTTTTACAAAAGAAGACAGGTTCAATATTTATAGCGGACAAGAAAGAATTACTTTTTAAAAAATGCACAGAGTTTCTTTTATTTGGGGAAGCAGTTTGTGGTTATTGCTAAGTATCATAGGCATCATAGCAGGCTTAATTTTCTCTATTTTAGGTCTTTCTATTATCCTAAAAGGAGATACAAAGACAGGAAGCATTGTAGGTTCACTTTTTGGCTTGCTTCCATTATCTTTAAGCATTTGGCTGATAACAAGGATATTAAAAGATGCACAAGAAAGTAAATTGAGAGCAATAGAAAGAAATATTATTGGCATAGCTATCCAACATGGAGGGAAAACTACTCCTTTGGAAGTAACTTTAAAACTTGCTCTCTCCATAGAAGAAGCCCAAAAAGAACTTGATTTACTTACCAGTAAAGATATATTTGAATTGGAGGTAAGCGAAGAAGGTCGGTTAGTATATCGTTTGAAAGAAACGCTTTTAGGAGAAAATGAAAGGACATAATAGAAAAGCAACAGTGCTAAGCCAAATAAATTTTGCTTTTCATCATAAATATTTATTCTTTTTGTAATTTTGTTGCAACATAGTAAAGTCAAAATTGACAAAGCACTCCTACAACAGTATCAATCTACCTTAGCTTTTTGAATCATTTAATCTCACAACATATCCCAATATGAGTATGAAGCATTTTTATTCCCTTTTTAAAACGTATGCACTGATAATGGTGGTGATTAGCACTATGGCTGTGAGTGCATTGGCACAGAGCGAAAATACAGATAAGTCCTATTTTAGGCAGTTAGGGCAGGAACTCCCTACGCCTAACAACTATCGTACAGGCTCAGGGGCGCCTGGACACGAGTACTGGCAACAGCGAGCAGACTACGACATCAAAGTAGAACTTGATGACGAGAAACAGCGCATTACAGGGGCAGAAACCGTTACTTATTTCAATAATTCTCCAGACCCTCTGAACTATATTTGGTTGCAGCTTGACCAAAATATTTTGGACAAAGAATCTGATTATTACAAAACTCAAACAGGTTCTGGGCGACGCGGAGGAGTAAGCCAATTGACTGATAAAATTACAACCAGCCAAATCAAAGCCTTAGCAGACCGCAGTTTTGACGGTGGGCATAAAATCCAATATGTAAGAGATGTAGCTGGTAATCCCTTGAAATACACCATAGTAAAGACAATGATGCGTATAGACCTTCCTAAACCTCTACGCAAAGGAGAAAAATTTGTGTTCAATGTGGGTTGGTACTATAATGTGAATGACCGCTTGAATCCTGCATTGGCGGCAGGGAGCAGAGGCGGTTGCGAGTTTTTCCCTGAAGATGGAAATTGGCTCTATTCTATTACGCAGTGGTTTCCAAGAATGGCAGTTTACGATGATTACAACGGATGGAATCACAAACAATTCTTAGGGCAAGGTGAATTTTCTTTGACTTTTGGAAATTATAAAGTAGCGATTACTGTACCTTCTGACCACATAGTAGGAGCAACAGGGGTACTGCAAAACCCTCAACAAGTGCTTACTGCCGAGCAACAAAGACGCTTTAACGAGGCTAAAACAGCAAAAAAACCTGTGGTAATAGTTACTCAAGCAGAAGCGATTGAAAAAGAGAAAACAAAGGCAAAAGATAAGAAAACTTGGATTTACCAAGCTGAGAACGTAAGAGATTTTGCTTTTACAAGTTCCCGTAAGTTCATTTGGGACGCAATGGGCGTAAATATCGGTGGGAAAACTGTGATGGCAATGTCTTACTATCCCAAAGAAGCAAATCCGCTATATGGTCAATATTCTACCGAAGCGGTAGCACACACATTGAGAGTTTATTCCAAATATACTTTTGACTATCCTTACCCTGTGGCTATTTCAGTAGAGGCTTCTAATGGCATGGAGTACCCCATGATTTGCTTTAATTATGGTCGTCCTGAAAAAGACGGAACTTACTCAGATAGAATCAAGTACGGTGCTATTTCTGTAATTATTCACGAAGTTGGTCATAATTTTTTCCCTATGATTGTAAACTCTGACGAAAGGAATTGGACTTGGATGGACGAGGGGCTAAATACTTTCCTCCAATTTTTAGCAGAACAGGAATGGGATAGAAACTATCCTTCGCAAAGAGGTTTCCCTAAAAATATTGTAGACTACATGAAATCTGACCAATCTGAATTAGAGCCAATCATGACCAATTCGGAGTCAGTAAAGCAGTTAGGACCTAATGCCTATGCCAAACCTGCTACTGCCTTAAATATTCTAAGAGAAACTATTTTGGGTCGTGAACTTTTTGACCACGCCTTCAAAGAATATTCCAGAAGGTGGATGTTTAAGCACCCCAACCCTGCTGACTTTTTCCGCACTATGGAAGATGCTTCAGGCATAGACTTGGATTGGTTCTGGAGAGGGTGGTTTTTCACTACTGACCCTGTAGATATTTCCATCGATAGGGTAGTAGAAGGTGTTTTTGATACTAAAAACCCAGAAATAGAAAAAGCAAGATTGCGTGCAGAGCGTGCCTCTAAACCTGAGGAGTTGGGCATACAACGCAATAGAAAAGATGTTCCTCAAACTGCGGTAGAAGCAAATCCCGATTTGTTGGATTTTTACAATAGCTATGACCCCTTAGCAGTTACCGAAGCGGACAAAAAAGCCTACCAAGCCTATATCGCTTCGCTTTCTCCAGAAGATAAAAAATGGTTAGAATCACAAAAGTATTTCTACCAAGTAGATTTTTCTAATGTAGGCGGGTTGGTAATGCCCCTGATTGTAGAGTTTGAATATGAGGACGGTACAAAAGACGTAGAAAGAATCCCTGCGGAGATTTGGAGAATTGATAATAAAAAAGTAAGTAAGATTTTTGTAAAAGACAAAAAGGTCAAATCTTTTACACTTGACCCTTACTCCGAAACTGCTGACATAGACATCAGCAACAACTACTTCCCAAGACGTTCACAACCTACTCGTTTTGAATTGATTAAACAAAATTCGTACATGAGAGGCGTAGGTGGAGCAAATCCTATGCAACAACAAAAACAAGAGAAAAAGACAAGTGGAGGCGGTAATTAACAAAAAAGGGGTTTCTCATTAGAGAAACCTCTTTTTTTATTTATTCTTAAAATATACCCTAAATGTACTTCCCACCCCTACCTCGCTTTCTACTTCTATTTTACCATTAAGAGATTCTACTTGGGTTTGAACCAAATACAAGCCAAATCCCTTGCCTTCTGTATGTGTGTGCATACGTTGGTACAAGCCAAATATTTTATATGTTCCTGATTTTAGGTCTATGCCAAGCCCGTTATCACTTACAGAAAGGCAGGTATAGCCATTTTCTATATGGGTTTTTAGCTTGACCTGTGGTGTTCTGCTGGGAGAGGAATATTTGATAGCATTGGAAAGCAAATTGTAAAGTATGCTTTCTAAATAGGCTTTGACGGTGTATAGTGTATCTGCTTGGGAAAAATCTGTAATAATTTCTGCTCCATGCTCTTTAATTTCATTTTTTAAACTTTTCTTTATAAAATTTACTATTTCATTTAGATTTACTTGCTCACGATTTTTCATGGCATTGTTGCGAATAGAGAGTACCTCGCTCAAATCTTTGATAGTCGTATCCAATCGCTTAGCAGAATCCTCTAAGTAAGGGAAAAGTTCTTTCCGATGCTCCTCCTGCATTTGCGGATTTTTAAAAAGTGAAGTCAGTCCGAGCATATTAGCCACAGGAGCGCGTAGGTTATGAGAAACAATGTATGAAAACTCCTCTAAATCTTTATTTCTCTGCAAAAGGTTCTCTGCCGCACTTTGCAGTTCCATAGTGCGTTCTTTTATTTTGCTCTCTAAATCATTGTGCAAAGCATCAAATTCTTCTCTCTGATGTTTTAGCTGCTCTTCTTTCTCGTGTAATTCATTTTTCACCTGTTCTAACTCCTCCTGCAAGTCAAATAGCTGCTCGCTGACGAGATTTTCCTTTTTATTATTTCTCAGGAAAAAATAGGCTGCCGCAGAAAGCATTAGTACTCCTATGATATAAAGATAAAACTGATTATTTTGCTTTTGAAGTATCTTATCTATAAGCAAAAGATATTTTTGACTTGTCTGAATACCCTGCTGATGACCTATTTTCTTAGCAAGAGCAAGTGCTTGTTGGCTGTATTGGAGTGCTTGCTGGGGCTGGTCTATCAAATGGATATATGCTAACTCATTGAGCAGAGCTACTTGCTGAGTATCAGAGGTAGTATTTGCTAATACATCGTGTAAGCTATCCAATTGGGTTCTTACCCTTTGGGCATGGCTTTCAGCGTATATTAGCAAAAAAGGGATAAATATAAAGCAAACAAACGTTTTCATTGTATAAAAGTCAATACGCACTATAAATATAAGTAAATATAGGTGCTTTTTACAAATTATTTCTCGTTTGTTTTCTTATACACTCACAAATCTGCAAAACACCCCCAAAGGCAACTTTTTCTCAAAACTGTCCTCTAAGTAAAGTTCGCCAATATGTAGATTATCTTTCTTGCCAAAAGCATTATGTATAAGATTGGCGCCGATGATAGCAGACAAACCTTTGGAATAAAGATTCATCACTAAAAAGTGCTGTTCTCTGTCTAACAGCTGTGCCACCAGTTTGACTAATTCGTTGATACCTTCCTCTAATACCCATTTTTCTCCATTTGCCCCTCTACCGTAAGCAGGAGGGTCTAAGATGATACCTTGATAAATAGAGCCTCTGCGAACTTCTCGCTTGACGAACTTTACCGCATCTTCTACAATCCAACGTATGTCTTTTAGTCCGCTCATTTCTCTATTTTCGTTTGCCCAAGTTACTAATTGTTTAAGAGCATCTACGTGAGTTACTTCTGCGCCTGCGCTCCTTGCCGCCAAAGAAGCAATACCTGTATAAGCAAAAAGATTGAGAACTTTGGGGACTTTGATGTTGGTTTTGGTACTAATGGCTTTGGTACTATCCATAATAAAATCCCAATTTGCCGCCTGCTCTGGGAATACGCCTACGTGCTTAAAAGAGGTTAGTGAGGCTTTGAATTTCAATAAATTGTCTTTGTAACGATAGTGCATTTGCCATTTATCTGGCATCTTTTTTAGTATATTCCAGTTGCCTTTGTCCCTCATTTCGTCAGTAATATTTTTATTCTCGAAAATCGCATGGGCTTTTTTTCTCCAATCACTTTCAGCAAGGGACTTGTCCCAAACTGCTTGTGGTTCTGGTCTGGCAGTAATATACTCTCCAAAACGTTCTAATTTTTCAAATCCTCCTGAGTCAATCAACTCGTATGCTTCCCAGTGCTGAGGAGTAAGGGTATCTATGTGCATGATGTACGACAAGTATTTTTAAGTCATTTAATTCTGTAAATATTTAAGCAATCTAAGAATAAAAGTGCTTCAAAAAGCATTTTCAAAACATTCTATTTCGCTGTTTGCTACTCCAACAGATTCAAGACACCTTGCTTTTTCCCTCTGATTATCTTTCCGTCTTCGCAACCTGTGTATTCTACCACGACTTGGTAGGCATCGGCTTGGGCAGGACTGCCTTGGAAATAGCCATTCCAACCCTCCTCGGGGTTATCTGTTTCAAATACCAATACACCCCAGCGATTATAAATTTGCATTCTAAACTTAGTCAAGTTTTCATGCCTTACCCTGAAAATATTATTTGCTGGCGTGCTATGGGGAGTAAAAGCATTAGGAAGCACCAATACAGGCGAACAGCACTCGGTAACGGTAACTTCGCCTATGGAAACACAAGCCCCCAAAGAGTCTGCTCTGGCGATGAGCTTGTAAGTACCTGCTTCTCTGAAAGTAATTCTGGGGTTAGTGGAGGAGGCAACTAATTTGTCTTGACTATCATACCACTCGTAAGTGTCGTAGCCTGCTTCAGTTTCCAATTCTGCTCTTCCATTGCAGATAACAGGTCTGCCTGTAATTTCAAGTTTTTTTAGAATACCGCTTTTGCTTAAATCTACTTCTAATTGAGCAGTTGGGTGCAGTTCGCAAAGTTTTCCTTCGGTTACAGAAAATACTCGATAGGTATAAACTGTCCCTACATTTAACCCTCTATCAGTGTAGGTAGTTGTTCCTCTGGGAATTTGCGTCAGAAAAGTAAAATTTGTACCGTCAGTAGAGCGGTATAGTACCGAGCCTACGGCATTACTTGCTGTATTTTCCCAATTGAGTAGGACAGCTCCCGCCTCTCCAGCACAGGCAGAACGCAGGTTAATCGCCTGAGCATTAGGGTAAGGAGGTTCAAAAACAAATACCCTCCTATTGCCGTCAGTATCCCCGTCTAAAGCAGTAATGACTCCTACCCCAATTCTGTTCTCTATGATGTCGTCTGTAATAGGTGAAGTAGGAGGATTAGTGGAAATATCTACCCCTCTAAACTGATTTCTGTTTGAGCCTGAGCTGATGCCTATGCGAAAACTATTAGACTCAAAAGAACTTCTTACTCGACCATACCTAAACTCTATTCTTCCGCCTCTATTGTTTGCATTGGGCAGAGGAGCGGTTTCGTACAAAATAATTTGAAAAGTAGCATCGTTGCTCGTACTTTGAAAATTGAGGTTCATATTTCTACATTCCACAACCAAAGTACGATTGGGAGCGTTGCCAAATACTTGATAATGAATCACTCCCCCATTAGCGGATACCCTCCAATCTCCAATGACTGCCCCAGTAGTGGCGTTTCTGTCCCCTGATGACATAGCAATAATACGCGCCACATCGGGAATACTATAGGCATTGCCTGCGGGAACAATAGGATTTGTCCCTAATTGGATAGCACCATTGGCATTGATAGTGAAGGAAGTATAACGCACTCCCATAAACCAAAACTCAAAGCCAATAGGCGTAACGGCAGAGGTGATATTGGTCGCTCCTGCATTGATGAGAACAGTAGGATTGTTTAATACAATCAAGGAAGAGGTTTTATTGGTTGAGTAAGCATAGTCCTCAGCTTCCTGAGCAGTAGCTTGGTAGAGAAAGAGAAAATAAGAAAAAACAATGAGGCAAAAGTATTTTTTCATTTTTAAAATGATTTCAAGGTCTGATATATCGTAGGCAAATATTTTTCCAAAAAACAAAAGCATATCCTCTACACATAGAGAATATGCAAAGTTACAATTTTTATCCTTGTTTTATTTATTTTCTTCTATCTGACCACTACCTGTCCGCCGTTTGCATGAATCTTGATGACCCTACTGCCTCTATTCCCCGAATTATTACTCAAGTTAGTTTGGGGCGAATAGCTATTCAGTGGATTGTTTGAGCGATTATTCATTAAGCTATTCAATAAAGACGAAGCATTATTTTTAGTATCATTATTAGGCTTGCTTTGATTGGCGTTGCCTTTGACGACCTCAGACGGGTTTCCTGTGATATCCAACTGGTACGCTAAGTTTTCCTCTGGGATAATTCTAATGTCAGTAGATTTGGATTGAATATCCAACCACTCAAAGCTTGACCTTAGCGTACGAACTTTAAAACTTCCTGCTTGCATTTCCAAGCGTGCTTTTTGACGCATTTCTTGGATAGAAATTTTTGAGAAAGAAGTTTTCCCTGTAATAGAAAAAGCATTGGCAATGTCGAGTTCGTCGTTGCGAGAGTCCATGTCTAAGTCTTTGATTTCGTTAATATTGACCATAGACGAGCTACTCTCTAAGTACAATCTATCTACATTTCGCAAGTTGAGTTCCCCAAATTTGACGGCAATTCTCCCACTTTTAAAATTGGAGATAAAAGCCTTGCTCGATAGCAAGTTAAGCGTACTCAAAGGAGGCAACTCATTGGCTTGCACATTGCCATAAGCCAAAGTCAGTTGCAAACTTCCCTTAAAATTTCTCTCAAAGCTAATATCCCCGTATTTGTTGTTAAGGATTAACTTAGCCGTTTCAGGAAGCAAAATCGTGATATTGATTTCTACATTGCTCTTGTCTATGACTTCTTTTGACTTATCTAAAATATTGTCAATGAGTTGGGAAACTGCTCCGCTGCCTTGCTTCTCGATAATTTCAGTAGTCAAGATAAAATATTTTTCATCAAAAACAGGTTGAATCTGTACACGCTGCAAGATTTTTTCTGCTTCGTCTTTGCTTTTAGCTACTGCATAAATATCCACTGTAAGTTTAATAGAATCTCTATCCCAAGCGATTACATTGATTTTTCCATACTTATTTGTCAGCCTAACCTCTACATTTCTTTCTACTTTGGCATCTTGGTAGATTCTTTTGCTTACTTTCTCTAACGCATCTCCTTCTCTTTTGATTGGAATGACGGGACTGGCAACCCCATACATTACATTTACAAAAAAGAGGAAAAATGCAATTTTATATACTTTTATCTTTTTCATGTGTTCCTTCATTTTTTGGATAGATTCCTTTACCGTTTGGATTCTTCTTCAGTTTGATTTCGTTGAGCATCTTCTCTAACAATTCAATCCGAACTCGATAATTGCGAATCATAGCTTCTACTACTTGCTCATTATTAGCATCTTCTTTTAAGTCATTTTTGAGGTCGTTATAAATCTCCTCCAATTCTTGGATATCTATTAATAAATCGCGGTCAAATAAATCATCATTTTCATACTGCTTAAGTTCCGTCAATTTTGCATGAAAAATCTGTTCATAGTAGGCTTCTGTCTTAGAAAGAGGCGGGTCATCCTCCAAAGCATCTATTTTATAAGACACCCAAGTAATCCCTGCAACGAGCAGAATCAGTACACTCGCCGCTACTCTCATCAGCATTGAACGGCTGAAGGAATACATTTTCACTGTCTTGTTTACCTGCTTATTTTTTTTTGACTGTTTTTCCTCAGTCAAAATTGGAAAATGTTTTTCTTCTTTTAACCGCTGACTAATGCCTGCCCAAAGTTCTTCGGGAGCTTTGAACTCCTCAAATTCTTGGCGGTTTTCATCTATAAAATTTTTTAACTTGTCCATATTTTTATTATTTTATTCTTGAATAGTTGGATTGTTTTACTGTTAGATTATTATTTTACTTTCTATACTTACAACTTAAAACTAATATTTAACAACTAACACCAAACAACTAATATCTAATATCTAACATCTAAATCAATTTCAAGCGTTTTTTCTCCTCCTCTATTATTTCCCTGAGTTTTTTTCGAGCTTTGCTGTACTGAGCCTTAGAGGTCGACTCGGTAACGTTCAAGATTTCTCCGATTTCTGCATGGTCATAGCCTTCAAAAAGGTATAAATTTAACACTACCCTACAGCCTTCGGGAAGTTGGGTAATGGCTTTTTGTACCAACTTGACTTCGTACTGGGTATAGCTATCGTCTTGGGTTTCTTCTGAAATGCGTCTGGCACTTTTGCTATCTTCCAAGCTAATCGTAAGTAACCGCTTCTTTTGCAATAAGTTAATGCACTTATTGATAACAATTCTCTTGAGCCACGAGCCAAAAGAAGCCTCAAAGCGAAAAGTATGCAACTTGGTAAAAGCCTCTACAAAAGCCTCTTGCAAGAGGTCTTTGGCTTCGTCTTCGTTTTTGACCATACGCATACAGACGTTATACATGGCATCTGCATACTGCCGATAGAGTTGGTATTGTGCTTTGCTATCATTTTCCAAACATCGCTCTATCAAGTATTTGTGTATGTCACTGTTGCTTGCTTCCAAGTTTTTGTTTATCTGTCCCGCAGGGCGGGGTATATCTGTTACAGCTTGCATTTCTTGTTAGATTTAAAGTAAAATTAAGTTTTTTACTCCTTACTTCTACTTCAAAGACAAGGGCAGGGGCAGAAGGTTGCTCTCCAATGAAAAAATTTAGGCAAATTTTTTTAGTCTGCTTTTTTTTCTCTCTCCTCTAATTTAGGTGAAAAATACGCCAATTTGCTCAGATAAAAAACCTTTCGGGAGTTTCCTGAGCTACCTGCTTTGAGTTGTTGCATTCCATAGAGAATAAAATAATCTCCATACCAAGACATGACAGCCTCTCGGTCGCGGTCGCTAATGAGTTTGTTGGCTTCCTCTTTAAGGGGAATTTCTATTTCCTTGATTTCCTCTACAGTTGTGCTTTTATCGGTGCGTTTGTAAAATATCTTTCCATCTTGGAAATTAAGTAAAGTCAAGCTATCTCTACCCATATTGACTTGAAGCTGGGGGGTTACTTGGAAATGAGATTCTAAGTCTTTGTATTCTAAGCTATTGTCCCAAAGTAGCCTGCCTGTTTTATCAAAGGCGCATACGATACCATGCCTATATTTGTACCCGACGGGACTGCGGCTTGCAGAGGGTGAGCGCATAAAATCATTGATGTTGATAAGAGAGCGATAAGACATATTCATGGCAGAAAGAAACATCGGATTTACATTAAAACCTTGATTGATGCCGTCTCTGTAAATAGGGTTATAGGAATCAGCTAAGAACAAAATTTTATCATCAAGAATCTTTAATTCCCTGATTACGAAGTTATAATCATGTTTGTATATATTTCCCTCTTCTCTCTGCCCTTTGATTTTGCTTAGGACTTTGTCTTTTCGTTTTGCTAAGTAATTAAAAAAGTTTTTGAAGTAAATGAAATCGTAAAATTTAATAAATTCTTGGGCATTATTGACTATATGAGTTACATAAATGCCCTGAGCCTTGTCTTTGGCAAGTAGAGAGTACATTCCGAAAAGATACCATTCATTTTGGCTGATGAAGTAGGGCTGGAAAGTATAGAGGATATAATCTTTTTCATAAGGTACGGCAGTGTTATTCAACAACTTACCTTCTATATCAAAAATATTGTAGTAAAAACTTTCTTTCTTCTTATTGGTAGTTGGGGTAAGCAATACGAAAATACTTTTGTCATTTTTACATATATCTAAGCGGTTAATGGTAGCTTTGAGTGTATTGATAGCAGGCAGTACTTTGGGCTTTCCGTTGATATAGTCATGATGAATTACTACGGGACGCCCATCTACCGAACCTCCAAAAAGCAGTACATTATCTATGACTGCAAAATGGGAGATTTCCATTTTTACGATTCTCTCATACTTTATAGGGATAATTAAACCACCGTGTATATGTATTTTGAGAATATCGTACTCTTTGTCTTCTTTATTGATAAGGAGATACAGGTAATCACCGTCTTGGTAATGTAAACCTACGTTACTGCTGTAATCTATACTAATGGCGCGCATCCACTGCTGTTGGAGGGTAGTATCAAATTTGCTGAGGATAATTTCCTTTCTGCCACCTTTGAGATACTCCTCGCTTTCCACAAAAACGAGCATTCCATTCTCTTCCAAATTTAGTACTTTGTAGTTTTCACCTACTTTTTTATTGATTTCCAACTCTGTACGTTGTACTACCTTTATCTGCCCCCACGCACAAATGCAATAAGTACAGAAAACAAAAAATAAAATTAGATTTTTCATAAATGATAAAGTTTAGTTCCCCAACTATCGCTTACCATGTAAATAAGACTTTATGCAAAGTCTAAATAATAAAACCAAGTACGCTTGATTAAGTTTGTTACTTGCCCAGAAGACAAGATAAAAATAACAATTAATAGCTAATATTTAACAAATTTGAGCAATGATTAGTTGTAAGATGTGGATTTATGTTTTTTATAATTGTTCTTATAGAGTACCTCAGAGGTTTAGACGATTGTAAAACTATGGTGTAGGCATTAATTCTCAATTATTACTTTTCTTAGTTTTTTTATTCTTCCTTTTTTGATATGCCCCAAAAGTTTTATAAAGACAAATAAAAAAACAGTCCCCTCGCAAAGCAAAAGGACTGTTCCAATATTTTTTTAGCGGAATACCGCCCAGCGGTTCGCCGCTCAATTTACCCCCTTAATAAATATCTTTAATGGCTCGCCGTAGCGATTATAATTTTAACCATTTTGATGTTACAAAGTTAGAGGGTTTTTATGTTCTGAGAAATAGCAGACTTTGCTCAAAAATAGTGAGTAATATTACTCAAAAATTCCAAAGACCTGTCAGGTTTTGAAAACCTGATAGGTCTGGTCTAATTTCTCCTTACTGCGACTTCTTCTCCTCTTTTTTCAACATCAATGGGTCAATATTTTGATTTTTAATGAGTTGGTTGAGTTTGGGCAAGTCGTTTTCAAAGATAGTTTTTAGCTTGGAAAGTTCGGCATCTATCTTGGCTGTGAGGTCTTTTTTCACCTCTACGGCTTGGTCAGTAGGGCGATAGTTACCGCTTGCCGCTACCCCTGCTACCCCGCTTAGTTTGTCGTTTAGGCGAATAGGGAAGTTGAGCGGGTCTTGTCCACTGCGATTTTTGGTTTGGTAGAGTTTTTCCTCTATTTCAGTGGTTTTCTTGTCAAAGTCCTTGATAGCGTCCAAGACTTCCTTGTGCTTGTCCTTGTCTAAGAGTTGTTTGTAGGCGTTCATTTGCGTTCTGATACTTCTGATGTCTTTGATAGCCTTGTGGGTTTCGGTAAGTTTGTCCCTTATTTCTATCAAAAAGTCAAATTGGGCTTGCAAATCCTCTTGGCTTACGGTCAGTCTTGGGTCTTTGACGATTTCAAATGGCACAGTTGTAGAGTCCTTACCAAATTTTATCTTGGCGTAATAAGTTCCCGGTACAGCCATCGCTCCTTGCAAGCCTCTCCTGTTCCACAGAATCATGCCCTCGAAGGTTTCTGCATTAGGGTAGCGCATATTCCATGCAAAGCGATTGCCTCCCGCTTTTGCTTCTACTTGGTCTGCTCTTTCTTTGGCATTGGAAGCGTATTTCTTAATAAGTTTTTGGTTTTTGTCCAAAATCTCAATGCTCAATACATTGGCAGAGTCAGGGGCAGATTTGAGGTAATACTGCAAAACCACACCGTTAGGAGGATTTTTACCTACTAAAAGCGGATTCCCACCATTTCCTCCTTCTATTCTGTATGTTTTCCTTGGTGTAAAAACAATCAAATTTTTATCCTTGTGTTCAGGTTTCAACTCTCGCACAGGCGTAAGGTCATCTATAATCCACAAACTTCTGCCTTGCGTAGCGGCAATGAGGTCGCCGTCTTTAATCGTCAAGTCGGTAATTGGCACTATAGGCAAGTTGAGTTGGAAAGGTTGCCAATTTGCTCCGTCATCAAAGGAAATATACATGCCCGTTTCTGTACCAGCATAAAGCAATCCTGGACGCACAGGGTCGGCACGCAATACTCTGGTAAAGTGTGATTTAGGGATTCCATTGGTAATTTTTGTCCAAGTTTTTCCGTAATCTAAGGTTTTATATAGATAAGGTTGGAAGTCATTGGCTTTATAGAGTGTACCAGCAACGTAAGCTCCTCCTTTCACGAATGGGTGCGGGTCAATGCTGTTAATCATCAACCATTCGGGCATAATGTTTTTGGGAGGGGTTACATTTTCCCAATTTTTCCCACCATCTTTGCTTACATGAATCAAACCATCATCAGAGCCTACCCAAAGCAAGTCTTTCTCGTAAGGCGATTCGCAAGCGGCGAAAATAGTGCAGTAGTACTCTACGCTGGTATTGTCTTTGGTGATAGGGCCGCCTGAGCTACCCATCTTTGAAACATCATTTCGGGTCAAATCAGGGCTTATTTTTTCCCAAGATTGCCCTTCATTCGTTGTTTTGAAAAGATGATTACCTGCGGCGTAAAGAGTATTTGGACTATTGGGTGAGAAGAAAATTGGGAAGTTCCATTGGAATCTATATTTTGCCCCAATTGCCCCATCGCCCATCGGGTTGTCGGGGTAAACATCTATGGTTCTCTCCTCGCCTGTGCTGTGGTCTAAGCGGGTCAAATAGCCATCATAAGAGCCACCATACACGATGTCATTATTCTTAGGGTCGACGGCGATGTGTCCACTCTCACCTCCTGCGGTTTCTTCCCAATCTTTTTCTGTAATTCCTGCAAAGTTGGTCGTTCTGTGGCGAACTCTTAAAGTTGAATTGTCTTGCTGGGCTACGTAGATGCGGTAAGGGAAGCTATTGTCTGTTACTACTCTGTAATATTGAGCAGTAGGTTGGTTATGATAAGTAGTAAAATTGTTTCCACCGTCAAGACTTACTTGCGCCCCACCGTCATCAGCAATAATCATATAGTTGTGGTTTTGCTTGGAAATCCAAAGGTCGTGGTGGTCGCCATGAGGAGCATTCTTCATTTCAAAATTCCTGCCTCCATCTCTGGAAACACCATAGCTTACGTTCATGACATAGACCATGTTTTCATCTTGGGTGTCCGCGTAGATGCGAGTGTAGTACCATGCTCTTTGCCTCAAGTTTCGGTTGTCATTGACCTTCGCCCAAGTAGTGCCACCGTCATCAGAACGATATACGCCGCCGTCTTGGTTTTCTATAATTGCCCAAACCCGATTGGAATTGACAGGAGAAATGGTAACGCCTACAATTCCCCAAATACCTTTGGGCAATCCTTTGTTTTTAGAAATATCTTTCCACGTTTCCCCGCCATCAGTGCTGTGCCAAAGAGCCGAACCTTCTCCACCACTTTCCATGCTATAAGGAGTGCGAATGACTCTCCAAGTGCTGGCAAAGATAATTCTTGGATTATTCGGGTCTAAAATCAAGTCCACCGCTCCTGCCAAATTGTTTACGAAAAGCACCCTTCTCCAAGTTTTCCCTCCGTCAGTAGTCTTGTAAACACCTCTCTCCTCGTTAGGTCCGAAAAGGTGTCCCATGACTGCGGCGTAGGCAATGTCAGGATTTTTTGGGTGAATACGAATGCGAGAAATACGCTGAGAGGTCTCTAAGCCAACGCATTGCCAAGTTTTTCCTGCATCATAGCTTTTCCAAACTCCGTAGCCATGCGAAACGTTGCCACGTACCGTTTTTTCGCCCCCGCCTACATAGATGATATTAGGGTCGGATTCTGCCACTGCTACTGCCCCGATAGAGCCACCAAAATAACCGTCAGAGATGTTGAACCAAGTGTTGCCTGCATCGGTGGTTTTCCATACACCACCACCCGTAGCTCCCATGTAATAAACATTGGGTTGTCCTTCTACCCCTGTAACAGCACAAGAACGCCCCCCACGAAAGGGACCAATGCTTCGCCATTCCAAGGCATTGTAGAGGGTGCTGTCGTACATTCTGGTAGCAGAGGTAGCTGTAGTCGCTGTACCAACCTTCTTTTGGGCATAGGTTGGTAAGGTAAATAATACTTGTGATAACACAAGTATTAGGGTTAATGATAAGAGTCGCTTCATGTTTTCTAATTATAAGAGATTATAAATTAATGAGTTGGTAAGTTATAAATTATGAATTATTTTTGCAAGAACTGATTTTCAATTATTTGCAAAAATAAAAATATAAGAATTGGTTGATTTTTACAGGAAGTGATACGTTTTCATTTAAGTAGTCAAAAGTAAGAAACTTTGGGTAAGATTGCTATTGAGGGCGGGGAAAGATTTGTTTTACAAGATAATTAAACCAAGATTGTAACACTTTGTCTAATTTTTGGCTAACTTGCAAGCGATTTGAAAATGAACTAACTTCCTAAATAGTGAGAAAATATACGTTTACCTTTTTTTATTTTATCTTTTTTTTGTTTTTTCTTGTCATAGAGGCATGTAGCCCTACCGCATCAAGTAAAGAAAATGAAAAAAGATATTTTGACTTAGCTTCCTTTGTACAAAAGCAAGTAGATAAACTATCCAAGCAATCCTTATTGGTAGAAAAGAAAATCTATTTAGATGGAAAACAACAAAAAATTTTCTCTGACTCTATCAACTGGGCAAAAGAGTTGGCTTTGTTTAAAGAGGCAGACGTTAATTCTCCTTCCTTAGTAGGAAGCTATGACATCAAGGAAGATAAACAAGCACATACTTTGAGTTATTTGGCTAAAGAAGATAGAGTGAAGGTAAGAGAAATACAATTAGTTTTGGGTGGTGATGGGAGCATAGAAAACATCAATGTAGAAGAAGTCAAAATTGTATATGCAGAAAATAACCAACTATACGAAATTAGTAGAAAAATGAGTATGAAAGTTAAAAATGAGCAACTTCATGCCTATACTATACAAGGATTTCAGAAAGTAGTGTTCAAGGATAGCATGGTTTATGAAATCAATGGAATCATCAAGCCAAAAAATCAGTAACTTTTCATCACTTTTAAAAAAATGTCTTCGGCTAATAAAAATTTAAGTGTGTATTCTGATAAGAACCTTACAGATATTTCTGAAAAAAGGTTTGCCTTAGTCGTTTCTGAGTGGAACGAAGAAGTAACAGAGAAACTATACAAAGGAGCTTCCCAAACCCTACTCAAGCACGGGGCAAAGGAGGAGAATATTATCAGAAAAAATGTACCAGGTAGCTATGAACTAAGTCTGGGAGCGCAATACATGGCTCAGCAAGAGGAGATTGATGCGGTGATTTGCTTGGGTTGTGTTATCCAAGGAGAAACTCGACACTTTGAGTTTATCTGTCAGGCAGTTGCCCAAGGCATTACACAAGTAGCTTTGAAATACAATAAACCTGTGATTTTTGGAGTTTTAACCCCAGATAATCAAAAACAAGCTCTTGACCGCGCTGGTGGCAAACACGGCAACAAGGGGGACGAGGCAGCAATCGCAGCAATTAAAATGCTTGGTTTTTAATTTAATTTTACAGAAATCAAATTATGGATTTTATCAGTTCATAATTTCAAAACTCATTACGTGACTATGTGGGCAAACTTTGCCAAATTTGTTATCAAATACCGACTACCATTTTTAATCCTTCTATTCACGCTGACGGGCTTCATGGCTTACCAAAGCAGAAAAGTAGAGCTCTCTTACAATTTTGCCAAACTTGTTCCCGCTGATGACCCCGCCATGATATACTTCCAAAACTTTTTGAAAACTTTTGGAGAAGACGGCAACCTCATGGTGATAGGATTCAAAGATAGTACTGTATATCAATTAGAGAAATTCAAAAAGTTAGACCAACTTTGCCAAGAAATAGAAAATATAGATGGGGTAGATGGAATTTTATCTTTGTCTAACTTAAAATACATTCATAAAAACGAAGAGGAGAAAAAATTTGAATATAGGCTACTTTTCCCAAACCTCCCAAGCAATCAGGCTCAGTTAGATAGCACTCTCCAATTTGCACGAACCCTAAAGCTCTACGAAGGACAAATTTGGAACACACAGAACGGGGCGATGATGATAGCCATCGCTATTAATCCAGATTATTTTAAAAATGTCAAAAGAGAGGCTTTACTCAACAGCATTATCAAAAAAGTAGAGAAGTTCACCGAAGCAACTAAAATAGAAGTACATTACTCAGGCGTTCCCTACATCAGAACAATTACCGCCCAAAATATCAAACAAGAACTTAGTATCTTTTTGGTGCTGTCCCTTTCCATTACTGTAGTGGTGCTTTTTTTATTTTTTAGGTCTTTCCAACCTGTCATTTTCCCTTTGATAATGATAGGTATGATTATATTTTGGACATTAGGCACACTTGGAATTTTAGGTTTTAAAATGACTATTCTTACAGGTTTATTGCCTCCTATTCTGGTAGTCATAGGTATTCCTAACTCAGTATATTTGCTCACCAAGTTTCATCAAGAGTGCATCAAAAGTGGAGATAAAATCAAAGCAATGGTGCGCGTCATTAGCAAATTAGGCATAGTAACACTCATTACTAATGCCACTACTGCCATAGGCTTTGTGGCTTTGACCACCGCTCAAATTTCTATCCTTCAAGAGTTTGGTTTAGTCGCTGCTATTAATATCATTGCTACTTTTTTGATAAGCATTATCTACCTCCCCGCTGTCTTTTCTTATTTGCCTCCACCCTCAGCAAAACAGTTAGCTCACTTAGACTTAGCTTTCATTAAGAAAATTTTAGGCAATATTATCCAAATAGTATCTTCGCACCGCACCAAAGTATATGCCATTGCTATTTCTCTGGCTGTAGTATCCGCCTTGGGAATATGGAGAATCAAAGCAGTTTCCTATATGGTAGATGACCTTCCTGACGCAAGTAAAGTCATTCAAGATTTGAGATTTTTAGAAGAAAACTTCAAGGGAGTTATGCCTTTAGAGATAGTCGTAGATACAGGCAAACCCAAATCTACGCGTAGAATTGAGGTTTTATCTAAATTGGACTCTTTTCAGCGTTACTTACAAGATATACCTTCCGTTAGTCCTGCACTCTCGGTGGTTACGTTTTTAAAAGCAGCGAAACAATCTTACTTTGACCAGAATCCTTTGGATTTTCAGTTACCAACACGTAACGAACTTGCCTTTATCCAACGCTACATTCCCAAACAAGGCGAGATAGACAACCTTACCAAGACATTTGTAGATACTTCTGGACAGTATATACGTATCTCGTTGAAAGTAGCTGACTTAGGTTCTGCAAAAATGGATTCCCTAATAGACAATCATATTACGCCCCAAGCCTTGCAAATTTTTGGACAAGCAGGTATGAAAGCACAAGTTACAGGCACTACCCTGATGTTTGTCAAAGGCAATGAATATCTCATTACCAACTTAAAGCAAAGTTTGTTGCTTGCAATCGTAGTAATAGGAGGTATTATTGCTATACTCTTTAAAAATATACGCATCATGCTTATTTCTATTTCTACCAATATGCTCCCTCTATTGATAACTGCAGGCTTGATGGGTTACTTAGGTGTTCCTCTCAAGCCAAGTACAGCACTGATTTTCAGCATTACCTTTGGCATTGCCGTAGATGATTCTATTCACTACTTGGCTCGCTATAGACAAGCCCTCTCTACCCTTAATAGCAATGTATTTGAAGCCGTGATAACTGCTATTAGAGAAACAGGCGTAAGTATGATATATACCTCTTTAGTGCTTTTTGGAGGTTTTATTATCTTCACCGTATCAGAATTTGGAGGAACGGTTGCCTTAGGAGCATTGACCTCCACTACTTTGCTCATTGCCATGCTGACAAGTTTAATCCTATTACCTTCTCTGCTCATTACTTTTGACAATGGAAAACAACAAGCAGCGCAGAATGATTGGTCTGAGGAAGTGTAAAATCCATGAAACAACATTGATTTGAAAATTAGTACCTCTTTTTAAGCAATTTTTTCTAAATTTAGCTTTACTTTTACTTTGAGTAATTGATTAGTGCGGACTCTCTTGTAATTATAAGCTAAAAGTACTATTTTGGTAACTAACAATCCATGAAAACACGGATTCTTATAGTTGATGATGAAAAACACGTTATCCGACAGGTAGGGGAAATGCTCCAGAAGTTTGGGTACGAGTATGGCTTTATCCCCAAAGCCAATTTTTTATTCCAACGTATTGAAAATGAAAATTTTGATTTGATATTGTTAGATATCTATATGCCAGAGGAAGATGGCATCAGTTTGTTGCAAGCCGTCAAAGAACACCCTCGCTACCAGCATGTACCTGTAATTATGATGACCAATGAAACCGACGATAAGGTATTGGCTCAATGCTTTGCTATAGGGGCAAGCGATTACATCACCAAACCTATCAAAGAAGAAGTTTTCAAAGCGAGAATTAAATCTGTCATAGATAACCAAAACTATATCAGAGAGATTCAGAAAAAAACTGCTCAACTTATCCAAGCTGAGAAAATGGCTTCTTTAGGACAGCTTACCGCTGGGATAGCTCACGAAATCAATAATCCCATTAACTTTATCTATGCTGGTATCAATGCCCTTAAACTGAATTTTTCTTATTTTAGAGAAGTAATAGAGGAGTATGAAAAACTCAACCAGGCTGAGGCTGACTATACTAAGTTGAAAGCACAATTAGCAAAAATCAATAGCCTTAAAGAAGAATTGGAATTTGACAGGCTGACCCATGATATTCAACGGCTAATCAATAGCATTGAGAAAGGAGCAGAACGAACTGCTGAGATTATCAAAGGTTTGCGTTCCTTTTCCAAAGTAGAGGATAGCCACCTCCAAATCATAGACATACATGAAAACATAGACACCACGCTTTTGCTTTTGCAGAGCCAATACCAAGAGAGAATCCAAATAGTCAAAAGCTATGGTAATCTTCCTCAAATAGAGTGCTATCCAAGCAAGTTGAATCAGCTTTTTATGAATATTCTCTCAAATGCTATACAATCCATTGAAAATCAGGGAACAATTTGGATAAAAACTACAAAAGAGAGAGAAGGACACGTCGTTATTTATGTCAAAGATACAGGGGCAGGCATGAACGAGGAGAGCCAACAACGTATCTTTGAACCTTTGTTTTCTCTCAACAATAATGAGCGTGGCATAGGATTAAGTCTTTCTATAGCACAAAGTATTGTAGAACAACATCACGGCAACATATTTATTACAAGTGAACTTGGTAAGGGGACAGAGTTTAAAATTTCTTTACCTATTAGGCAGTCCATTTGATACGGATTAAATGTATTACTTATGATTAGAAAGTTTTTTTACTTTATTTTGATTTTGCTGTGTGCTGGTGCAGGAGGGTTGGTCGCTTTTTTTTATTGGGGAAGTAGCCCAAAACTTAGTTCAAACCAATATCTTGCCAATAAATCCTACCCTAATGCCTCTCCATTGCCATCAGACTCTGTATTTACCATTATTACTTACAATATTGGCTATCTTTCAGGAATGACTAACAACAAGGTAGCAGACCGCACTCAAGAATTTCTTTATCAAAATTTAGCCTATGTTATTCAAACTTTCAAACAAATACAGCCTGATATAGTCACTTACCAAGAAATCGATTATGGAGGCGATAGAAGTTTTGACATAAACCAATCAGAAAAAATCGCTCAAACTCTTGGTTTTGCCTACCAACTGGACGCTATCAACTGGGACAAAGTTTATGTTCCTTTTCCATATTCTTGGAATCCAACTTACCATTTTGGCAGGGTGCTTTCAGGTCAGTCCTTACATACTCATTTCCCCGTTTTAACTCATGAAAGATTGGTTTTAGAGCGTACTAACTTACCTTTTTATGAGCAGGCATTTTACATAGACCGTTTGGCTCAGGTGGTAAAGCTCAAAATTAGAGATAGAGAAGTAGTAATAATCAACGTACATTTGGAAGCATTTGACGCTCCTACCCGCATGAAGCATGGTAAAGTGGTAACAGAACTTTTTGAACGCTATGCAAAGTACTACCCCGTCATCTTGTTAGGAGATTTCAACAGCCCTGCTCCCACAGAAGCCTCTCGTCAAAACTCTGATTATGAGCCTACGATAGATGAAATACTGAAGATTACTAACCTCAAATCGGCAGTTGCGCCTGAGCATTTTGGTAAAAAAGAATTTCTGACCTACCCTGCGGATAACCCTACCATACAAATAGATTACATTTTTTATACCTCTGACAAAATCGAGTGTTTAGCAAGTAGGGTAGTTACCGAAGTAAAAACGGCTTCTGACCACCTGCCCGTACTGATGAAATTTAGGTTCTTAGATTAGTCGGATACTCAATAAGCTGTTAAAAAATTAGTCGTTCTTATAAATGCTGTCTATCCATATAAAATATTCAATGGAGTTTAGAAACGTACAAAAAAGTTAAATTACTTAGTTTTTGACAGGGAAATTCGCATTTTTGAACAAAGAAAAAACACAATTCAAACTGATTAAGAAAAAGATATGAAAAAAAATAGTACATTTACTTTCCTTAGCTTTTGCCTGTTAGCTATCATGCTCCAAAGTTGCATTACGCTCCAAAATAAACCTACAGTATTAAGTAAGCGTTTTGAGGAGGCAGTTATACCGCCAGCCCCTGATTATAGCAATCCAGAACACTGGGCAGCACTTCCCAGTAAAAAAGATTATGCCGATAGCCTGCCAGACAAAAGCCTTAAAGAGCAACAGTCGCAAGCCAAAACAGACGTATTTTTCATTTATCCCACTATTTACACCTATCCGCCTACTCGCCCCAATGAATGGAATGCAGATGTAAACGATGCTGAACTGAATCTCAAAATTGAGCAAGGGACTATCCTCAATCAAGCAAGCATATTTAATGTAAGTGGGAAAGTCTATGCCCCTCGCTATCGCCAAGCCCATATTTATGCCTACTACACCCCTAACAAGCAAGATGCTCAAAAGGCATTTGATTTAGCGTATCAAGATGTAAGAACTGCATTCCAATATTATCTGACTAACTACAATGAAGGTCGCCCTATCATCATAGCTTCACATAGTCAAGGTACTCAGCACGCTATCAAATTAATGCAAGAATTTTTTGACGGCAAAGCTCTTAGCAAGCAGCTGGTATCGGCATACTTAGTAGGTATGCCCACCTTACCTTCGTATTTCCAAGTGTTAAAACCTTGTGAGAACCCTTCACAAACAGGTTGTTATACTACTTGGAGTACGTATGCCAAAGGCTACTTCCCTCCGAAGTATGAGGATAAACTCCAATACGCTGTTAGCGTAAACCCTCTGACTTGGACAGTTACAGAGGAATATGCCGCCAAAGATTTGCATAAGGGAGGAGTAGAACGCGGATTTAAACTTACTAAGCCTAAACTTGTAGATGCTCAAAATCACAAAGGTATGCTCTGGATAAGCAAACCCAATATCAGAGGAAAATTATTTTTAAAAGTAAAAAATTGGCATATTGCCGATTATAACCTGTTTTATCTAAATGTCAGGGAAAATGTTAAATTGCGTACGGAAACTTTTTTACAGCAGTTAGGTCAAAAATAGTCATAGTATATATTACTAAAACCTTAATAATCAGATGTACGAAGAGCAAAAAGAAATTTTACTCTTGCAAAGAGAAAAATATAAGTTGAAAATCATAGAAAACTTGTTAGAAACAAGAGAGAAAGTAGTTTCCTCTAAGGGGGCTTTTACTGTGGGTGGAACTATTTTAGCAGGTTTTTTGGCTTACAAAGGCTTAAATTGGCTTAGTAACAAGAATAAAAAAGGCAAAAAGAAAGGGGAAAAAGAGTTGAGCCAAACTGACCCCGAACCTACTTGGCTTACTTCGCTGAGAGAGCAGGCTATTAGCATGCTTTTGGAGGTAGGGAAGGAGCAGCTACAAACTTGGATTTCAAAAGCCAAAAAGTAATTAGATGGAAGAGTTTATTTTTTTGCTGTTGGGGATAGGGCTGGGCAGTCTGCTGACTTGGCTCATAGCAAGTCTTTACTTTGCTTCTAAAATGGCAATCTATAAGGCAAACAATGAAAATTTGAAAGAAAAAGTTGCTGAAAAACAGCAAGAAATTTCTCTTTTGCAAGAAAAAATCACCACAGAGTTCAAGAGTATTGCTACAGAAATCTTGGAGGAGAAAAGTAGAAAAATCACTGAGCAGAGCCATTTTAGCCTAAAAAATATTTTAGACCCTTTTGGCGAAAAACTCAGCGATTTCAGAAAAAAAGTAGAAGAAACCTACGACCGCGAAGCCAAAGAGCGTTTTTCTTTGGAAAAAGAAATCAAAAACCTCCAACAGCTCAATCAGCAAATCAGCAAAGAAGCCAATAATCTCGCTACAGCACTCAAAGGACAGTCCAAAATACAGGGGAATTGGGGAGAAATGATATTAGAAAGTATTTTGGAAAAGTCAGGCTTGGAAAAAGAAAGAGAATATTTTTTACAAAAAAGTCATACCACAGACAACGGGAAACGGCTTCAGCCTGATGTACTTATCAGCCTACCTAACCAAAAGTACCTTATCATAGATGCCAAAGTTTCGCTCAATGCTTATGAGCGATTCTGCGCCTCAGAGGAGAACGAGCAGGAGAGAACTCAGTACCTTAAACAGCATCTTGCGGCTGTCCGACAGCACATCATAGAACTTAGTCAAAAAAACTATCAAAATCTCTATGCCAACCAAAGTCCTGACTTTGTTCTGATGTTTTTACCTATAGAGCCAGCTTTTAGCTTAGCAGTACAGCACGATGCAGACCTGCTAAACCTTGCCTTTGAGCGTGGAGTAGTTTTGGTCAGTGCGACTACCTTGCTTGCTTGCTTGCGAACCGTTGCAAGTATTTGGAGGCAAGAAAAGCAAAATCGCTACGCAGAGGAAATAGCCAAAGAGGGTGGTATGTTGTACGAAAAAGCCGTTGGCTTGGTCAATGAACTCAAAGACTTAGGACTAAAAATCCAATACACCCAAAATGCCTATGAGGAGGTCATGCTCAAACTCAGTACGGGCAAGGGCAACTTACTTAGTAGGATAGAAAAAATGAAAGCACTCGGTATAAAAACGAATAAATCCCTCTCTCCCAATTTATTTGAGGAAGGAGAGTTGGATAAATAAATCCCTCATTTCCCGCCCTAAAAAAATCTCACAAATTTTTGTACCTTTTTTAAAAAACCAAATTATGAGGTTAAGAGCATCTAACTCTATCAAATTTAGTTGTTCTTAACCTCTCATTGTACTTTCCCAGCTATACACTTTCCAAGTCTAATCGCTTGGAAAGTGTTTTTACAAAAGATAAGAGTAGCTACATAGAGCCTGTATTTTACTTTTATCTGATTTTTTAGCAGTCAGCAGTTCAATGCACCACAAACGATTTGAAAATATGAAACAAGTAAAAATATGCTTAATTATACTTTTAGGTATTTGTTTTCGGTTCTGCCAAGACAAAGTAACCACTGAATACCTAAAAAGATTTGTAGCAACAGAAACCTATCCAACAGATGTTTTTTTGGACACGGTTAGCAATCAAAGAGCCTTGATTATTGTGGCACATGATGATGATGACTGTGCTATGTCTGGCATGATAGCTAAACTAACAGCCAAAGGTTGGACTATCAAGCAGTTAAGCCTACAAAGCCATATTTTGCTCACTACGGGCAGCAATCCTGCACACATCATCTGTCAAGGGAACGAGCTGATTCTAAAAGATGGATATTACCGTATAGGATTAGATACCATGAAAAACCCTTATCTGCCCATTCCGTATAAAAAGATTAAAGAGCAGTTTCTTACCGACAAAGTTGCCAGTGCAATCATCAAAAAGGTCAATGATTTTAAGCCTTCTGTCATTTTTACACTTGATAATGAAAAAGGTGGATATGGACATCCTGAACATATTTTTATTAGCCAGTTAGTAAAAGACCTGTTTGAGAAAGATAAGATTCATATTGATAAAATTTATCAATCTGTTTATACTGACCAGCTGGAAAAAGAAATTATCGATAAATGGTTGGGCGATAGATTGAAAAAGTGGGGCTATCCAAATCCAAGTGCTATTGCTAATGAGATATATGGCATAAGTGGCATGCCTGAACCAACCGTACAAGTAAATATTACAGAAGTAGCAGAGATAAAAATGAACTATCTCAGAGCATACGAGGAAGATGTCAGAAAAAACCTGAGAAAATTTATACCTTATTATGAGGAGTTTGATGCAAAGACCTATTTTGGGATTTTTGACAGAGAGTTTTTCCGAGTAATTGAAAAAATAAACTACTAAGGTCAAGAATTGAAGTTTTAACGAATCAATATATACCTTTTTACTTAATCCTATTGTGATAAAAACTATGAAAAAAACAACCATTTTACTTGCCACTATGCTCTGTCTTACAAGTGCTTATGCATAAGTAGTAACAGTGAGTAATGGTCAGTCCCCTGTCAAAGCACTTTATCAGCACTGTGCTAATGAAATGCTCATCAATATAAGCAATTATCCCGCAGAAGAAGTATCTTTCAAAGCGGAAGGAGCAGAGTTAATTTTAGGAGAGAAACAAGGGGAAATAACCTTAATACCTCGCGATTTCAAAGCTACACTCAAGATTTTTTATAAAGATAGCCTTCTCGCTACGGAGATTTTTCCAGTAAGGCTTATCCCTAAACCTGAACTTCAAATGTACGTTGGCAATAGCACCTTGCCTCACAGTTTTCCCAATGAAATAAGCAAGGTAGAACTTAACCAACTCAGGATACACGCTCAAGCACCAGAGTACTTTGAGAATAGCGTACCCAAAGATGCTCAATTCCAAGTGAGCCTTATAGAAGTTTCTTTGGCGAGAGAAAGAAAACTGATAGGTAGTCTTACCGTAAGCGATTCGGAAGTAATCAACTTAGAAAACTTGATAAAAAGTGCCGAGATAGGAGATAGGTTGATTATAGAAATTAAACGAATAGAAAGAATGACTTACAAAGGACACTGGGAAGAAAGCAAAATAAGTAATCCTGTTTTCATTATTAACATAAAATAATTTTTTCACTATCAAAAAACCAAAACCATGAAAAAAATAACTTTATTGTCTGCATTTTTGCTGATTAGCTTTTTTGCTTGGACGCAAAAAAGCACGATTTCTTATCATGCCGCTACCGTGAAGGCTTTGTACCTCAACTGTGGGAATGAGTTATACGTAAGTGCTAACAACTGCTCTAATCCACAAAGCCTAAGATACGAAGCAGATAACGCCGAACTTATCACTGACCTAAGTGCCAATAGAATTACCGTAGTACCCAAAGCGGCAAAGGTAAGCATTCGAGTATTTGACGGTGATAGCCTGATTTCTACAGAACATTTTCCTGTTAGACTTTTGCCAAAACCAGAAATTACAGTCTTTATAGGAACTCTGGAACTACCTATCAAAGAGGCTTTTGTAGAAAAAAGCCAATTAGCAGAACTAAGCGTAAAAGCCTTAGCAGGGCAAGGAATGAGAGATGCTATGCCCAAAGACATGAGATACAGAGTACGTGATTTTAATGTTTACTTATACAGAGGAGAACAGAAAATCAATGAAATCAACGTACAAGATGAGCAGGTGCAACTTAGTGATTTCTTGAAAGATGCTCAAAAAGGAGATAAGCTAATGATAGAAGTAAAAAAAGTACAAAGATTGAATTTTAAAGGGGAAGTAGAAGATGTTAAATTTGGAATGGCAAACTTCCAAGTTACAATTGGTTAAGTTTAGCTGTATCTTCCTAAGTTGGCTCATTTGAAAACTACAATGCCATCAAAAGTTCAGATTGGGCGGGGGACATCTTCATACAACTGTACTCACTTAATCTGAACTTACCCTACTTACCAACTCCTCTAAAACTTCTTGGTACTTCTTTTTCAATAGTTTAGCTTTTAGCCATGCGTAAAAGCGAATTTCTTGCAAGTCTTCTTCTGCAATAGGGTCAAAGGCAAATAACTCATCGGTTTGGGCAAAAAGTCGGTCTGGTCTGATGCTTGGATTATCGAGCATTTGCCTAATAAAATATAAATAGGCTTTTACATTTTGGAAAAGAGATTGGGCAAGCATATCGGCAAAATTCTTTTCTACGCTTTTCAATTTATTGCGAGCTAAATCATAGTTTTTTAGTTCATACTGAGCAATCAGTTCTACTAAGTTTTTTTTCAGTACCCACTCTCGCCCCATTTTTCTTACCAGCCAAGTCTCAGAGGACTGCAAAGCCAAAAAGCACTGATTAGCTTTTTTGTAGTTTTCCTCTTGGAAGTAATAAATGCTAAGGTTTAAGTAGATATTGAGAGTATCTTCTTGAGAAAGGGTATTTTTCCTTTCTTTTAACATGGTTTCTAAAAGCCTAATTGCCTCTACGGTCTGCTTGCTTAAAGCATAATTCGCAGATAGTAGTAAGGCATATTTGGTATAAAACTGAGTTTGCAAGTGAGAGTCAGCAGTAAAAAGTTCTCTCATCTTTTCTAAGTAAAGCATAGATTGGGCAAATTTTTTGTTGCGATAAAGCACATGGGCAATCATGTAAAGCAATCCAAGTTGATAGTGAGCATGTTGGGGAGTGAAACCGTACTTTTCTACTACAAATTGATATTGCTCAATAAGATACGGCTCAAAGCGGTAAAAATCCTTACTTACCAAAACTTCGCTTCGGGCTATGGTCATCAACTTATAAAGTAAACTTGGACGCTTTACAATAGTTTCCGAAAGTTGGTAGGTTTGCAAAATTTGCTTAATTACTGCCTTGAAATCTAAGTCTTTGCCTTGTAAGCGTATTTCTTTTAGCTTTTTTTGGATAAGTTGGTTAGCAATGTTAGCTTTTTCCTCTTGGTCTGCGAGCATTTTGTTCTGCTTATGTTTCTCAATGATTTCTTCTAACTTATCCGCAAACTCACTATTAGAGAGGCTGATTTGTAGATTGTAAATAGCGTTCAGTAGGTCGTACTGCTCATGCGACAAAGCCACTTTCTCTGCTTTCCTCAGAAACTCCCAGCCCAATTTCTCTAATTTTCTATCAAACAATGCCAAAGAAATCACCCCCAAAGTAGTCGCAGCTTGCTTCCCACTGCTTTTTAATAAAATAAAATCTATGAGGTGTTGCATCAGTCGCTTGCGAACTGCATGATAAGCCACTTGGTTTTGGTCGGTAGGATAAAGTTTGGCTAAAAGTTGAGCAGGCTTGTAAACCTGTTTTTGGGCAAGTAACCTAAACAGTTCCAAGTCTTTACGATTCTTTATTTTCTTTTGCCGTTGGATAAAGGAAGCAAATTCTTTCTGCTCATCGGTGGAAAAAGTGCTGATGATTTGTTTGAGGTCATCCATATCCTTGCAAATGCAAATTCTTACAAATGTAAGTAATTTTGAGTATTTTTACCTCCATACTTTGGCAAAGGTTTTGACAAAAGAAATAAATACGTAATATAGATAGGTAATTTTAAACGGCGCTTTGCGTATATGTGAATGGTATGTTAAAAAACGTGTAATATATGTTACGCACTTCGATAAAAAAAATTTTTGACGAAAAAAATTTTATCCCCTTTGTAGTGCATTTCAAACATGTCAAGTTTTTTCTCGATTTTTTTTATTAAAATCTTTTATTCAGATTTGTCTTCCCATCGTGAAGGAAAGTTGGGCTTCTTAGGAAAACCATTTGCGTTTAACCTTCCTAAGTAAATCCAAAATAAAATTCGTAAATCAGCGAATTTTATTTATAAATGATTGATTATAAATAGCTTAATTATTTAAGCCACATAATCTTTATGTGGATTGTTGTTTATTGCTAAAAAATTGATACTGAGTTTTACCCTAAATAAACCTAAATAGGTATGAGTATGCCTGATAAAATGCTAACGAACATTACAACAAAAGACTGTGAACTTGTGTGGAAAAACTGCTTGAAAGTCATTAGAGCAAGTGTAGGGGAGCAGAGTTTTAAGACTTGGTTTGAGCCAATTCGCCCTGTAAAGCTGCATCATACTGTTTTGACTATCCAAGTGCCAAGTCAGTTTTTCTATGAGTGGTTGGAAGAGCATTATGTAAATGTACTTAAAAAAGCAATTTACAGCGAGTTAGGAGCTGAAGGCAAATTAGAGTATTCTATTATCATAGACAAAGGCAATGAGCAGCATCAGCCTTTTACTATCAATATCTCGAACCCTAAAAATGTCAAGCCTGTCGACCATTCGCCGCTACCTACACAAAAGCAGTTTTTTAGTCCTTTTGATATGCGGACTGTACCTCCGCATCATGCACACTCAAACCTAAGCAACAAGTACAGTTTTGAAAATTTTATCGAGGGAGAGTGCAATCGTTTGGCGTACTCAGCAAGTTTTTCAGTAGCACACAATCCTGGAGCGACTGCATTTAATCCCTTAGTGATTCATGGAGGGGTAGGTTTGGGCAAAACACACTTGCTTCATGCCATTGGCAATGAGGTAAAAGCACTTTTTCCTGAGAAATTTGTCTTGTATGTACCTTCTGACCTGTTTATTACACAGTTTGTCGATGCCCTAAAAAACCAAGCTGTGCAAGAATTTACCAATTATTATATGCAAGTAGAGGTACTTTTGGTAGATGATATTCAGTTTTTGGCAGGTAAAGAAAAAACACAAGAAAACTTCTTTCATATTTTTAACTACTTGCACCAATCAGGTAAGCAAATCGTCATGACCTGTGATACTGCCCCAAAAGACTTAAAAGGTTTACATGACCGTTTGCTCTCTCGCTTTAAATGGGGCTTGGTTGCGGACGTACAAGTTCCTGATTATACGACACGCTTATCAATAGTAAAAGCAAAGATGCAAACAGAAGGCATCAAGATACCCAATGAGGTAGTAGAATATGTAGCTAAAAATGTCGATACTAACGTAAGAGAACTACAAGGCGTACTCATTTCTTTAGTAGCAAAAGCATCGCTGATGCGTCAAGAAATAGATATAGACCTGACCGAAAAAACACTAAACCAAATCATTCAGAATGTCAAGCAGATAGAGGTAGATTTGAACATAGAACTGATACAAAAGGCAGTTGCAGAGCATTTTAACGTTAGCTTAGATGATTTACTTTCAGGTACACGCAAAAAAGAAGTAGCCAATGCTCGTCAAATCGCCATGTTTATCTGTCAGAACTATACCAATATGTCCCTGAAAGCCATAGGAGAGTATTTTGGGGGACGCGACCACAGCACGGTTTCTCATGCCTCGCGTACTGTAACAGAACGCCTTGAAAACGACCCACTTTACAAAAATATCATTGAGGCGTTGAAAGCAAAATTGAATTTGAGAGGAAAGTAAAAGGTCAGATTTCTAATAATTTTGCTAACACCAACATTGACAAAGTGATGAACTTTGTCAATGTTGGTGTTTTTTCTTATTATTTCAACATTTTAAGCAACAAAGTCAATTTTTCCTTGAGTCTTCTTCTATCCACAATAAAATCTAAAAAGCCATGCTCCAATAAGAACTCTGCTGTTTGAAAATCTTTAGGTAAGTCTTTGCCGATGGTTTCTCGAATTACTCTCGGCCCCGCAAATCCTATCAAAGCATTAGGCTCTGCAATATTAAAATCTCCCAGCATAGCAAAAGAAGCTGAAACACCCCCTGTAGTTGGGTCTGTCATCAAAGAAATGTAAGGTACTTTGGCTTCGGAAAGCAAGGCTAACTTCGCAGAGGTCTTTGCCATTTGCATAAGCGAAAAACCAGCTTCCATCATTCTCGCCCCACCTGAGCGAGAGATGATAAGCAAAGGGTAGCGATGCGCAAGAGCAAAATCTATCGCTCTTGCTATTTTTTCTCCTACTACCGAACCCATAGAGCCACCTATAAAATCAAAATCCATACAAGCTACTACTATGTCTAATCCATTCATCTTGCCATGAGCAGAGCGTACTGCATCTTTCAGTCCTGTTTTAGCTTGGCTTTCTTTGATTCTCTTGGTATAGGGCTTATTATCTACGAACCCCAGAGGGTCGCCTGATTCCATATTTGCGTCTAACTCCTCAAAATGGTTATCATCAAACAAGATTTCAAAATATTCTTTTGAACCTATGGTAAAATGATAACCGTCATTAGGAGAAACATAGCAGTTATTTCTCAGTTCTTTGATGTGTACAATATGCCCTGCGGGGGTCTTTTTCCATAAGCCCGTAGGGGTATCTTTTTTTTCATTAGTAGGCGTAGTAATTCCTTTACTTTGCCTTTTGAACCAACTCATGCTGTCCATAGGATTTCAGTATCGTAAAAATCTATGCAATATCGACTTTCTTCGTCAAATATACGTCTTGGATAGCATTCAAGATTGCTACTCCTTCTTTCATCGGTCTTTGGAAGGCTTTTCTTCCCGAGATTAAGCCCATACCGCCTGCACGCTTGTTGATGACAGCTGTTTTTACTGCTTCTGCCAAATCAGATGCTCCAGAAGAAGCCCCCCCAGAGTTGATAAGTCCTGCCCTACCCATATAGCAGTTAGCTACTTGATAACGACAAAGGTCTATAGGGTGGTCAGAGGTCAGTTCGGTATAAATTCTTTTATCTGTTTTGCCGTAAGAAGAACCTCCCATGTTAAGTGCTGTATAGCCTCCATTATTTTCAGGAAGCTTTTGCTTGATGATGTCTGCCTCAATAGTTACGCCTAAATGATTTGCCTGCCCTGTCAAATCCGCAGAAACGTGGTAATCTACGCCGTCTTTTTTGAAAGCAGTGTTACGAGTATAGCACCAAAGGATAGTTGCCATGCCTAATTCATGGGCTTCGTGGAAAGCCTGAGCTACTTCCACAATCTGGCGAGTAGAGTTCTCAGAACCAAAGTAAATTGTCGCTCCGATAGCTACTGCCCCCAAGTTCCAAGCCTCTCTCACTGTACCAAACATGATTTGGTCCGCTTTGTTAGGATAGCTTAATAACTCATTGTGATTTACTTTGACTACGAAAGGAATCTTGTGTGCATATTTGCGAGCAACCATGCCCAGTACGCCGTAGGTAGTAGCTACAGCATTACAACCTCCTTCTATGGCTAATTTCACAATATTCTCGGGGTCAAAATAAGCAGGATTAGGAGCGAAAGAAGCACCTGCACTATGTTCTATGCCTTGGTCTATGGGTAAAATAGACAAATAGCCTGTATTTGCCAAGCGACCTGTGCCAAATAATTGCCCTAAGCTCCTCAACACTTGAGGGTTGCGGTCTGTCTGCACAAATATTTGGTCAATAAATTTGGGGTTAGGAAGATGCAAATTTTCCTTAGGGATGGTAGTAGATTTGTGATTCAATAGGCTATCTGCCTCTTTGCCGAGTAATTCAGCAATTTTGTCGTAGTTTAACATTTTTGTATATGATTAGTTGAGTAATAAGTGCATCTATTTGAGCTACGCCTCATGATACATAAAAACATCACGAAGTTTATTCTTACAACTGCCAAAAGTAGGGATATTTTAGATAAATAGCAAAAATTGATAGCTTGTTATCATATTAAGGTAGTTTTCCAATGAAAAAAGCCTAAAAAGTTTTATGCTTCTACGACCTCGTTCACTACTATTTTTTGCAAAATTTTTATTACTTGCTCTCCCATAGCTTTGGTTCCTAATATTTTCTCTTTAGGAGTATTATTATCAGCAATGTCTATAGTTCGGTAGCCCTCTTTTAAGGTTTTTTCTACTGCCTCTACTACGCTCTCGGCTTCCTTTTTCATACCAAAAGAATATTCTAAAAGCAAAGCAACCGAAAGTATAGAGGCTAAAGGATTAGCGATGCCTTTGCCTGCAATATCTGGGGCAGAACCATGAATAGGCTCGTAAAATCCTGTACTATCACCAATAGAAGCAGAAGCTAACATTCCCATAGAGCCAGCGATTTGCGAAGCCTCATCGGTGAGAATATCTCCAAAAAGATTTCCTGTAAGTATGACATCAAACATTCTTGGGTTTTTGATAAGTAGCATAGCTGCAGAATCTATAAACTGATGATGCAGCTCAACATCAGGATATTGCATGGCTACTTCATTTACAGTTTCTCTCCAAAGACGCGACGACTCCAACACGTTAGCTTTATCTACAGAATGAACTATCTTTCTTCTTCTTCTTGCGGCTTGAAAGGCTTTGTGAGCGATGCGTTCTACTTCATATTTAGAATAAATCATAACATCATAAGCCGTTTTTCCTTCATCTTTACGTGCTTTTTCTCCAAAATATACATCGCCAGTTAGTTCTCTAAAAAATAGTATATCTGCTCCTTTGAGTATTTCTGGCTTGATGCTTGAGGCATTGAGCAACTCATCAAATAATTTAATAGGACGAATATTGGTATAAAGTCCTAAGGCTTTTCTCAACCCGAGCAGTCCCTGTTCTGGACGTACTTTCAGAGAGGGGTCGTTGTCATACTTTGGGTGACCAATCGCCCCAAATAGTATAGCATCTGAGCCATGTGCTTTTCTAAGTGTTTCTTCGGGAAGTGGTGAGCCTGTAGCTTCTATGGCGGCATGACCCAATAGGGCAGTATCAAAAGCAAATGGGTGTTCGTATAGGCTACCTATCTCTTCCAATACTCTTTTACCCCATGCTGTTACTTCATTACCGATGCCATCTCCACCAATAACAAGGATTTGGTATTGCTTCATTGACTTAGTATGTTTGGTATTAACTATTTCTATCACACATTTTTGCCTTACAAAGCTTGGAAGATGCTCTATAAGGTTTATTATGTTATGACAAATAACTATGCGTAAAATTAATGACTAATAGTCTAAAAACTAAACAATCAGTCAAAAAACTTTACGATGTTTTACTGTTCAGGCAAACTGTTCTCTTTTTGATTCGTAGAGTTCAATTTTGTCTTTTAAGGAAAGTACAAAATCGATGTCATCATACCCGTTAAGCAAGCATACTTTCTTATACGGATTAATTTCAAAATTTTCAGATACATCTAAGTCAATAATTCTGATGAACTGATTTTCTAAGTCCACTTCTACTTTAGTTTTAGGGTCTTTTTCTATGGCATCAAAGAGTTTTGCCAAAAACTGCTCGGAAACCTGCACCACTAAAAGCCCATTGTTGAGGGAGTTATTTTTAAAAATATCTGCAAAAAAAGAAGAAACTACCACCCTGAAGCCATAGTCGTAGATAGCCCAAGCGGCGTGTTCGCGGCTCGAACCCGAGCCAAAATTTTTTCCTGTTACTAAGATTTCACCAGAGTAACGAGCATCATTAAGCGGGAAATCGGGCTTTGGGTTTCCTTGAGCGTCTTTTTTCCAGTCAGCAAAAAGGTTTTGACCGAAGCCTTCTCTGGTAGTAGCTTTCAAGAAGCGAGCAGGAATAATTTGGTCGGTATCCACATTCTCTATATTGATAGGTACACAAGTGGAAATCAGGTGTTTAAACTTTGGTTTTTCCATATATTATATGATTATCGAATCTAAAATACTGATTAAGTTTGAATGCTTTTACTTCACTTCAAAATCTAAAAACTTTTTATCCTCAATAAATCCTTCTAATCTATCGCCGATTTTTATAGCACTTACTCCCGCGGGTGTGCCTGTAAAAATAATATCTCCTTTTTTCAAAGTAAAAAAACGAGAGATATAGGCAATAATAGTGTCGAAGTCATAAAGCATCAGACTGGTATTTCCTTTTTGGCGGAGTTCGCCATTGACCAGTAAATGAAAATTAAGATTTTTTATGTCGGGATAATCGGTTTTAGGAACGAAATCGGAAATAGGAGCAGAACCGTTAAAAGCCTTAGCTATTTCCCAAGGCAGCCCTTTAGTTTTCTGCTTTGCCTGCAAATCTCTGGCAGTAAAGTCTATGCCTAAGCCTATTTCCTCATAGTATTTATGGGCAAACTTAGCCTCTATGTTTTTCCCTTCCTTACTGATTTTCAGCAGAATCTCTACTTCATGGTGAATATCTTTAGAAAAATCGGGGTGGTAAAAAGGAGCATTGTCCTTCAGCACTGCCGTGTCAGGTTTGCAGAAGACCACAGGGTCTTCTGGCTTTTCATTTTTTAGCTCCTCAATATGAGCCACATAATTTCTTCCAATAGCTATAATCTTCATCTTTACTAAAACTTAAAATTAGTTATTATCTTTCTGCAATGATACCTCCCGTCAGGCGAAGGAGTGTAGTATTGGCATCTATAAAGTTAAAAATTGCTTGCTGTTCGCTGAAGGCAATATTTAGATAGTTTTGCTGTAATATTCTGTAATCAAAGGAGTTGATGGAGCCATTACGAAATTTTTCCTCTGCTAATCGCAAGTTAGTCTGTGCCGCATTTTTATTTTCTACGGCTATTTGTACTTGCTGTTTTCTAAGGTTATACAGGTCGTAGTTGTTAGCTAAGTCCCTGCGAAGCTGATTTTTAAGGTTTTCTATTCTGACCTCACCTATTTTCTCTGCAGCCTTAGCGGTCTGCAAAGCCCTTTGGATAATTCCACCGTTATAGAGTGGCACGGAAAAAGTAATATTTGCAAAAATATTGGTCGTTCTGGCGGTATTATTCTCGCGAGTAGCCCCACCAGGAAAAATGGCATTGCTCAAATCTTGACGGTTCACATTATAGCTGCCGTTTACACTAAAGCCTACTCTGGGCATAAAGTCGCCTCTGCGAAGTGCGACATCATTTTTCAAAATTTCTTGGGTAATACGTAAAGTTTGAAGGTTGGCATTGCTGGCAAACATTTTTTCCTCTAAGTCTTTCAAATTATAGCTTACATTGTTAAAAACTAGCCTGTCAGTAAGTTCGTAGGTTTTCTCTACTTCTGTTTCTCCTAAAAGCACATTCAAATCTCGCAGTGTATTTCTGTAAATAAGTTGCTGATTAATATAGGCAGAGGAGTCCGTCAGGTAGTTGCTCCTTTCTAAGAGTACATCAGCGGTTACTGCATTACCAACTTCTTTTTTGAACAGAACGTACTCATAAGTATCTCTGGACAAATCCATGCCTTGTTTTAAAATATTAATCAGTTCACTTGCCAAGACTGCACTGTAGTAGGTTCTGATGATATTTTGCACGGTATTTTCTATCACAATGCGAGCATTGCCCTCTGATTGAGCTTCTAAGTTTTCTAAGCGTTTTTTGTTGATAGTGATAGCAAAGCCATCAAAGATAGTCCAGTCCAAAGCCACCGATGGAACGATGTTATTGTTGATGACTGTTCCTTGTAAGAAGGAAGCAGGATTCACCACGTTGTTATATACGTTGCCTTGTGTAGCGTTGAGCGTAATAGTGGGATATTTTCCTGCCTGCCCCCAATCATTATTAATATTGGCAATTTCTATATTCTTTTTTTCTATTTGAATATCAAAGTTTTGGGCTAAGCCTTTTTGAATAGCCTCTAAAAGGGACAGTTTCTGCTGGGCAAGAACTTGGTGGCTGAATAAAACATAAGTAGTAAAGACAAAAAAAATCCGTTTTGTAAAAGTTGGTTTCATCAGAAAAGCAGTTTAAAGAAAATCTTTTTTTAAATTAGAAAAAGTGAGTTCAAGAGGTTGAGTATGCTTTGAGAATGAATGCAAAATTAAATAAAAATTCGACAAAGCGATTTCTTTGCAAAGTTTTGTAACACAAGTTCTAACAAATGAATTGATAGCTTACAACACTACTTCGCCAAACAAGTCAAACTCCTCAGCATCAGTAATTCTCACCTGAGCAAAATCACCTAATCTCACATAGTTGCTTTTTGCATCTACCAAAACTTCATTGTCGACTTCTGGAGAGTCAAACTCCGTTCTGCCTATAAAATGATTCCCTTCTTTTCTGTCAAATAAAACTTTGAAGGTTTTACCTATTTTTTCTTGGTTCAGTTGAGTGGAAATTTCTTGCTGAACCTCCATAATTTCTGAGGCTCTTTCTTCTTTGATTTCCTCGGGTACATCGTCTATCATAGTGAAGGAATGAGTATTGTCTTCGTGTGAATAAGGGAATACACCCAATCGGTCAAAACGCATTTTCTCTACAAATTGGAGCATCTCGGCATGGTCTTGCTCAGTTTCTTGGGGGTGCCCTGCAATGAGGGTAGTTCTAAGGGCAATATTAGGTACTTTTTGACGGATAGTAGCTATAAGTTCTTCGGTTTTCTCCCTTGTAATGCCCCTACGCATGACTTTGAGCATTTTGGTAGAACCGTGTTGCAAAGGCATATCTAAGTATTTGCAAATATTTTCTCTCTCAGCCATTATGTCCAGTATCTCCAAAGGAAAGCCCGAGGGATAAGCATATTGCAGGCGAATCCAATCGATGCCTTGTACGTCAGAAAGGCGTTTGAGCAAATCAGCTAACGCTCGTTCTTTATACAAATCTAAGCCATAGTAGGTCAAATCTTGGGCTATCAAAATCAGCTCTTTTACTCCATTTTTTGCTAAATTACTCGCTTCTAACACCAAGTCTTCTATAGATTTAGAAATGTGCTTGCCTCGCATCAAAGGAATCGCACAAAAGGAGCAAGGTCTATCACAACCTTCGGAGATTTTCAAATAAGCATAATGTTTTGAGGTAGTTATTACTCTTTCGCCAAGCAGTTCATGTTTATAATCTGCCTTAAATTTTTTGAGTAAAGCTGGTAGCTCTCGCGTACCAAAATAGGCATCTACTATGGGAATTTCCTTTTGCAAATCCTCTTTATATCTTTCTGATAAGCAGCCTACTACGTATAGTTTATCTATTTTCCCTTCTTCTTTGGCATCAGCAAATCGCAAAATAGTGTCGATAGATTCTTGTTTAGCACGCTCTATAAATCCGCAAGTATTAACAATGATGATGTTGGCATCATCTTTTTGAGATTCGTGTGTAGCATTTAAGTTATTCCCTTTGAGTTGGGTAAGCATGACTTCAGAGTCGACTACATTTTTGGAGCAACCCAGCGTAATGATATTGATTTTATCCTTTTTATATGACTTTGTTTTCACAAGCTTCTTCCTGATTTTGAGGGTGCAAAGATAAAGAAAAAATTTCTTTCATGGGGTAAGTGCTGACTTAGCTTATAAAAAATCAGACCGACAAGTAAAATAAAGGTGATTTTTTGCATATTTGAAAAATTAATGTAACAAATTTTTCATATTAATATGCTATTAGCAATAGATATAGGCAACTCTAACATCGTATTTGGGGTATATAAAGATAATATATGGCAAAACACATGGAGAGTAATTACTTCTATACAAAAAAATGCTGTAGATTATGAAGTTATTTTAAGGAATTATTTTTTAGAAGCAGGGCTAAAAATCAGCGAAATCCACCAAGTAGTGCTAAGTAGTGTAGTCCCCCCTTTGACAGAGGCACTTAGGCAAACAGTGATTCATTTCTGTGACCAAGAGCCTATTTTAGTTAATGCAGAGGTTTATCCTGCCTTGAAAATAGGGATTAACAATCCCCATGAGATAGGGGCAGACTTAGTTGCTAATGCGATTGCGGCAGTGCATAGATTTCCCAACAATCACTGTATAGTAGTTGATTTTGGTACAGCCTTGACTTTTACTACTGTTTCCAAGCATCGGGAAATTTTAGGAGTTGCTATTACTCTTGGTTTGCAAACTGCGGTACGTGCTTTATCACAAAATACAGCCAAACTGCCAGAAGTTCCTTTGGAGTTACCTCATTCTCCTATTGGCAAGAACACTACTCATGCTATCCAAGCAGGTGTACTGTTGGGCTATGTAGGGGCTGTCCCTTTTATTCTTCAACAAATTGAAAATGAATTGGGTGAGAAGTGCAAAGTTATTGCTACAGGGGGGCTGTCCTCCGTTCTTACGCCTTTACAAAATTGTTTTGACCAAATAGACATGCTCTTAACCTTAGATGGGCTAAGAATCATTGGTGAAAGCGTAAACAGAAAATAAATTAAAACTACCCAAGTCTAAGCAATTAAAAATTCTGCAAAATCACTCATTAAAAGCAACCTTCTTTTCTCTTTTCACATCTTTAGCTAAACGCATGAAAAAGTAATGTTTTTTTACTGTGTTAAGTTCGTACAACTAATTGTTCATTATTGAACACAGTTTAACATTTTTTAATGTATAAATAATTGTAAATCAAATTTTTAACTTTATTGGTATCGTAATTGAAACGAGGGGATACATCGTCAAATTAATTTATATTTTTTTAAAATTCTGAAAACTGTAAAAAGGAAAATTTAAACTTTTAATTAATTTCTGCAATGGTAGTACTGCAAAATATACACAAATACTACGAGGTAGGAGCGAACAAACTTCACGTTCTCAAAGGATTGGATATGACCATAGAACAAGGCGAATTGGTTTCTATTATGGGTTCTTCAGGCTCAGGGAAGTCGACTTTGCTCAATATTCTGGGGATTTTAGATGATTACGATTCAGGGACTTACCTACTGAATAATACCCCAATGAAGCAACTTTCACAAACCAAAGCGGCATACTATCGCAACCAATTCATCGGCTTTGTCTTCCAATCGTTCAATTTGCTTTCCTTCAAAAATGCGATGGAAAATGTAGCTTTACCGCTTTATTATCAGAAAGTTCCAAGAAAACAGCGCAACAAAATTGCCTTAGAATACTTAGACAGGGTCGGGCTAAAAGAGTGGGCAGAACACTCCCCTAATGAGATGTCAGGTGGGCAGCGTCAGAGGGTTGCGATTGCCAGAGCCTTGATTTCCAAGCCCAAAGTAATTTTAGCAGATGAGCCTACAGGTGCTTTGGATACTAAAACTTCTGAGGAGGTCATGGAAATTTTCAAAGAGGTAAACCGAGAGGAAGGAATAACGGTCATTATCGTTACTCACGAAAACGATGTTGCTAAGCAAACCCAAAGGATTATCAAGCTCAAAGATGGGAATATTATAAGTTAATTACTAATGAGTAATGGCTAATTACTAAAATTGATTTATTAATTTCCATATACAATAATTTGTCATTAGCAATTGATAATTAGTAATTAAAAACATGAAAAACAATGTGATTTTGGATAGAAGTTTTGCTTTTGCATTAAGAATATTAAAACTACACAAGTATATGATTGATAATGGAGTAAATTATAATATTGCCAATCAAGTTTTAAAAAGTGGGACATCTATCGGAGCGAATGCAGAAGAAGCAGTAGGCGGACTAACTTCCAAAGATTTTTTATTTAAAATGACCATTGCTTATAAAGAGGCAAGAGAAACACATTATTGGCTGAGATTATTGAGAGATGGAGAAATTTTAGAAGAAAAATTAGCCAATTCGTTAATTAATGACTGTGAGGAAATCTTGAAAATTATTACTTCTATTCAAAAGACAGTCAAAGAAAAACTTGACAGAGAAAACAAAAAAGATGATGAAGTTTAATTACTTATTGATAATCTGATAATTACACTGTATTTTACATATAGTCATTAGTAATTAAAAATTAGTTGTTACATATAGTCATTAGTAATTAACCATTAGTAATTAAAAAAATGTTCGATTTAGACAAGTGGCAAGAAATTTTTGGTACAATTCGCCAAAATAAACTCCGTACCTTCCTGACTGCTTTTGGGGTATTTTGGGGAATTTTTATGCTTATACTCCTTCTGGGGGCAGGGCGTGGCATGCAAAATGGAGTAGGGCAAGAGTTTGCTGATGAAGCAATGAACAGCGTCTGGGTGTGGCAAGGAAAAACCTCTATGCCCTATCAAGGTATGAAAGCAGGTAGAGAGATTAGATTTACTAATGAAGATTTGAAGCTCATAGCCAATGACTTAGGGGATAAAACAAATATGATTGCTCCACGCAATAACCTCTTTGGAGAATATACCATGAACTACAAAAATAAAAATGGCTCTTATCGTGTTTTTGGCTCTGTAGGAGAGTTTTTTAAGCTCAATGGAGAAAAAATGGTCAAAGGCAGAAACCTAAACCAAAAAGACATAGATGAAAAAAGGAAAGTAGTAGTGATTGGGGAAAAAGTTCGCAAAACACTTTTTGGAGATAATGAGGCAATTGGAGAGTATATAAATATCAAAGGAGTATATTTTAAGGTCATAGGTATTTTTACTACTAACCAAAACCAAGGCAGAAACGAAGAACGTGCCTACATTCCTTTCTCTACCTTGCAAACAGTTTTTAACCAACTCAACCAAGTTCATATGTTTGGCATGAACGCAATAGATGGTGTTTCTGCCTATGAAGTAGAAAATACGATTCGCAAAGTCCTTAGTACCAAGTACAAATTTGACCCACAAGATAGGCAAGCGATTTGGTTGAATAACAACGAAGAAAACTTTGCTCGCTTTCAAGGACTTTTCAAGGGTATAGAAACTTTTGTTTGGTTTGTAGGGATAGGCACATTGATAGCAGGGATAGTAGGGGTAAGCAATATTATGCTCATTATTGTGAAAGAAAGGACTAAAGAAATCGGTATTCGCAAAGCAATTGGTGCAACTCCTTGGAGCATTGTAAGTTTGATTTTGCAAGAGTCTATTTTCATCACAGGTTTTTCGGGGTATATGGGAATGTTACTGAGTATTGCACTTTTGGACAGTTTACGATTTTTGATAGAAAGCACAGGGGCTGAGTTACCATATTTCACTCGTCCAGAAGTAGATACCTATGTAGCGGTTTCGGCAACTTTGATTTTAGTGTTGGCAGGGGCATTAGCAGGGCTAATTCCTGCTCTCAAAGCAGCGAATATCAAACCGATAGAAGCATTGAGAGCAGATTAGCCACGAATTGCACAAATTTTCACTAAAAACAACCAACAACAAAAAATTAGTCATTAACCATTAGTAATTAGTCATTAAAACTATGTTTGATTTAGATAAATGGTCAGAAATCCTTAGTACGATTCGCAAGCACAAGTTGCGTACAGCACTGACTGCCTTTGGGGTATTTTGGGGAATTTTTATGTTGATAGTCCTACTTGGCTCAGGCAAGGGCTTTGAAAATGGGGTGGTCAATGGTTTTGACATTGCGCGTAATGCCGTTTTTTTATGGTCGCAACGTACCTCTGAGCCTTACATGGGCTTGAAACCAGGACGTTTTATTCGCTTTACTACTGATGACGAAAAGGCAATCCGTGAGAATGTGCCAGAAGTAGATGTAGTAGCTCCGCGCAACTCTTTGGAAGGGACTTTTTCCGTAGTGCGTGGCACAAAAAATGCTTCTTTCCAAGTCTTTGGCGATTATCCCGACTTTTTCAGAGTAAAACCCATGAGCATGGTGGCGGGTCGCTTTATCAATGACATAGACATCAAAGAACGCAGAAAAGTCGCTATCATAGGCACAGAAGTACAGAAAACACTTTTCAAAGACGATGAGAACCCAATTGGGGAATATATCAAAATCAAAGGCATTGCTTTTAAGGTAGTAGGTATTTTTAAAACAGCAGGCAGAGGTGAGGACATCAGACAAGATGCTCAAACCATATTTTTGCCTCATGCTGCTATGATTCAGGCATTTAACCAGGGAAATCGCATTTATTGGTTTGCTTTTACTCCTAAAGAAGGAGTACCCGCCAAAGTGATAGAAGACAAAATAAAAGTGCTTTTAGCCCAAAGACACAAAGTTGCTCCCAACGACTTAAAGGCGTTTGGTTCTGCCAATGTGGAGGAGGAGTTTAAAAGAGTGCAAGGCTTGTTTTTGGGTATTGCGGGTTTTAGCTGGCTGGTAAGTATTGGGACTATCATTGCGGGGATAGTAGGCGTAAGCAATATTATGCTGATTATCGTGAAAGAGCGCACCAAAGAAATCGGGATTCGCAAGGCTTTGGGAGCTACACCTTTTTCTATCATAAGTTTGATTATCCAAGAATCTATCGTAATTACCTCATTTGCAGGGTATATAGGCTTACTTTGTGGCATAGGACTTATGGAGTTTATTGGCTACATGATGCGAAAGTACGAGGTACAAATGGACTTTTTTGCTCCCCCAGAAGTAAACCTCACAGTAGCGGTTTCTGCGGTTATTTTCTTGGTTTTCACAGGTGCTTTGGCGGGTTTAGTCCCTGCGGCAAAAGCGGCAAGTGTCAATCCCGTTGTAGCACTGAAAGATGAGTAACCCGTGCTACCTATACTTGTAGGGTTACTTTTGCTGCCAATCTCTGCTCAAAGTCGCTCAGCACATTCATAAAGTTGATGTAAGCATCAAAAGGGGAATCATAAGGACTGAAATAAGCGTGTACTTTCCCATCATTTTGGTATTTAGTGGACATATAATAAAAGTGGTCTGAGGTCTGCAAACGCCCCCATGTTTCTATCAACTGCTCATCATGGCTTTTTAAAACTTCTGCCTCCATGCTGTATAATCTTCGTATCGCCTCTTGTTGCATCTTATTTTCTAACCATGCAGACAAATCCCGCTCCTCATCAGCCCAAGAAATAGGTTTAGGGACATCGTACTCATCGATTACAGGTAAGTCATGCAGCAGTTCGGAAGGAGTTTTAAAATCAATATTCTCTTTTTGCAAGAGTAATTCTGGCAATTTTTCTAAAAATGCAAAGATTCCTGTTTCCTTGCTCTGATGTTCGCCAAAAGTTTCGTAGTCTAAAAATAAATTTACCGTCCCGTTTCCTTGTTTTGCTACCCATTGGGCAAACTTCTCAGCGGTAAGCGGAAACTCAGACCAGCTTCTGTCTGAAAATCTAAAAGCAATATCATCAGAAAGCACATAATTTTTAAGTAAGCACTTGATATTTTCTACATTTTTGGCTTTGTAGAGAACGGAAGGACTGCGTCCATGAAGCAAGCTATCTACTCCTTCACAAAGTATCCCTTTAAAGCCTAAATTAGCCACTATTTTTGCTAAATCATTGCTGTAAATCAGTTCTGTATTCCTAAAAACTTGTGGCTTTTTTCCAAATAAGGACTCTATTTTATCCCGATGCTTATTGACTTGCCTTACAAACTCCTTTTGAGAAAACAAAAAGCTCAATGAGTGATAGTAGGTTTCTGCTAAAAACTCAACAGACTTAGTTTTCGCTAACTTTTGGAAAGAAACCAACACGTCTGGGCGATACGAGGTAAACTGTTCTACGGCACAGCCTGAAATGGAGAAACAAACCTTGAACCTGCCCTTATATTTTTGAATAAGTTTTAAAAGCAGTCGGTTAGTAGGCAAGTAGCATTTTTCTGCTATGCGGTTAAGCAGGAAAGCATTTTTTTCTTCGTATTCGTAATTATGCTCTTCCCCTATCTGAAAAAAATTATATTCCCTCAAACGGAAAGGTTGATGCACTTGGAAATAAAAACAAACGGAGGTCATATTTACTGATAGATTTTAAAATCAAACGTAAAAATAACACCTTTATTTGTATTTACGCTTAAAAGCAAGCCGATATGCAAGATAATAATTAAAAAATACGCGAGCTGTTCTGTTAGTACTACCAAAGCCGGGGAGTTCATTGGCAAGTAATCTATCCTCTCCCTTGATACCAGAGCGAATCATGATTCTGGCGGTATAGCCCATGAAAAATTGCTTCCATACATTGACTTTAAGCCCTAAGACAAGTTCCACCCAAGAGGCAGAAAGACCTGATTCGGAGATATTCCCAATAAAACGGTCATCTACGATAATGGCAGTGTCAGGAAGCGTAACAAGTCTTGGAGGACGGAAACCCCAAGCCTCACTTGCTCCAAAATACTGAAAATCATGCCTAAACCCTGCCTGTGCATAGCGAAATCCTACAAACATGGCTTCATCTTTAAAATTATTGTGCATGAAATTATAATCTACCCCTATGCGAAGGTATGAGCCTATATTTTTATAACTGAAGCCTGTAAAAGGTAATCCCAGCCTATACCTTTCAATCTTGGAATAACCATAGTCAAAAACAGCAAAAAATCTGTTTTGAGCAAAACCTACATCTATGCTTGCTTCATAGCGTTGCTTTACTCGGTAGGTTTTAGTAAGTGGGTCATTCGGATTAAATGGATTATTAGGAAAAACAAAATTATCAAAAATAGGATAAACTATGTCAAAACCTGCTCTTACGCCATCAATAGTAAACTTAAAAGGCTTTTTAGGTTTCTTGATTTTTAAGCTATCAGGAATATTTTTCAAGGAGTCCCTGCTTACATTGATTTCAGAAACTCTATTATTTTGAGCATGACTATTTTGCCAAAAAGCACATAAACAAAAAATACAAAGCAGACCAATATGTTTATACATAATCAAAAGAAAATTCTAATATTTAAGGTGTCAGTAACAGAAAGGTTATCTTTGAAAACCGTTGCAGTTTTGAGGGTTGTCTTGTTAAGCATGATTTGCAGGTTGTCTATCTTCTGGTCGTAACCACAGTTAGGTGAAATCACCGAAAATTGTCGGTTGTAAGAAACTTGCAAGGTGTCAATGATTTGCTCGGTAGAAGTAACGTTTAATCTGCGAAAAAATACATAGTAGGCATTGTCCCTATCTGTAGGATTGATAGGCAGAGAAAGTGTATCTATGTTCGCTCCTCGCCTCCTGAAAACAGTACCTCTTTCTGTCCTCACCGAATCTATGGTAAAACTTGCTTTTCTGAATCTTCTATTGATTCTTTCTGCCTCAGGATAGAAGCGAACTTTGATAAGGGTAGAGTTTTTGCTGGTAAATGTGCAGTCTTCACAACTGGATAACATAAAAAAGATAGTACCCAGTAAAAGAAAGAAGAATGACTTTATACACAAATTTTTTGTCATTTTTGATTAATAAAAGATAATTATTTTTATATCTGCCACAAAAATAGGAACTTTGTTATCAAATAATGTAGGCTTTTTCGTTAAAAGAAGTAAAGATAGACTAAAAGCTACTAAAATCACATGGAGAGAGAACGCATAGGTAGAAATTTATTTAACCAAATAGACTGGATAACAGTAGGACTGTACTTTCTAATGGTAACGATTGGCTGGATAAATATTTATGCGGCTATTTATGACCCCGACCCTCTTACGCAAAAGGGTATTTTTGACCTGACGAGCAATTCAGGAAAGCAATTTTTGTGGATAGTGCTTTCTATGATATTGATATTCTTTATCTTATTCATAGACTTTCGCTTTTACGATACTTTTGCTTATGTGATTTATGGTGCGACGATAGTATTACTCATTGCAGTATTGGCATTTGGGACTGAAATTTACGGTTCAAAATCTTGGTTTAAAATTGGCAATTTTAGTATCCAACCCGCAGAGTTTGCTAAAGTGGGTGCGGCTTTGGCGGTTGCTCGTTTCTTAGGTCGAAACAATAGGAAGACAGAAAAACTGACCGACTACATCGTGCCTTTTATTTTCATTGCCATTCCAGCTTTATTAATCAATAAGCAAGGAGATACAGGCTCAGCCTTAGTATTTTCTTCTTTCTTACTTGTGTTTTATCGTGAAGGGTTTCCCCAAAATCTAATTATTATTGGGATAAGTGCCGTTACCTTGTTTGTACTTACGCTGATTCTTCAGGAAAAATATTTAGTAGAACTTTTAATCGGTATAGTGGCATTGGGCTTTTTGTTTATTTTTTTAGGGAAAAAGAAATGGCAACGCATTTTATTAATTACACTATTTACTTTTGTTTCAATAGGAATAGTTTTGAGTGTTAAGTTTTTAGTAAGCAAATTAGAGCCACATCAAAGAGAAAGAGTAAATATCACAGCCAAACTTCTCTCCAATACTGAGCTTACGAAAGAGGAGAAAAGAGGCATTGCCTACCAAACCGAACAGTCCAAGATTGCCATTAGTGCAGGCGGATTCTCAGGTAAAGGCTTTTTAGAAGGAACACAAACTAAGTTTGACTATGTGCCGAAGCAAAGCACCGACTTTATCTTTTGCACCATAGGCGAGGAGCATGGCTGGTTAGGTAGCCTGCTTATGATAGGAATTTTTATTATTTTTCTCAATCGCCTCATCTTACTTTCCGAACGCCAGAAGGCTCGATTCTCAAGGATATATGGTTATTCCGTAGTAGCCATTATGCTCTTTCACTTCACCATCAATATTGGTATGACTATAGGTATTTTCCCTGTGATTGGGATTCCCTTGCCATTTTTTAGCTATGGAGGTTCTTCTCTGTGGGCTTTCACTATCTTACTTTTTGTAATGATTAAGTTAGATGCTCATAGGAAACAACTGATAGTCAGAAACTAAGAAATTAGAGTATCTATCCTCATTTATAGTTAGCGGGAAGCATAGTCAAACATCAAATTTTCTCCATCCTTATAAAAATTTTCTCCAAAAAATTATGATAATTATTTAAAAATCATATTTTTGTAAACAAAATATAAACTATTACTTTAACTTTGCTATTGTATTTGACTGAAAATAAGTAAAAACAAATTAACTTATTCATAATTAGGTAGTTTGCCAAGATTTATACTGTATTAAATTTACCCTTTTACTTTGAAACCGCTCTTGTATAACTCAAAAGCAGACAAGCAAGTACCTAATAAAGGAATGACTTTGATACAAAAATTTTCCATTAACCGATTTTTAACCTTCATACTCCCATGAAAGAAAGAAGTGCATTTATTGTAATTATTGCTTTGCTGGCAGTAGCCCTCTTTGCAGGCTGGCTAATGATGTCCAGAAGGCAACGCGCTACAGACGAACAACGTTTAGCCAATGTCAAGGCAGATTTGAAACGCTTGGAAGACCGCATTAACAGCGAAATTCGAAATATTGAAGAAGGCACATTTGCATTTAGTTCATCAGACTCTTTGAGAAGCGAATTATCGCGCATTTCTGACGCAGTAGGCAAGGACAGACGTGCTATCCTGAGCGATGAGAAAAAAGCCATAGCAGAAATAGGAGAACTTGAAACTAAGGTAGCAAGGTACGATGAGTTTATCAGTGGGGTTGGCATGGAAAGAGATAGAAAAACAGGGGGATTCATCGCCAACTTACAAGAAGAACTCCGAAAGACCAAAGCTCGCTTGGAAGAACTTATGGGTAAGAATCGCACGCTGAGCGCGCAATTAGCCAATACTATCAAACAGTTCAAGGGAGCAAGGCAGGAAATAGAACGCTTGAAAGCAGAGAAGGCAAGAGTAGATAGAATCCTTGAAGAGCAGACTCGCTTACAAGACTCTCTGAGTTCTTCTTTGAGCAATAACGCCACTGAACTTCGCAGACAACTTATCGCCGCACAGCAAAGGTTGAATGCTCAAGAGGCTGAGATAGCTCGCTTGCGTGGCTTGTCTATGAAAGCTCTTGACTTCAAGGCGTATTATGTGATTACCAGATTGGGCAATGATAGGGTAGTATTGCTTGATGATAAGAAACTCATGAGGCACAAGAATAACGACATTGACAAAATGTATGTAGAGTTTAGGGTGAATGAGATTTTCTTTGACGATGGGCAAGACAAAAAGTTTGAACTGACGATGTACCGCAATGGACAACCCTATAAACTTGTTAGAGAGCCTATCATTGTGGGAAATACCAATACAAAAACTATGTTCTATATGTTTGATGGCAAGAACAAATTAGAAACAGGTAATTATTTCTTGCGATTAACTTATGGAGATGAGCCGATTATCCCAGACTATAAGTTTGTTGTAGAATAAAAAGAAAATATCAAACCAATATGTAATATTAGTCGCTGATTGATACAATTAGCGACTAATTTTTTAGTCCCACTTTGGCAGAAGCGCAAACTGTTCTTTTTTCAAGTTGAGCCAATTTAATGCGTTGGTATGGAGTAATTTCTCTTTGATATTAGCTGGATAGGGCATACTCTTAATCAGCTTCCCTGGCTCGTCTTCTCAAAGTGGGAACGGGTAATCAGAGCCAAGCGTAACTTTATCTTCGCCCAAGGTTTTAATCACATAATCAAGGGCATGTATTAATATTAAGAATTGGAAATATCAAATTCTATTCAGTAAGTCTTTCTGAAGATTAATGAGTGAATAAAGTAATATCGTTTTTAAGAACCAAAGTACCTTAAGATGCGAATCTTGTAAAGATTTTATAAAATCAGCTTTTCTTAGCTTCATCGCTTCTACTAATTTATCAAAGGTATTTATTGGAAATAATATGTGGTAAGTATTGAGGTATTTCAACAGGCGGTTTTGCAAATCTATAATTACATCTATTTCAAATAATTCTGTTCTATCATTTGAATAAGTATTTTTATTCACACTCCAATTTTCTATTCTATTACATAAATCTTCTACATAACGAATCACATCAAAACCATCTAAAAGTAATGCTTTAAGTTCTTTATTGATGTCTTTATTAGTATTAGTTATGTTCTCATATTTTTGCTTACTATCTAATTTTAATAATTCTAATTCGTCATGTTGAATTATTATTTGTTCTTTATAATACCAATCAAATTCTTTATCTTGAATATAAGAGATTTTATCTATACTAAATGGGTGAATATTAACTGTATGTATTTTACATAATGCGACAAGAGCATCAGCTATACCTTTATTAAAACTTAATAAAAATGTATTAATAGAATACTCTTGCACTATTTTAGACATATTATTAAAAAAATGGTTTAATAGATTAAATTCTTTCTTATACTTTGCTATAAGCTTTTCATTTTCAAGTAAATTACTAAAATTAGTCTGTTCCAAAAACACTATGTAGTTATTAATCACATTCTCTATATTTGACATTATAAATGCATCAGATTTTTTTATATTCTTCAGTTGATTTGTAATACTGAAAAGTTTATCAATAATATGGCTAATCTTTGAGTCATCAGCTGTATTTTTTAACTTATCAATAAGATAATCAATATAGTTACTATATGCCTCTATTTCGTGAATTTCTTTAGGTATCAACTCACTTACAGTTGAAATAATTATCTCTGGGAATAAATCTAATTTACTACTATCCATGGTATATTAACTTTAATAGAATTACTAATAATTGATAAACAATGTTTTATTATATCTAAATAAAATAAATTTTCGCAGATTTTTAACAAAAATCTGTGAAAATTAGTATCATAATGTGTTCTTAAAAATGGTAAGTTATTCATTTCCGAATGATAATGACTCTAATATTTTGTACTTTATTGTTGAGGCAACCCACCTGGTAACTCTCCATCCATTAAGCAATCTAAATAATCATAAAAGCAAGAACCATAACAGAAATTAGTAGGATCCCATGTCCCACAGGCAGCAACACAAGCATTATATAGGACACTACAAACCCATCTGGTATTCTGTGTTTCAACTAAAAACAATTTATCTTTATTTATTTCAAAACTTCGCTTTTTTGCATATTCATGCGTAGCTTGCCTTAGAATATAAGCTCTCTTCTGTGTGTCCGCAGCCTTAAAAAAATCAAAATTATTAGTCAATTGGTTAAAAAGGATTGATGTAAAAGATAATTCATCATGAAATTCTTTTTCATTATTATATCCTGCTCTTTTAAGAATTCGGTTAAATAGTTGCCTATCTTCAACAATATCCTTTTTAGGATACATTAAAACAAGTTTAGCAAGCTTTTGTCTCTTAGGATATAATTTGATTTCGGAGCTAATCAAATCCTCAAAATTTTTACTATTTGCTATTTATTGATAAATAGTGATTTGATAGTTAGAATTGTAAGCATTTTCTTTTTGCAAAGAAGTTATCTTATTTTCACAACTTGTTGAAAATAAGCAAAGGATAAATAAAATCCAAATTTTAGAGAAAAATAGTTTTTTCATAATACGCATTAATTGTAAAAAAATTATGCCTACTCTTTATGTTTTTCAGCTACCACAAAGAAAACAAAATGTATTAATTTTCTTATTTCAAATTTTACCATATTTTTGTAAATATTCAACTAATCAGGTGGGTAACTTTAATCAAAATTTGGGTATGAAAATTAAAATAGGCAATAAACTTATGTGGGAACGAGAAGAACGCAGATTAAATCAAACGGAAATGGCAAATTTGTTAGGACTATCCCAATCTGCTTATTCTCGTTTGGAGCGTAATGAAACTTCTATAGAAATAGAGCAAATTGTAAATTTTGCTAAAAAACTCCAAGTCCCTATCCAGGAGTTTCTACCAGAAACTTTTGCAATTCATAGCAATAATGACAATGGACAAGTTGGCTTTGTAATAGGAAATTATTATAACTATAGCGATAAGGAATTAGCACAAGAAAATCAATTTTTAAAAGAGAAGATACAACTGTTGGAGGGCGAAATTAAAAATTTAAAAGAAATGCTAAATCTGCTAAAAGGATAAGAGCTTCTTTAAATTCAAACAGGCTCTAATCCCACTTTGGCAAAAGCGCAAACTGTTCTTTTTTCAAGTTGAGCCAATTTAATGCGTTGGTATGGAGTAATTTCTCTTTGATATTAGCTGGATAGGGCATACTTTTAATCAGCTTCCCTGGCTCGTCTTCTCCAAGTGGGAACGGGTAATCAGAGCCAAGCGTAACTTTATCTTCGCCTAAGGTTTTAATCACATAATCAAGGGCTTCTGGGCTGTGTACCAAGGAGTCGACATAAAACTTGCCTAAGTATTTACTTGGGTGATGAGGATTATCCACTGCACAAAGGTCTGGTCTTACTTCAAAGCCATGAGCAATCCTCCCAAAAGTAGCACAAAATGAGCCACCTCCGTGTGCAAAAGCTACCCTCAGTTTAGGAAATCGCTCAAATACCCCTCCAAAAATCATGGAGCAGATGGCTAAACTCGTTTCAGCAGGCATACCTACCAACCAAGGAAGCCAATACTTAGGCATTTTTTGCTGTCCCATCATGTCCCAAGGATGCACAAAAATAGCCGCACCCATCGCCTCTGCCGCCTCATAAATCGGGAAAAGATGGGTAGAATCTAAGTTCCAATCGTTGATGTGCGAACCAATTTGAATCCCTACTAATCCAATTTTCATACAGCGTTCTAACTCCTTGACTGCTAAGGCAGGGGCTTGCATAGGCAAAGTTCCTAAGCCAATAAATCGCTCAGGATAGTCCGCTACAATGCCTGCGATATGGTCATTAAGGATTTGAGAAAGGTCTAAAGTATCAGCTGGCTTTGCCCAATAGTTAAACATCACAGGGACAGTAGAAAGCACTTGCACATCTACGTGCGTATGACTACATTCCTTGATGCGAGTTTCTGGACTCCAGCAGTTATCTTGTATTTCACGAAAAAAGCGATTATCTATCATCATTCTTGCCCTGCAAGGTGCATGATGCTCTAACCTTACAAAACCACCATAGCCGTAACGCTCTCGCAGGTCGGGCCACCGCTCAGGAAGTATATGCGTATGAATATCAATGGTAAATATATGGTCGTTAGTTTGCACAGTGATTCAAGCAAATAATTGAGGTGCTTAGTGAAAATTAACCTTTATACCCAAAAAAAGTTAGCTCTTATACCTAACAACTTTGCGAAACCTGTCAGGCATGAGTGAGCATAAAGCAAAAAGTATTCTACATCAGCTTTTGAAAATTGTACCAATGAAGGAATACAATTTTGCCTAAAACTGACTCACAGCAAAACTAATAGAAATTTGTTTTACTTTTGATGATTGGGTGAAAAAAACTAAAACACATTACCCCTACTTAATTGATGTTGATTTCCCTCAGAATATAAGATACGTAATGTATAAAATATACGCAAAGCTAAAAGGCAAAATAGATACTTTGATAAGAATATTATCGCCGTACTGAACTACCCTTAAATATTTAAAATGGTTAAGCAAGATATAGTTAAACAAAATACCAAAAATGACAAAGTAAAGCATAAAGTAAAAATACTCGATATAAAGAATTTCGCTTGAGGAGAATTTACGGCGCAGGTCTATTTGCAACAAAATAATTACAAAAAGCATTGCCGCCACCAAACTTAGCAGTTCCATGATGTTAAACTTAAAAAAATCATCTTGGGCTTCGTCATGCGCAATTCCTGCACAAATAAAAAGAATAAAAAGTACCGTAAGGATAGGTAAGAGTTCTGAAATAAAAGCAGTTAGAAAATAACGCTGAACAATGATGCAGTAATACAATTCAGGAGAACCCTCCGCTCCTGCATAGCCACGCATGCCAAAATTGGTATTGTATTCATGATTTTTGTAAGCGAAAAAAGTTTCTGTTATCTCCCAACCATTCAAAACAATATTTTTTTCTATACCCATTTTTTTAGCAGCCTCGATACTTTTATAAGCATCAAAGTCTGGAACCAAGATGATATTATCCCCAAAGTTTTTGTGCCACATACGTACCCAAATATTTTGCACATCAAACGGATAGTTCTTGTAGATAAATGTTTCTCGAATAGTAGTTTCTACGTCCCAACCATAAACCGTAAAATCTTCATACGTTTTCACATACGCCTGCTGAATATTGATTTCCGTAGCCTCTGGAAATACAAAACCTACACCTATTTTAGCGGTATCATGCTTATTATGCTCGTATTTCTGCCAAACGTAGCAAGTAATTACCACGTCATTCGCCGTATTGAACTGTAAACTTTGGATAAATATACCTGTTTTTATAAAAGTAGGTGCGGAAAGTTTAGATTGCTCAGCCAAGTGCTGTTGGTGGTTTTGAAAACCTCTAAGGGCATCTTTATCGCTAATAAAAATATCTAAATCTTGATTGGAGGTATAGTGCATGGTTATCCAATAAAGAAGAATAGTCCCTACAATAAAAGTAACGGTGAGTGTCCAAGAGGTAGTCCACAAAAAATTTTCCGTAGAGCGAAAACGCAGAAAGATGAGAAAGAAGATACAACTAATCAAAAGGCAAGTATAAAAAACAACTCCATTGAGGCTTCCTCTGTAAAGTTCTGTTAAATTATTGCGAAAACTAAGGGCGGAAACTTGCGTAATTAGTAAAGATTTTTCGGGATAAAAAATATAATTGTAGAAGTCATTGCTAAACAATTCATTAGCGAAAAAGTAAATTTGGTAAAGGGCAAAAACTGCAACGAATAGCAAAAGCACTTTGAGAGCTATTTTAATTTTTGCAATTTGCATGGCAGAGAAAGTTTTAAAAGTTTACAAAATAAGCTATAGCATACAAATATAAAAAAATAAAGCAGAAAAACAACTTATATTTTTCTTGGCAAAAAACTACAAGCAGAAAAATAACGTCTATGATTTTATGGAATTTGTGTTATCAAGACATCATTCTTGTAAAAGTTTAAAATTGTTTTCAATCTTTATTCTCAAAAAAACTATATATGCAAAAACAACAAATGAAATATAAAATCACGCCTCTTAATAGCATTGCAATAGGAGCCAATCTTTATTTTTTAGCAGACTATCTTTTGCACAAAGAAAGTGATGCTGCGAGCTTAGGACTTTTTGTTATTATTTATGGTGTATTGATAGGCATAGGTATTTTAATCTTAGACTTTGGGATTCAGCTAATCGTCAAAGAGTATAGAAAAATTATTCCTATTGAACTCTTGCTAATTGGTGGAATAGTCTTTTGGATAGCTCATACAGAACGCACCAAAACCTTGCTGATTCCAGACAATTTTGGCGAAGGCAACTTATTCATTATCTATGGAGTAGAAGACGCAGAAAAGCTACCTCTTGGCTTTTTTACTTGGAACTACGAAGTCAAAGTACCTGAAAGTGGTATATTGCTCACTTCTACTAAATTTGAAGATGATTTACCGCAAACCAATGTGAAAACATACTCAAAAATAGACTTAGACAAGCATGAGCAAGGACTAACTTTTGGTTGCTTGTACGAAAGCGAATTGAACTGCCGTGATAAAATCTATCAATACCGAAGTTGGATTGTGCAGAAAAATGGTTGCGAATTTTCGTCCCAGAAAGCAGACAGCCAAAGAACACAGCTTCAAAATACCTATTGCAAGTGAAACTATCCAATTCACTAACAACCACTATCAAACAGTCAGCTACTATCATCTATCATCTAACATCTAATACCAAACATTCAAATATATGTCAAAGCTAAAAATATTTATCACCCTTGCATTTTGCCTTGCTTTTTTGGCAAGCATCTATGCTTTTCAGGAGTACGACTTTCCAAGTCGTTATTTACGACTTATCCGATTTGGAAAAACAGCCTCCAAAATTACTAACAATCAACAACAACCCACTAAACACCAACAAAAGATGTTCTTTAAAGACGATAAAAACTACAAAAGCGATTGGAAGAAGGTCGATTCTTTGGAAAAAAAGGGCTTAGTCGAGTCGGCTCTGAAGATTGTAGATGAAATCTATGCCAAAGCAAAAAAAGACAATAATGCTGAGCAAATCATCAAGGCGGTACTGTACCAAGCAAAATACATTTCTTTCAAGGAAGAAGATGCCGACGTAAAGGTTCTGAACAAATTAGATAGTGAAGCCATAATAGCTATTTTTCCTGTCAAACCTGTGCTGCATAGCGTTTTGGCAGGTTTGTATTGGCAGTATTACGAAGACAACCGTTGGCGTTTTTACAACCGAAGCGAAACCGTTGCTTTTGAGAAAAAAGACATTGCGACCTGGAGTCTAGAGGACATCGTAAAAGAAACCGTGAGGCAGTATCACTTGTCTTTGGAAGAGGTAGAAAAATTAAAATCAACAAAAATAGACATTTACCACGAAATTTTAGGGGGAAATGCCGATAATCCTGCGGAAAGTTTGGGCAAGTATCGTAACCGAAATCTTCGTCCTACGCTTTATGACTTTTTGGCACATCGTGCAGTGGACTTCTTCAGCAATTCTGAGCCAGAAATCACTCGCCCTGCTTATCAGTTCCAGCTCGACAAGGCAGACTATTTCGCTTCAGCAAAAGAATTTGCAGGTTTGAAAATAGAAACCCAAGATACTTTGGCAATGAAGTTTCATGCAATTGTACTTTTGCAAGATTTAATCAAGTTTCATCTCAGCGGCGATAACAAAGACGCTTTGGCTGATGCCGATTTGAAAAGGATTACTTTCGTTTACAATCACTCCGTTCATTCCCAAAAAGAAGAACTCTATTTGAAGGCTTTACAAGATTTTCAAAATAGGTATGAAGGCTCGCCTATCGCCGCAGATGCCGCTTACTTGACTGCCCAACTTTACTACACACAAGGAGAAAAATATAGTTTTTCTAAGAATAACGACACTTATAGGTGGAAATTCAAAGAAGCAAAGGACTTAGCAGAAAAGGCAATTAAAAAATATCCTGATACGCAAGGAGCGAATAACTGTCAGCACATCATTGAGTTAGTACAAACTAAATCACTTTCTTTAAACATAGAAAAAGTCAGCCCTGCCCAGCAACCTCAACGAGCTTTGGTAACTTACCGCAATGTGCCTAAGATGTATTTCAAGATAGTAGCGACTGATTATGAGGAACTAAGCACAATAGCGGGCTATTATTACAACTACAATGAGAGGGAAAAACTGATAGCTAAGATTTCTGAGCGTAAGGGAATAAAATCTTGGAATGTAAGTCTGCCAAGTGATGATGGAGATTTTCAGGCTCATGCTACGGAAATGCTCGTGCCTGAATTGCCACATGGTTATTATTTTTTGTTGGCTTCTGATAATGAAGGTTTTACTTACAAAAAAAATACCTTAGTATGGTCGCATTTTGTCGTTTCTGACCTCAGTTTAGTGGGCAGAACTTGGTCAGAAAAAGGCGAACAGGAATTTTATGTGCTGAATAGAACTACAGGCAAGGGCGTGCCTAACATACAAGCACAAACTTTTTACAGAGATTACAACTACAATTCCCGCAAGTATGAGTATAAAAAAGGGGCGGTTTACACCTCCGATAAAGATGGTTATTTAAAACTAAAATACACAGGGAGAGGAAGTCAAAGAAGTGAATATTTTAATATAGAACTCATCAATGGCACGGACAAACTGCACACGGACGAGAGTTTTTACCTCTATGCACCTTATCAAAATACACCCAATCCCTATTATAAAACCTTTTTCTTTACCGACAGGGCAATTTACAGACCCTCACAAACGGTTTATTTCAAGGGAATTTTATTGAGTTTTAAAAATAAAGATAAAAACCTATCAGGTTTTGAAAACCTGATAGGTTTAAAGCCTGAAATTGTAAAAAACCAGACTTTAAAAGTTTATTTCTATGATGTCAATGGGCAGAAAGTCAGCGAAGTAGAGGTAAAAACCAATGAGTACGGCAGTTTTAGCGGTAGCTTTGTTGCGCCTGTTGGGTCGCTTAATGGGGAGATGACGATTCAAACGGATAGCTATTATGGTGGGTATCATAGCATTTCCGTAGAAGAATACAAGCGACCTAAGTTTGAGGTAATTTTTGAGCCTGTGAAAGGAAGCTACAAATTGGGCGAAATGGTGAAAGTCGAAGGCAAGGCAAAGGCATACTCTGGGGCAAGCATAGACAATGCCCAAGTGAAATACCGCATAGTCCGCAAGGCAAAGCTGCCTTATTGGTGGTGGTGGTGGTATCCCGATTTCCAAGTTTCCCCTGAAATGGAAATTGGCAACGGGACGACAACTACGGACAAAAATGGAGTATTTACCGTTGATTTTGAGGCTATTCCTGATTTGAGTTTACCCAAAAGTTCTAAACCAACATTTACCTACCAAGTTTTGGCAGATGTAACCGACCTCAATGGAGAAACGCACTCAGGTTTGCAAAGCGTGAGTATTGGCTATACAGCTTTGGAAATAGAAAGCAATATTCCTGATGTGCTTGATTTAGAAAATATGAAAACTAATTTCCAAATCAATTCTACCAATCTAAGTGGGGAATTTGAACCTGCACAGGGAACTTATACTTTACATTCTCTTAAAACACCAGAGAAAGTATTTAGAAAACGTCTTTGGGCTAAACCTGACAAATTTTTGCTTTCTAAATCAGATTTTTACAAAAACTTCCCACAAGACGAATATGAAAATGAAAGCAACCTTTATACTTGGGAAAAAGGAACAAAGGTAAGCGAAGCCAATTTTGACACAGGAAAAGACAAGGCTTTGATTTTGACTAATTTAAAAGCAGGCGTGTATGTATTGGAACTGACTGCCAAAGACAAATATGGAGAGGAAGTCAAAGGATTGAAATATTTTACGGTTTATTCTTCTAAGGCAAAAACACCTGTGTATAACTTAGCTGAATGGGTTAAGCCTTTGAAAACCAAATATGAAGTAGGCGAAACTGCCCAACTTTGCGTAGGGACAGCCTACCAAAATGTACCCATACTTTATGAGATAGAAATAGACGGAACGGTGATTAAAAAAGAATGGCTGACCTTCAACAATGAGCAACGGATTTTTGAAATCCCTGTTACAGAGGCAATGAAGGGCAATTTTGGCGTACACCTGACTTTTGTTCAGCATGGAAGGGCTTATAAGACCGAACAAGCCTTTTCTGTCCCTCATACGGATAAGGAATTGGAAATCAGCTTTGAAACATTTAGAAACAAACTTTTTCCTGGGGCAAATGAGGAGTGGAAAATCAAAATCAAGGGCAAAAAAGGTGATAAAGTTGCCGCAGAAATGGTCGCAACGCTTTATGATGCTTCCTTAGATGCTTTTAGAGAAAACTCTTTTAATTTCAATGCTTTGTCTTATCACCAAATTGCAAGACGCTGGAGCATTTACACCTTTGGAATGCAAGGCTCAGATATTTCTGCTCTTTGGAATACGTATAAATTTAGTATTCAACAAAGGTATTATGACAATTTGTATCTCTTTGGCTTAGACCATGGCGGTATAGTATATAGAGATAGAAAGGTATTGATGTCGGCAGGAGCGGTAGCTTCCCCAGCAATGCAAGCAGAGGAAGAAGCAACGGGCATAGCTGATGATGCCGATGAAATGTTAAAAGAAGCCCCATCTCCCAAGAAAAAGGCAATGAAGAATGGGAAAACGGAAATGGCTAAAATGGACGAGTTGCAAGAGGAAGTAAGCGTAGCAGCTAATGCCACAGTTATAACAAAAACAACAGAGGAAAAACCCAAGCCTGAACCCAAATTAGAAGATGTAAAAGCACGTACTAATTTCAACGAAACGGCTTTCTTTATGCCTCATTTGGAAACAGATGCAGAAGGGAATGTAATTGTCAAGTTTACCATTCCTGAAAGCCTCACTCGCTGGAAAATGTTGGGTTTTGCTCATTCACAAGATTTGAAATACGGTTTTGCTCAAAATGAATTGGTTACGCAAAAAGATTTGATGGTGGTGCCTAATGCACCTCGCTTTTTCAGGGAAAATGATGAAATGACTTTTGCCTCCAAAATCACCAATATTTCGGATAAGGATTTGACAGGAAAAGCCAAGGTGCTATTTTTTGATGCGATAAGTATGAAACCAATTGATGCTGACTTGTTTTCAAATAATCCACAAGCCACTTCTATTGAAAACATTGCCACGCAAAATTTTACCGTTCCCAAAGGGCAAAGTACCGTAGTCAAATGGAATATCCGTATTCCAGATGCTAAATATCAAGCAATTACGTACAGAGTAGTTGCCCAAGCGGGAGAGTTTACCGATGGAGAGGAAATGAGCATACCCGTTTTGACCAACCGTATGCTCATTACAGAGACCTTGCCTTTGCCTGTACGTGGCGGTCAAACCAAAGAGTACGAACTCACTAAGTTGGTGAAAAACAATTCCACGACTTTGAAAAACCACAAATTGACTTTGGAGTTTACCTCTAATCCTGCGTGGTATGCGATTCAGGCTTTACCTTACCTCATGGAATATCCGTATGAGTGTGCAGAGCAGACATTTAGCCGCTTTTATGCCAACAGCATTGCAAGTCATGTGGCTAATTCCCACCCCAAAATCAAAAATGTGTTTGACACTTGGGCAAGTTCTGCACAAGACGGTTCTGCTTTTTTGTCCAATTTGGAGAAAAATCAAGAGTTGAAATACCTAATGTTGCAGGAAACACCTTGGGTGGTCAATGCCCAAAATGAACAAGCAAGAAAAAAGCAAATTGCAGTCTTGTTTGATTTGAACAGAATGGCTAACGAATTGGGGCATGCCTTAACCAAATTGGAGCAGATGCAAACGCCTAACGGAGGCTTCCCTTGGTTTGAAGGAATGCCTGATTCGCCTTGGATTACTCAGCACATTGTAGCGGGCATGGGACACTTGGACAAATTGGGCGTAAGTGTGATTAGAAACAGTGTAAGTGCTTCTAATAAAATAGATTACGGCGTTAGTTCCGAACGCACTTGGCGCATGGTAGAAAAAGCGACCTTGTACTTAGACGACAGAATCAAAGAAGACTACGACAACTTGGTGGACTATTGCAAGCGTTATAATCTCAAATTGGAGGAGCAGAAACCAAGCTACCATGCGATTCACTACCTCTATGCTCGTTCCTTTTTTAAAGACATTGCTTTGGCTGGAAGAAATAAAAAGGCTTACGATTTCTATTTAGGGCAAGCAAAAAAATATTGGTTGGGCAATGGCTTATACGCAGAGGCAATGTTGGCTTTGGTGCATTACAGAAACGGAGATGAAGCAACCGCCAAAGACATAGTGAAGTCCTTGAAAGAGAGAAGTTTGAACAGCGATGAGATGGGCATGTATTGGAAAAATATGATGAAAGGTGGCTACTGGTGGTACGAAGCCCCTGTGGAAACTCAAGCCCTTATGATTGAGGTATTTAGCGAAGTTGCCAAAGATGAAAAAGCAGTAGATGACCTCAAAGTTTGGCTTTTGAAACAAAAACAAACCCAAGATTGGAAAACAACCAAAGCCACTTCCGAAGCCTGCTATGCCCTTCTCTTACAAGGGGATAATTGGCTGATGAGTGATGAATTGGTTGATGTTACGCTTGGCAATATGAAAGTAAATCCCAAAGCAATGGAAGACGTGAAAATAGAAGCTGGCACAGGGTACTTCAAAACTTCTTGGAACAGGGAAGCCATCACGCCAGAAATGGGCAAAGTTACGGTCAAGAAAAATGACAAAGGCGTAGCTTGGGGCGGGCTTTATTGGCAGTATTTTGAGCAGTTGGACAAAATCACGCCTGCGGAAACACCTTTGAAACTGAAAAAACAGCTTTTTATCCAAGAAAATAGCCCTACAGGTCCCGTAAGTCGCCCAATTTTGGAAAACACACCGCTCAAAGTAGGTGATTTGGTGAAAGTTCGCATAGAGCTAAGAGTGGACAGGGCAATGGAATACGTACACATGAAGGACATGAGGGCAGCGGGTTTTGAGCCTGTGAACGTGATTTCCAGCTACAAATACCAAGACGGTCTCGGCTACTACGAAACGACCAAAGATGCCGCTACCAACTTCTTTTTCGGCTACTTAGGGCAAGGCACTTATGTCTTTGAGTATGATTTGCGGGTGAGCCACGCTGGCGACTTCTCCAATGGCGTTACTACCATCCAATGTATGTACGCCCCAGAGTTTAGCAGTCATTCGGAAGGGGTGAGGGTGAGAGTGAAGGAGTAGCTTTAAATGTTTGAGGTGGTTTGAAGTTGCAGTGTTTGAAAGTAGAGAAAAAGGGTAATAAAGATTTGCTAAATTTGCTTGTAATAGTTTGGACCGAACCACTAATTTTATCTGTTAGAAATAGTGAATATGTATAAACTCTTACCTTTGTTAGTATTTTTCCCAACAAACATATCGCCTCGCTTTGTAGCCTTTTCGTTGGTCAAAAGACCAACGAAGGCGGAAAAAGAAGCGGCGCATTTTAGGGCTAATGTCTATCTGCCCGCCTTCGTTGTGGATTTGGGCATAAGGCTCTTTGGCGGCAATGGTAACGGTATCGGCAGAGATAGAGGCTACACGGATTGACCTGCGTAGCTTGCCCGATTTGATGAGCAAGCCTCTGCCTTGCCTATTGGTAAACTCTGGATTTCGCTTTACCATTGCATTGTCGTCTATGTCTTTGCCTCCGGTGATATTGGCTTGGAAGTGGTTTGCGGCAACAATACCCACATTGCGCAGGAGTTGATTTTTCTTTTCTTTGAGTTCTTTGCCCAATTTTTGAATATCTTTTGGCAGGTCAATGATGGTTTTCATGGGGTTTTGATTGTTGGTTATTGATTGTTATAGGTCTAAAAGTTTTTGCTTACCCGCTTCTATCTCTTTTTGAGCCTCATTTTGCAACTCTTTAAGCATTTTTTCAGAAGGCAATATTCCCTTGTCTATCATCTCTTTAATCGCCTTGTTTTTTTTCTTTAAAGCCTTGTCAATGATAGGCTTTAATTGTTCTTGTGTGTATTTCATAGTTTTTCTTTTTGAATTGTTAAACCAAGTTTAGCTAATAAATCTATTACTAATCCTTCATTCATGTACGTATCATATTCCCTTTGGGTCATGGTTTGGTTCAAATAATTTTCATAAGAAAAGAATTTAGCATTTATCTCCCCTTCCAAATCAAACATGATTTTTTCTACCTCTCCTATGCTTGCGCCCCAACCGTTATCAGGTCTTTTTAGTAAAAGCACGTAGTTATTAGGCAATGCCACTCTAATTTGTGCCAAATTATTAGCAACAGCAAAAGTTATATCCCCATTGTAGCTAAATGTAGATACAATAGTATGGTTATGCGTAACATAACTATTTTCAAGCAACATTTTTTCGCTTTCAGAAAATACTATATCTCCCACCTTATACACCAACTCATTACTATACTTATCAAAAATGTAGCTATGCTCTACTTCTTTGTTTTTGATGCTATTTTCTGCTTTTTGGAGGGTTTGGTTTAGGAACTTTTCTCTTTCCGTTTCTGCCAGCTTGCTTACCTGCGCATTGTCCGTATCTGTAAAATAAGGTATGCTTATCTATAAATGCCTTGCCCGATATGCCTGCATTGTTGGCAAAGAGGGGCTTATCAGGGTTTACTTGGGGGATTTGGTCTTTGGGAGTAGTGGGAGCGTCTGCTTTAAGTTGTTGCAAGGTGCAGCGACAACGATAGCCTAAAGGAAAATCAATGCTTTGCTTCACTATTACCTGTATATGGAGCCTGATAACTTGACTGATGATGAGAGGGCGCAACGCTGGCACGAGTTGCTTTGGGTGATGAAAATGGAGAAGCAAGGTTAATTAAAGCTTGATTTTATCAGAGATGATTCCATAAGCAAAACAAATAATGATAAAAGCAATCCATCTTACCAAGCGCATATTATTATTCTTATATGCTAAGAATAGGAAAAGAGGGGAGGTTATAAATAAAATAACTAAAATCATATTGTTTTTTTTTGAAATTAACGCAAATTGTCAGGTCAGAGCTACATTCCTTTGGTAAGGTTGTCATTTTCTTTTGATGCCTAAAATATTCCCACGAATAGGGAAATGATAAGCAAAATGGTCATTATCCAGTCCATAAGTTTTTTGGTTTTTTAAAAGGGTTAATGTTTAGTTCTTAATGTTTTTATTTTAAAACCGTACACAAATAAAAAGCAGTAAATGCTTGTAAATTTGGAAAAAAGCACGGGATATATAATTTTTGTAATAACCCAATCACATTAACTATATATTCCTATGCTTAGTTACAAAGTTATAAGAAAAGCTTATTGAAGTTTTATGCTATTACTAAAAAATCAGACCGTTTACGTGTAGAAAAATTGGCAAGTTATATCCACGCTCTGGTCAGAAAAGGGGAAAGCAGTTTAGAGGCAATTGGCGCGGGTTTGCCTGCTCAAACCGACCAAGAAAGTCGTGTAAAGCAAGTGAAACGCTTTTTACAAAGCAAATACACGGATTGTCATCTCTTATTTTTCCCTTTTATGAGCAGGGCTGGCGAAAAAAAGAGCAGAATTGGTCTTGGTCATAGACGGGACAGACTTAGGCAAGAGTTGTAGGGCATTAATGCTTTCAGTCATATTGGGTAAGCGAGCCTTGGTTTGGTTGGTCAAGCAGGGTAATAAGGGACACTTTTCGGTAAGTGACCATTTGTGTTTACTTAAACAGGTGAAAACCTTGCTTCCTGCTTGCCAAAAGATAGTCTTGTTGGGTGATGGCGAGTTTGATTCGTGGGACTTACAAAAATATGCCGGTAAGCAAGGTATGTATTGCGAACGGCAAAAAATACACTGATAGAAGACGCAAAATGTGATAGCTATGCCGTTGGTGAACTATATGCAGACCTAAAATAGGTCATTTATTCGTAGAAAATTGTGGTATAGGCAAGCAAAGCAAAGGGTGTGTGAATGTGTTGGTATGGCATGAAAAGGGAGAAAAAGTGCCTATTTATTTGCTAGTTTGGAATGGGCGAAAGACATCATCAACTATTATCGGCGCAGGTGGAGTATAGAAACCTTATTTGGAGATTTGGAATCCAGAGGCTTTAATATTAATAAAACCAGCGTCAAGAATCCTGAAATGTTACAAAATTTACTTATTTTAGTAGCAATTGCTTTCTGTTTCACTTTCATTATGGGGCTTGCTAAACCATTATTCAAAGATATTTTACCTAAGATATTTAGAAAGAACAGATTAAAGAGCTATTCCGTCTTTCATATAAATCATAGACTTTTGTATAAAAAATGATACTTGTTTTTATACGCAATTTTGCAAAACTTTAAAACATTATTTTTGTGTACGGTTTTAAAAAATCAAAATATAGGAGTTCCGAATACAATAAGTACACGCAGATTTTCTGTGAAAATCAGTTACATTTGCCAAACCTGTATGCTATTTGAAAAATGTGTTCAGATGGCAAGATTCTTACCTTTTTAGTCTTTGGGATAGATGTATCCGTATTTAGCTGTAATCTCTGATTTGGGCAAAGTACTTACTTTCATTTTCATACGAATATCCTTCAAAGGGCGGGCATATTCATTCACAGGTTGTTGGGCTATGCTATCTACTACTTCCATGCCTTTGAGAACCTGCCCAAAGACGGTGTATTCCATATTAAGGCGATGCTCACCATTGGGATTTTGAACTATATAGAACTGAGAGCCATTAGATTCTTTATTGGGATTCACAGAATCTGGCTTCCGAGCCGCCGCCAAAGCACCTCTAACGTGCATCAGGTTAGGAGATACCTCCAAAGGGAGGGTATAATCAGGATTCCCCTGCCCCCAAGTTTCTACCGGGCTACCATTTTTGGTATTAATATCTCCGCCTTGAATCATAAAGCCATTAATTACTCTATGAAAGGCAGTGCTATCATAGAACTTTTCTTGGGCTAACTTCAAAAAATTAGCTTTGTGCTTAGGGGTTTGGTCAAATAATACAATTTCTATTTCTCCAAAATCAGTGCTAATAGTTACAACTTGGTCTTCCTGACTAGTACAAGATAAGAAAAATAAGAAGGCAAAAAAAATATGAAGAAAGTTTAAAAATCTAATTCTCATAGGTTTAGTTTACTTTTTGTTAAATTTATGTGATAGCCCTTTGTGGTCTATGAGGTTTAGCTCTATAGCACCTACAAACATTCTTGCTTCTATTTTCACAGGAACGCGGTTCAGGTCATCTGATACATAGAAGCGAATGGCATCTCTTCCATCGAAAAGAGCGTTCTCAGGCATGATAGGCGAAAGCACCGCCGTACTGATGCGTCCAAACTTAGTTTGTAGTTTTTCTTTTCCTTTATAGACAACTTTCATGTTATAGACTTTATCCTCAAAAAATCCGTCAATAGTGATAGTATCTTTTACTTTATATTGTTCAAAGTTAAGTGTTCTGATGAAGTAATAGCCACTTACCATATCTTGCACATTAGCAGGAATTTCAAAATCTTTTTTTACTTCTGGGTCATTCCCCGTAACAGATTTGACTGTGGCTTTTCTTTTGATATGGTCAAAAAAAGTAACTTCATCTTTTCTGTAACTATTTTCTTTGATTTTGCGAGCAAACTGATGAGGAATAATAGCCGCCGTATCAATATATGAAGTCCACGTATCATCAACATCAAACATAGTGGTAATCAAGCCAATAGTTTTCCCTTTGATGTCCACTTTATAACAAGGTCTTTCATTAAGAGTAAAGAGATTCTGGTGCATCTCTACCGTTGCCTCGCCAGCATTAACAAAACCATAATTGACTAAGTAGGTAAGTTTTTCTCCTCTGGTAAATCCATTGTGTTTAACCACTCTATAGCGACTGTCATCTGAAACCATAGCAAAAGAAGAAATCAAAAACAAAAGGGCAAATAATAAGAAACTATTTTTCATATTGTTCAAAGCTATCCAAATAAAAAATTTTATAATAACACCTGTTTACCTATACCTCAAAATTTATACATAAGTTTCCTATTTTGTGATTATTAACAATTCAATAACATGCAATTTTTACGTGCAAAGCTACATTTTTATTTGTTAATAGGTAGAATGTATTGCTAAAAAACTTGCCTTAGTGAAAAAGGAAAGTTATTTTTGCCAAAAACCAATTTCAATTCAAAATAGTATGGTAAAAGTCTTATTTGTCTGCCTTGGTAATATCTGTCGCTCACCCTTAGCTGAGGGCATACTGAAAAAGTTAGCCAAAGATAATAACTTAGAAAAGGAGATAATAGTTGATTCCGCAGGAACTTCTAATTATCATATTGGGGAATCGTCAGACAAAAGAGCAATTAAGATAGGCAAGAAATATGGCTTAGAGATGGGGCATAAGGCTCGCCAAGTCCGATTAGAAGACTTCAAAGAGTTTGACTATATTTTCGCCATGGACAATGAAAATTTCAAATCTCTCAAAAATTTAGAAAAAAAAGCCCAAGAATTGGAGAAAACTAAGGCAAAAATCTATCTGATGAGAGAATTTGATAATTTGTACGATGATGAAGTTGATGATTCTGAGAATGATGCAGCTTGGGAGGTGGCAGACCCCTATTATGGTGGCGAGGTAGAGTTTGAGGAGTGTTATGATACCTTAGAGCGTTGTAATAAAGAATTTTTGAAATATTTACAAAAAACAAAGTCATTGTAAGATTAAAACTTCAAATCCTCTCTGATTTATTATTTGAGAGGTTTTGACGTCAAATTCTGTAACTTCCCTGCCTCTAAAAGATAAATTCTATCACTGATTTGCTTTACTGCTTGGATTTTGTGAGAAATGAAAATAATAGCAACATGAGGTTTAATCCTTTCTAACGTTTGTAAAACAAACATTTCATTTTTGCGGTCAAGGGCAGAGGTTGCTTCATCAAGAATAAGCAACTGTGGTTTTTTGTATAAGGCTCTTGCCAAAGCTAAGAGTTGCTTCTGCCCACCCGAAATTTTTAACGCCTTCCTCTCCAATAATGGTATTTAAGCCTTGTGGGAGGCTCTGAATAAAAGGAATAAATCCATAATCAGTTAAAGAGAATAGGAGTTGTTCTTTATGGCTTTGAGGATTATCTAAGCAAATATTGTCTGCAACTGTTCCATTAAAAATATGGATATTTTGAGGAACTATACCCAATAAGTTACGCCAGTTTTGTAAATCTATCTCTTTCAAATTCGGTTTTCCATTGATTAAAATTTCTCCTTTTTCAGGGGTATAAAATTGTTCTAAAATCTGAGAGATAGTGCTTTTCCCTATCCCACTTTCCCCTACAATAGAGATAATTTCCCCTCTGTTTAGCTCAAAACTGACATCTGTAAAAATGGGTTTGTGACCTGCAAAACGAAAAAAGAGGTGAGAGGCTTTTAGGCTTTCAATTTTTGATATTGTTATTTTTTGGCTGTTTTCGTTTTCTGGTTTTATATTCACGTACTCAAACATTCTACCAAATGCAACCTTTGCCTCATTTAAGGGAATATTGATTAGTGCCAGCTTTGCAACCAAAGGTAATAAGGTAGAGCTAATCCCTATAATAACGTGAATTATTTTACATTTTCTTGAATAAATACAATTTGTTTGTCCTCTAATTTTTGTGGATATGCTTTTATGTTTGGTGTTTTTTCCAAAAATGTATAAGCAATTAAGCCTGCCAGCAAATTAATAAGAAAATTTTTAGGGCTTCTGTGCCTTGAATGTTCTATATTTAGTTGATTTTTAAGTACATCGAAAGCAGTTTCTATCAATCCTCTATGCCTTAAATAATAGGCTTGTGGTTCTGTTAATACTTGATTTTTCTTCATATTAGCTCTTAACTTAGTGATTAAGTGCAAGTTTCTTTCTGCAAATTCTTCTTTTAGTGCAGTAAT
>NZ_FONY01000019.1:0-32426 GCF_900113045.1 Thermoflexibacter ruber
TGGAGATAAGGGTTATATTACTGCACTAAAAGAAGAATTTGCAGAAAGAAACTTGCACTTAATCACTAAGTTAAGAGCTAATATGAAGAAAAATCAAGTATTAACAGAACCACAAGCCTATTATTTAAGGCATAGAGGATTGATAGAAACTGCTTTCGATGTACTTAAAAATCAACTAAATATAGAACATTCAAGGCACAGAAGCCCTAAAAATTTTCTTATTAATTTGCTGGCAGGCTTAATTGCTTATACATTTTTGGAAAAAACACCAAACATAAAAGCATATCCACAAAAATTAGAGGACAAACAAATTGTATTTATTCAAGAAAATGTAAAATAATTCACGTTATGATAAGTACTCAGAGTTTGGCGAGTTTGACGAAAATGTTGAAACTGACTCAGCAAAGGTAAAACAGCGCGCTACTCGCGTAAACGATGCGGTTAAGGTATTATCTATTGGGAAGAAAATTAATAAAACACTTACTCAAAAGCAGAAAGTGGTAGTACTGTTTAAAATTTTGGAAATGGTAGCCTCTGACCAAAGTTTTACAGCACAAAAAATGGAAATCATACGTACCATTGCTGATGTATTCAAAGTTCCCAAATCAGAGTACAAACTCATAGAAAGTTTTGTCGTAGAAGAACATTCTTCTGCTCCTTCCTTAGATTCAGAAGATATACTTATATTTGATGACGAAATGCCCCCCGCAGAAAGTAAGAGGAAATACATAGACTCTGGTGCTTTGGACGGGGAAATTATTTTTATCCGTGTAAAAAGCGTAGATTTATACTTTACTCGCTATACAGGAAACGATGATATTTTCCTGAATGGTATCTTAGTAAAGAAAAATGCAATTTATCTATACTCCCATGGTAGTATTTTTAAAACCCCCAAAGGCAAGCCTCTTTATTATAGCGACTTAGTTAATCAGTTTACAGAAGGTTTAAATCAGCAAAGAATTTCTTTTAACGTGTATGACTTAGAGTTCAAATTTCCTAATGGAACGATAGGTCTGCGCAATGTCAATCTTTCTGAGAATCGAGGCAAACTCATAGGCATCATGGGTGCCAGTGGAGCGGGTAAAACTACCATGCTCAATGCTTTAGCGGGTCTGACTGTACCCTCTAAGGGAAAAGTGCTGATTAACGGCTTTAACCTACATGACCCTGACGAAAAGAAAAACTTAGAAGGCATCATTGGCTATATCGCACAAGATGACCTTTTGATAGAGGAACTCACTGTTTTTCAAAACCTATACTATAACGCTAAACTTTGCTTTAAAAGCCTTACTAATGAGCAGATTGAGGAAAAAGTCAATAGTGTACTCTCAAGTTTGGGCTTAGATAAGATAAAAGACATCAAAGTAGGCAATGTCCTTAATAAAAAGATTAGTGGGGGACAGCGTAAGCGTTTGAATATTGCGCTGGAACTCATTAGAGAACCTGCTATTTTATTTGTTGATGAGCCTACCTCAGGTTTATCTTCACGAGATTCTGAAAATGTAATTGACTTACTCAAGGAATTGTCTTTAAAAGGTAAGTTAATTTTTGTAGTGATTCATCAGCCTTCTTTGGATATTTACAAGATGTTTGATGAAATGTTCATCTTGGACACAGGAGGTTATCCTATCTACTACGGCAACCCCTTGGAAGGAATTGCTTACTTTAAGCGAGCAGTACGCCAAATAGGCAGCGAACAGGGTACGCCAGAGCAAATGTTTAACATCATTGAGGCTCAGGTAGTTGATGAGTACGGCGAATATACCAATAAGCGTAAGATTACTCCTACGGAATGGCATCAGATGTATCAAGAAAATTTTAGAGTGGCAAGAGTAGAAGATATAAGGGAAAAACCTCCTAAAACCTTAGATATTCCTTCCAAATTTGCTCAAACTCTGATTTTTTCTACAAGAGATGCACTTTCTAAGCTTAGTGATAGCCAATACATGACTATCAATCTCTTAGAAGCTCCTTTCTTAGCCTTCCTAATGTCTATCATTATCAGATACAAAGATGCGCTTGGCATGGGAGAATATGTATTTAGGTATAATGACAATATTCCTGCTTATATTCTAATATGTATTATTATAGCTCTTTTTATGGGCTTGACCGTAAGTGCAGAGGAAATTATTAGAGATAGGAAAATCTTGAAGCGGGAGTCTTTCCTAAACCTTAGTAGGTCGAGTTATTTAATATCTAAGTTGCTCATTTTATTTTCTCTGTCGGCAATACAAACTTATTCTTTCGTTCTTATAGGCAACTATATTTTGGACATAGAGGGAATGAATTTTGAATATTGGTTAGTTTTATTTTCAGTTTCTTGCTTTGCCAACGTGCTTGGCTTAAATATCTCTGCCGCATTCGATTCTGCTATTACTGTTTATATTCTTATTCCTTTGTTGTTGATTCCTCAAATGATTTTGAGTGGGGGTATTTTTAGTTTCGAGAAACTAAATAATGCAGTAACCGAAAAAGGCAAAGTACCTTATATTGCAGATATATGGGTTTCGCGTTGGGCTTACGAAGCACTTTGTGTAGAGCAGTTTAAAAACAATAATTATCAAAAAATGCTCTATGACATAGAGAGAGTAAAAAGTGTAGCCAACTACAAGACTTCTTTCTGGATGGAGCAGATAGAAAAAGCCATTAACAACTCTGCCCTTTATGCTACCCAAAAAGACGATAGCAGCAAAAGATTATTAGAGGAGAACCTACTTTTGATTAAAAACGAACTGATGAAGGAAAGTAGGAACAAGTACTATGGAAAAGAGATAGCAAAATTAGACCTCAATAAATTACTTGTTTCTAATAATTTTGATAGCACTACTGTATCGACACTTAATAATATTTTGGGACGTATCAAAGATTATTACAATAATATGCAACGCACTGCTACTGAGAGCATGGATTCTTTGATTTTTGCCCTTCAAGAAGGAAGTAAAAAGCAAATAGACCTGAACCAACTGAAGAATGAGCATTACAATGAATACTTAGCAGACTTTGTAAAAAATGTCAATATCAAAGAGCGTACAGTCATTGCCAATAATCGCATTGTTCAGCAAATAGACCCCATATTTCATATTCCTGATGATATTAGTGGTTTAGTCGATTATCGCGCTCACTTCTTCGCTCCTATGAAGCATTTTATGGGAAAGTATTATTACACCTATAATTTTAATACAGCGGTCATCTGGACAATGACTATCTTCCTATATGTTTGTCTTTATTTTGATTGGCTAAGTAAACTTGTGCATATGGGTAGCAAAGTTAAAATCAACTTAGGTATCTCAGATAAAATCAAAGAGTTTTTCAAGAAGAGAAAAGAAGCGCGTAAAAGAAAAATAGCAGAGAAAACAAGTGCTACAAGTAATAAAAGAGAAAAAATTAAAGCATCTGAGAAAGCGGATTTGGAAACTACTGAATAGGGTTTATAACTTTGGCTTTTTTTTTGATAAATAAATTAAATTAAAGATTATTTCACTCAATAATCGTTGTGTTATTTAATCATTTTTTACATATTTGTAATTCAGATAGTCTAACATTTTAAAAGATTATTTTTTTCTATGAAAAAATTATATTTCATGTTTGTTTTAGCGTTATTATTAGGTTGTGGAAATAATAATGCTTCTACGGAAGAGGTAAACGACAAGGTAACGACGGAAGAAACCCCACCCACATCACAAGTTTCTGAGGATATTATTTCTGAGATTCTTGATGCAATACCTTCTCCTCTTGAAATTTCATTCCTCATCAAAGAGGTAGGCACTAAATACAACTCGGCAAACCTTAATAATCCTGATTTTGTAAGTAATTACAATACAAGCTATCAGCAAGCTCTTAACCTTGGTGCTTATGCTACAGATTTGGGGTATGCAAACCTGTACGGCAGAAATCAAGATGTGTTGAGTTTTTTGAACTGTGTGAAGAAATTAGCAGATAATTTGAGCATAGGACAGTTTTTTGACTATGAAACTATTAAGCAGTTAGCTTCTAATAGCGGTAACATTGATGCTTTGTTGCAACTTACCCAGCAAAACTTTGAAAAAATAAATTATCATTTGAGAGAAAAGAAGCAAGAATATTTGAGTATCTTGATTTTAACAGGTGGCTGGGTAGAAGCAATCTATTTGACAAGTTTAGTACATCAGGATACCAAAAATGTCAAATTGAAGGAAAAAATAGGGGAGCAGAAGATTGTATTAGAGCAAATTTTAGTAGTTTTGGAAATCTACAAGACAAAGGCTAATTTTTCCACACTTATCAACGATTTGAAAGAACTGCAAAAAATTTACAGCGGCGTAGAGATGAAGACTGTGATGGGTAAAACAAAAACAATAGAGCGCAATGGAGAGTTAGTCGTAGAAACTGATACACAAACCATTGTGAATATCTCTGATACTGATGTAGAAAAAATCACCAGTTTGGTGAAGTCTATCAGGAATAAAATAGTTAAATAACCAATCATAAATCTAAATTGAGTATGAAAAATATTATCCTCGTATCCCTTATTGTCCTATGCCCTTTATTAGGTTCTACGACTGCTTTTGCCCAATGCGACTCAGAACTTTATAGTAATAAAGCCCTCAAAGCACTCCAAGCGGGTTTTACTTTTGTAAAAAGCTATAAAATTGATGGAAGAAATGGTGTACGCAAAAATATAGAATATACTTGTGTGTTTAGTAAGGATACAAGCTATATGATAAGAATGGAAAGTAAAGATGGAGGACCTAATGGAATCGTAGCTACTCTTTTTGACTCTAATCGTCAAGAATTAGCTACAAGCCATGTGAACAATCGTTTTTTCCCCGGCTGGACTTACAAGTGCAAGGCTACGGGAATTTATTACCTTAACTTTTCATTTAAGGATACTAATAGTTATTGCGGCGCAGCAGTGCTGGGTTTTAGGAGGTAAGTGGTACTTATTGATAAAATAAAAAATAGCATTTATGGAGGGTAAATTCTCATAGATGCTATTTTTTTGGCTTAATCTGTTTTACGTCTGTTGGAGTTGCTACTTGCCTTAGTCGGAGTAGAAGTAGTGTTTGATGTAGGCGTTTGTACTCTTTGTTGTGTATTTACTTGTTCATTTGGATTTATTAGATAAGGCGTTTTCCCATCGGTAATGATAATTTTAGCATTAGGCGAGGTAGCGAGGTTTTGCATCACTTCCAAGCTTTTATATTGAATCAGCAAATCATTTAAACCTTCTGAAATGATGATTTGCGCATCTCTTACTCCTTCTGCCTCTACTCTTTTTCGTTCTGCTTCTCTCCTTTCTTTGTTCAGAACAAACTCCATTCTCTGCGCTTCCTGCTCTGCTTCCAATTTTTCTTCTATTGCTTTGGCTAACCCACTTGGTAGGCGAATACTTTTAAGTAGTACGTTTTCAATCACAAAGCCTCTATCTCCCAATATTTCTGTCATTTTGGCGGCAATAGCTTTCTCTATATTTTCTCGCTCTGAGGTGTGCATATCTTTGGCAAAAAACTTAGAGGTAACATCGGCAGCTGCCGACCTTAGCACACTGAGGATAATCTGCTCTCCATTAGAAATACGTCCCACAGATGCCAAAATTTTGACTGCCTGCTCTGGTTTGACGTGGTACAAAATTGCTAACTCTGAGGCTATCGTCAGACCTTCTTTGGAGGGAAGTGCCTCCAGCATAATTTGCATGTTGATAGTCCGAGTGGGTACTTTTAGCACAGTAGCAAAGAACGGATTAAAAGTGTACAAGCCCGGTGTCAAGACTTTGGGAACGAGTTTGCCGAACCTACGTTTTACGCCTACTTCGTCTTGCTTGACCGTGGCACAACTTGTTAGAATAAACAAGCCTGTTATTAATAAGATAGAAAGAACCGAATTATTTTTCATAAGTTTATTAGAATATGATAGATGAATAGTTAGTACTATGTATTTGATAGTTTCAAGGTATATCAAATTTAACGGAGAGATATGTATTAGGTTTTATAGATGTGAAAGAATTTGGAAATAACCTAACAAAACATAGACTCATAGAATATAAAAATGCCTTTACCAACTAAGTTCTTATTATTTATTGATTTGTATGGCTATTATGGCTTTAATTTTTTATCTTTGTGGGTTAAATATGCTACAAGCCAATACAACAACCTATTTTCTGTCCTACTTTATCGCAATATTTGTTTTCAAACTCTTTTTCTGTCTAAATTTTGATGAAGCACCTTTACAAAATCAGTGTCATACTTAGTAGTGTGTCCTTCTTTTCTTTGTTATTTTTGGGAAATGTATATCTTGCCTTAGGGCAGAATGGTAGCCCTCGCCAAATCCATATCAAACGTGCCACAGGAAAAATGCACGTAGATGGGCTTGTAGAAGAAAAAGACTGGGAAATGGCAGAAGTCGCTAAAGATTTTAACCAATATTTCCCTTTTGATAGCTCACTTTCTATCGCCAAAACAGAAGTCCGTTTCACTTATGATGAGCATTTTATTTACTTTAGTGCGATATGCTATCACAATATAAAAGGCAAATTCATCACTAATTCTTTACGCAGGGACTACCGAAGCCCTGCTGCAGACGGAGTTAGTTTAGTCCTTGACCCTTTCCAAGACCAAACTAATGCGTTTTTCTTTGGGACTAATCCCTACGGGGTTCAGCGAGAAGGTCTAATAGCTAATGGAGGTACTTTGCAGACTGACCTCTCGCTTTCTTGGGATAATAAATGGTATTCAGAGGCAAAAATTACAGAAAATGGTTGGACAGTAGAAATGGCTATTCCTTTTAAAACTCTTCGCTTCAAGGAAGGTGCAACTACTTGGAGAGTAAACTTTTATCGCATAGATAGCAAGTACAATGAACGCTCAGTCTGGTCACACGTACCTCGCAATTTTCAACTTTATAGTCTTGCCTATACAGGAGAGTTAGTTTGGGACGCCCCTTTGAAAAAACCAAGTGCAAATGTTGCCGTAATTCCTTTTGTTACAGGCGGGGTGTCAAAAAATCACTTAGCAGGTACTCCACAAAATACGGTAAGTGGGGTAGGAGGCGATGCCAAAATTGGTGTTACTCCTTCTTTGAACTTAGATTTGACCATCAATCCTGATTTTTCGCAAGTAGAAGTAGATAGGCAGGTTACTAATCTTGACCGCTTTGAGATATTTTTCCCTGAGCGAAGGCAATTTTTTTTAGAAAATGCTGATTTGTTTTCAGATTTTGGCAATGCGAGGATTAGACCTTTTTTTTCTCGTAGAATTGGTATTGCCATAGATAAAAACACAGGGCAAAACTTGCAAAATCCTATTTGGTTTGGGGCAAGACTGAGTGGGCGATTAGATAAAAACTGGCGAGTAGGGCTAATGAATATGCAAGCGGCGAAAGATGCAGGTATTGGATTACCAAGCTATAATTATACAGTTGCGGCTATACAGCGTAAGGTCTTTAGCCGCTCAAATATTGGGGGAATTTTTGTCAATAAAGAAAATTTTGCTATTGCTCATGCCGATTCCACAGGTTTTAGTCAGTTCAATCGTCTTATGGGGCTGGACTATAACCTTGCTTCTGCGAATAATACTTGGACAGGTAAGTTTTTTTATCACCAAACCCTAACTTCCAAAGAACAAGCTAACAATGAGCAGTTTGCACATGGAGCAAGCCTCGTGTATAGCAAGCCGCACATCAGAGTAGAATGGAATCACCAAATGGTTGGGAAAAGTTTTGATGCTCAGGTAGGCTACGTCCCAAGGAGAGATTTTAAGCAAATCAATCCTATTTTTGTCTATTTCTTTTTTCCTAAATCAAAATTAATCAATCGCATTAATATTTATTCAGAGTTTAGTTCTATATGGAATGGAGAAAATTTGAATACAGATAGAGGACTTTGGCTTGGTCTGGCTTTCCGCTTGCAAAATACCGCAGAACTTGCGTTTTGGTGGGCGAGCAACTATACTTACCTTTTCTTCCCTTTTGACCCTACTAATACAGGGGGGAAAAAGTTGGCTCAAGGAACAGCTTATACTTATAATAGTTTTAATTTTGACTATACCTCTGACCAGCGCAAAAACTTTTTTCTCACTTCTACAGGATACATGGGAGAATATTTCAATGGTAATAGGTTTAATCTTACAGGTACACTTAACTACCGCTTGCAGCCTTATGTTATTTTTTCCTTAGACTATACCTACAACAGGTTGAGATTTCCTGAACCTTATTCCAGCACCGACCTGTACCTATTAGGTCCCAAATTTGATGTTACTTTCTCCAAAAATCTATTCTTGACTGCTTATTTCCAATACAATAGCCAAATCAATAATATTAATATCAACACACGTTTCCAATGGAGATTCAAACCTGTTTCTGATTTATTTATTGTCTATACGGACAACTATTTTGCTGATGTTTTTAGGGTAAAAAACAGAGGCGTGGTTTTAAAACTGACCTATTGGCTAAATATATGAGATGAAGGGAACGGTAAAGTAAGTTTTCCTTACTTTACTGCTCCTTAGAATAATCATATTTCTTTTTTTTGCCACTTTTAGAGAACTTGTACCATTCTCCTACTTTTTCTCCATTTTTAAAATAACCTTCGTAAGTAATTCTGCCTTTGTCATCAAAAAACTGCCACAGTCCTTCCTCTTTGTTGTCTTTGTATTGCCCTTTTTGAATAAGTACCCCATTTTCATTATAAATCTCCCATTCTCCATGAGGCAACCCTTCTGTGTATGTACCTTTTTGTTTCAAAGTACCATTTTCGTTGTAGTGAATCCACACTCCTTCGTACATGCCATTTTTGAAAATACCCTTTTTTTTGACTTCTCCGTTAGGATAGTAATGAAAGGTCGAGTCTTCTTGTACGCCATTCTTCCAATTCTCAGCACGTTCCAATACCCCATTGGTATCGTAGTACTTGCAAAGCCCATCTAAGAGGTCGTTAGTGTATCTCTGAAAAGCACTAATAGTACCGTTAGGGTAGTAGTAATACCAGTAATTTTGCTTCTTTCCATTGATGCGTTCTCCTTCTGCTTTTAGATTTCCATTGCTATAGTATTCTCTCTCCCGATTATTGTCATTGAGAGGGGCATCGTCATTGCGGTTCTGAGCATATAAGCCGTTGTATATACTCATTAGTAAACCTATTATTATTATCTTTCTCATAGTATTTATTGTTTGAATTAGCCGAGTATTGAGGTCAAAATTTATTGTAAAACTACATTTTTTTTACGATTAATTTCCTCATAAAATACCTAATGTTACAGGTTATCTATTACCTTTTTTATTACAAGCTTTGTACTAAAAATAGATACAGGACAAAATTTTAACTAATTATAAAAAGATTTTTGGTTTCACTATTTTATTCTTTTTCCTAACTTGCCGACAGCTTTTAATCAAAAAATCTATTTGAAAATGAAGAAACTTTTACTTTTTTTATTCATTACTTGGGCTTTTGTCCATACACTTTCTGCCCAAAGTGTACTCAGTATTCGTCAACAAGACTCTCTTTTTGTAAGAGAAAACTATCAGAAGTATGAGTACCAGATTCCGATGCGTGATGGCATTAAACTATTTACTACGGTCTATGTCCCTAAAGATGCTTCCGATAGCAAAAAGTACCCTATCCTGATGCAACGCACTTGCTACAGCGTAGAACCGTATGGCATAGACAAATATGAACTGACTCTGGGACCTTCGCGTTATGCGATGAGGGAAAAGTATATCTTTGTCTATCAAGATGTAAGGGGGCGTTGGATGTCTGAGGGGACTTGGACAAATATGACTCCCCATTTGCCAAACAAGAAGGCTAAAACAGAAGTAGATGAAGCATCTGATACTTATGACACGATAGAGTGGTTGCTCAAAAATGTGAAATATAACAATGGAAGAGTAGGACAATGGGGTATTTCTTATCCTGGATTTTACACCATCGCAAGTGCTTTGGCACAGCACCCAGCCCTCAAGGCTTCCTCGCCTCAAGCCCCTATTGCGGACTTCTTTTTTGATGACTTTCACCACAACGGAGTGTTTACTTTGGGTTATTTCTTGACCTTTCCCGTCTTTGGCGTGCAACACCCTCAGCCTACCCCACAGGCTTGGTACACCAATGATTTTCCTAAATCACCTACACCTGACGGCTTTGAGTTTTACAAACGCTTAGGCTCGTTGAAAAATGGAGATAAATACTATCCTAATAACTTCTTTTGGAAAGAAATAGTAGAACACCCCAACTACGACGAATTTTGGCAAAAACGCAATATCCTTCCGCATTTAAAAAATGTGAAACACGCCATGATGACCGTAGGAGGCTGGTTTGATGCAGAAGACCTCTACGGACCCTTGAACATCTATAAAACTTTGGAGAAAAATAATCCGAACACTTACAATACCGTAGTTATGGGTCCTTTTGGGCATGGGGACTGGGCGAGAGAGCAGGGAAGGCACTATCACAACCAGATTTACTTCGGAGATAGCATTTCTACTTTTTACCAAAAAGAAATTGAGTTAAAGTTTTTTAATCATTTCCTTAAAGGCGCAGGCGATGGGAAAACGGGCTTACCAGAGGCTTATCTCTTTGATACAGGGAAAAAGCAATGGCGTACTTTTAGCGAGTACCCAGTAAAAAATTCCAGAAAAGCCAACTTATATTTCCATGAGAAAGAAAAATTGAGTTTTTCTGCGCCTACTCAGACTACTTCCTTTTCAGAGTTTATCAGCGACCCTAACAAACCTGTGCCTTCTTCTGAGAATTTGAGAGCCATGCTAAACTTCACGCCAAGAGCTTATATGAGCGAAGACCAACGATTTGCCAGCAAAAGACCAGACGTTTTAGTATTTGAAACAGATGTACTCACCGAAGACATTACCTTAGGAGGAGAAATTACCGTGAATTTGAATTTTAGCACTACGGGAACTGATGCTGACTGGATAGTAAAACTGATAGATGTCTATGCAGATGATACGCCAAGAGATGAAGTGAAGAATATAGACTTAGGAGGCTACCAGCAGATGGTGCGAAGTGAGATTATGCGTAGTCGTTTCCGCAATAGTTTTGAGAAGCCTGAGCCGCTTGTAGCTAACCAAGTTACCTCGCTCAAATTTCGTTTGCAAGATGTGCTACATACGTTTAAAAAAGGACATAAAATCATGGTGCAAGTGCAAAGTACATGGTTTCCACTTTTTGACCGCAATCCACAAAAATATGTGGATAATATTTATAGAGCAGAAGAAAGCGACTTTATCAAAGCTACACATAGAGTTTATCACTCTGCCTCACAGCCAAGCTATCTGAGTGTGGAGATTTTAGATTAGGTCGAAAGTGTGCCTTAGATATAGTAAAATATTCTTATTGTAGGTCTGACTTTCTAAGCCACAGTGGAACTGCCACAGTGGAACTGCCACAGTGGAACAGTCAGACAACTTCTTCGTTTCATTGTGGTTTGGAAAAAATTAGGAACTAAGCTCAAAGAACACTTATTTTGCATGAGCGATTTGATAAAAAATAATGTACTGATAAACAGGGACTTCTATGAGGAGTTGGAGTTTCAGACGGCTCGGAGTAGTGGAGCGGGTGGTCAGCACGTCAATAAGACTGAAACCAAAGTAGAGTTACGCTTCCATATACAAGGCTCTAATTTGCTAACAGAGGAGGAGAAAAACCTTATTTTTAACAAAGCAAGTACTTATATCAATGGTGAAGGAGTATTGGTACTATCTTCCCAGAAAACACGTAGCCAAATAAGTAATAAAGAGGACGTAATAAAAAAATTTTATACACTTTTGACCAAATGTCTGACAATTCCTAAAAAACGCAAACCAAGCCAAGTACCCCCACAAGCTAAGGCAGAACGACTGAAAAGCAAAAAGGTCAATGCACAAAAGAAAGCCAATCGCAAATATGATTTTAGAACAGAGGATTAGAAACAAAATTTTGGAATTGCAGGATAAAATATAGATTTTTGAAGCGAGAAATTAGACTTAGATGTTGATGACAATGCAAACAACTAATACCGTGCTAATGGTGCGACCTGTTCGCTTTACCTACAATGCACAAACAGCCTTGACCAATACTTTTCAAAACAACGCAAGTGCAGATGCCGAGCAAACACAAAATTTGGCTTTAGCTGAGTTTGACGGATTTGTCAAAATTTTGAAAGATAATGGAGTAGAAGTTATCCAAGTTTTTGATACTCCCGAACCGCATAAGCCCGATTCTATTTTTCCCAATAACTGGGTAAGTTTTCATGCAGATGGAACTGTGGTTCTATATCCTATGCTTACAGAAAATCGCCGTTGGGAACGCAGAAGAAGTATTTTGGAACTCATCAGTACGGGGTTTCAAATCAACAATGAAATAGACTTATCGCACTACGAGGCAGAAAATAAGTTTTTAGAAGGAACGGGAAGCATGATATTGGACAGGGAAAATAAGATTTGCTATGCCTGCCTATCGCCACGTACCCATACAGAAGTGCTAAAAGATTTTGCACAAAAATTAGGCTATCGGACAGTAACTTTCACTTCCTTAGATGCCAATGGTAAAGAAGTGTATCATACCAACGTAATGATGTGTGTAGCCAAGAAATATGTAGTGATTTGTTTAGAATCTATTAAAGATGAAAAAGAGTGTGAAAACGTGATTTTTACTATTCATCAATCAGGAAAAGAAATCGTGCCTATTTCTCTTGCTCAAATGAATCAGTTTGCTGGAAATATGCTTGAACTGCACAACGCACAAGGCGAAAGCCTCTTAGTGATGTCAGAGCAAGCCTACAAATCGCTTAACCAAAAGCAGATTGAGCAAATTCAGCAGTATTCTAAGATAGTGTATGCACCTCTTTATACCATAGAAACCAATGGGGGAGGAAGTGCGCGTTGTATGTTAGCCGAAGTACATTTGCCAAAGAAATAATCTATTTACAAAACTACAATACTTTATGGAATACAGAATAGAAAAAGATACCATGGGCGAGGTCAAAGTTCCCGCCGACAGATATTGGGGAGCGCAAACCCAACGCTCCTTAGAAAACTTTACGATTGGGGGACACAAAATGCCAATAGAGGTTATTCGTGCTTTTGCCATTTTGAAAAAAGCGGCAGCATTAGCAAACCATGAATTAGGAGTACTGCCTGCGGATAAGAAAGACATAATTGCCCAAGTCTGCGATGAGATTTTGGCAGGAAAGTTAGATGAGGAGTTCCCGCTGGTAGTTTGGCAGACCGGTTCAGGTACGCAGTCTAACATGAACCTAAACGAGGTCATTGCCTATCGTGCCCATGTCCTGCTGGGAGGCTCGCTATTGGACGAAAAGAAAAAACTTAATCCCAATGATGACGTAAACAAGTCGCAGTCCTCTAACGATACCTTCCCAACTGCTATGCACATTGCGGCTTACTCTTTTGTAGTAGAGCAGATGCTCCCCAAGGTAAAAGCACTCCGCAATACCTTAGACCAAAAATCAAAAGCCTTCAAAGACGTTATCAAGATAGGTCGTACTCACCTAATGGACGCTACTCCCCTGACCTTAGGTATGGAGTTCTCAGGCTATGTAGCCCAAATAGACTATGGCATCAAAGCCATAGAAAATGCTCTTGACCATGTATTAGAGTTGGCATTAGGCGGGACGGCAGTAGGTACAGGACTCAATACACCCAAAGGATATGATGTATTGGTAGCTAAAAAAATTGCAGAACTTACAGGACACCCCTTCCGAACCGCTCCTAACAAATTTGAGGCATTAGCAAGCCACGATGCTTTGGTAGGGCTTTCTGGTGCTTTCAAGCAGTTGGCAGTCAGCCTGATGAAAATTGCTAATGACATTCGCCTGTTAGCCTCCGGACCTCGCTCAGGCATAGGAGAAATTTTGATTCCTGAAAATGAGCCGGGTTCTTCTATTATGCCGGGCAAGGTGAACCCTACACAGTGTGAGGCTTTGACTATGGTCTGCGCCCAAGTAGTAGGCAATGATGCCGCAGTAGCCATTGGAGGCATGAATGGGCATTTTGAATTGAATGTGTTTAAACCTGTCATCATTTTCAATATTCTTATGTCTGCTCGTTTATTAGGAGATGCTTGCGATAGCTTTGATAAGCACTGTGCAGTAGGGATAGAACCCAACTACCCTTTGCTAAAAAGACACTTGGAAAATTCTTTGATGCTGGTAACTTCTTTGAATCCACACATTGGCTATTACAAAGCGGCAGAGATTGCTAAGAAAGCCCACAAAGAAGGAACATCGCTTCGAGAAGCCGCTTTGGCACTTGGCTATCTTACCAATGAGCAGTTTGATGAATGGGTAAGACCAGAGGAAATGATAGGAAGTTTGAAGTAAAGTTTTAATTACTTGACCAAGAATTATTATTATTTCATATTGTTTTAGAGAAAGTTGCAAAAAGGCATTTCAGGAGTTAGATTTCTTTTATGCCTTTTATGCTCTTTTGGCAAAAATTTTGATACCGCATAACTGATAACTTATAATTCATAACCCATAACTCCCCAAAGTGTCAGACGTAGTTCTCAAAGTAGAAAACTTATATAAAAGATACCGACTTGGTACAGTCGACAGGCAAGCCTTCAAAGAGGACGTAGCCAGCTGGTGGGCAAAGCTAAGAGGTAAACCTGACCCTTACGAGCAGTATATCACCAGCAATGAACTTGCCAATATCAAAGACAGCGAGAGCATGAAACATCTCAAAGCTCGCTATGTATGGGCTTTGCAAGACATCAACTTTGAAGTAAAGCGAGGAGAAATCGTAGGTATTATTGGGAAAAACGGAGCGGGGAAATCTACCCTGCTCAAAATACTTTCTAAAACCACCACCCCTACCAAAGGACAGGTCAAAGTCAAAGGGCGTATCGCCAGTCTCTTAGAGGTAGGTACAGGCTTTCACGGGGAACTGACAGGAAGGGAAAATATCTACCTGAATGGGGCTATCTTAGGCATGACTCGCCACGAAATCACGCGACACTTAGACGAAATCATAGACTTTGCAGGTGTAGAAGCATACATAGATACTCCCGTAAAACGTTACAGCAGTGGAATGTACGTCCGCCTTGCCTTTGCAGTAGGGGCACATTTACTATCTGACATCTTGATAGTAGATGAAGTACTTGCCGTAGGCGATGCAGAGTTCCAAAAAAAGTGTATTGGCAAGATGAAGGATGTAAGTACGGGAGAGGGCAAGACGGTGCTGTTTGTGAGCCATAATATGGTAAGCGTCAATAGCCTTTGCTCAACAGGGATTTATTTAAGAAATGGTAAGATAGAATTCATTGGAAATGTAAGGGCGGCTATAAATAAGTATTTGTCTAATGAAAATGCTAATGTAACTATCCGAGAGTGGAACACTTACTTAGGAGACGATGAGGCAAGATTAATCTCCGCAAAACTTATAGATGAAAATTACAATCATATAACGGTTGTAGATATTTCTCAAAAATTTGGCATTGAGTATGAATACGAAGTAGTAAAGAACGGCGCAGAAAAAATACCTAACATTCATTTGTATAATTCTAAAGGTGAATGCGTTTTTGTTTCAGGTGAAAAATCATCTAAGAACTTGACTCATAAAGGAAGATACAAAACTATTCTCTGGATTCCCTCTCACTTACTTAACGACGGCACTTATATCGCAGGAATAGCTTTATCAACAATGATTCCTTTAAAAGTCCACTTTTTTGATAAAGAGGCTATTGTTTTTAATGTGATAGAAAATGTTAATGGGCGAGATAATTTATATAATCAAGCTATTCCCGGAGTGATTCGCCCTAAATTAGAGTGGCAAACTCAAATTATATGAAAGTAGTCATTTTTGCAGGCGGACTGGGAACTCGCCTAATGGAAGAAACCGAAGCTCGCCCCAAACCGATGGTAGAAATTGGGGGAAAGCCTATGCTTTGGCACATCATGAAAATATATAGCCATTTTGGGTTCAATGACTTTGTTGTATGCTTGGGATATAAGAGTTATATGATTAAAGAGTATTTCTTTAACTATTTTTTACACAACTCCGACATTACCATAGAACTCAAAAACAATAATGTAAAAGTCCATAAAACTGACTCCGAAGCATTTAATATTACCCTTGTAGATACAGGTCTAAATACTAAAACGGCTGGCAGACTCAAACGCATAGAGAAGTACATTCAAGATGATGATTTTATGCTAACCTACGGCGATGGCGTTTCAGATATTGACATCAATCAATTAGTAGATTTCCATCGAGAGCATAACAAAATAGCTACTGTAACCGCTATACAACCCGAAGCCCGCTTCGGAGGCATGGAATTAGATGAGAATGGAGAGGTAAAAATTTTCAAAGAAAAGCCCAAAGGCGATGGCAGATGGATTAACGGCGGTTTTTTTGTATTAAAATCAAAAGTTTTTGCGTATCTCAATCACCCTAACATTGATGAAATCATGTGGGAAGATATGCCCTTAGAAAAACTTTCGCAAGATAGAGAACTTGTAGCTTACAAATACACAGGTTTTTGGAAATGTATGGACGCTTTGCGAGATAAAATTGAATTAGAAAATCTCTGGAATACCAATCAAGCCAAGTGGAAAGTATGGCATTAAAATTTTTTGGAAATATTTATCAAAATAAAAAAGTATTTGTAACGGGACATACAGGCTTCAAAGGCACTTGGCTCTGCCTATGGCTCAAAGAATTAGGAGCAGACGTGATTGGTTATTCATTGCCTCTAAACGATAAAAACCAACATTTTGAAAGTCTAAACTTGCCTATAAAAAACTACTTTCAAGACCTGAATAACTACGAAGAATTAAATAAAGCCATACAAGAAAGCCAACCCGATATTGTATTTCATTTAGCGGCTCAATCTTTGGTGCGAGAGTCTTACCGAAATCCTATCTACACCTTTCAAACCAATCTGATAGGTACGCTCAATCTTTATGAAATTTGTACTAAAATTTTCTCTATCAAGGCAATTGTTTCTATTACTACTGATAAAGTGTACCAAAACGAAGAATGGTACTGGGGATACCGAGAAATAGACCGATTGGGCGGAAACGACCCATACAGTGCCTCCAAAGCCTGTGTAGAAATAATGACAGAATCTTTTAGAAAGTCTTTCTTAAAAGAAAACCAAATTCTTTTAGCTACTGCAAGGGCAGGAAATGTAATAGGCGGTGGCGATTGGGCAAAAGACAGATTGATACCGGATATTATGCAGGCTTATCAAAATCAAGAAGTTCTAATCATTAGAAATCCCAAGTCAGTTAGACCTTGGCAACATGTCTTAGAACCTATTGCCGCTTATCTTCTGCTCGGGCAAAGATTATTAGAAAAAAAAGATAACTTTGCCACCGCTTGGAATTTCGGACCAGATGAGAATGATGCAGTCGCTGTTGAACAAGTTTTAGGGAAAATAAATCAGTTTTTGCCCAAAATTAAAATAAAATACGAAAGTTCTCATTTGCCAGAAGCTCAAATTTTGAAATTAGATTGCAGCAAAGCAAAAACAGAATTGCGATGGAAGCCTATTTGGAACGTAGATACAGCCATTCAGAAAACAGCAGAATGGTACAAAGAATTTGTAGAAAATGGGCATATAATTTCAAAACAACAATTATACGAATACCTCACTGACGCTCAACAACAACAAACTATTTGGCTACAATAATGCTATTTGAATTTGAACATACACTTTTATCAAATCTTTGGCTCATTACGCCTAAACCCTTTCAAGATGAAAGAGGCTTGTTTTTTAGGTTTTTTTGCAAAAAAGAATTTGAAAAAATAGGTTTTTCAAAGGAATTTGCTCAGCTCAATCACTCTATCAATAAACTAAAAGGAACTATCAGAGGAATGCACTATCAAGAACCACCTTTTGCTGAAACGAAGTTAGTACGGTGTATTAAAGGAAAAATTTTAGACGTAGTGGTAGATATTCGCCAAAATTCGCCTACTTTTTTACAACACTATGCAGTAGAACTCTCAGCAGAAAATAAAAGAATGCTACTTATTCCTGAAGGTTTTGCACATGGCTTTCAAACCTTAGAAGATGATACAGAAATTTTGTATCATCACACAAATTTTTACACGCCAAGTGCAGAACGAGGTTTAAGATACAATGATTTAATGCTCAATATTTCTTGGATAATGCTACCAACGGCTATCTCTGAAAGAGATGCCAATTTTCCTTTACTTTCAAAAGACTTCAAAGGTATTTTTATTGAAAATTAAATATGAATTGCAGATTTGATAATTTATCACTTACACACGTTTTTGTAGATTTAGGGTTTAGTCCTCCATCTAATTCTTTTCTAAGTGCCTCACAACTCAATGAACCCGAAGTTTATTATCCTTTGAAGTTATACGTGAGCGAGCGAACTTTTTTGGTACAAATAGATGAATACAAAAAAGCCAATGAAATTTTTAGTCAAGAATATGTTTATTTCTCATCTTATTCAAGTTTTTGGTTGGCTCATTGCAAGAGCTACACCGAAATGATAATGAAACGATTTGAGCTAAATGCAGCTTCGCAAGTTATAGAGATTGCTTCAAACGATGGTTACTTGTTGCAGTATTTCAAAGAAAAAAATATTCCTGTATTGGGCATTGAGCCTACCTTGAGCACTGCCCAAGTTGCTCAACGAAAAGGAATACCTACTTGGATTGAGTTTTTCGGGACTGATTTAGCTAAAAAAATAGTAGCCGAGAACAAACAAGCCGATTTATTGATTGGCAATAACGTACTGGCTCACGTACCCAATCTCAATGATTTTGTAGCAGGCTTAAAAATTGCCCTCAAACCCAAAGGCATTGTTACAATGGAGTTTCCTCATTTGATGCAACTGAATGAAAACAATCAATTTGATACCATTTATCATGAGCATTTTTCTTATTTTTCCTTTTTAACAGTAAAACAAATTTTTGAAAAACACGGGCTAACTTTATTTGAGGTAGAGGAAATTCCTACGCACGGTGGCTCTTTGAGAATTTATGCCAAACACGCTGAAAATAATGACTTGCCTTGTAGCAAAAATGTAGATAACTTACTTGCCAAAGAAATTGCTAAGGGAATGAATACACTGGCATACTATCAAGGCTTTCAGCAGAAAGTAGATAAGATAAAGTATGATTTTTTGAGTTTCTTATTAGAGCAAAAAAAGTTGGGTAAAAAAGTTGCTGGATATGGAGCGGCAGCCAAAGGAAATACTTTGCTCAATTATTGTGGAATTAAAAAAGATTTAATTAGCTTTGTAGCAGATAAATCGCCATACAAACAGGGTAAATATCTGCCGGGTAGTCATATTCCTGTGGTAAGTGAGGAAGAACTAAAAGCAGAAAAGCCCGATTTTGTGGTCATTTTTCCTTGGAATATTCAAAAAGAAATTGAAGAGCAACTAAGCTACATCAGAAGTTGGAACGGAAAGTTTGTAGTAGCTATCCCTGAATTGAAAATATGGTAAAAGTTTTGGTTACAGGAGCAACAGGTTTTATTGGAAATCATATTGTAGCTGAACTTTTGAGAAGAAATGTAAAGGTTATAGCTACATCAAGAAACATAGAAAAAGCAAAAAAATTTGAATGGTTTTCGCAAGTTACTTATGTGCCCTGCACTTTACCCATTGATGAAAGGACAAATTATTATGAATACTTTCATCGTCCATCTCACATAATACATTTAGCTTGGGAAGGTTTGCCCAATTATTTGGATGTATTTCATTTTGAACGCAATTTGTACCATAATTATTTTTTTTTGAAAAACCTAATAATCAACGGCTTAAAGGATGTTTCTGTAATAGGAACTTGTTTAGAGTATGGTTTAGTAAATGGTTGCCTGTCAGAACAAATGCCTACAAATCCACATACAGCATATGGATTAGCTAAGGACACTTTGAGAAGATTTTTAGAACTTATGCACAAACAATATGATTTTAATTTTAAGTGGATTAGACTATTCTATACCTACGGGAAAGGACAAAGTGAAAAATCTTTATTAGCTCAATTAGATAAAGCATTAGAAAATGGAGAAAGAACTTTCAATATGTCAGGAGGAGAGCAGATAAGAGATTATTTACCTGTTGAAAAGGTAGCTGAATATATCGTAGAGATTTCCTTGCAACAAGCTATGCAAGGCATATTTAATTGTTGTAGTGGTAATCCAATATCTATCAGAAAACTTGTAGAAAATTACCTCACCTCAAAAGGTAAAAAGATAGCTCTCAATTTAGGTTATTTTTCATATCTTACTTATGAGCCATTTGCTTTTTGGGGAGATAATACTAAACTAAAATCGGTTATCAAAAATGATGATTATAGATAACTACTCTAACAATAGTGCTACTTGTATTTATAGACAAAGTCAGTTACCTATTTTTCAAAATAAAGTTTATAATTCTGTTGCAGAAGCTCAAAATGCTTTATGTGGTGAAATAGAACTTGTGCAAGATAATGTATCTGGTTTCATTTATAATGCCAAATTTGATAGTAGTTTAATGGTTTATGATGAAAGCTATCAAAACGAACAATCCAACTCACCCTTTTTCAGAAAGCATCTTGAAGAAGTATTAAAGCTTTTAATACATTTAGGCATTCGAGATAAAAAAGTAGTAGAGATAGGATGTGGCAAAGGATACTTTCTTGAAATGATGCGACAATCAGGAATAGATTGTATTGGCTTTGACCCAACTTACGAAGGCGAAAATGAATATGTCTTAAAAGAGTTTTTTTCTGAAAAAACAAATATAAAAGCCGATGTAATTATTCTCAGGCATACATTAGAACATATTCCTCGTCCATTTACTTTTTTACATACTATTGCAAAGTCTAATGATTATCAAGGGTATATATTTATAGAAGTGCCTACATTTGATTGGATAGCTAAAAAAGAAGCATTTTGGGATATATTTTATGAGCATTGCAATTATTTTACAGAAAATACTCTAAAAAAAATGTTTCATAAAGCTCAAACAGGATATCTTTTTGGAGGTCAGTATATATATCTATGGGCTAAATTAGCTGATTTGAAAAAACAAATAGAGGAAAAATCTGACTTTCAGAAAGTATCTTTCAATCCAACTGCTAAAATTGAAACAATAAAAGATAGACTTCAAAAACAAAAAGACATAGCTATTTGGGGAGCTGGTGCAAAAGGCAATACATTTCTAAATTTATTAGACCCCCAAAGAAAGTTGATTAATTTTGTAGTAGATATTAATCCTGCTAAACAGAATAAGTTCATTGCAAAAACAGCACATCCAATTTTTTCGCCTGATATTCTCAAAAAAGAACCTATCAATAACGTGTGGGTAATGAATAAAAATTATTTAGATGAGATAAAAAGAAGTATTAACAATACAAACATAAACTTTCACGTAATTTGAAAAAATATGCAAGAGATAGAAAAGTTTAGACAAGAAAGTTTGCTCCGTATTCAAAGCTATCCAAACAATCAAAAATTGCAAGATACCGCTAGTAGTTTTTTTCAACAGACTATCAGTGTTAATTATTCATACAACTTCACTTGGCTTGGTCTTCCAATTATTCAATATCCACAAGATATAGTTGCTTTGCAAGAGATTATTTGGCAAGTAAAGCCTGATTTAATTATTGAAGCGGGTATTGCTCGGGGAGGTTCGCTTGTTTTTATTGCATCTATGCTGGAACTCATTGGTGGTAACGGACAGGTTTTAGGCATTGATATTGACATACGAGAACATAACCGAATAGCCATAGAAAACCACCCTATGGCAAAACGAATTACGATGATACAAGGTTCATCTATCGCCCCGCAAACCATACAACAAGTGTATGATTTTGCTAATGGTAAAGAAAAGGTACTTCTTCTGCTTGACTCCAACCATACGCACGACCATGTACTTGCCGAATTAAAAGCATATACACCTTTGGTAAGTATAGGTAGTTATTGCATTGTGTATGATACAGTAATTGAAGATATGCCTGCCGATTACGAATGGAAAGACCGCCCTTGGGGCAAAGGCAATAACCCTAAAACTGCTGTGTGGGAATTTTTAAAAGAAAACGATAACTTTGAAATTGATAAAACATTTCAAGATAAATTATTAATCACGGTTGCCCCTGATGGGTACTTAAAAAGAGTAAAGTAAAGATGAATAATTTACCATTAGTTTCAATTGGTGTACCAGTCTATAACGAAGAAAAGTATTTGGCAGAAACAATTGAGTCTGCAATCAATCAAACATATCGAAACTTAGAAATTATTATTTCAGATAATTGTTCAACTGACAACTCTTTTGAGATTGCCCAAAAGTATGCTAATCAAGATAGTAGAATCAGATTAATAAAACAGCCAAAAAATATAGGAGCATATGAAAATTTTATTGAACTATACAGGCTCTCGCAAAGTAAATATTTCTTTATGTGGCTTGGTGGTCATGATGTGCTTGCAAGTAACTTTGTTGATAAAGCTATAAAAAAGTTTTATACAAATGAAAATGTTGCCTTAGTGTACCCTAAGTCTATATTTTTTTCTGAAAGTAGTCCTAATGAAGGAACAGCAGATTCAGATATACACACTTCAGGGCTTGACTCTATGAAAAGAATGATAAAAATCTTAGAAAATCTCAATTACTGCACTGCCATTCATGGATTATTTAAGAAAGATGTTTTGGCTAAGTGTATAGGTAATAAAAACGGTATAGACCATTTGATTCTTTTTTTAGTTGCATTTTATGGGCATTTGTTACCTCACGACAGTGAAAGCATTGGCTTATATAGGCGTATTATAAGAAAGAAAGAAATGAAAGAGCAACACTTACAGCGACTAGAACAATATGGTATGTCAAAAAACATTTATTTTTTATGTGCAATGAGTCATATTAAGGCAATCAGTCATCTCAACATTACTAATAAAGAAAAGCTATTTTTATTAATAAAAGGTAAGCCATTTATAAATAGAAGTTTACATCCATTTGAGTGGCAAGAATCTTTAAAATATTTTATTTTTCAAGATTTTGATTTTAGAAGCTCATTTTATATTGTTATGCTGCTCTTAATGAAGAAGATAAAAAATTTATTTAGTCGTTTATGAAGGTATGAAAACTGAGATTTAGCAGAAACTATAGACAAAAAAGCCAAACCAAGAGCAAAGGAATATTTTACTTTGCAGCGGCATATCAATCAACTCAACGAGCTGATTGACAGAGTAATCAGGAGTTAAGGCATGTTTTTAAATGTTTTGATTAGGCATTAACTGATAAAACATCACAAATCATGTGGCTAAAAGAGCAGAAAGCAAAGTTTAGGAAGATGAGCAAAACCCAGTGCGAAGAACTTATCGGTATGGGCAATGCTCTCAATGCTCATACGTTTTACAAGGCTTGCGAAAGCTATCTGAGAGCAGTTTTGGTAGAATGTATGCCGCTCGGAACAGAGATATTTTTGTTTGGCTCGCGGGCTAATCATACCGCAGGCAGGATTTCTGATATTGATATTGGATTCAGGAGTCCTTCGGAAATAAGCCCCGTACTGTTAAGTGAAATAGCAGATATTATAGAAGATTCTTTTGTGCCATTCAGGGTCGACTTGGTGGACTTTTCCAAGGTCAGCAAAGATTTTGAGCAAGAAGCCCTTAAAAAAATAGTAAGATGGACATAAAACTGAAAGCCTTTAAAAAAAGCGTGCTGAGTCTTTCTCAACTTTTCTCCCTTAATTTGCAAGACTATGAGAGCAACCCGGTAGTTATAGATGGCTTGAAAAACGGAATTGCCCAAAAGTTTGAATATACTACAGAGCTATGCTGGAAAACAATTAAAAAGTTTTTGCAGGAAAAAGAGGGTATAGAAAGTAAAAGCCCTAAACAGAGCATTAAAAATTTTTTTGATACTGGCTACTTGACTGAGGCAGATTACCTCCTTCTCATAGAAATTTTGGTTAGTAGAAACGAACTTAGCCATGTATATGACGAAGAAACTTTTGAAAAAATTATTGGGAAAATAGCTATTTATCTACCTATCTTCCATCGCGTATTACTTATCTTAGAACAAAATTGGGAATAAAAAAGAAATCCTTAATTAAAAAAATTAATAGCTTTTATGACTCCCCAAGTAAGTATCATTATTCCTTGTTATAACAGGGCTAATTTGATTGGCGCTACTTTAGAGTCAGTAATTGGGCAAACCTATCAAAATTGGGAGTGCATAGTGGTAGATGATTATTCTACCGACCAAAGTAGAGAGACGATACAAGCATACTGTGCCAAAGATACAAGAGTAAAATATTTACTTAATCACCGAAAAAAGGGTGCGCAAGGGGCAAGAAATACAGGAATCTTAGAAAGTAAAGGTAAGTACATACAATTTTTTGACTCAGACGATGTAATGCTTCCTCAATTAATAGAAGCGTTATATGCTCACATATTTCAAAGCAACGCTGATATTGTTACATGTTTTTCCTATGTAGTAGATGAAAATGGGAAAGAAATAGGTAAATTTGAGTGGGTAAATAAGGGAAATATCCTTGAAGGGTTATTGAATGGGAATAATTATGTAGATTATAATTGCGCTTTGATAAAAAAAGAACTATTATTGAAAATCGGTTTAACAGATGAGTACTGTCCCTCTTTTCAAGAATGGGATACGCATATTAGATTAAGCGAATTTGCCCAATATTCTACTGTTCATCGATTGCTTATCAAGTATTACAGACGTACAAGTGGAACTATCTCAAGCGATGATAAAAGAACAGTAGAGGGATATTTATATATTTTAAATAAACATAGGAATAAGTTTTTGACTAATATAGATGTTTTTCAAAAACAAGGCTTAACAGCTTTATCATTAGCAGAGAAAACGAATGATATAAAATACATTAAAAAAGTAAAAAGCAAACTCACTAAGTTGATTCCAAGATTTAGAAAACTATTAAATAAAGATCAACCAAGCATGTATCGTAAAGTCATAAATTTAGCCGAACAGTTATATCATAAGGTTTTTACCACTATCTCAGTAGCTGAGCCAGCAAAGCCCAAAAGAAAAAGTGGGAATTATATTAGTTGTGAAGAAACTGTAAATGAAGCAAATAAGCGCGGGCTGAGTGTAGGTGAGTATGTGGAAGAGATTTGGAATCAGCAAGGTCAATCAGAGGAAGTTATCTTAGAATTACACTCCTATGGATTTTTTCAAACAGGCAGCACTATGTTAGAGATAGGTGGGGGAACGGGAAGGTATATTGACCATGTATTGAAAAAATATCCTGTTAAAAATATTATTTCATACGAAATCGCAGAAGACTGGAGTTATTATCTGGAAGAGAAATATGCTCCTATACTTGTTAGGCGAGATTCAGACGGTTTCAATTTAAAATTTGAGAAAGATAGTAGCATTGACAATTTGGTAGCGCATGGAGTATTTGTGTATCTGCCTCTGCTACACGCATTTCATTACTTCCGAGAAATAGCCCGAGTAACTAAAAATAAAGGTTTAGTAGCTTTTGATATTTATACAGCCGAGCAATTTGATATTCCGATGATTGATAATTGGTTGGACAAAGGAGGGCATTATTACCCTGTAATTATTAGCCAACAACTCGTAGTTGATTATTTTAGTAAATTGTGCTTTACTTATTTAGGCAGTTTCAATAATAAACATGGTTATTCTTTTTCAACATATTTAGTATTTCAAAAAAATGATTGAAAGGATTATACATCAAGACGAGCTATTAGCTGTTATTATAAGGGCTAACTACTCTAAAGAAGGGATTGAGTTTTTTACTACCGATGATTCTTCCCAGCAGTTAGGCTATATGAAGCGTCCCAAAGATTATACTATCCCTCCACATAGACACAATTTAGTGCCTCGTGAAGTACATTTGACCCAAGAAGTATTGTTTATAAAAAGTGGCAAAGTAAGGGTAGATTTTTACAGTAATAGCCAGCATTATATAGAAAGTCGCATATTAACTTCAGGAGACGTAATACTTTTAGCAGACGGTGGACATGGTTTTAAAATGTTAGAGCCAAGTGAGATGATAGAAGTAAAGCAAGGACCGTACTGTGGCGAAACTGATAAAATTAGATTTTCCCCTGTCAAAGAAGAACATATAAATATAAAATAAGTCATGCCAGAAGATAATACTAACTTCAAACTATACAGTGCCTATTACGATTTGCTTTACCAAGATAAAGATTATTATGCAGAGGCAGATTATAGCTATCAAAAAATAATAAAGTACAATCCTACTGTTCAATCAGTGATAGAATTAGGTTGCGGTACAGGAAATCATGCTCAATATTTATCTAAGAAAGGGCTAAAAATAACAGGCATAGAAAAAAGCAGTAGCATGGTAGCAGAAGCAAAAAAAAAACAAATTAATAACTTCTTTCCTATGGAGGGAGATATTAGACATTTAGATTTGCAAGATACTTTTGATGCCGCTATTGCTCTTTTTCACGTGATTAGCTATTTGAATGATAACAATGACTTGATTTCCTGCTTTCAAGGAGTGTATAAGCACTTAGCAGACAATGGCATTTTTATTTTCGATGTTTGGTACACCCCTACAGTACTTATTCAAAAGCCCGAAATTCGTATCAAAAGGTTAGAAAATGAATATTTGAAAATTACGAGAATTGCAGAGCCAAAGTCGCTTATAAACAAAAGTATAGTTAATGTAAACTATGAGATTTTGATAGAAGATAAAAAAAATTCTCGTCTAATTACATTTCAAGAGATGCATTCTATGCGGCATTTTACGATAAATGAATTGTATTTTTTAGCTGAGATAACGAGATTTGAAATAGTAGAATATTGCGAGTTCGTTTCTGATAATCCATTAAGTGAACAAACTTGGGGAGCTGTATTTATAATGAAGAAAAAATATTGAATATTCTTAATATGAAGATAATAATTATACATCCCGAGGGCAACTTTAATAATAATCCCAATCTTTTAGCAATAACCCAAATTCTTATTGAAAATAACTATCAAGTTGATATACTTCTCCCTAAAAAAAATATTTACCAGAAATCTATCCATCCGATGAATAGATTGTTTTTCTATGAGGAACACGATAGTTCTATATTAAGTGAAAATTATAAACTTGTCATTGGAGTTGATTTGGGCATTATAGATGCAGCACTTATCGCTACTATAAAACAAGTGCCATTAGGTTATATTTCATACGAAATCTTTTTTGAAGATGAAGTAGGCTATTACCCTAAGCAATTAGAAATAATCGCTTGCAGAGCAGTAGATTTTGTTATATGTCAAGATATTATAAGAGCAGAGCATCTATCTAAGCAAAATGAGATTCCGCTTGATAAATTTATCTTGATACCTGTAGCAGGATTAGACATTGTGCGAAAGGATAAAAATAAATTTCTTCATGATAAACTTTCTATACCTCACAACCGTAAAATCGCTTTGCTAATGGGTAGCGTTGCAAAATTTACTATGGCTGAGGAAATAATAGAAAATACACAATATTGGGACAAGAGCTGGTGTTTAGTTGTTCATGATAGGTATGGAAAAACTCCGTTAAAAGAAAAATATACATATTTACCTAATGTATATTTTTCAGAAGAACCAACTGATTCATTTGAGTCGCTTTCTACACTTATCGCATCAGTAGATGTGGGTATTGCACTTTATCAACAACAAACAGGCGATATTTATCAAGGAAAAAATATTAAATATATTGGTTTATCCTCTGGAAAAATAGCCACAATGTTACAAAATGGAAAGCCAGTCATTGTTAATCAAATTGGGAAATATGCTGAGTTAATATTGAAATATAATGCGGGTAGAGTAATTAGTTCCATTAATGAATTACCGCAGAATCTATCTGAAATAGATAATGTTCCAGGTAGTATCGCTGAGAATTGTTATAATCTATTTACAGAACATCTATCAGCAAGACTTTACGCTAAGGTTTTAACAAATACAATCTCAGAAATAATAAATCGTAACCATTCAGTAAAAAGTTTAGATATATTAAAAAATCAGATAAATACCTTCTTTCATATTATACATCTAAGAAAAAAACAGATAGAAGCAGAAAGATTAAAAGAAAATGTATATAAATCATATAGTTATAGAATAGGTCACCTTATTACCCAGCCTTATAGATTTATATATAAAATACTTGAATATTTGAAATAAGAAATTTTTATCATATTACTTTACTATCTAATGCTTTAAAATCCATCTACTTTTACTTCATAAAATCAACTCAATATAGAACAAAGGAGTAAAAATAACCTATGTTAAAAAAAATAATTCAATCTCTATTTCATCGCTTAGGCTACCAAGTCAATAAGCTATCTTCTATTCCTATGCAATATGTTGCAGTAGAAAATAAGTTTACTATGCCAAAAGCTATAGAAAGAGTTGCTCAAAGAAATATTGAAATCAATACCGTGATTGACGTAGGCGCATCGGACGGTCGCTGGTCAGAAAGCTGCATCATGCATTATCCGCAAGCTAACTATTTGCTCATAGAAGCGCAGCAAGCCCATGAAAAGGGCTTACAGGCTTTTAAAGCTCTCTATGCAAATGCGAACTATGTGATTGCTGCGGCAGGCAACAAGATAGGAGAAATTTATTTTGACAACTCAGGGCTTTTTGGAGGGCTTGCTGCGGATGTGCCTTTTGAAGGAAACTGCATTGTTGTTCCTGTAACTACTATTGACGAACAGGTAAAAAAGTACCAACTTCAAGCCCCTTACCTCATCAAATTAGATACACATGGCTACGAAGTACCTATCTTAGAAGGAGCAAGAGAAACGCTAAAAAAAGCAAACATTGTCATCATAGAAACCTATAATTTTCAAATTGCCAAAGATAGCCTTCGCTTTTGGGAAATGTGCAATTACATGGAAGATTTAGGCTTTCTACCGATTGACATGGTAGATTTTATGCACAGAAAGAAAGATAATGCTTTTTGGCAAATGGATACTGTTTTTATTAGGAAAGATAGAGCCGAATTTCAATCCAATGATTACGAATAATTACTATCTTTGCCGCCTAATATTAAGTAATAAAGTCTATTATTTTTGATTGCATGAAAATTCTTGGAGTAATCCCTGCTCGTTATGCTTCTACACGATTCCCTGCCAAAATGTTGGCAGACATCAAAGGCAAACCAATGATTCAACACGTTTATGAAAGAGCAAGCCGAGCAAACTGTTTAGCAAAGTTAGTAGTAGCAACTGATAATCAACTTATTATAGATGCAGTGAAAAACTTTGGTGGAGAGGCTGTCCTAACCAGAGAAGAACACCCCAGCGGTACTGACCGATGCTATGAAGCCTTGCAGATAACCGAAGCGACTACTCAAAAAAAATTTGACTACGTAATTAATATTCAAGGAGATGAACCTTTTATTATTCCACAGCAAATAGAACTCTTAGCAAGCAGACTGGACGGCACAACTGAAATTGCTACATTGATAATCAAGACCTTAGATAGTGAGGCACTCTTTAATACAGGCGAAGTAAAGGTTGTGCTGGATAAAGACCAAAACGGCATTTACTTTAGCCGCCAAGTGATTCCTTTTTTGAGAAATGTCCCTCAGGAGGAGTGGCTTAGTCATCATACTTTCTATAGGCATGTAGGCATGTATGCATATAGAGCAGATATATTGGCACAGATTACTCAACTTGCTCCCTCTATTTTGGAAAAAGCAGAAAGTTTGGAGCAGCTACGCTGGATAGAAAACGGATTCAAAATAAAAACTGCTATTACTGAACATGATAGCTATTGTGTGGATACTCCCGAAGATTTAGAAAGATTACTTAAAACAGTGAAATCTTAAAAAATGCTGTTTCATGGGTTATTACCTGCAATACTGCCTTACATATTTGACGTTGCCATATTTTGATTGCTATATTTGTTTTTTATGCTAAAAATGATAATTTGCAGATTTTAAGCAAAAAGTTGTTAAAGTAATGCTAAAATAGCTTATCATTGCAAACTATTATTCATCAAATTACTAATTTTAGAAATGCGAAACATAGTATTATTCGGACCTCCGGGCGCAGGCAAAGGCACACAAAGCCAAAAGTTGATAGAAAAGTATGGATTTGTTCATCTCTCTACAGGCGACTTGCTTAGGGCTGAGATTGCAGCAGGTACAAAGTTAGGCTTGGAAGCCAAAGAATTGATGGACAAGGGCATCTTAGTTCCAGATGAGGTCGTAATTGGAATGATTGATAACAAAATCAAAGCAAATCCTGATGCCAAGGGCTTTATATTTGATGGTTTTCCTCGCACCGTAGCCCAGGCTGATGCTTTAGATAAAATGATGAGCGAAAATAATATGAAAATCAACGGCATGATTGCCTTAGTAGTTGATGAGGAGGAACTTACTAAACGTTTATTGCTTCGTGGGCAAACCTCCGGCAGGGCTGATGACCAAAACGAAGCACTCATCAGACAGCGTGTCCAAGAATACAATAATAAAACTGCTCCTGTGGCAGATTATTATGAAAAGCAAGGGAAATACCATGCTGTCAATGGTATTGGGGAGATAGAAGAAATTTTTGACCAACTCTCTAATATCATAGACCAATTTTAAACCTTTAAAAGGTAGAACACAAGATAAAGATTGGGTAATTTTAATAAATACTCATGCGTACCAATAAAGTCTTTTTTTTAGTATTTATTCTAATACTGCTCTCGGGCTGTGCGGCAGCTCCTTCACTTTCTTTCCAAGGGACGAACTTAGACCCGCGCATCCAGACCATGAGCATTGAGAACTTTCAGGCTGATGCGGCAAACGGTCCCGCCAATATGGCAATCAACTTTACAGAAAAGTTGAGAGAATATTTTCAGAGAAATACTCGATTAGCCTTAGTTCCCAGCAATGGTCATCTGCATTTTGCTGGCACGATAGTCAGGTATGAAGTTTCGCCTGTAGCCCCTACAGGTGAGCAGCAAGGCAATTTTGCCTTGGTAGCTGCACGTCAGCGTCTAACTATTGGCATTAAGGTACAGTACACCAATAGCTTTGACGAGAGTCAGGACTTTGACCAAGAATTTTCATTTTTTGCTGATTTTGACAGCAATCAAACTCTCATACAAGTCGAGCAGAACCTCATTCGTACCATTTTTGACCAAATTATTTTGGATATTTTTAATAAATCTGTGGCAAATTGGTAAGAGAAGTAAAAAAAATTTTGATATTTCTCGATAATTTTCTTACTTAGTAGGTTATAAGCAAATGGAGCATTTTATTTCATTTTGCTTTCTTTGGCTTAAAATAAGGCAATGACGTAAAAATAGTTTTATTAATCTTACTACCCTTGAATAAAGAAACACTCACCGAACTAATAAAGAATCCCTCTCTGCTTACCCCTCAGTACGAGTCAGAGTTGAAGCAGATGACAAAGGTTTATCCTTACTTCCAAGCCATTTATGTGCTTTATGCAAAGGCACATCTGACTAATGACACTATTGAGAAGGCAGCAGTTCGCTCCTTAGACCGTAATCTGCTCAGAAATATACTAATCAAAAACTATAACCCTAATCAAGGCGATGCTTTGGTGCATTTGCTCAAAAACGTAGAGCAAGTAAATGCTTTTGAGAAACTTAAAGCTGACAAAATCACCACAGAAAAACCTCAAGAGGAAGAATGGTCTATCAAGGAAAATACAAAAAAAGGGGAAGTAACAGATAAAGTAATACAAATAGATGAAAGTGATGAATCTGTAGCAAGCATTATTTATAACAGCCAAGATGACCTTCATTTGGAGAAATTGAAAACAGATGCTTGGGAAGAGAAGTTTATCAGTCCAATAGATGATGATATTGTATTGGATTTCCAAAAAGAAGTAGCTTCATTTGACTCTGAATTAAGTATTGACGATGAGCCGACCTACAACCCTTTTGCTAATGACCTCTTTGATAAAGAAATAGAAATAGACGAAGATGTAAGGACGCAAACGGAATTTTTAGTATATAATGATGAATTGGTAAAACCGATTACTGATGATTCCGAAGAGCAGCCTGTGGTTTATCCTGAAAAGTTTGAGTATGAAATAGAAAAACAGGAAAATGACTACTCGCTTGAAGTTCAGCAGATAGTCAATACTTTACCTAATTTTATTACTTCTACGGATAACTTTTTTGAGGAAGCCACCATTGAAATAAATAAATTTGACATAAATAAAGAGTTAGAAAAAGAAGTTACTGAAATAGAAAGTCTTAGTAATCCTATTGAGGAAAACTTTTTTGCTGACTTTTCTTCTGAAAAAGAAAATCAACTTTTGGACACTTACTACTTGCGTAAGGAAGAAGAAACAATTGCATCAAGGACAGAAGAAATATCAGAATATATCGACGAGGATAAAATAACTTTGGAGATAGACGCTTATTATTTGCGTAAAGAGGAGGAGGCGATAGAGTTTGCTAACTTATTGCCAGCCAGCGAAGTAAGTGAGGAAATAGCGGAAGTAGCTGCTGTTTCCATAGATTTGTTAGATGCTTATTATTTGCGCAAAGAGGAGGAGG
>NZ_FONY01000019.1:32721-102739 GCF_900113045.1 Thermoflexibacter ruber
TAGGCTTGTTAGATGCGTACTATTTGCGCAAAGAGGAGGAGGTAATAGAGTTTACTAACCGCTTGTCAGCCAGCGAAGTAAGTGAGGAAATAGCAGAAGTAGAGGCTGTTTCCATAGATTTGTTAGATGCTTATTATTTGCGCAAAGAGGAGGAGGCGAGAGAGATTGAGTATGTAAAGCAATTAGCTGTTTTTGAAAACCTAACAGAAGCAGACTTTTTAGCAAATAACGATGGAAGAGAAGAACATGAAAGTAGTACCTTGTTAGATGATTATACTTTGAGAAAAGAGGAAGAAGGACAAGCATACCAAGAGATGAATGGTCATCTTGATTTTTCTCCCCAGTTTGATGAGGAGCTATCTGATGAGGTAGAGAAAGACAATTTATTGACGGATACTTCTATTTATTTTTCAGATGAAGATGTTTTAGATGTGCTGAGTCAAAAGGAAATTACAGCGGAATTTGATACAACGAACTTTTTTGATGAACATCAACAAGAGCATACACCAACAGTGATTAAACCTACTTATAAAAAATCTTCGCAAGAATACCAGCGAAGTATTATCGACCAATTTATTAAAGAAAGCCCTACTATTCAGATAAATAGAGAGAGGCTCAACGAGCCAAGCATAGACCTTGCAGAGGAGAGTACAAAGGAGAATGAACGAGCTGCTTCTGAGTTTTTAGCAAAAATTTATATCAAACAAGGAAATAAACAAAAGGCTATTGAGATTTATCAGCGATTAAGTTTGAAAAATCCAGAAAAAAGTAGTTACTTTGCACTCCAAATTGAAAATCTGAAAAACTCATAACCGTTTGGAGTAGGTTTTAACTTGATAGACTTTAAAATATAAATTACAATGACAGGATTAATTATCGGTGTAATCATCGTAGTAGCGGTGTTACTAATTTTAGTGGTTTTGGCACAGAATCCTAAAAGCAGTGGAAGTGCAGGTGGATTGGCTTTCTCTGGAGCAAATCAGCTAATGGGTGCAAAGCGCAGTGCAGATGTTTTTGAAAAATTAACTTGGGGATTTGCTATTACTATCATGGTGCTTGCTTTGACTGCTAATATCGTGATAGAAAAACCAGAAGCAGGCGAAGGTTTCTCAAGCCCTAACGTAGAGGCAGCAAAGGAAAAATCTACTCTTCCCTCAACCACTACAGACACTACCTCTACTTCTACACCTACCATTACTATAGACAGTGCAAAATAGGTAATGATGCCTAAAATAGTTCTTTATGCAGCCTTATGAGGTTTATCCAAAACCTGTAAGGCTGTATATATTTTGTTTTTATTCTACAACTATATCAGGAAGTAGCTTTTTAAGGTTTTGAATTTCTTTTTGTGCTTCAGGGGACTGCATTTTCAAGATGAGTTTTTTCAGATTGCGGCTATATCCTAAATCACTGAGAACCTTTTTCAGATGAATTTGATTATTTCCCGCAAGGTTTATCTCTTCTAATCTTGCTAAATTGCTAAATACTTCGGGCAGTTCGCCAAGTTGATTATTGGATAGGTCTAACTTTCTCAAAAAACTGAGGTCGTCTAAAGAAGGAGGAACAGTAAGAAGTTGATTATTGGATAGATTCAACTCTTGGAGTTGTGCTAAGTTTTGGATTTGTTCGGGAATTTGGCTAATTTGATTGTTGCTCAGGTCTAACACTTGCAAGTTCTTGCATTGGAAAACTTCTGCGGGGATTGCGTCTAATCTTTGATTACTAAGATTAATTTTAAATACTTTTTGAGGATTTTTGCTTATTTCACTAAGCGAGGTATAAGTTTCATATTCATTAAGTTCCGTTTCTGTCAATAAATTCGCTTGCTTTTCTGTACCTGTTTTTTCTGTTTTGCCTCTCAGCAAGTCTAAAATCTGTTCGTTGATGGCTGTAACGATTTCTGCATTTACAAAGTATAATGCAATATACGCCAATACAATGAAAACAAGGAGATTACGAAGTCTTTTTATCATAGTATAGTGAGTAAATAGTTAGTTGCTTCAGTTGAGGTTTTATCTCAAGCGATGTTTTAGTTTATCTATTAAAACTGCCCCAACGATAATCAAACCAATAATGATTTCTTGCACATAGTTGGGTACGCCCAGCATATTACACCCATTTCTCAATACTGCCATCATCAACGCCCCTATCAAAGAACCTACGGCACTGCCCTCACCCCCGCTCAGAGAACCTCCACCTATGACTACTGCGGCAATAATATCCAATTCCATACCATTGGCGGCGGTAGGGTCGCCTACGGTCAGATTGCTGAACTGCATGATAGCCGCAATGCCTGTGAAAACCCCACTGAGCATGTAGATAAGGATTTTATATTTGCTGATATTGATTCCGCAAAGACGGGCAGTTTGCTCATTAGAACCTATAGCAAAAATATAGCGTCCTAAGATAGTGTACTTTAAAATAATGGAAAGAATAACTACCAAAATCAGCATAATCCAGACCGAAGCACCCAAAACCAGCCATTCACTTTCAGGTTCTACCAACATGAGTGAGGTCATGGAGTTAGCAGGTGAGGCTACGGTCTGCTCGTTGGCTAACCACTTGGCTACTCCTCTGGCTATCTGCATCATACCTAAGGTAACGATAAAAGGTACGATGCGAAATTGGGAAATGACCAAACCTGTGATTACTCCACAAGCCATGCAAGCAAAAATGCTCAACATCGCCGCCAATAGAGAAACTTGTCCACTTGCTTGCCCGTCTAAACCACTCATATTTAACACTTTGGCAATAACTACCGTGCCAAGAGCAATCTGAGAACCTACGCTCAGGTCAATACCCCCTGAGATAATCACCATAGTTGCTCCCATTGCCGCAATGCCTACGATGACTGTTTGGGTAAAAATGGTTTTGATATTAAAAAATGAATAAAAAGCTGGAGGGCAGAGAATAACAAATAAGAGAAAGACAAAAAGTAAACCGAAATAGGGGCTAAATCTGAAAAGGATTTGTTTAAAATTCATATTACTACATAGATTATGTCTTAATTCACTACTTTACTCTTTGACTTTATGTGCTTGTATTAATGAAAGAGGTTAAATAATTCTCTCAGGCTTTTTATTGGAGAAAGGTGGACTTCACTAAGTCCCAACGTATTTACTTACTACACTTAGTATCCGTTCTTTGTCAATAGGCTTATTGACTACGTCAGCAAAGCCATCTTCTTTGAATTTTTGGATAGCTTCTTCTGTAACGTAAGCAGTAACAGCTACCACAGGAAGATATCTAAAGTGTTCGTTTGCTCGGATTTTTTGCAATACTTCCACTCCTGTCATCTGCTCTCCTCCCAAATTAATATCCATAAGTACCAAAGCATAATCATTTTTTTCTACCATTTCAATCGCCTTTTGCCCATTCGTAGCGGTGTCTAAGTCGCAGTAGCTTTCAATGAATTTTTTTAGTACAATAACATTGATGGGATTATCCTCTACCACAAGTATTTTTTTGTTTGCCATGATTTAGTAAAGCTAATAAGATAATCAATATTACAAAGCAAAACAAAATTAGCGAAAAGTTGCTAAATACAATTTTGAAAGTGTTAAATTTCCTTAGAAATATGATAAATTGTATCAACTAATCTATCCAAGTCTTTCAATTGGGTATAGACATGAGGCGTAACTCTTACTCCGTTGATATTTTCCCAGTTGATGCCAGTGGTATGGATTCGGGCTTTTTTGAACAAAGCAGAGGATAAGTCCGCCACGGTCATGCCTTTGAGAGCAAAGGTAGCAATCGCCCCAGAAAAGTCAAGGTGCAAAGAAGTCTGCACGCTAAAACCCTTGATATTCATAGCTTTTTCTACCCAGTAGTTTTTTAAATAGTGTAGTCGCTTTTGCTTTCTTAGTGAGCCAATAGCGTTGTGAAAATTAACTGCATAGCCTGTTGCCATCTCCGTAGGGAAGGAGCGAGTACCTAACACCTCAAACTTGCGAATGTCGCTACTTTGTGGGTTATCAGAAGCAAACATCGTCCAAATTTCACTGATTCTCTCTTTTTTAATATACATCATACCTGTTCCAAAAGGGGCAGAAAGCCACTTGTGCAGGCTTGTACCAAAAAAATCTCCTTCTAAGTCAGGAATCTTGAAGTCAAAATGAGCGAAAGAATGTGCCCCATCTATGAGAATATAAATATTTTTATTTTTCCTGCGTATCATTTGACTGATTTGCTTGGCAGGGAGAAGCTGCCCGCACCAATTAATCAGGTGCGTAATCATGACCACTTTGGTCTTATCCGTCATCTGCTCCTCATACTTCCTTACCAAATACTCAATATCTTCGGAAGGTAAGTCTAAGTTAATCCATTTTAGTACAATTCCATCTCTTTTTTCTCTTTGCCTCCAAGCATGAATCATGTTCGGATAATCTTGCTTAGTAAGCACAACCTCATCGCCTTTTTTCAGGTTCAGACCAAAAATAACGGTTTCTAAGGCTTCTGTAGCATTGCGATTAATGGCTATTTCCTCTGGAGAAGTGCCTGCTAAATCTGCTAACTTCAGCCTCAAACCTTCCCTTCCCTCGTCTAAAGTTCGCCACATGTAATAGCTGGGGGCTTCGTTACTTAGGCGGTTGTATCTGTCCAAAGCATCTTGTACGATGACTGGTTGTGGACTTACCCCGCCGTTATTAAAATTAATTACATTAGGAGAAATAGTATAGGATTGTTGTACCCATACCCAATAGTCCTCATTTTTAGTAACATCTTCGTCAAAAGGGATTTGTGGGATATGATATAGCTTTTTGTCTAATTCCTTAGCTACGGTTTCTATGGAAGGACTGATTGATAATACTCCCGCTACTCCTCCCAATATTTTAACAAAATCTCGGCGTGAATTTCTATCCATTTGTGTAATTATTTAAAATATTCCCTACTTAGACTTAATTAGCATGATAAATCTATTATTTTTTTCTTTAAAACAAGAAAATGGAAACCACTTTTCTGCTCAAAAATTTAACTTGGGTGGGATAAGCAGGTTATTTTTTCTGTAATTAAAGATTTTGTACGAAAAGTTACTGTAATTTTGAAAGGAGAATTGAAAACTAATCATCAAATTATTTTAACAATAAACAATGAGCATAGATTTAGAATTTAATAAGAATGAAGACCAAATCAAACAACTAATTTATCAGCTAAAAACTAAACATGAAAAAGTAAAGCTTGGCGGTGGAGAAAAACGCATACAAGCACAACACAAGCAAGGGAAACTCACTGCCAGACAACGTATTGATTTATTAATAGACAAAGATAAACCTTTTTTGGAGATAGGTGCTTTTGCGGCCGATGGAATGTATGAAGAAGTAGGGGGGTGCCCCTCGGCTGGTGTAGTAACAGGTATAGGATACATCTCTGGTCGTCAGGCGGTTATCGTGGCGAATGATGCTACTGTAAAAGCAGGAGCGTGGTTTCCAATGACTGCTAAAAAGAATTTGAGGGCGCAGGAAATCAGTATGGAAAATCGGCTGCCTATTGTTTACTTGGTGGACAGTGCAGGGGTATTTTTACCTATGCAAGATGAGGTTTTTCCTGATAAAGAGCATTTTGGACGCATTTTTAGAAATAATGCGATTATGTCTGCTAAGGGTATTGTGCAGATTGCGGCAATCATGGGGAGTTGTGTGGCGGGTGGGGCTTACTTACCCATTATGTCTGACGAGGCACTCATTGTGGAGGGTACAGGAAGTGTATTTTTAGCGGGTTCGTATTTGGTCAAATCTGCCATCGGGGAAAATATTGATAATGAAACGCTTGGTGGAGCAGCTACGCACTGCGAAATCTCTGGCGTTACAGACTACAAAATGCCTAATGATGAGGTTTGCTTGCAAACTATCCGCAATATTTTTGACAAAATGGGAGAAACAAGAAAAGCTGGTTTTCATAGAGCTACTCCCGCTCTCCCCAAATTGGACGAAAAAGAAATCTATGGTATTTTGCCTGCGGACAGAGTTAAACCTTACGATATGTTAGAAATTATTTTACGATTGGTAGATAATTCTGATTTTCAGCAGTACAAAGAAAAATATGGGCAAACGCTGATTTGTGGTTTGGGACGCATAGACGGCTGGGCAGTAGGAATCGTTGCTAACCAAAGGAAAGTAGTCAAATCTAAAAAAGGCGAGATACAAATGGGGGGAGTAATTTACTCTGACTCCGCAGATAAAGCAACTCGCTTTATTATGAATTGTAACCAAAAGCGTATTCCTTTAGTCTTTTTACAAGATGTTTCAGGCTTTATGGTAGGTAGCCGTGCCGAGCATGGAGGCATCATTAAAGACGGCGCAAAAATGGTCAATGCCATGTCCAACTCTGTGGTACCTAAGTTTACGATTATCATTGGTAACTCTTATGGAGCGGGTAATTATGCCATGTGTGGCAAAGCGTATGACCCACGCTTGATTTACTCTTGGGTAACAGGACAAATGGCAGTAATGAGTGGAGCTTCTGCGGCAAAAACGCTTTTGCAAATCAAAGTTTCTTCTATGGAAGCCAAAGGACAAAAGCTCACAGAAGAGGAGCAGAATACCTTGCTTAATGAAATTACAGAAAAATACAATGAGCAGCTCTCTCCTTACTATGCAGCGGCTCGTCTATGGACAGACGGGGTAATAGACCCCTTAGAAACGCGCAAGGTAATTTCTATGGGCATAGAAGCAGCCAATCATGCTCCTATCAAGAAAAGATACAACGTAGGGGTAATACAAACTTGAAAATTTAATGCTATTCAAAACTAAACGAAGTTAAAAGCAAAAAAGCCCACCAGTTTGCTGGTAAGGGCTTTTTGCTTGAGCATATATTAAAAAAGAATTAAATATTGCCTTTCTTCATCTCTTTCACCGCATAGTCGCAAGCGCGAGCCGTAAATGCCATGTAGCTCAAAGAAGGGTTTTGGCAACCCGCAGAAGTCATAAACGAACCGTCAGTAACAAATACATTTTTTACTGCGTGCATTTGATTGAAACCGTTTAATACAGAAGTCTTGGGGTCTTTGCCCATGCGTGCAGTTCCCATTTCGTGGATACCCATGCCAGGGAAAGAACCGTTGTCGTAAGTATTTACGTTTTTCAATCCCGCGGCTTCGAGCATTTCTGCGGCATCGTTCATCATGTCTTTACGCATCTTCATTTCATTTTCTTTGAACTCACAGTCAATAGTGAGCGTAGGCATTCCCCACTTGTCTAACTTTTCCTTGTTCAGGTAAGCCCTATTTTCTTGGTAAGGTAGGCACTCTCCAAAAGCGGTCATGCCCATAGTCCAGTTACCGGGAACGAGTAAGGATTCTTTGAAATCTTTACCTACGCCCATCTCAGCTACTCCTCTTTGCCAACCAGAGCGACTTGCGCTACCTTGGTAGCCAAAGCCACGAATATAATCTCTGTCATTTTTACCTATGTTGCGGAATCTTGGAATGTAGAACCCGTTTGCTCTTCTTCCAAAATAGTATTGGTCTTCAAATCCTTCGTAAGTTCCTGAAGCACCGCAACGGAAGTGGTGGTCCATAAGGTTTCGTCCTAATTGGTCGCTGTCGTTGCCCAAGCCATTAGGGAAGCGGTTAGAAATGGAATTGAGCAAAATCAACGTAGTACCAAGTGTAGAGGCGTTCATAAAGATAATTTTTGCATAGAACTCCATGATGTTGTCTTTATTAGTAGCATCTATCACTCTTACCCCACTTGCCTTGCCTGTTTTTTCATCATATATTACTTCTTTGACGATAGATAGCGGTCTTACTGTCAAGTTTCCTGTTTTCATAGCAGCGGGCAGGGTAGCTGATTGGGTACTGAAATAAGCTCCATAGCTACAACCTCTGCTACACAAGTTGCGGTATTGGCAGGCGGCACGCCCGTTGATGCCTTGTGTAAGATTTGCCACCCGACCAATAGTCATAATTCGGTCTTTGAAATTTTCTTTAATTTTTGCTGCTACGTGCTTTTCTAAGCAGTTCATCTCCATAGGTGGCAAAAACTGCCCATCAGGAAGTTGGGGAAGCCCCTCTTTTTGCCCACTGATGCCTGCAAATTTTTCTACATAATCGTACCAAGGAGCGATGTCTTTGTAGCGTATAGGCCAATCGATAGCAATACCTTCTTTGGCATTTGCCTCGAAGTCCATTTCGCTTAGGCGATACGACTGCCTACCCCACATGATAGACTTACCCCCTACAATGTTTGGACGATACCAGTCAAAACGTTTTATTTCTGTGTAAGGGGAGTCTTCATCGTTGAACCAATATTTTTCGTTGTGTTCGCTATAAGGATAATCGCGGCTAAGAAATGGGTGGGACTGACGCTGTTTGTCAGTAATACGACCGCGATATTTAAACTCCCAAGGGTGCTTGAAAGCGGTTTCATATTCTCCATGTTTGAGTTCCCAGCCTTTGTCGAGCATGAGGACTTTCAAACCTTTTTCACAAAGTTCTTTTGCCGCCCAGCCACCACTGATGCCAGAACCTACTACGATAGCATCATAAGTATTTTGCTGTTTGGCTTTCAAATTCAAATTTACTTCTAAACCAGCCATATTTAATGATGAGTTATAAATTATGAGTTAAGAATGATGAGTTATAAATTACTAATTACCAATGACGAATTAGTAATTATCAATTAGTAATTTGGCATTAAGTAGCCCATGCTTTTTGTCCTTTTTCCAAAGGAATACATCCTTGATATTTACCAGGTATATGTACGTAAGTGAGTGCCTTGGTAGCACCGGGTTCGGAGGTGAAGTAACCTGTCAGCGTCAGACCTTTCAAAGTACGGAAAATGTGAGCGGGTGCTTCTTTGTTTCCTTTGTTAGCTTCTGCATAGTCTTTGGCTTCCTGCTCCATTTTAGTCAAGAACTCTATGCGTTGCGCTTCCTCCAATTGTTCAAAACCTTTTTGATAGGTTTCATTCGCTTTTTTCTGAAACTCATTTAATCCATTAAAGAAGGCTGTACGGTCTTTTTCGTTAAAGCAGTCAGCCACAATGTCAGCAATGTAGTCTTGCACTTTTGCTTCTTTTGCCCCCGGCGTGTCAGTAGCGGGGATAATGGTTTCGGCTATCTCAGCTAAAAGGTTTTTTACTTCGGGAGTAAAACTCTCCAAAATTGCTTGTTTTTCCTCTGGAGAGTTGGAGCAGCCGCTTAGCATAGAAGTCAGCCAAGGAGCGGCGAGTGTTCCACCCATCATGGTAGATACCCGCATAATTGCATCACGACGATTCATTTTCAATTAGTTAATTTATGATTTGAAGTTAAAATGATAAATCAGTTTTTTAGATAGTCGACAGGTGTATATAGGTCTGATTTTTTAATTGTTGATATTGAATGGCAGAGAACAAGCACATTATGTAAATGTATTTGTCTATATGTTGAACCATTCTCAAAGCTATAAAAAAATCATTGGAAAATCCAAATTTTTGCAAAATTGTATCAATAACTGCCAAACTAATGCTTTAAAGTTTAATCGCTACCCCGATATTGAGTACATGTTTGAATTGGACTGCTTGCCCTACTGTGCCATCTTTACGTGTTACATTTACATCGTGGTCGTAAATGAGTTGTGTGCCAAAAGTCGTATTAAGGTATTTATTGACTTTCATTACTAACAAAGTTTCCCAATTTACTACTACTACGCCTAAGCGAGCATAATCTCCAAAAAGGTTGAGTACATTTTGAAAAGTTACATTCTTCATCACTTCTTTTTTAAAAGTAGAAGAAAGCGTCCAACCTAACTGGCTGCGTGTTTTCTTACCTGCTTCTACTCCAAAAGCTCCTGCGCGAGAAAGAGCCTCATCATTAACTATGGTCATACGCCAAGTCAGAGGTGCTAACTTTGCAGAGAAAATATCTTTAATGCTATACTCTATCCCCGTGTTAAGCAAAAAATACCCTGGCGCCATGAAAGTAGAAATGCGTGTAGAAATTTCTTTGCCCGGATTGAGCGGGTCTGGGGCAAAGAGAAAACCGTCAGCTACTTGGGTACGCAATCCTCCTCCTATGACCCAACTCCAACGACTGCTGCCTAAGTGATAGCCGTACTGCGAGTTGAGCAATAGGTTATCATCTGTCTTTTTGAAAATTGCCTCACTACCTCCTTGACGCATCACTCCATAAGCAAAAAGCAAAGAGTTTTTCCATGAATGGGCATCTTTGGCATAGTCTGCACTTAGATTCACCACTGTTCCCAAAGAAATAGAACTTACGCCACCTGCCGCCCAGTTAGATAGTCCTACATTGGCAAAGTTAAAACTGATGCTGCCTGCTTTTTTCCAATAAGAAGTATCTTTTTTGGCTTCTGTATCTTGGGCATTAATACTGCTTATGTGAAATAAGGTGATAAATAAAATTGTTGTAAACTTTCTCATAATTTTTTTATTACAGGAATGACATGCTTAAAATATACAATGATACAATCCTTTGAGAGATTTTCAAAGGATTATATTTTAATTTTCTTAGTACTTGTGATTAATTTCTTACCTGACCAGGCTGACTTGTTTTCTCCACTCGCCTTGATTGGTCTGTATATGAATCAGATACAGCCCAGAAGCAAGGTTAGGCAAGTTGATGCTTTCTTCGTAAAACCCCAAAGCGTTGATGTGCTTTTGATAAATCACTTGTCCTGCCATATTTATCATTTGGATAGACAAAACTCGGCTTTGGCTATTTCCTTGGAACTGGACTTTGAACTCTCCTGAGTTTGGATTAGGATAGATATTGAAAACTATCTCTTTTTCTAAATTTTCCGTTCCCAAAATAATAGAAGGACGCAAAGTTACGCTATTAGAAAATGGACTTGATGCTCCTGAGCGGCTAACGGCAACTACTCGGAAGATGTAAGTAACTGCATTGGTTAAACCTCTAACTACAAAACGAGTGTCGTCTGTAGTAGCAACCAGCCTTTGTGGGTTGTTGGCATCGAGCATATAAATTTCATAATAAGCTATCCTACTTGCGTCGCTTACAGTTTCCCAAGTAAGCAAAACAGATTGACTTCCTGCTTGTCCTCTTAAAACTGGAGCGAGTGGGGCAGGGTCATCAAGCGTAACAGCATTGGTAACGTTAGAATAAGCAGAACTTGCTTGCCCTCTGGTAGCGATTACTCTGTAAAAATACCTTGTGTTGCTTGCTAAATTTGCATCGGTGTAAGTGGTTTGATTTGCCCCAAGTGTTGCTATTTCTCTAAAATTTCCGTCAAGCGCATTTGCCCTTTCTACCTTGTATTCCATTTCTGTGGTGGCATTGTCCTGCCAAATGAGTTGAATAGAGGAAAAGCTCAAAGCATTGGCAATCAAGTTAGTAGGAGTAGCAGGGAAGGTAAGTGCGTTGGCTACATTGGAATAAACCGCAGGACTTGCCATGCTACTTACAGCATATACCCTGTAAAAATATTGGGTATCTGGATTTAAGCCGATGTCTGTATAGCTGACTGAATTAGGAGGAAGACTTACCAACATGCTAAAACCTGACATAGCCAAAAGAGAACGCTCTATAACATAGCCTAACTCATTGGTAGAGTTATCGTTCCATTGCAAACTAATTTCTCTTTGACTGATGGCATTAGCTACTAAATTGCTGACTGCATTGAGCAAAGTAGTAGCATTAGCTACATTGCTATTAGCAGAACTAAAAGCATTTTTTACTACTCTTACCCTATAAAAATAAGTTGTGTTTTCTAATAAGTTATTGTCTATCAAAGTATTAGTATTAGCGGAAAGGGTAGCAATCGTTACAAAGCCGCTATTAGGATTCAATGACCTTTCTACAATCACACTACTTTCATTAGCACTGTTTTCTGTCCAGTCCAATCGTATGGAAGAAGTGCTAAGAGCGGTGGCAGTCAAAGCTGTAGGGCTTAACAAAGTAGTAACCTGAGCCACATTGGAAAAAGAGGAAACGGACATTCCTTTGTAGGCTTGTACCCTGTACCAATACCTTGTGCCTGCAACTGCTGTGTTGTCTGCATAGGCAACTGTACTGCCTGCACCTGTAGCTAAGGGGGCTGTATTAATAAGTGTAAAGCCCGAAGTCGCAGAAGTTTCAGAACGCTCTATATTGAAACCGTCTTCTCCTTCGGTAGTATCTATCCAAGCCAAATTTACCTGATTTTCAGTAGCTAAGGTAGCTGTTAGGTTGATAGGCGCACCCAAAGTACCTACTACGGCTATGTCGTCTATTGCCCAAGCAAAACCATAGTTCCCGAGCCAGCGGAAGCGTACTCGTCCAGTATTTTTATTGGCTATAAAAGCAGAAATATCCACTGAAACAGCAAGAGGAGTCGAGTTATTACCGCTCAGCCCAATAGAACCCTGCGTCCCAAACTGATAAGTAAGTACGGTATTCCAACTTGTGCCATCAAAGGCTTCTACCAAACCTTGTGCGGAAAAGTTAGAAATAAATAGGTGCTTAAACTGCAAAATAACCGTAGAGATTCCCGTAGCATCTATGGTAGGGGAAACCAACGCCACATTTTCTACTCCTCCTGCTGCGCTGTACTTATCAGAATCAAAAATAGCAAAACAACCACTTGCAGGACTCCCCAATTTACCGTAGCTCAAAGAAGTAATGGGGTTATCATCAACCCGCCAAAAATCAAAAGCAATATTTCCTGCTATTAGGTTGCTTGTCCAGCCCGCAGGGAGCGTTCCACAACTTGCATTGAAATTCTCAAACAGTAAGTTGGTAGTTGCACCCACAGAGGTAGTAGCACTGACTACACACTGCCCGTTGGAGTGAGTAGCAATGCCATTTTGCTGTATCGCACTGATTCTGTACCAATAAGTAGTATTAGCCGCAAGCCCTATGTCATTAAAAGTGCTGACATTGGCACCGACCTGCCCTACTTGTACAAAAGTAGTGGGATTGGGGAAAATAGGAGCGACCGCAGAACGCTCAATGAGATAGCCCAACTCGTTACTTGAATTATCCGTCCAAGATAGGTTAATTTGAGAAGGGGAAGCAGGACTTGCCAATAAATTGGTAGGTGAACTTACTCCGTTGGCAATTTTTATATTATCTAAATAAACGTTATTTCCAAATCCATTGACATTGACAAAGCGAATAAGCACATTGTTGGTATTGGCTAACATGGGCAAGGTGATATTTTCTCTACGCCATTGTGTGCATGAAGAAGGCACAAAGGCATTGCCTTGACTTGCTGTGGTAGCCAAATTCCCACCGATGAGAGCAGTTCCCATTCCCAAGGCACTTTTATCATAAATACTTGTCCAAGATGCTCCGCAATTAGTGGAGTATTCTATGCGTAGCTTGTCGTTCCCTCTTAAATTAGTAACAGAAACAAAGGGCGCATAAGCTACATCAAAAGTAAGCGCAGGGCTGGTAACTCCTGTAAAATTCAGCGAAGGCAGTTGTAAGTAGTCTTCTGCACCTATTTGGCTCTCTTCAAAATTATTGAAAAATACAGCCGATTGGCTTTCTGCAAAGCCACCTACTAAGGTCATTGCTTGTAGGCGTTCCCAAGTTCTCCCTTGATTATTTTTATTGGTAATTTGCCAGTTGGCAGGGAGTTGTACTTCAAAACCCTCGTCAATGCTACTGATAGGAGTAGAGGCAACAAAAATAAAATTAGGCTTTTGAATCACTACATTTCCACTACTGCCTATTAGCGTCAAGGAAATAGTCTTTAAACCTGCACTTTGGTAAGTAACCGCAGGAGGTACAGCGGTATTTGCCGTAGCTGGTACTGCCCCCGCTCCAAAGTTCCATGAGTAGCCCGTAATATTTCCATTTTGATTGATAATGGAAAAATTGACAGGAGAATTTAAGCAAGGCGTAGTAGTATTTGCTACAATATCCGCAGAGGGAGTATTAGAAGTATAAAATGCACGCCAACCTTTGTCCGTAACTTCATTGTCAGTAAGAAAACGAACTAACATTGTTCCTGTATTGGAAACTACGTTTGCAGGAGGAGGATTATTTTTTGTAAAAGTTCCAATGATTGGAGAGTTGGTATCACTTCCGTTATAAACAATAATTCTGTCGTTACCCTCCGCTAAGAAAAAATCTAAAAAATTCAAAATAATCGTACTTGCGCCTGTGGGCTGAATGAGCCAACGGCAGTCTGCATTATTCGCATAACCCTGCAATACATTTCCATCATCAAAATAGCCCGATGGCAAAGACAATAAGTTTGTACCAGAGCAGGTATTTTGCTTGTTAGCAATTTTTACCGCAGTAAAAGCATTGATTCTGCCGTAGCCCAACTCCGCTGACCAAGTATTGGTTTGAGGAGATTTAGCATCGGGATTGGAAATGCTGTACGTATAGCCTCCTACCTTTTCCGCACTTCCTTGCAAAATTTCTCTGACTTGGGTAGCCGTCAAGTTTGGATTGACTGCCAAAATCAGTGCGGCTACTCCTGCCGCTTGTGCAACTGCTACCGAACTGCCGTCTATGCTTACATAATCTACGGCGGTATAGCCTTTGAACCCTACAAAAGGTTCTCCTGAAACATCAGTCGTAATAATATTTGACCCTGGTGCCGCCAAGTCGGCTGATTTTCCAAAACTGCTAAAACTTGCTTTCAAATCATCTGAGGTAGTGGCACTTACAGAAATCACTTGGCTTAGATTGGCAGGGGACTCGGCAAAGTTTAGTCCGTTATTGCCCGAAGGGAAAAGCAAAATACAACCTTTTCCGCCTCGTCCTTGATTAAATGCTCTTTGTATGGCATCGTTTAAAATAGGAGCATTAAAAAGAGGGTCAGTCCAGTTCCATGCACTACAAATCACGTCCATCTGAGCCGTTTGCCAACCCCAATCATAAGCAAGGGCGTAGTCACTTACCAAAGTTGCTGTAGCTATCTGAACAGGAATGAGTTGGGAGTGATAGGCAAGACCTGCAATACCTGTACTATTATTGGCAACTGCGGCTATTACTCCTGCAGTAGCTGTGCCGTGTCCTGTACTTTTGCCTATATCCAAATCTCCTAAGTTCATCGAGTTGGCAGGGTCAAAACCCAAAGGAGAAATATTTGCCGCTAAGTCAGGGTGAGAACGCTGAGTACCATCGTCAAACAAACCTACCTTGATGCCTGCACCTGTGCTAATATCCCATGCAAAAGTAGCTTTGATGTCTGCTCCTACGGTAAAATTGTTGTAAGGGGTACGGAAAAAGTCGTAGTAAGGAGCCGCAGGAGGGGTGGCAAACGCTCCTGTATTTTTCAATGCCCATTGGAAAGAAAATAAGGGGTCATTGACGGTAGTTTCTTCTTTATCAAACTTTTTGAAGCCATATTCTTTTTTAAAACCATTTTCTTTTCGGTCAAGTCGAGAAATTTTTGCCTCAGCCAATTCGGGCTTTACATAAAAATTAGGAGTTACATACTCAAAAAGCCCTGTTTCAAAAAGCTCATTAGCTATCTGTATAGGATTTCCCGCAGAAAGTTTACTCACATTGAGCAAATACACTTTCTCATCATACTGATAATTTGTAACAAGGTTTATTCTTTTGGTTTGGGCTAAGGTTTGCAAATTGGCTAAGGATGTTCCTGATTTGAGTTTTACATAAATCTGATGCGAAATACCTAATGCTGCTTCTTGTTTTTTCAAGCCTTGCCTTAGGATAAATGGATTGGCTATTTGTACCAAAGGATGTTGATTTAACCTTCGCAAAATAGTTTGTAACTCTGGGGTTTGTAGCTGAGCAGTAAGATTTAATATGACAAAATTCTTATTTTTATCTTCTTCTTGAATAGTCTTTTGTGGGTCTAATAGTTTACGAATAGAATTGATAATCAAGTTTTTATCGTTGTCAGAAGCAAGAGAAGAAAACTGGACAAAAATATGCTTTTTTGAAATGTCATATTTTATTTTTTCTCCATTTTCATATACTTCATAAGTAGTAGGCACTTGAACAAATTCACCTTGAGCATAAGTATTAAAAGCAATTAGTAAAAGCAAGATAAATTTAGTAAGATGGGTAAAAAAAGATTGCATAATGAGTTGTTTTAAATGTAAAAGTGAAACAATAGATTAATTGAATTTTTAATAAAAAAAACCCACAATTTGTTCTAATTGTGGGCAATATCTTTATATAAGTTCATCAAATAGGAAATATTTTAAACTTTAACCAATTCTATTCTGTAAGTAGTGGTTACTTTACCGGGAATGGAAACTTCCCACTCAAAAATTACTTTATTACTTCTAAGTGTACCACTTACCTCTCTAACTGTAACTGTTCCGTCAAAAATGACCGTATTTCGCGTTCCTTCTTTCCATGTCCCTGTAGGCTGAGTAGTAGGGGCGACAGCCGAACCTTTGGGGTTAGTTACTGAGTAGCTTCCGTTACTTTTAAATACAATCAGAAAACCGTCATACATTCCCGCAGGAGCTTCTTCATCTCCAAATTTTGCATAAGAAACCTTCCATGTGCCTGAACCTTGGCTAAGAATGGAGGCTATGGTAATAGCTACTTGTTGGTTGGTGCAAGATACTGTATAAAAAGCAAATAATATAAATATAGTGCAAGTAAGTAACCTTTTCATTGATGAGTAGTTTTAAGGTTTGATAACTTAATTAAGAATATTAATGCTGTAAATATAAAGAATATAAAAAAATATCAGCAAAATGAAAACGTTTTTTTTGCACGAATTATTTTAGTTCTCCATAAGATAAGCCTTAATAAAGTCATCTATTTGCCCATCCATGACGTTTTGCACATCGGTACGCTCTACATTAGTACGTAAATCTTTGACTAACTTATAAGGGTGCATGACATAGCTACGAATCTGAGAACCCCACTCTATTTTTCTTTTAGTGCTTTCTAATTTTGCCTTTTCCTCATTGCGTTTTTCTATTTCTATTTGGTAAAGGCGAGATTTGAGCATTTTTAAGGCTTTTTCTTTGTTCATGCCTTGTGAGCGTTCTTCTTGGCAAGCGATGATGATGCCTGTGGGTGCATGTCTAAGGCGTACCGCAGTTTCTACCTTGTTTACATTTTGTCCACCCTTCCCACCAGCGCGATAGGTATCCCAAGTGATGTCCGCAGGGTTAATCTCTATCTGAATCGTGTCATCTATGATAGGATAAGCAAAAACAGATGCAAAGGAAGTATGGCGGCGCGCATTGGAGTCAAAAGGAGAAATACGTACTAAGCGATGTACGCCAATTTCTGATTTTAAAAAACCATAGGCAAACTGACCGTCTATTTCAATAGTAGCAGATTTGATACCTGCTCCCTCCCCTGCTTGGTAGTCTATTTCGCTCACTTTGAAGTTGTGCTTTTCTGCCCACATGATATACATACGAAGGAGCATTTCTGCCCAATCTTGACTTTCTGTGCCTCCAGCACCAGAGTTAATCTCTAAGATAGCTCCTAACTGGTCTTCCTCTGCCCCTAACATTCGCTTAAACTCCAATTCCTCAATCGCTTTGATGAGTTTTTGAGCTTCTGATTGAAGTTCTTTTTCTTCTACTGCCTCTGATTCGTAAAACTCATGCAAGACCTCAAAGTCCTCCATGAGTTTTTGGAGTTCATCAAAGCTATCTGTCCAAATTTTTTTATTCTTGATGCTCTTTAAAATCTCCTCAGCTTTTGCAGGATTGTCCCAAAAATCAGGGGCTAAGGATTGGGTTTCTAAGGCTTTGATTTCTTCTGCTTTGGTATCGTAGTCAAAGATACCTCCTCAGCGCATCTACTCGCGCTTTCAAATCTTTGAGTTGCTCTTTGGTCATAGTGGAATAAAATATATGTTTATATTTATTATAAATAAAGACACATTCTCATTAAGTAAGTAATTCAACAAAAATAATAGTTCTTCTGCTCCTATCTAAATTTTTCCCCTACGGGAAATACTTCTTGATAATCACGTACTTGACTCTCTTCCCCAATGAGGGGCGCAGTGCAACTGAAGGGTTGGAGCGATTATTTTTGCTCATATACTTATGGAACACGAATTTTACAGATTAGACTGATTTTCACTGAGGAACTACCCAAAAATCTGTGTTTTATCAGTAAAATCAGTATTATCCGTGTTCTATATTATTCTTTATATTACTTTTGCAAAACCTCTTGGAGAATAGTATCCATTTTTTGAATGATATTTTTCAAGTCCTCTTCCGTCCAAGTAATACGAATCCCTACAGAAATCAACCTACTTATAATCAAATCAGACTGAGGAAGTTGTAAGTTGCGATAATCTTGGCGACTTCCTAAGATTTCTATGGGAAGTTTGGCTACTGTTTTCATTTCTCTGAGGTGTTCCCAATTCCTAATGTAGTGATAGTTGTTGTCAAACCAATAGTTTACTCCTATCCCCGCTTTGGCAAACTCTCTTGCCGTAGTCCGTGCCAAATCTTCATTAGGCATAAAGAAAGAAAGGAAAGTGGCTGAGTCGCCCTCTGGGTCTGGGAGAAAACGGAATGTTATTTCAGGATATTTTTTCAAAGCCTCTTTCAATACTTTTTTATTAGCTTTTTTCCGCTCTAAAATATAGTTGATTTTGCGAAGTTGTGCCAGACCAACTGCAGCATGTAACTCACTGATTCTGTAATTGAACCCTAAAATAGGGTGCTTTTCCATACCTCTGTTATCACCTATGTGGTCGTGTCCATGGTCAGAGTACATATCTGCATTTTTATACAACTGCTCGTCATTGGTAACTATGGCGCCTCCTTCACCTGCCGTGATAATTTTGAAAAAATCAAAAGAATAAGCCCCCATTATGCCAAGTGTTCCCAGCATTTTACCTTTGTAGGAAGCCCCCAAAGCCTGAGCAGAATCTTCTATAAGCATGATATTGTGTTCTTTGCAAAGTGCAATAATCTCGTCCATGCGAGCCATTGCCCCGCACATCTGTACCAATACCACTGCTTTGGTCTTAGGCGTTATAGCGGCTCTGATACCTTCTGGACTTAGGCAAAGCGTATCGTCTATTTCTGCAAATACGGGCAAGGCACCATTCAAGAGCGCACCTTCTATGGTAGCAATGTAGGTAAAAGCAGGCACTATGACCTCATCGCCAGTCCCTATTCCACAAGCCGCCATCATCGTAGCTACGGCAGTCGAGCCACTTGATACTACGTGAGCATGTTTTGCACCTACAAAATTAGCTAATTCGTGTTCGAACTCCCTTGCTTTCCAAATTCCTTTGCGTTGTTGGTCGTGGTTATAGCGAAACATAATGCCTGTTTCTAACACGTCCATAACCTCTTTGCGTTCTTCAGCACCAAATAATTCTGAACCTGGCATATATTTTTATTAAGATTGAAATTTAAAAAATAGTTAAGCTATCATTTCAGATTTAATCAGCTAAATCCAAAATTTAGACTGCAAAAGTAAAAAATACTAAGCTAATCCCCTCATTTGCCAATGAGATTTTCTCCAACCTCTTTATTTTCTTCCTTATCTTTTTGTTTTTCCTTTGAGAATCAACTAAATTTGTCAAGCCAAATTAATGATATGTTTAGAGCCAAATACATAGAATTAGGTTTATTGTTCTTGTTCATTTCTATTTTGCTATGGTCTTGCAAGTTGCAAGAGCAGGTCAAGAGATATGACAACCCAACTGCTCAGATTTTACAAGGGGTAGAAATTCCCGCTGGGAAAAAACTTTTTTTCACAAGCGGAATCGTAGCCCCGCTATTAGATAGTACAAGCACAGACCCTTATAAGCGATATGGGGATACTTATACGCAGAGTATCAATACTATGAAACGCATTGAGGACATACTCATTAAAGCAGGATTAGGTTTGAAAGATGTGGTTTTTTTGCGGATTTATATAGCTCCAGACCCAAATAAAAACAAGGAATTTGATTTTGCGGCATGGTTCAGAGCCTATCAGGTATTTTTTAATAATGCACAAAACCCTGTCAAAGTAGCACGCACTACGCTTGCCACAGCTGCTCTTGCACGTCCCGAGTTGCTCGTAGAAATAGAAGCGGTGGCGGTTTATCCTTAAATTTTTTTGTATTAAATTTAGTATAGTATAGCACTTTAAAAAGTTTCTGTTGTTAAAAAATCAAATTTCTTCACCAGCCACTTACTTTGTGCATTTTTGGTTAAATATTTGATTGCATGAAGCTAATTGAAACAAAAACCAGTATATTAAGTTTCATTTTTATCGGAATAAACTCATTCAAAGCATTTGCATACAACTATTAGTTAATAATAAAGATGAATCATTTTCTATCCATTGGGAAAAAATATTTTTTGATAATGTTGATGACAGTCTGTTTGTTTTCCTATGCTTGGGGACAGACGGCGGAATGGACGAAAGACCCTTTGAAAAAACCTGATTTGTGGGCTAAGGTAGAAAAAGACCCTACTGACTCAGCAGCATGGGTAAGCTACTATGGCAAAGAGTGGACGGCAATGACAAGAGAAGAAATAGAAAAAGTAACTTCTTGGAAATTTCAAGTGATGTTGAGCATTTTGGCAAAACATGAGTCTTTTATTGGTTTTGCTGTCAATCCAAAGGAAATGGCGGAGGATTTTTATATAGATGATGCGGCGTTCAAAGAAATCATGAGCAACGTCAGTGGAGAAAAACCAAGCACCGCAAGCAGCCCTACAACTACCAAAAAAGTAAATAAAGCGATGATGCGTAAGGACTTAGCAAGTATTGAAGCTATCATCTTAGCCGAAGATGTGAAGTTTACAGAGCTAAAGAAAAATGTACGCGCTAATTTTACAGTCATAGAAGATTATTATAAAAATATTTTTAAGGAGTTCGGCATAGAGTATGTTTACTACAAAGTAAAATATCCTGATAACAGCTACCCAGAAGTAAAGTGGGTAGAAGACCAAGACAAAAAGCTTCAAAAACTCAAGCAAGACCAAATCGCAGAGTTAAGAAAAAAATACATGGCTAAATAAAAAAGCTGAAAAATTTCATAATCTCATTAGAAAGAGGTGAATGCTTATTCTTTCCCAACTTTTGCCTCTTTTTAGTGTTATCTAAGCAGTACCCTTCTACTTCTTATGCTTTATATCACTTTGCTGTGAATAAGTTTTTTAAAATTAGACCAATTATCCTTGCCTACGATAATAAAGATGAGTACGTTTATGATGTAGGTAAGCAATCTAAGATACCAAACTATGGAGAAGGATAGTGATTTTCTGACTCAACATGATTTCCTTAAAGATACATTTTTCTTACACTATTTTCAGAATACCAGCGATTTAGTCCTTGTCATAGAAGCTGAAAGTTTACAAATACTATCTTGCAATCCGCGTACCTTAGAAGTCTTAGGAGCAGAAAGAGAAGAAGAAATCGTAGGGACAAATCTTTTGCAATGGATAGTCAAGAAAAATAATGATAAGTACGAAATAGAAAAAAATCTGTTGGGTACGCATACAGAAGCAATTAGATTAGTTACTATTACGGGACATAAATTTAAAGCTAAACTCACTTTTAGGTATTGCCAACAAGTTGGGCAGAACTTTTATTTATGCATTATTTATGATAATAGCTACAATAAAAAGTTAAACTACCTTTTACAAGAAACTCAACAAATAGCGCGCATTGGCTCTTGGGAATATGATTTAATTACCAACAAACTTTTCTGCACAGGAATTGCTCGCTTGCTCAATCACTCAGCCCATGATTTGATTTTTAGTAGAAATCAACTTTTTGCTTGCTTTTCTTCTGAAAACCGCCGCTTGCTTTGGCAAACTGTTCAAGAAACTATCCAACAGAAAGCACCTTTTGATATAGAACTAAAAACAATATTATCTTATCCCCATGCACAATGGGTAAGAATCACAGGGCGACTGATTACTCGTCATAGCAAAACCATCAAACTTATTGGCACTGTGCAAGATATTACCGCACAAAAGTTTAATGAAATACAGCTCACAGAATCGCATAAGCAAATACAAGAGGCTAAAAAAATGACAGATAAAATGGCTCAGACCAAATCACAGTTCTTGTCTAATATGAGCCATGAAATACGCACACCCTTGAATGCTATTGTGTCAATAGCCCATTTGCTTCTCGAGGAGAAGCCTAAAAAAAGCCAAATTAAAAAAATTCAAACTTTGCAATTTGCCGCCAATAATTTAGTCAGGTTGATGAATGATGTTTTGGATTTTGCTAAAATAGAGGCAGGAAAAGTAGTATTTGAAAAAATCCCCTTTGATATAAGAGCATTAGTGGACAACTTACTAAAATTTTTTATCTTTTCTAACAAAAAAACTAAACAACTTACTATCCAAGCTATGATAGAGCCTGCTGTTCCTACGATGCTCATTGGAGATTCTGTCAGGCTGAATCAGATTTTGACTAACCTACTCAGCAATGCATGTAAGTTTACAGAACAAGGAAGTATAACTCTCTCTATCAAAGTATTAACTCATGCCCAAGAGGCGGTGAAGTTATTATTTACCGTAGATGATACAGGCATAGGAATCCCAGCTGATAAGTTAGATACTATTTTTGAAGTATTCACACAAGCAAGTGCAGATACTACACGCAAATATGGTGGCACAGGTTTGGGCTTGGCGATTACAAAAAACTTAGTTGAGCAGCAAGGTGGTAAAATCAGAGTAGCCAGCGAGGTAGGCAAAGGGACATCATTTGCCTTTGACCTTAGCTTTGGGAAAGTCCAAAGTGAAGCTAAAAACATAGATAATCAGGGCAATGAAAGCAAATTATTAGAAAAAATCAAGTCAGAGGTGTGCTTGCTGTTGGTAGAGGACAATGAAGTAAATCAGTTTGTAGCGATGCGATTTTTTAAACAATGGGGAATCAAATATGACCTTGCTCGGGATAGCCAAGAGGCGATTGCCAAAATACAATCAAAAAAATATGATTTAGTCCTCATGGATATTCACCTTCCCGATGAGGATGGTTTTGAAATAACGAAGAAGATAAGGAGAATAGAAGAAGAATATTTCCAGCATATTCCAATTATTGCACTCACGGCTTCTGTCATGGATAGAGTAAACGAAAGAACCAAAGAAGCAGGCATGGATGACTTTTTGTTAAAACCTTTTAATCCCTCAGATTTGCATCAAAAAATCATTCAATATGCTATAAAATTTAAAAATTTATTAACTTTCGAGCCAGATAAGTTTAGCTAAAAAATATGCAAATAAATTTCGATAATTTTGACAAACTAACTATGGGCGATGCAGACTTTGCGCGTGATTTGCTCCAAATTTATATCAACGAATTGCAAAATTATATCAAAGAAGTAGAGGAATTTCTCACAGATAAAGATTTGCCAAAGTTTCGTCTAAGAAATCATGACCTTCGCACCATTGTCAAAACGCTCTCTTTGGACGGCGTTCAGGAACTCCAAGAAAAAATGAAGGCTTCTGTTTCAAGGAATGCCCCACAAGAGCAGTTAGAAGCCCAAGGAATACAGATGAAAAGTCTGCTTGCTCAAGCTATTGAGGCACTGAACGTTAAGTTAGCAAATTAATTAGACTTTTTTACCAATAGGCTAAGCAAAAGGCAAATAGAACCTACTACTATCCACAAGATAACCTGAGAGTTATGGGACATAAAAGCAAAAAACTTTGCTGCGTTTTCTCCTATGCCATAAGTTTCTAAGGTCTTGGAAATGAGATAATGATAAACCCCTATACCGCCTTGTACGGGAGCGACTATAGCTACTCCAGACATTGCCAAACCTGCTAAGGCGCAGTAAATATCTAAGCCAGAGGTTTCTGTGAGTGCAAAAAATAATACATAGAAGGTAACAAGATACAAGAACCAAATCGCAAAGGTATGTACGAAAAATAGTACTCTATCCTGCTTATCAAGTTTCAACACACTCATAAAGCCATCCCGCAAACCCAAAAGAATCCAAACAATTTTTTTGTAAATATCTAATGCTTGAATTTTTTTCTTGAAAAACGTCCAAATTCCTAAAGCAATTAGACTACCTATCAGCACTATGCCCAGTAAAATCCATTTAAGATTGCTTGCTTCCTGTGTTTGACCTTGGTTAAATATGTCATTTAACACACTTTCTAATTTGTCAAACTCTAAAAAGATAGTAAGTAAAGTAACAATAACCAAGCAAATAAAGTCTATGGCTCTCTCTGCAATGACTGTCCCAAAAGATTGTTGGAAAGGAATAGAATTGGTACGTTGGAGAATAGTACAACGCGTAACCTCTCCCATGCGTGGAAGGATAAAATTAGCAAGATACCCTACCATTACTGCCAAAAAAGGGCGATAAATACCTACTTGAAAGCCCAAAGGCTTAAACATCAAACTCCAACGCCATGCACGCCCTACATGGCTAAGCAAAGACAGACTCATGGACAGGGCTATCCATTGCCATTTAGTGGCTAATAAGTCGCTAAACATCTTGCCTAAGTCTTGTCCTTGATAGATATAAGCAAAAATGGCAATAGCAATGAGAAAGGAAATACTATACTTTAAAATAGATAAAAAGTTGATTTTCATTATAATTTGTTGTTTTGTATTACTATGTTTCTCACCACTACTATTCATCTTTCTACTTTTCTGTAATAACTTCCTTGATGTCCATAATGATTTTCCTTGCCAAAGCATCTGCGGTAACTTGGGATTCAGATTCGGCATAGATGCGAATAATAGGTTCGGTATTAGACTTTCGCAAGTGAACCCACTCTCTTTCAAACTCTATTTTTACTCCGTCTATGGAGTTAATGGGCTGTTTTTGGTAACGTTCTTTGATTTTTTCTAAAATCAAATCTACGTTGATGTCAGGAGTAAGTTCTATTTTGTTTTTAGAAATATGGTAACTGGGATAAGTTGCCCTTAACATTTTGGCAGATTTGCCTGACTTAGCCAAGTAAGTAAGGAATAAGGCAACGCCAACCAAGGCATCTCTGCCGTAATGAAGTTCGGGTAGGATTATCCCGCCGTTGCCTTCGCCTCCTATGACAGCACTGTTAGCTTTCATTGCGGTTACTACATTTACTTCGCCTACTGCGGCAGCGATGTAGTTTCCTCCTCTTTTTAGAGTAACATCTTGCAAGGCTCTGGTAGAGGATAGATTGGAAACTGTATTACCTGTTTTATTTTGGAGTACATAGTCCGCTACCGAAACCAAAGTGTATTCTTCGCCAAAGGGCGTACCATCTTCACAAATAAATGCTAAGCGGTCTGCATCTGGGTCGACCACAATGCCTAAATCATAATCTCCGTCCTCGATTTCCGAACAAATCAGGTTCAAATGCTCAGGAAGAGGCTCTGGGTTGTGAGGGAACTGTCCATTGGGTTCGCAAAAGAGTTCGTGTATTTTTTTGACACCCAACGCTTTTAGCAATGCAGGAATGGCAATTCCTCCTACAGAATTTACAGCATCAACTACAATATAAAAATCTCTTTGCTCTATGGCAGCTTTGTCGACCAAAGGCAATTTTAATATAGCCTCAATGTGTTTTTGCAAATAAGTATCATCTTTCCTATATTTCCCCAACGCGCCTACTTTTGCAAACTCGAAATCCTCTTTTTCTGCTATTTCTAATATTTTTTCTCCGTCTTCTGCACTGAGAAACTCTCCTTGGGCATTGACAAATTTCAAGGCGTTCCACTGCACGGGATTATGACTTGCGCTAATGATGATACCCCCGCCTGCTTCTTCCATGACTACCGCCATCTCTACAGTAGGTGTACTTGCCAACCCCAAATCAACTACATCTATTCCCAGTCCTTGCAATGTACCAGCAACTAAATTGCTTACCATTTCTCCTGATTGGCGGGCATCTCTGCCTATGACTATCTTTTCAATTTTGCTGGTTTGTAAGACCCAACTCCCAAACGCAGAAGTAAATTTGACAATATCAATAGGAGTAAGGGCATCGCCTACTTTACCCCCAAGTGTACCTCTAATACCAGAGATAGATTTAATTAATGACATGAAGAAAGTTGATTAGTAAAGAAAAAGTTTTTTAGGTTTTTATCAAATTAATTATTTGAACGATAAAAATTAATAAAATCTCAAGCATTTGAAAAACAGCGATTAGTAAAAGTACTTACCTCTGTGTTATCAAATGAATTACAAAATTAGCAAAATAAGTTAGTATATGCAAGAAATGCTCTGTCCTTAGATTTTTAAATTGCTATTTTTCTGTAGCCTTTTCAAATATAAGTGTACTTTGTTTTCTTGATAAGATTTCTTTTTCATTCATGAGCATTTTGCGGAACTTGCCTTCATTGTATAGGGGAGCTTGGTCGTCGTAGTGCTTGCTCAAAAAATAGCCCGACTGTCCTGTAGGGAGTACACTTTGGGCATTTTCTATGTCTGCAAAGTCAATCAAAATACGTTTGGAAGGACCTGCGGTTACTTTTTGAATTTTCTCTTTGCGAAGTATAGACTTGACATTGTTGATGACTTCAAAACCTCCATTAATACTAAAAGCACCTACATTGAAAAGGTAGTTCAATGGTTTCTGCCTACCCAGAGGATGCTCATGTTCTAAAAGGTGTACCTCGCCCCACTGCCAATCACTAATATCTGTATCTAATTGGCTTTCAAGGGTTCTTATGGCATTATTAAATGCCTGTATCAAGATTTCTTTTCTGCTTTCTTTGCTTTCTTTGCTCTTAACGTTGTCCCACCAAACAGAATTAGGATTGTTGAAAATCTTAGGGAGAGTAAAAAGCAATAAGTGAGTTCTTTGCAAAGTATTAAAATCTCTTTCTCCTAATTCATCTAAGAAGATTCCTTCTGTGATGAAATACAGCCACTTTGCATAAATCGTTGGGGCAATTTCTTCTTTATCGTAGTTACCTTTCCATTTTTTTAGTATTTGTATAGCTTCGTGCTGGAAAAGTGGTGTTTGAGCAGGCTCGTTGCTTTCTATGATATTGAAAAACAACTTGATTTGCTCATAGGCAGAAGCAGAAGTTACATCATTAATAGCTTCTTCTAAGGCTTTCATGTCCCATTTTTCGCTACGACTTTCCAGTAATTGTACGATTCGCCTCGCCCTGTCGTCAGTAAGGTAGTAACCTGGGTAAAGCACCCCATTGACCATTTCAGGCTGATTATTAGCAGAGTATAAGTAACCTTGGCTTGGATTGATATTTTGAGGGTTCTCGACAAAATGGTGATAGTCATTCGCCTCGTCTTTGCCACTCGCACCATCTAAAATTAGTGCAGAATTGACGTGAGTAGGTCGCTTGGGTAGCTTTGCCGCCGCCCACCAAGCAATATCGCCGTTTTGGTTAGCATACATTACGTTTAGTCCTGGCGCATCTATGAGGCTTACTGCCTTTTGGGCTTCGCTTAGGCTTTGTGAGTGCATGAGTTTATAAATAGCTTGCAGGGCATTAGTTGGGTTTTGAAGCATAGTCCACCAAACTGCTACAGGGGCGGGATTGAGTTCTTCAACTTCTTTGATGACATCGTTAATAATGGCCCCATGCTTAGAAGAACGCACTTGAAACTTTACATCATCTTCACTTTTTACTTTAATTACTTCATTGCGTACCTCTAAATCTATCCAATTGTCTTTGTACCAGACTTGGTCTGCTCGCTCAGGGTTAGTTTTTTCTCTATAAAAATCTATGTCATCGTTCTCGAACATGGTCAGCCCCCAGCCAGCAGTGCGATGATGTCCTATGATTCCAAAAGGGAAACCTGCCAGAAAATTGCCGTAAAAACTCATGTTGGGATATTCCAAATGTGCCTCGAACCAAACTGCAGGTTGCGAATAGCCAATATGAGCATCATTGGAAAGCAAGGGCTTGCCTGATTTGGATTTTGCTCCACTGATTATCCATGAGTTACTCCCATGCAAAAGAGGAATAGGCAGTAAGTCAGTTATCTGAGCAGTTAAAGCAGCTAACTCTCCAAGTTGAGGTTCATTTTTCAATGCTTTGCTTTTGAGTGTGTATTGCTGAGAGTCTAATTTTACGCCTTTGCTTTGCATAACAGGAATTTTGAGAATAGTGCTGTCTGAGTGAACCAACAAATCATTATAATAATCTTCTCCTAATTTTTCATAGATTTTGGTAATAAGTGGGTCAGTGATAAATGCCTGAGCGAAGCCAAAAGCCATGTAAGCGGTAACTAAGTAACAATCTTTGGGGGTGAATTTTTCTTTGGGAATACTTAATATGGTAAACTCTATGGGTGTTTTTCCACTTTCTACGAATTGATTGATGCCGTCTAAGTAAGCAAGAGTAGCTTTTTGGTAAGGGAGAGCATCGGTTTTTAAGTAAGTTTCTGCGGATTTTTCTGCAAACTGATTGATACCCAAAGTGCGAAAAAACTTGTCTGTTTGTATAAAGTCCTTGCCTAAGATTTCTGACAATCTTCCCGAAGCTACTCTGCGAATCATCTCCATTTGGAAAAGTCTTTCCTGAGCATGTAAGTAGCCCAAAGCTCGGTAAGCATCAGTTTCGGTTTGAGCATAGATATGAGGAATACCATACTCGTCAAAATGCACATTGACAGAATCTTGCAGATTTTTTAATGCAATTTTGCCTTCCATTTGAGGCTTGAGCGTGAGCAAATACCCATACAAAACGGCACCTGCTAATAGGAGGACAAATAAAAGTGTTGCTATGACTTTGAGGGTAGTTTTCATTTTCTAAACTTTCTTTTTACAGTTTTCAAAGCTAAGTGAAAATTTTGATTTTTTACAAACTACCTTGTTTTTTTGCTTATGATAGATTTTAAATATACCTATCTATTACCCACTCTTAAACAAAAGTAGAAAAGCGCAGTTTACGGTATAGAAATTTGTTTGTTAGTTTAGTTTTCAAATTGAAGTAGAACTCTTGATTATTAGGAGTTCTATTTTTATATTTGATTATTTTTGCTAACTTTGTTTAAGCAAGTACATAATTTTTAATACACCTAATCTATTAAATTTATGAATACTCAAAATAATTTTCTATCCTTACTTTATGTTATGTTATGCTTTTTATGCTTTTATGTCTATGCCTGCAAGGAAAAAAGTACAAGTAGCTCTGCCGAAGTATCAACAAACGACAGTGCGGCAACTGTAATAAATGCAGCCGAGAACGATGATTTTGAGGGTTTCATTGTGAGCGAACCTGCTTTGGTCATCATAGAGCCAACCCCCGAAGAGAAAGCAAAGGAAGAGGAAAATCTAAGTGAGGAGGAGCAGGAAGTAGTAGGAGATGATACAGGTTATTATCAGATGCTTATTATGGATTATTGCGAAGGTAAAGGATTGAAAACCATACATACTGAGAGCAAAAAAATAAAGTTTATTAAAAAAGATGGAAGTACTTTTGTCTATACAACTGATAATCCTTATCTGACCTATCTGATATTTAACGGGAAGAAAAACCCAGTACACATAGAATCGCCTGCCGCATTTAGCAATGAGGAATACGATGCTTATCTCGACAGTAAATGACTAAATTGCGATTGCTTTTTTCTGATATTCAAGATGTTACAAAAAAGTTTGAAAAAAAGCAAGGTAGCAGTTTGGCTCGTACTATGCACTATTTGAAAAGGGAAAAATTATCTATCCCAATATGACTAAGTTTATGCCTTATGCTGGAGTGAAGGAACTGCCTTGCTAACCAAAGTTATCTTTTGAATATCGATAAGGTAAGTTTAGACTTATGTAGAAACTAAATCATGTTTCTTCATACCTATTGGTGGTGAGGAGTTTTTGACAATAATAGGCGGCATTAAGGAATTAGGATTGGCAAAAAGCAAGGCAGGAATAAGCAACAAAGTTGCCCAAGTAATAATATGAAAATATATCATTAAGGTTATAGTTTCACTGCCTAACACCCTTCTTCTGATGAATATGAGGAATGTAGTACTGATTACGAATGTAATTATTAGCCCAATAAATTTGCTGTACTGCCGTAAGCGAGGGAAGTACTTATCATAATTGACAAGCAAAAAATAGATGAGGTAAGTAACCGCAGGAAAAATAAAATAAAAAGAATACCTGCGCTGATGAGGGAATATCAGAGGGATAATGAGGCAGATGTAGCTAAGTTCGTAAAATAAGTGTAATCGTGAACTTGCTTTTTTGAAAGGGAGCGTTCTTAAAAAATATAAGGTTAATAAGATAAGCACTATTCTAAAAGCGTTGATAATCCAATACACCTGCTCGTATTCCAAAGAAAACAGGTTGCGTTTGATGGCAAAGAGAGGCTCTGTTTCTATCAAAAGTGTAGATAAAGCAGGCACTAATCCATAAGCTCCCAAGTCATCTTCTATGATGTGGGTAGGCTGGGTAGGATTGATAATAGCCCACCACTCTTTGAGCAGAAATAGATTATACTCCCAACCCAAGATAAGTGCAGGAACAAACAGATAGGTCAGCAAAGCCGAAAAAGTGTAAATACTTGCCTTAAACTCTGCTCTATACACCAAGTAAGGAATCATCACCAGAGGCAAAACTTTAATATTAATAGCAAAAGCAAGTAGTAAAGCCCCCGCTAATTTTCTGCCTTGAAAAATTTGATAGGAGGACTCCATCATTGCCCAAAGAAGAAAGATAGTCATTTGCACTCGCTCATAATTAAAAAAAATAAATCTGGATACCACAGCAAAAGAAAGAATAATCAACACAAGATGACCTTTTGGAGAGAGTTTAGTCTTATCTAAATAATACTCAAAAATATTCCATGTTCGCAAAAGCAAAAACGTATTAAGGAGTAGCCAAATAACACCTATGGTTTTAAAAGAAAAATAAGAGAAAGGAATAAGCAAAAGTGCGAACAATGGGCTATAAAAGTATTGTAAATTATAAATAAAAGGAGGTTGGTATATATTTTCTAACCTCTGCAATCTTACCGCAGCATCTAAGAAAACATCAAAATCATTTTTATTATCAGCTTTAGCATAAATAAAACACAATGCTACGCAGACAGTAGCAAGAAAGAGGAAGGTATGTTTGGGAAGTAGCTTCGTAAAATCATTGTTTTTAGTGAGTGCCATGGCTTAGGGGGTTAGTTTATACTCCTAACGATAGTTGGGCAAATTTTATGCTATCTAATGACATTTTTTTTATTTTATGGAACAAAATACTTATTTTTAAATTCTATATTGATAGTTTTAAGAGTTAATCTACTATTCTTGCGAAATATTGAGTTTACTAATATGGATAAGCGAACTTTTTTAAAAACAAGCAGTATTCTTGCTGCGGCAACGCTGGTAGAGCCTTTGGTAGCTTGTAGTACTGCTAAATCAAAGATTTCTAATAGCAAAGAATTTTCTCTTTTGCCACTGCCCTACCCGACAGAAGCTCTTGAGCCACACATCGATAAGATGACGATGGAGATTCATTACGGTAGGCATCATGCTACTTATGTGCAAAAACTAAATGAAGCGGTGCAGAATACTACTTTTTTCGGAAAAAAAATAGAGGAAATCCTGCCTGCAATCACAGAAAAAGATGCAGCCATTCGCAACAATGGAGGAGGGCATTATAACCACTCTTTGTTTTGGAGTATCCTGTCCCCCAAATCTACCGCTCCGTCAGGTAAATTGGCTGAGGCTATTAATGCTACTTTTGGTTCTTTGGATAGTTTTAAGACAAATTTTAGTGATGCTGCAAAAGCAGTGTTTGGGTCAGGCTGGACTTGGCTCTGTGTGGGGAAGGATAAAAAACTTTTTATTTCTAATACTCCCAACCAAGATAATCCTCTGATGAGCCAGATAGTCAAACAAGTAGGAACACCTATACTGGGCTTAGATGTCTGGGAACATGCTTACTACCTCAAATACCAAAACAAAAGAGCAGACTATATCAATGCTTTTTGGCAAATAGTGAATTGGGACGAAGTAGCCAAAAGATTTGCTTCTGTTAGTTAATAGGTATTTTGCCACCGTAAGTGATTTTTTGGAACTAAATTTGTTAATATTGTAAATGAATAGCTGTAATTGCACTTTTTTATGAATAAAATTAGTGCAAGTTCTATTTTATTTTTATGCTACTAATTCCTTCTATCTAACTATTTGATTTTCAATCAATTAATAATTACCCCCTCTCTTTCAATCATTATACAATAAACAAAAAATTGTATTTTTCTCATAAATTTTATCACTTTTACTTATTGCATTTTTATTAATGGAGAGTAGAACTATTTTGGTTACAGGGGTAGCTGGGTTTATAGGGCAGCGTACAGCAAAAATATTACTTAGCAATCAATGTCAAGTAATTGGGTTAGATAGTATGAATAACAGTGAAAATCGCACTTTGCAAGAGTTTAGACTTAGTCAGCTTAAAGAACACGATAATTTTTCCTTTCATCGTATAGATATTCAAGACGCAAAAAAGTTAGAAGAATTATTTGCCCAACATCAGTTTGACGCAGTCATTCACTTGGCTGCCAAGGTAGGTGTAAGAGAAAGCATAATCCACCCACATACCTATTTTCATACTAATATACAGGGAACATTGAATATCTTAGAAATGATGCAAAAGTACAAAGTCAAAAAACTTGTTTTTGCCTCTACCTCTTCGGTGTACTCAGGTTTAGAAGTTCCCTTTCATGAAAGTTCATCTGTAGAAACTCCTATTTCTCTCTATGCTACCACCAAAAGGGCTTCGGAAATGATGTGCTATACCTATCATTCTTTGTATGGTATAGACGTTTCTATTTTGCGTTATTTTACTGTTTACGGACCTGCGGGCAGACCTGACATGAGTTATTTTCGCTTTATCCAATGGATAGATGAAGGAAAGCCAGTGATTATCCATGGGGATGGGACGCAGTTTCGCGATTTTTCTTACATAGAAGACATTGCTAATGGTACGGTCAAAGCCTTGAAAAATGTCGGCTATGATATTTTTAACCTTGGAGGAGGCAATGGCACTTATACACTCAATTACATGATACAACTCATAGAGGAATATTTAGGGAAAAAAGCGGAAGTTGTGTATCAAGATTTTCTAAATTCGGACATGAGAGCTACTTGGGCAAACATTGATAAGGCAAAAAAAATATTAGCATGGCAACCCCAAGTAGATTTTAGGACAGGAATAAAAAACTGTGTAGAATGGTATTTGGCTAATAAAGACTGGATAGGTAAATAATTTGTATTTCTTAGCAAGTTATTTTTTACTTTTGCAGGAGGAAAAAGCATTTATAAAACTAAGCATTCATGTATCAGCATATCTTTCGCCCAATTTTATTTTTACTAAGTGCAGAAACCGCACACAGATTGACATTCCAGCTACTAAAAATCCTCTTTCAGATACCTTTTACTAAAAACATTGTGAAGTGGTTATATTATTTTGAAAGTCCCACCTTAGAAAGAAATCTTCTGGGTTTGAGATTTAAGAACCCCATCGGCTTAGCGGCGGGTTTTGATAAAAATGCAGAACTCGTAGAAACTTTTGACAGTTTGGGCTTTGGCTTTGTAGAAATAGGTACGGTTACGCCAAAGGCTCAGGAAGGTAATCCTAAGCCACGTTTATTCAGGCTATTAGAAGATGAGGCGATTATCAATCGTATGGGCTTTAATAATGAAGGAGTAGAAAAAATAGTAGAAAGGCTGCGAAAAAGAACCTCCCAAGTGATTGTAGGGGGAAATATTGGCAAAAATAAAACTACCCCCAATGAACAAGCAATTCAAGATTATGAAATGGCTTTTGAAGCATTACATGATTTCGTAGATTATTTTGTCGTCAATGTAAGTTCGCCTAATACGCCTAATTTGAGAGAGTTACAAGACAAAGAGCCATTAAAGCATCTATTGAAAACACTCAAAGAAAAAAATCAACAAAAAGCGAAGCCTAAGCCTATTTTACTCAAAATAGCTCCTGACTTGAATGATAGCCAACTCCACGACATCGTGGAAATAGTAAAAGAAACAGGAATAGAAGGAATTGTAGCCACAAATACCACAATTAGCAGAGAAAATTTGCACACACAACAAGCAAAAATAGAAGCTATCGGAGCAGGTGGACTTAGTGGTAAACCCCTGAAACAGCGAAGTACAGAAATTATCCGATTTCTAAGGTCAAAATTGGACAAATCTTTTGTCATCATAGGAGTAGGGGGCATCTTTACCGCCAAAGATGCCATAGAAAAGTTAGAAGCAGGGGCAGACTTAGTCCAAATATATACAGGCTTTGTCTATGAAGGGGCAGGCATAGTCAAAGAAATAAAGCGTGGCATAAGTCAGTATTTTCGCAATTAGGCAACAGCACAAGCATCTATTTTGGCTACCCTTCTTTCATGTCTTCCTCCTTCAAAGGCGGTATCTAAGAAAGTTTCTACAAATTTTTTTGCCTCTTCCAAAGAGATAAAGCGCGCAGGCAAGCAAAGTACATTAGCGTTGTTGTGCTGACGAGCAAGGGCTACAATCTCCTCACTCCAGCAAAGTGCGGCGCGTACTCCTGCATGTTTGTTAGCAGTTATGGCGACCCCATTCCCACTTCCACAAATCAAAATTCCTTTCTCATACTGCTTGTTGGCTATGCTTTCTGCCAAAGGGTGAGCAAAATCTGCATAATCCGTAGAGGCTTCGCTGTAAGTGCCAAAATCTTTAACTATAAACTGCTTATCCTCTAAAAACTTGATTATCTCTGCCTTATATTGAAAACCTGCGTGGTCGCTACCAATAGCAATGTGTGTATCCATATTTTCTAATTCGCATTTAGGTTGCAAATTTACGAGTATTTGTACTTTTCTTATCGCATTACGGCAAAAACTTTCATTAAAACTTTATTCTCACTTGAAAATGCACATCTGTTTTCTGATTGCCCGTGATGCGTTCTAAACCTGAACTGATAGATTTTTGGTTGCGATAGGTCGTGTAGGCATAGCGAAACCAAAGGTCGATTTTTCTGCTCAGGCTGTATTGGAAAAGGTAGTAGTTGCGAAAACCTATGCCATTGTAAGCAGGAACGGAAAAGGCGTATAGTACATTTTTCTCAAAAGCATATTGGCGGTTTTCAAAGTCATCTGTATCAAAAATAGCAAAGCGAGTGCTAAACTTCCACCTCGCTTTGTCATAAGTAAGGTCTTGGATAATGGCATAACCGCTTGTTTGTGAGCCTCCTTCCTGCTGATAGGTACTCCACTGCACGCGAGAACGCAACACTAAAAAATCGGTAGCTTTAAAATCTGCATTGAGTTGGTAATTCCTTTTGGTAGAAGGGCTTACAAAGTCTATGCGAGCAGTATTTCCTTCAAAGTTCCTGCCTTTGGTTTCCTCTCTGAACTGTGCATATAGCAAGATAGTCTTAGCAGGTTGGTAAGAAATCCGCGATAAAAACTCGTATCCATTAGAAGGGGCATCTACTAAGAATTTGAGCCAAGGAAAGCGAAAATAGTCGTAGTAAGCAGCAAAAGTCCAACGGCGATTAGGCTTGATTTTCAAGCCCATATATACTCCATTTTCATTTATGTTCCGTGTATTTTCACTAAAAGCATTGCCATAAAAGCTGTGAAAGTTTTTATCATAACGCCTATACAACATCGCCCATTCTACTTTGGAACTCAGCGTAGCAATAAAGCCACTTACCGCACCTATGCCGCCGCTTGCTGACCTTGCGATTTCCCCAAAAAAATTGAAATTTTGCCATAAATAATTGTAATGTAAGCCCAAATTGTGGTTACTTTTCCCGCTAAATTCAAAGCGATTGTATATCCTGTCCAAAGGTAAAATCGCCGCACTAAAATTAGTTTGTAAAGCAGTCATCCCAATTTCAAAGTTTTGATTTTTACTGCGATAGGTGAGGTCAGAGCCGAAGGTAAACTCATTAATCTGATTCTTTGAAGCGATTTCTCTGGGAGTGCGATGCAAGCCCGTTCTGACGATAGCATTGGTAAAGGCATCTGCTTCGTTGAGCGTATCTACCCCTACGCTGGCTAAATTGGCATCTTGCTTAGTCGCTGATAAAAAAGTAGTTACTTCAAATTTTCCCACTTGGTAGGCTACCGCTCCCCCTCTAAAAAAGCCACTTTCTAAGACGGAGGTATAAGGTCTAATACCTAAGTTGCTTCTGCGGACAGTAGCTACTGTTTCTGCGCCCTTGCCTATGTAAAAACCCGCAGAAAGCAAGAGTCCTTGCCCTATTTGAATCTGGTAATCGCCCAAAGCTAAAGCTTTTAATTTCCCGCGATTGAACAAAGCAAAATGATAAGAAATAAAATCAAAACCATATTGCTTTTTATTAGGATTCCAAACCAAAGGCTCTCCTGCATCTTTTTCCAAAGTAAAGCCCAAGCTGAAATCTTTGGAATGACTGATGCGAAAACGAGCATAAACTTGGTCAGGTGAGCCTGCGTAGCGAGTTCGAAAATTCCCATTAGAAAGCGTATCGGCAGGGGTAAGCGGCTTGTAGCCTTCTTTTTGCTCTAAGGTACGTGAGTGTCTATAAATCAAAAACTTATTAGGTTCTTCAAGAATTTTCTGGAGTAGAGAGCGATTATCTTGCTGAAAAGTAGTTTCCGAAATAGTTACAAAAGGCAATAGCTTGGCGATAGTCCCTAAGTCAAAATCTTCTATGGCTTGTAACTCATAGATAGAAAGCAATTCTCCATTTTTTGCTCTGTGCTTAAAAAAACTATTGAGCTGATTCTCTGAAAGAATATAAAGCGAAGCAAGCTCGGCACGAGTAGCAGTATTGAGATTGAGCGGATTGGCAAAATACAGATAAAGAGCCTCATAAGCGTCTTCGTAGTTAATATTCTCATCTTGAACGGCAAAAAGCGATTGAATGAAATTATCTAAATCTGCCTCAGCAGGTTTGACTTTGGGGTTAAGCGAGGGGCGAGTTTGGGCGAAGCCGTCGGGCAGGGCATAAGATAAAAACACTAAAAGAAGAAGGTAAACTAAAAAAATCTTCTGAACATTCATTGTTCTCCGAATCTACTGAAAAGAAATTAGTTAGCAGACAAAATTAGTATAACTATTTTATAATCAAAATACTAAGCCCTAAAGATTTTCAAAGTCTTTAGGGCTTAGGTCCGACATAAAATCTGATTACCCTTCCAACTTAAAAGGAATCTTTCTAATCCTTTTTCCTGTCAAGTTGAAAATTGCATTTGCCAAAGCTGGAGCCACAGGAGGAAGCCCCGGCTCGCCTACTCCATGAGGAACTTCGCTATTGGGAACGATATACACCTCGATAGGAGGGACTTCATTCATGCGCAATAGCTTGTAATTGTTAAAGTTGCCTTGCTCTACTTTCCCACCTTTGAAGGTAATTTCGTTGGCTACCGCTTCGCGTAAGCCCATGACCGTTCCTCCTTCTACTTGTGCTTTTATGTTGTCAGGGTTTACTGCCGTTCCGCAGTCAATCGCTACTACTACTTTTTCTATTTTTATCGTATTGTCTTTTTGCTTAGAAACATATACAACATGCCCTGCCTGCCCTGCGAAAAACTGCCACCAAGCTACACCTTTGCCCCAATTAGGAGGTAGAGCTTTGCTCCACTCTGCTTTTCCGCCCAAGAAAATGAGCATTTTTTTCATGCGTTCATCTTTTTCTATGAGGTCTATGCGAAACTGCAAGGGGTCTTTTCCTGCTTTCACTGCCATTTCATCTATAAAGCTTTCGTGAGCAAAAGCGGTAGTAGTAGAGTAAACTGCTCTCCACCAAATCAGCGGAATGTCAGTTTTGAAGTAAACCCCGCTTACTTTTTGGTTGGGAATGGAATAGGCACTTTTATCAAAACCTTCCAATGCTCCTTTGTCAAATTCTTCTCCTACTTTTCCACCGAAGTTTTCAAAACCTATAGAAGGAGCAACTACTTTATGGTGAATAGCGATAGCCTTACCATTTTTATCCAATGCACCTTGCAAAATACTGTAAGTAGCTGGGCGCAAGGGACTTTGGGAAATGTCATCTTCTCTTGTCCAGATGAGTTTTACTGGGGCTTTTACTTGTTTGGAAATATTGACTGCTTCGGTTACATAGTCTGCTGTGAGTCTCCTACCAAAGCCACCACCTACAAAAGAAAGGTTTACTTTGACTTTTTCAACATCTAAACCTAACATTTTGGCTACGGTTTCTCTTACGTCGCTTGGTACTTGGGTCGATACCCAAATCTCACATTCCCCCTCTTTTACGTGGGCTATGCAGTTCATAGGTTCTAAAGGAACGTGGGCGGCAAAGGAAGTTTCGTACTCAGCTTCTAACTTAGTAGGTGCATTGTTGAAAGTAGCATCAAAATCGCCAATTTTTTCATAAACCGTGCCTTCTGTTTTAGCTAATGCCTTGAACTGCTTTAAGTTATTTTCTGTGCTAATTTGGTCGTAACCTGCGGTATCCCACTCTATTTTGAGTTGCTTTCTGCCTTCGGTTGCGGCATAGTAGTTTTCTGCAACCACTGCCACGCCAAAGAATGAATTTTTAAACAAATTTCTTTCTACTTGCACTACTGCTTTTACGCCTTTTACGTTTTTTGCCCTGCGGTCATCTACGCTTTTCACTTTCCCACGATAGACAGGACAGTGTTCCACCGAAGCGTACAACATTCCCTCTACTTTGAAATCTATCCCAAAAATAGCAGAACCGTTGGTTTTCAAAGGAATATCTGGGCGTAGTAAAGATTTGCCAATGAGTTTGAAATCTTTGGCATCTTTGAGCTTAGGTTCTTTGGGAACTTCCAACTTGCTTGCTTCCTCAGCTAATTCTTTGAAAGATAAAAACTTAGATTTATCACTTTTCAAAAAAACTTTTCCATCTTCTGCATAGCAATTCTCGGGCGTAGTTTTCCAACGGTTTGCCGCCGCCTTTTCCAACATTTCTCTTACTCCCGCCCCAATTTTCCGCAAATCTGTGTAATAGCCTCTTACAGAGTAGCTTCCTCCTACACTTTGGTCGCCGTATTTAGTGGCTGTATTTGCCAACTTGATGTTAATTTGGTCTAAAGAAGAAAAATTCATTTCCTCTGCAATAATAGTAGGTAAAGACTGATAGACACCCTGTCCGATTTCTTGCTTGTGTGCCATGATAGTTATTTTGCCCTCTGCGTCAAGCAAAACAAGTGGGTGCGGGTTAAATTCAGTGGGTTTGAACTTCATTAGTTCCCCACCCAAAGTTTGAAAACCAATAGCTAAGAGTGCTGAGCCTGCCCCTGCGGTTTTCAAGAAAAAGCGACGAGAAATAGCATTAGGGCTTTTCTCTACACTTTGCTTATTCTTATATTTATTTTTTGTTTCCATTATAATCGTTTTTTAGTTTTTTTCTAAATCATATAGATTTTGTAAAAAATTCTTACGGCTTAGGATATTTTTTAGTTACACTGTCTAAAATCAGTACCCAATCATTCCCTTCACCTAAAGAAGGTGGGGTAAAAGTCTGCAAACCTGTATTAGTAAATTCTCCTATTTTGCTTGATGTCCCTTCTCGCGGGTCGTACCACCAAGCCACCACATTTTTATCTGCAATTTTTTTCATTACTACAGTAATAGACTGACCTACTGACAGATAAGCTAAGGCAAAAGAGTTATCAGAAGCTACCGCCGCCCTGATGTGTGTGCTGTCATTACCATTAAGACCATACACCAAAGACTGGTCTGGTACTATTTTAGAAACCGGTCTTGCTTCCATCAGTTTCCTTACGTGCTGCATATCATTGGCACCTGGACGGTCTAAGGCTTCTCGCCAATCCGTCAGGCAAGCAATAATAGGCTTACTCCCTTTCTTAAACATTTGCCAAACCGCATTATTGCCATAAGTATAGCCACAAGCTCCTGACAAAAAGTCCCAATAAGCATGAACCCGAACATCGTGAGCGGTGAAAAAGTCTTTTTTAAAATAGCTCATGTCTTTGACTATGCCGTTTTCTGCTAAGGCTGCTTGCCAGTCTGTGTCTTCCCAAAATCTTATGGACAGGTCTTCGTAAGCAGGCTCACCATCCACAAAAGGTTTAGTAGGACGGAGCAGGTAGTCATTGGTAGCGTATTGATACACTTTATTGTAGCGAAAAGCATGACCACTTTGGTACATATTAAAATCCAGCCAATCCTCGTTATGCAAGCTATAAGACGAACTTGCTCCTCCTCTTGGGTGGAAGCTAATAAGGTGCTTGCCTTTGTCGCCTTTTCGCAAACCTGCCGCCATAGCACGCCAAATTTCTAAGACCTCGAAACTATCCACATTTCTATCACCGCCTAATATCCAAACTATTGGTTTGTTTTCATATCTTTTGCCCAAAAACTCTCCAAAAACCGCCGCATTATTCCTATTAAAAACTACGGGACCCGCGCCAGGGTGCAAGGAATACAACTTATCTCCCCAAGTGGGTAACATTCCTATTACTAAACCCAATTCTTCTGCCTTGTTGACGATGAAATCTACATGCTCGAAATACTTTTCATTGGGTTTTTCAGGAGAAAAGTCGTGCAAAGGAATCTCTCCATAAGGATTAGGCACGCGCAATCCGTCAAGTTCGGCTAATACTACTGCCTGAATGACGGTAAAACCTTGTTTGGCTCTGGTAGTGAGGTATTCGGTTGCTTCTTCTCGGTTTAGTTTGTGGAACAACTCCCAAGCCGTATCGCCTACCCATACAAAAGGCTTATCTTTATCTGTTATGATAAATCGCTTATTATCAGATACTTTTAGTTTGATATTCTGAGTATAGGCATGGCTTGATAGCAAAAGCACCGCAAACCAAAGAAATAGATAGCACTTTTTCATTTTCATTTGTATTTTGTTTCATGCGTTTATTTATTTCCGCTATCTCCGCTTGCTTTGGATTTCTGATAAGCAGGATTATTTCGCATCGCTTCTGCAGCTTTTTTGATAGCCTTGCGAACTCGCCCATAAGTACCACAGCGACAGAGATTTCCTGCCATAGCAGTATCGATGTCTTCGTCAGTAGGGTTCTGATTTTTTTCTAATAAGGCAATGGCAGACATGATTTGACCCGACTGGCAGTAACCACATTGAGGCACCTGCTCCTCAATCCATGCTTTCTGAACGGGGTGCGAATTGTCCATAGCAATTCCCTCAATGGTCGTAATTTTTTGTTTTTGCACAGCTACCACAGGAAAAGTACAAGACCTGATAGGCTTGCCATCTAAATGCACCGTGCAAGCCCCACACTGCGACATTCCACAGCCAAACTTTGTGCCTGTTAGGTTAGCAAAGTCCCTGATGACCCAAAGGAGTGGCATTTGTGGCTCTACATCAACAGTATGCTCTTTTTCGTTGATAATGAGTTTAATTTCAGCCATAAAACTTAGTTTTTTATATTCTAAAAATTGCCAAAAAAGAAACTTGGATTGATGAAATGCAAGTTTTGAAATTAGGGGTGTTTATAACTATTACAAATCTACCATTTTTTTCTAATTTATAGTTTGATTTGTCAATTTTTAGTGGTTTAACTGTGCTAAGAGTATATTTTAGAATATAAAAAATTGATTTTCAATAAATTGAAAAATGATAACCTCCATAAGTGCGAAATCTTTGTAGAAAAGAAGGCAAAGTGCTTCTCAAGAACGCCAAATCTTAAGGCAAGATTTCGCCGCTACGAGGCTTTTCAAGAAGTATTTTTCTATCAAGATTCCAAGCCTGAGGCGTTCAAAACACCCTTTTTGTATTTTTCAACAAATGGCTTGCTATTTTCTAAACATACTCTAATCGGTAGAATTATTTATTGGCAAGGCACATTACTGACGGATAAGAATTATACTCAAAATAAAATGATTTTTCAATCCCTTTCTCTTGCTAAGAAAGGGACTTTGGTTCTCTTACATTTTTTGTAGAGTTAGCCAATGAACCATACTACATCTAACTTTAAGCCCGTAGGGCTGTCATCTTGGTAGAAAAGAATAAGCCCAACTAATATACAGCAAGGCTGTAGGCGTGAAATATGCCACTGCTACGCGGTTTTATATGGTATAATATTCATTATTTTCTACAAAAATAGCACAGCTACTGTGTTAGTCTTAAAGTCCAATGCTTACATAAGTTTTACACAAGAAGTGTCAGAGAACCGAGACTTTGCAGTAAAGAAAATTTCAAAACCACTTTTGATTGAGTATAAATGTTTATCTATGATTTAATCTGCTTACTTAAAGTCATACACATCAAAGATTTGTTACTATTTTTATTTATTTATTGAAAAAATCAATTATAAATTTCATAATTTCAAAACAAAGTACTTATATTTGTGAGTTATTTTTGAAGCAAATTTTTAACTTTGAAACTTTAAAACAGCATTAGACTTTATTAAACTTTAAAATAGACAATGGAAATGGCAGCAGTAGATGATAAATCTGAAAAATTAAAAATGCTCGAGCTAACGCTTGCGAAGTTGGATAAAACCTACGGCAAGGGAACAGTAATGAAACTGAATGGCGATAAAGTAGAAGAAGTGCCTTGTATCTCTACAGGCTCGCTGGGTTTGGATATTGCGTTGGGCGTAGGTGGCTTGCCGCGTGGTCGTATCGTGGAGATTTACGGACCTGAAGCCTCAGGGAAAACGACTTTGACGCTGCACTGCATCGCTGAGGCTCAAAAGGCAGGCGGGTTGGCGGCTTTTATAGATGCAGAACACGCTTTTGACAAGGTATATGCGGAAAAATTAGGAGTAGATTTGGATAATCTTTTTGTTTCACAACCTGACAATGGCGAGCAGGCTTTGGAGATTGCCGAGCATTTGATTCGCTCTGGGGCTATAGATATTTTGGTGATAGACTCTGTGGCGGCACTTGTTCCAAAAGCAGAGATAGAGGGCGAAATGGGCGATAGCAAAATGGGTTTGCAGGCACGTTTGATGTCGCAAGCTTTGCGAAAACTCACAGGAACTATTAGCAAAACTAACTGCTGCTGCATATTTATCAATCAGTTGCGTGATAAGATTGGGGTCATGTTTGGTAGCCCTGAAACTACCACAGGAGGAAATGCTTTGAAGTACTACTCCTCTGTACGCTTAGATATTCGCAGGATTAGTGCTATCAAAGAAGGTGCTGAAAATGTGATAGGTAGCAGAACAAGAGTAAAAGTACAAAAAAACAAAGTAGCCCCTCCTTTCAAGCAAGCTGAGTTTGATATTATTTATGGCGAGGGCATTTCCAAAGTAGGTGAGATTATTGACTTAGCCAGTGAGATGGAAATTATCAAAAAATCTGGTTCATGGTTCTCTTATAAAACTAACAAACTTGGACAAGGCAGAGATGCGGTAAAAACTATTCTCTTAGATAATCCTGAACTCATGGAAGAGTTAGAGGCTAAGGTAAGGGCAAAGGCAAGAGGAGAAGAAGTTGAAATTGATAATGGTTAAAGATTAATTGACCTTGAAAATGAATACTATATTTAAAAATTGGTGGAAAATCTTAGCAGTAGTTTTGCTTTTTTATACTATTATTGGAGGTTTACTTTTTGAAGCCCCCCGCTTAGCTATACTAAACGAAACCATAAGAAATTTGCATTTTCACGTACCTATGTGGTTTGGAATGCAGATTCTACTTACCGTTTCTGTTGTTTTTTCTATTCGTTATTTGAGAAAGTCCTCTTTTAACAATGATACTTGGGCAGTAGAATCTGCAAACATGGCAATCGTATTTGGCATATTAGGCATACTGACAGGAATGGAATGGGCAAAATTCACTTGGGGCAGTCCTTGGAGTGGCGACCCCAAGCAGAATGCTGCTGCTATTGCCTTGCTTATTTATTTTGCCTACTTGCTTCTGCGAAACTCCTTTGAGGATAGACAGCAAAAAGGACGAATCAGTGCTATTTATAACATTTTTGCTTTTGCTACATACATTCCTCTGATATATATTTTGCCAAGATTGACCGATTCATTGCACCCTGGCAATGGCGGTAATCCCGGTTTTAATGCCTATGATTTAGATTCAAGATTGCGTTTAGTTTTCTATCCTGCCGTCGTAGGTTGGACGCTCTTAGGGGTTTGGATTACTACTTTGAGAGTTAGATTAAGAAAGGTAGAGGAAAGCGTAGCAGAGCAAGAAAATGAGCCAAGTTTGTTAGAGAGTTTGTAATTCATCATTTTGCGATTCTAATCAAGTTATGGAGAATTGGGTGGGTAAGTACTTTATCCCGCCCAATTTTCCCTGTCCAAACTACGGAATTGGATAGCTTCGGCTAAGTGTTCTATTTTGATGTCCTCACTTCCTGCAAGGTCTGCAATGGTGCGAGCAACTTTCAAAATACGGTCATAAGCACGTGCCGAGAGTCCTAATTTTTCCATTGCAGTTTTCAGTAAGGTTTTTCCTGCTTGACTAATTTGGCATATATCTTTGACCATCTGAGAGGGCATCATCGCATTGGAATAAATACCTTTGTGATTTTTAAAACGCTCAGTCTGTATTTCCCTTGCTTTGATAACTCTTTTCCTAATCTGTTCACTACTTTCTGAGGGTCTATTGGAAGTCATTTGGTCAAAGGACACAGGCGTAACTTCTATGTGCAGGTCTATCCTGTCCAAAAGAGGTCCCGAAATCTTGTTGAGGTAACGCTGAACTGCACCGGGCGGGCAGACACATTCCTTCTCAGGATGGTTGTAATAGCCACAAGGACAAGGATTCATGCTGGCTATAAGCATAAAATTAGCAGGAAACTCCACGGAAATTTTTGCTCTGGAAATAGTTACTTTCCTCTCTTCCAAAGGCTGTCGCATCACCTCCAGCACAGTTCGTTTAAACTCAGGTAGTTCATCTAAAAACAGTACGCCGTTGTGAGCTAAGGAAATTTCGCCGGGTTGAGGATTACCGCCGCCTCCAACCAAGGCTACATCGCTAATCGTGTGATGAGGGGAGCGAAAAGGTCTTTGAGCAATTAGTCCCATAGCTTTTCCTAATTTACCCGCAACAGAGTGAATTTTGGTCGTTTCTAAGGCTTCGTGCAAGGTCAATGGCGGTAAAATTGAGGGTAATCGTTTAGCAAGCATAGTTTTTCCTGCGCCGGGAGGTCCTATCATAATGACATTATGCCCACCCGCTGCTGCTATTTCTAAGGCACGCTTGATATTTTCCTGCCCCTGCACGTTAGAAAAGTCAGCTTCATATTCATTTTGAGTAGTAAAAAAAATATCTCTGGTATTTGCTACCAAAGGAGTAATTTTTAAATTTCCCTCAAAAAAATCTATTGCCTCTTGGATATTGCTTACCCCTATGATGTCCAAATTATTGACGATTGCTCCCTCGCTTGCATTATCTTTGGGCAGTACAAAACCTTTGAATCCTCGCTTCCGTGCCTCAATCGCAATAGGCAATACACCCTTGATAGGTCTAAGCTCGCCGTCTAAGGACAACTCCCCCATTATCAGGTACTTTTCTAATTCTTCTGAAAAGATTTGTTCTGAGGCTTTTAAGATTCCCAAAGCAATAGGTAGGTCATAAGCAGAGCCTTCTTTGCGAACATCAGCAGGGGCAAGGTTCACCAAAGTTTTTTGTCTTGGCATTTTATAGCCGTAGTGCTTCAAAGAGGACTCAATACGCTGTTCACTTTCTTTTACTGCACTATCAGCCAAACCTACCATGAAAACCTTTGTCCCTTGCATTACATTGACCTCGATAGTAATAATAGAAGCATCAACCCCATAAGTAGAAGCACCATACGTTTTGGAAACCATACAATTAGCTTGATTATTTAAAGCGTGAAAATTACAAATTTTATTTACAGCATCATTCTCCTATGAAGCATCATTTTGAGATTTTTTGCATAACTTGCGTTGCTTATTCTTTGATTTCATCAATAGTGCTTCAAAATCAAGGAACTAAGAAAAAAACCTCTCAAATCTAATAAACCTTTAAATAGTTTTTAAACAAAATTAACTGTTTTGCCAAAAAAACAAAACTTTAGAATAAACTAACAATCTAATCATGTCTTACGAAAATTTTGAAACTAACGCCATTCGCACCCAAGTAGAGCAGACCGAGTTCAGAGAACACTCTGTCCCTCTTTACCTCACGTCAAGTTTTACTTTTGAGTCTGCCGAGCAGGGCAGGGCTTTGTTTGCTGATGAAATTGCAGGAAACATTTATACGCGCTTTTCCAACCCCAACAATTCCGAATTGATAGAAAAACTATGCCTCTTAGAAGGTACAGAAGACGGAATAGCGACGGCTTCGGGCATGGCGGCAATGTTTGTGAGCATGGCGGCATTGCTTCAGTCAGGCGACCACATCATTGCCTCGCGTTCTGTTTTTGGCTCTACGCATCAGATTCTGACCATGATACTGCCTAAATGGGGGATTTCTCATACTTATGTGGATATTACCGAGCCTGAAAAATGGGAAGCTGCTATCCAGCCCAATACCAAAATGATTTTTTTGGAAACTCCTTCTAATCCCGCTTTGGACATTATAGATTTGGAATGGTTAGGCAAGCTAACAAAAAAACACAAGCTCATCTTGAATGTGGATAATTGCTTCGCCACTCCCTATTTGCAAACTCCCGCTAAGTATGGCGCAGACATTGTAACCCACTCTGCTACCAAATTCATAGACGGACAAGGAAGAACTATTGGCGGGGCTATTTTAGGAAACAAAGACCTCATCAAACAAATTCGCTTTTTTGCAAGGCATACGGGACCTGCTATGTCGCCTTTCAATGCGTGGGTGCTTTCTAAGAGCTTAGAAACTTTGGCAGTCCGCATGGAAAGGCATTGCCAAAATGCTTTAGAATTAGCTACTTACTTAGAAACTCTGCCACAGATTAGCAAAGTCAAATACCCTTTCTTGCCCTCACACCCTCAGCATGATTTGGCAAAAAGGCAAATGCGTCTGGGCGGAGGAGTAGTAACTTTTGAACTCAAAGGAGGTTTAGAGCAAGGCAAAAAGTTTTTAGATGCCTTGAAAATGTGTTCATTAACAGCAAACTTAGGAGATGTAAGAACAACGGCAACTCACCCCGCTTCTATGACACACTCCAAACTCAAAGAAGAAGAAAGGCAGGCAGTAGGCATTACAGCAGGTTTGGTCAGAATTTCCGTAGGTTTAGAAAATATCAAAGACATCATCGCAGATATTACCCAAGCAATTCAACATTCTTCTTAAAGAAAATACAACCTTTTTGCTCAATTCATAGTTTATAAGATGAAGTTCTTTTATATACCCAAACAAAATTAGTTTGTGAATTTATTTGAGTAAAAAAATATTATTATCAATCTTTTACACCTCACAGGTTTCACAAACCTGTGAGGTGTGCTTACAAATGATTTTTGAAAGAAATAAAGTAAAAAAAATTAAGTATCAATACTAACATCTAATATCAATCATCTAACTGATAATTAATAACTTATTCAATACACAATGGACATCAAAGACATCAAAACGCACTATATAGACTATGTGTTGCAAAACAGCAAAAGACCAGAATCTATTTACTTGTTTATGAAAAACATAGGCGGGGAAGAGAAGACTTTTTATGAACATTATACTACTTTTTATGATTTGGAAGCCGCCATTTGGTCAGATACTTTCAAAGACACCATAGAAAAAATCCAGCAAGAGCAAGTATATGAAGGCTATACAGTAAGAGAAAAAATCCTATCTTTTTATTTTACTTTGATAGAAAACCTCAAAGCAGTTCGCTCTTTTGCTACTTATAGCTTTAAAAATCAGAAAGATTTTCCTTTGGATGGAGGCGTATTGAAAGAAAGCAAGCAAACTTTCCATGACTTTGTTTCTCAGCTTATTACCGAAGGAGTTTATACAGGAGAAATTGCAGACCGCACTTTCTTGACTGAACGCTACGCAGGGGCTATTTGGTGGGAAACCGTTTTCATTATTCGCTTTTGGATATACGATAGTAGCAAAAACTTTGAACGCACCGATGCTGCCATCGAGAAATCAGTCAATTTAGCCTTTGACCTCTTAGGTAAAAATATTGCAGATGCTACTTTCGACTTTATCAAATTCCTTTTTAGCAAGAATTAAAATAGTTGAATAGTTAAAATAGTTAAATAGTTGAGTTTTGTATTTCAAAACATAAGTAGCTGTTCAACTATTTAACAACTAACAATTAACAACCAACTATTCAAAGAATCACTATATTAAAAATCATGGCTGACGAAATCAAAGACCCTAATTTAAAAGTTCAATCTAGTATTCCTACTTCTAAAGTGGAGAGAGCTACTAAGTTTGTAAAAACAGGCGTAAAAGTAGGGGCAAACTACGTAAAGCATTATGCTCAAAAAGTAGTAAACCCCAACCTAAGCAAGGAAGACTTAGACAAAGCAAATGCAGAAGATATTTATGGGGCATTGAGCGAACTAAAAGGTAGCGCGCTTAAAGTAGCCCAAATGATGAGCATGGACAAGAACCTGCTCCCCCAAGCCTACACCGATAAATTTACTATGGCACAGTATTCTGCTCCGCCGCTTTCTTATCCCTTAGTAGTCAAAACTTTTCAAACGTATTTTGGCAAATCTCCCACAGAAATTTTTGATACTTTTACCAAAGAAGCCGTTAATGCTGCCTCTATTGGGCAGGTACATAAGGCAAGCAAAGGAGAAAAATATTTTGCCGTAAAAGTGCAATACCCGGGCGTAGCGGAAAGCATAAGTTCTGACCTAAAAATGGTCAAACCCTTTGCAAAACAGATACTTGGCTTGCAAGAAAAAGACTTGCAGATGTATATGGGAGAGGTAGAGCAGATGCTTATTGCAGAAACGGATTACGAGTTGGAGCTAAAAAGGGGAGTAGAAATTTCGCAAGCCTGCGCCCATCTCCCCAATATTGATTTCCCCCAATACTACCCAGAGTATTCCTCTAAGCGAATCTTGACAATGGATTGGCTTACAGGGCAGCACCTCAACGAGTTTTTAGCGACCAATCCTTCTCAGGAAGTCCGCAACAAAATTGGGCAATCTTTGTGGGATTTCTACGATTACCAGATGCACGAATTGTTATCAGTTCATGCAGACCCGCACCCCGGCAATTTTTTGATGCGGGCAGACGGAACTATGGGCATCATAGATTTTGGTTGCGTCAAAGTCATTCCTTTGGAGTACTATCGCGTTCATTTCAAAGTAATTAACCCACAAATCATAGATGATGATAAGATGATGTTAGATGCTTTTTATGAGTTGGGCTTTATCTATGAAGATGACACCGAGCATGAAAAGGAACTTTTTACCAATATTTTTAAAGACATGATTCGCCTGACGGTCAGCCCTTTCCGCCAAGAAACTTTTGACTTTGGGAACAATGAGTACTTTAAAATGCTATATGATTTTGGAGAAAAGTTAGCCAAAACTCCTGAGCTTAAAAATTCTACCAAGCCAAGAGGCTCAAAAGAAGCACTTTATTTGAATCGCACTTATTTTGGTTTGTATTCTATGCTCAACCAACTCAAAGCCAATATTAGAACCCATACGAGTTGGAAGGCAAGGTAAATTTTTTGTTATGTTGCACTTGAAATTACCCACTGACCCACGCTGGGCAGATGTAGCAGAAAAAAATATTGCAGAAATTCTCATAGACCATGCTTACTGCGAGCAGAAAGCGGCTACGACCTGTATTTCTTTGATTGTAGAGTTTCCTGAAAAAGAAGCCTTAGTAGAAACCCTTGCCCCCATTGTAGCAGAGGAATGGGAACATTTTGAGAAAGTATTGGCAGAGATGAAACGCAGAGGTATCAAGTTAGGCAAAGCACGCAAAGACGAGTACGTAAACCAACTCATGGCACACATCACCAAAGGTAATTCTGTGGAAGTAAGGCTATTAGACAAATTATTGGTATGTGCCTTGATAGAAGCACGCAGTTGTGAGCGTTTCAAAATGCTTTGGCAAAATCACTCCGACCCCGATTTGAGGCAGTTTTACTATGAGTTTATGGTTTCTGAGGCAGGGCATTATACTACATTTATGGATTTGGCACGCCAATACCTTCCCAAAGAAAAAGTAGCTCAACGTTGGCAGGAGTTTTTGAGAATAGAAGCAGAAATTATTGCAAACCTTGATGTAAGAGGGGACAGAATACACTGATTTTTAGAAACTCGTATTATTTTTGCAAGTTGATTCTCTATAACTACTTTTTTAATGAAACTCATCGACTTTAAGGTAAACTTTCTCCTGAACGAAGAGAAGTGTCAGGTAATTTTTTTTGATAAAAATGGGTATTTGATAGACTCATGCGATACAATCATTGCACTTAGCGATTACAAAGAAAAACAAAGTACCGTTCCTATTCCTATCATAGACAATATCCACGAAATTTTGAAAGATACCCCAGACGACGAGCAACTTATTTTCCCAAGGGTAGAAATTAATTTTCCCCATAATCCTACCCAAATTTTGGATTTAATCCTGACCAAAAAACGAAACGATGCCGATGCGTATTATATCTGCGTCATGCGAGATGAGGTTATGCGGTATGAGCAGTTGCAAGAAATAGTTACAGAGCAGCGTGCTACGGCAATGGAAAAAGAGCTATTGGAGATAAAACATGAAAAAACTGCTTTGGAAAATGAATTAATCTTGATGAAAAATCAAGAATTGGAAAGAGCCAAAGCCATGAAAAATGACTTTTTTGCTAAAGCCAGCCACGAACTTCGCACTCCTGTAAATGGAATTTTGGGCTTAGCTGAGATGTTAGAAGAAACCGCCACCGAACAGCAACAAGGCTACCTAAAAGCCCTTGTGCAAGTAGCTACGCAACTAAAAACCATTGTTAATGACTTATTAGACCTTTCTAAGTTAGAAGAAAAGAAAATTACTTTTGAGCAGGTTCCCTTTAACTTAGGAGAGATATTCAATAATATCGCCTTAGCTTTCAAGTCCTTAGCTGATAAGAAAGAAATCAAATTGCTTTTTTCTATTGATGAGAAAATTCCAGACTATTTATTAGGAGATATTACTCGTATTTCCCAAATTATCTATAATCTGGTAAGTAACTCGCTCAAGTTCACTGAAAAGGGAGAAGTACGAGTAGCCGCAAGTTTAGAAGAAATCACCGTACAAAACAAGTTTCGCATTAAGTTTGTAGTGCAGGATACAGGCGTAGGTATAGCCGCAGACAAATTGGCTTCTATTTTTGAGCCTTACACCCAAGAAAGTAACGAAACTTATCGCCTTTATGGAGGAACAGGGTTGGGTTTGACTATTGTCAAGCAGTTGATAGAGGCAATGGGCGGGCAAATTTTTGTCGAGAGCAAGGCAAATCAAGGCACAACTTTTTACTTTGAACTTGTTTTTGAGCAAAGCAAACCTATAAGCACCTTGCAGGACAAATCAATCATGTATCAGTATGCCAATCGTTCTGTACTGATTGCAGATGATAACGAAATCAACCTCATGGTCGTTACAAAGAAAATGCAAAATATTGGTTTTGATGTGGAAACGGCAAAAAATGGGCAGGAAGTTTTGCAAAAGTTAGAAAATAAGCATTATGACTTACTATGCTTAGATATGAATATGCCTATACTTAACGGCAGTGAAACTATCAAAGCAATCAGGAATAAAACAGGTAGTCCCTTCCAAACCATCCCTATCTTTCTGATGACGGCTTACTCATATACAGACATAGCTGAAAAGATAAAAGATATTCAAATTACTGACTTTTTGACTAAACCTTTTGAGATGTCCGATTTATTGCAAAAGTTGCAAAAACATCTCCCTCCTAAGCAACCTTCTGATTATGAGCTAAGTCTGAACCTGAGTCAGATACAAGAATTTAGTCAAGGTGATACAGCGTTTGAAAAAGAACTGATGCAACAAGTCATCAATGTATTAGATGAGCTTAAAAAAGATTATCAAAACATGATTAGCAAAGAGGGACAAATAAATAGCAAAGCTATCAATGACCTTGTTCACAAATACAACATGATTTTTGCGATGATTAATGAAGATACACTAAAAGAGGAAATTGATAGTACATTAAGCATTTATCAAAGTGCAGAAGACAAGGGAAAAGCATTACAAGGTTTGCAAAGAAGAATATTTCAACTTTGTGATGAGGTCAGAGAGCAAGCACGCCAGAAAATTTGAAAAAGAATTCAAAAGGGAAACAATGAAAATGAAGAATATAAAAGAAAAATTGTTGATTATTTGCTTGCTTTTTATTTCCTTTTATGCCCTCTTATATACTTTTAAGCCTTTTACCCACCAAAAAACTGTAAGATATTTGCAAGACTTTTCTAATTCCTCTTTTTCTTATCAAACATCTATGAACGGCGAGCCAAGCAATGAGGCGCAATATCTTTTTAAAAAAGAAATAGAACGCCAAGCCTACAAGTTCCCTGATGTATATTTTTTAGAGCAACCCGCCGCCAAACGCAAAAAAATAAAACAGATTGCCCTTACTTTTGATGATAGTCCAGATGATTGGTATTGCCCACAAGTGTTGAGAATTTTAGATAAATATAAAGTAAAAGCCACTTTTTTTCTGATAGCTAACCGCTTAAAAGCCTATCGGTATAACGCAGAAGCTATTAAAAACGCTGGTCACCTAATAGGAAATCACTCTTTTGCCCATCAAAAAATGACTGAAATGACAACGGAGCAGGCATTGGCAGACCTTGCTTTGGCAGAGCAAGAGTTTGTCAAGTATCTTGAAATCCAGCCCTTACTTTTTCGTCCTCCCTATGGAGTAATGACCGATGAGCAAATCATAGAGTTGGGTATTAGAAACTACAAGATAATTAATTGGTCTATAGATACTTATGACTGGGATACAAGCAGAAATAGCCCCGAAGAAATTTTGGCAAGAGTAGAAAAATACGCTCATAATGGAGGCATTATTTTATTACATAGCTCAGGCAAGGACAGGGAAAATACCCTCAAAGCACTTCCTTTGCTAATAACCTTTCTGCAAAAGGAAGGCTATGAATTGGTTACTTTGGATAAATTACTGTTAGTCAAGGCTTTTTGAGGAAATATTTTATCTAAAATACCAACTGTTTCTCCTACTCAATTTCAAATCTCTAAGCAAGGCAGATTTTACGTTGATATCAACTGTATAACCTGCTCTGGGTCCGAAAGGAATCCAAGTAGCCGTCATTGCCCAGCAGTGTAGGTCACGAGAGATATTGAACTGCGTAAAACTCAATGCCTGAGCTACAAAGTCATAGCCTGAGTTAAAGCCTATTTTCCACTTTTTAGTAATGCTGACATCTCCATTAAAATTCAAGGTCTGCACGATGTTAGACTTTGCAAATCCTTGCTTAGAATAGCTAAAATTATAGCTGATATTTAACGTCCAAGGCACATCAAACTCTACATAGAGATTGCGATTGGCATTGATAAAGGCTAACTCCTCTTCTGTATAGCGGCTGTCTTTGTATTCTTTTTTAGCAGAAGGTGGCTTAAAGTTAGTAGATATAGCCACATTGGCATTAGTCAAGTTGCCGATACCGTTGCCCGTCTGCCAAGCATATTTATCTACTCGTCTTTGTATAATATTTCCCGTAGTAGGGTTAATACTTTGCAATTCAAAGGTATAAGGGTCAAGCGTAGCCGAGAAATTAATATCTAATTTTTTAAACAATCTCGTTCTTGCATTCAAGGCGATGGGGGCGAGTTTGAAAGAGTCTGCTATCATGTTATAGCTGGTAGTAAAGCCAAAGTTGTCTAAAAGCATGATTTTTTCTGCGGGCTTCTTGGCGGCAGTATCCTCCTCAGATTTTCTCAATTTGGCTTCTAAAGTATTCGTTAGGTTGAAGCTAATAGTTCCTGCTTCCCCTCTGCGCGGTGTGCTGTAAATCCCATTGAAGCGAGAAATGGGGGCAACTATCTCTCTTGTTGCCTCGCCTACGCTGGTCAGTTGCCTTTTTTGAATAGGTACTTGCTGGTAAAAATCAAAAAAAGGTGAACTGAAGTCTGGAGTATAAGATAAAGATAGCGAAGGATTTATCACATGTCTGATGGCTTCTATTTTTTTAGACTTAGGATAGTAAAAAGCATACAAGCGAGTTTGCATACTCAGACCTCCGTTGTAGTCATTGAAGCGGGAAAAACCTCTAAGCGTATCTATTTGTACGGAATCTGATTTGATAGGAGTATAGCTATATTTTTCTGGATACCAAACCTCTTTGTAGGTAGCATTTAAGTTCATAGTGATATACTTCAGTACGGTAACAGAGGTACTTAGAGGGATATTATGCTCCATACCCATTCGGGTATTTTGGAAAATACGCGACAAATTTTGGAAGTTAAAAGCTACCGTATCTGCTCTGGTAGCTACATTAGCAAGTTTCACTCCTTCCGCAGAGGAGAAGCCACTACCGCCTTGGAAAAGGTTGGTAATCGTAGCCCTACCCGTCATATTGTAGCTAAAAGAAAGCTCAGAGAGTAGGGTTTTCTTCCCTGTTTTACTTTTAAATGGTTGCAATCTTTGCATAGTCAGATTGATGTCAGGAGCGACATCTACTATTTTGGTAATGATATTTTGTGTGTGTCGCAGGCTTGCACTAAAAGTAAAAGGAAGGGTAGGGAAAGTATAGGTATAGTTTACAGAGGAGTTGAAAGAAGACTGAAGAAAGTTATTGGGTTGAAAGGAGTTATTCCGATTAAAGCTATTTGTCCCAGCATTGACATTGGCACTAAACCTTCCATTGCCCTTGCTTTGAGGCGTATGACTCCAAGTAATATTAAAATCATTGACGATATTTGCTTCTAAACTTCCGGGGATTTCATTTACTCTGCGATTATAACGGAAGGCAAAATTCCCATTGAAGGCATATTTTTTTAAATAGTTAGATTGCATAGTAGCCCCCCAGCCACCGCGAGAGTGAATCTCTCCCAAAATTTGCATATCTACATAATCACTAATAGCAAAATAAAAACCGCCTTGACTAAGGAAAAAACCTCTCTCCCGCGTTTCTCCATATTGGGGCATGACAAAACCCGAAGCACGCTTTTTAGGTTGGGGGAACATGCCGAATGGGAAGCCCAACGGCAAAGGAATATCCATTAACTCCAAGTTAAACATACTCGCTACGACCAACTTCCCCGGAATTACCTTGATTTTCTTAGCCCGAATCCCAAAATGCGGGTGTGGAAGGTCGCAAGTAGTATAAATCCCTCTGCCCATGAAAAGGTTGTCATATTGGTCTTTCTTGACTCGCTCTCCTACTATAAATCCGTCCCCTTGTTTAGTTGTAATACTATTGATAACACCTTTAAGTGTTTTGAAGTTGTAGGTCATTTCTTTTGCCTTGTAATCTACTCCCTTATCAGTAAAAACAGGTAAGCCTATATCTTCATTTTTTACCGTATCTCTGCGACCTGTGGCTTTGACTATGCTTGTTTTCCAGTCTATTTCTATTTTGTAGGCTTTCAACGCAATTTCTCCATAAGTAACTTTGGCATCTCCATAGAGATAGACTTTTTGTTTGATAACGTTAAAGCGAATGGAATCTTTGGCAGAGTAAATAACCGTTGTTTTAATATCTCTGACTGGAATAGAGTCTTTTTTGATAAAGGTAGAATCTTTACTTGTATCATCCGCAGGTTCTGTTTGTGCGAATAAACCGTAGGTATGACAAAAACAACTAAAAATCAATAATATTTTTATTGAATATTTTAGTTTTTTACAAAGATTTGCTTTTTTTGTTAAAAAGTACATCAAAAATTACAATAGACATATTTTAAGGCTACAATATTAGCACTATGCAATTTTGCATACAAACAAGCATGTAAGATTTAACATAAATTATAGCTGAGATACAATTTTATTTATTCTTAATTCGTTAAAAGTAGGTGTGGCTCTACTTTAATAGCAATTGCTTTAATACTTTATAATTTAAAATTAACCCCTTTACTTCGCATGAAAAAGCAATTATTTGCAACTTTGCTAATAAGTTGCCTTGTATTAGCTTCTTATACGCCTTTGTGTATAAAACCCAACAAGTTAGGAAAGATAGTCATTGATGCAGGACACGGAGGAAAAGACCCTGGTTGTTTTGGCAAAAAACTACAGGAAAAAGATGTTTGTTTTGACGTAGCTATGGAAGTGGGTGCTTTGATAAAAACCTATTTGCCCGATATCCAAGTTGTTTACACCCGCACCAGCGAAAATCAGTTTGTAGAACTTAGAGAGCGGGCAAGGTTAGCCAATAGAGAAAACGGTGATTTGTTCATATCTGTCCATTGTAACTCGGCTTCCTCTGCAAACGTTTGTGGTACAGAAACTTACATCATGGGGTTAAGTAACATAGACGAAGATGATGAGGTCGCCCTAAGAGAAAACTCAGCAATTCTCAGTGAGATTAATTACTTAGAGAAATACGACGGCTTTGACCCTAACTCCCCTATGAGCCACATTATTTTAGCTAATTATCAAAATAATTTTCAAAACAATAGCCTCCGATTAGCTTCGTACATAGAAAACGAGTTTGTAGAAACCGCCCAACGCAAAAGCAGAGGGGTAAAACAAAGTAGCTTTGTAGTACTTTGGAAAACAGCCATGCCCAGTGTTTTAGTGGAAGTAGGTTTCTTGACTAATCAAGATGAGGAGAACTACTTAGAAGGGAAGCACGGCAAGAAAAATATCGCTTATGGCATTTTTAAAGCTATAGAAAAATACAAAAATGCAGTAGAAAACAAGAAATAAAAGCAATTGTTATTAACTTTGTAAAACCCTATTAGCATTTATAAACCCTAATAGAGGCTTAGCAGATATAATAACACTAACTTAATCATCTAAAAATCAGTGTCAAAAGAACTTAAAGTGGGTTTGCTCACAGTCATTGGCGGAGTAATCCTTTATTTTGGAGTAAACTTTTTAAAAGGATACGATTTCCTTTCTTCTACAGCTACTTACTTTGTAGTATATGATAAAATAGATGGCTTAGTTCCTTCTAACCCTGTGCAAATCAACGGGATGAGCGTAGGGAAAGTTATTGCTACGGAAATCTTGCAGAACCAAAGCAGTAAGATTTTAGTAGAGTTTGATTTGGACAAAAAGATAAAGCTAAATACAAACTCTGTGGCTATTCTAAAAGATAACGGGCTTTTGGGAGGGAAGATGATAGAAATAGTAGTCAATCAAGGACAAGCAATCAAGCAAGATGATACACTAAAAGCCAACATAGACCAAGGATTGATGGGCATGGTAGCTTCTAAAGCTAATCCCCTCATGAGTAGCTTAGATACTACCATCACCTCAGTAAATCAACTGCTTACAGAGTATAAGGGACTGAGCAGCAACATCAAAAATATTTTGAATAACTTAGAATCCACCACAGGCAATGTCAATCGCATTATGATAGATAATCGCCAAAGAATCAGCAATATCACGTCTAATTTAGACAAACTTTCTACCTCTTTGGTCGAAACAGAAAAGAGTATTAAACCGCTGATGAGCAAGATGAACACTATTGCAGATTCGGTCAATGCTATGAAACTTGCCAGCACCATGCAAGAGGCACGCAAATCTGTGGAAAATCTTAATGAAATGCTCAACTCCATGAAACAAGGTGAAACCCTCACTAAACTCATGGGCAACGATTCAGTTTACGTAAATCTGAACAAAACCATCGCCGATTTAGATAAGTTATTGGTAGATTTTCGCGAACATCCCAAGCGATACGTGCATTTTTCCGTCTTTGGCAGAAAGGACAAAAGTGAACCAAAGAAATAAGTTGAAATAAATTTTTACATAACAAATTGGATTATCAAAAAAATATTTCTACCTTTGCGAACCAATTTTGAAGGTAGTCTTACGGGTGTAGCTCAACTGGTAGAGTGGCGGTCTCCAAAACCGTAGGTTGCGGGTTCGATCCCTGCCACCCGTGCAATTAAAAAGTTAAGATAATGAACAAGATAATTCAGTTTGTCAAAGAGTGTAAAAATGAGATGGTAGAGCATGTAACTTGGACTAAGTACAAAGAGTTACAATCCCACACTATTTTAGTATTAGTTGCTTCCCTAATATTTGCAGTGATTATTGCTCTTATCGATTTCAGTTTTGATAAAGGATTGAAGGCGTTGTATGATTCCTTCTAATTTCCCTCTTTGCAGTTTAAATAAATAAAATTCATTGCTAAACCATGAGTGACTTAAAATGGTACGTGCTGAGAGTAGTAAGTGGGCAAGAAAAGAAAGTGAAATCTTACCTCGAGAAAGAAGTTTCTATCCAAAAACTTGAGGAATACGTCGCCCAAGTGCTTACTCCTTCGGAAAAAGTATATCAAGTGCGTAAGATGAAAGACGGCAAAAGTAAGAAAGTTGCTGTAGAGAAGAATATCTTGCCTGGCTATGTCATGCTTAATGCTAACTTACGACATGGGGAGGTACTTCATACCATTTTAAGCGTTCCCGGAGTATTAGGATTTTTAGATTACGATAAAAACGTCCCTAATACGCTTCCTAAACCGATGCGAGAATCTGATGTGAGCAGAATACTTGGCAAAGTAGAGGAGGCTGACGAACACGAAATCAAACACGATGTAACCTACCACGTGGGCGAGATAGTCAAAGTAATGAATGGACCTTTTAACGGATTTTCAGGTGTAGTCGAGGAAGTTTTTGACGAGAAAAAGAAATTGAAAGTAATGGTCAAAATCTTTGGTAGAAATGCCCCTGTAGAACTGAATTATATCGAAGTAGCAAAAGAAGAATAGTTTACGTAAGAAGATATAGAATAACAATGGCAAAAGAAATTACAGGTTACGTAAAGTTACAAGTAAAAGGCGGTGCGGCAAATCCAGCACCCCCTATCGGACCTGCTCTTGGTAGCAAAGGTCTGAATATCATGGAGTTTTGCAAGCAATTTAATGCACGTACACAAGACAAAGCAGGTCAAGTATTACCAGTAGTGATTACTGTTTACTCTGACAAGTCTTTTGACTTTGTAATCAAAACTCCTCCTACACCCGTATTGATTTTGGAAACAGTAAAAGCTAAGTCTGGTTCTGCTTCTCCAAATCGTACTAAAGTAGGCTCTCTTACTTGGGAACAAGTAAAGAAAATTGCAGAAACAAAAATGCCTGACTTGAATTGTTTTACAATAGAGTCAGCCATGAAAATGGTAGCAGGTACAGCTCGAAGCATGGGCGTAACTGTTACAGGAAAAGCACCTTGGGAAAACTAAATGTAAAGAAAATTTGCTTTTGATAGTGAGTCAAATTTGGGATTGTTACTACCAGATAAGCGAAAGCTTCCATTCGCACTGATTCATTAACAAAGTAATTTAAAGCGAGTAACATGGGAAAATTAACTAAAAAACAAAAAGAAGTACTTGGAAAGTACAACCCACAACAAGAATACTCGTTGGACGAAGCGGTATCTTTGGTCAGAGAACTAAACTACGCTAAGTTTGATGCTTCTGTGGATATAGATGTACGCTTGGGGGTTGACCCACGAAAATCTGACCAAATGGTGAGAGGCGTAGTCGCTTTGCCACACGGGACAGGCAAACAAGTGAGAGTATTGGTACTTTGCAGCCCTGATAAAGAGGCTGAAGCCAAAGAAGCTGGTGCTGATTATGTGGGTTTAGATGACTATATAGACAAAATTGCTGGTGGCTGGACGGATATTGATGTCATTATCACTATGCCAACAGTAATGGCGAAGGTAGGTAAACTGGGGCGCGTGTTAGGTCCGAGAGGTCTGATGCCAAATCCTAAATCGGGTACAGTTACTATGGAAGTAGGGAAAGCAGTGAAGGAAGTAAAGCAGGGTAAAATTGACTTCAAAGTAGATAAGACTGGTATTATTCATACTCGTATAGGGAAAGTTTCTTTCTCTCCTGAAATGATTAAGGACAATGCACGCGAATTGATTAACGTAATAGCAAAGTTGAAACCTGCGGCAGCCAAAGGTACTTACATTAAAAGTATTTTTATGTCAAGCACCATGAGTCCAGGCATCAAAATAGACAAAGCAAGCATACCGGGACTATAAACGAATTGAACTATGACGAGAGAAGAAAAAATTCAGATAGCTCAAGAGTTGAGTGAAAAATTGGCAGCAGGACAAAACTTCTATATTACTGATGCCTCTGGTATGAATGTCGCTGAAACCAATGCTTTCCGTAGGATGTGCTTTGAGAAAAACGTAGAGTACGTAGTGGTTAAAAACTCTTTGATTAAGAAGGCTTTAGCTCCACTTGGTGATTTCTCAGCATTTGACAAAGAGGTATTGAAAGGGTTTTCAGGCATTATGATTTCCCCTGACTCAGCGAATACTCCTGCAAAGTTGTTAAAAGAGTTTAGAAGCAAAAATCCTCGCAAAGACAAAACGGTGAAGCCTTTGTTGAAGGGAGCTTCTATCAGCAAAGATATTTTCATTGGCGAAGACCAATTAGAAACCTTAGCTACCTTGAAATCTAAGGCAGACTTACTTGGTGAGTTGGTCGGACTATTGCAATCTCCTGCGAAAAATGTTATTGGTGCATTGCAAAGTGGTGGAAATAAAATTGCTGGTGTACTTAAAACCCTTTCTGAAAGGGAAGGATAATTTTAACACTTTGATTCCCTGCGATTAAGCAGATACTTATTTTTATTATTTTATTTTAAATTTATTGTTGGACAAGATTAAATTTCAATAAAAATGGCAAACTTGACAGAACTTGCAGAACAATTGGTGAATTTGACTGTAAAAGAAGTAAATGAATTAGCAAAAATTTTGAAAGATAACTACGGCATCGAGCCTGCGGCAGCGGCTCCTGTAATGGTAGCTGGTGGTGCGGCAGCGGGTGGTGCGGCGCCTGCGGCAGAGGAGAAAACTTCTTTTGATGTTATCTTGAAATCTGCTGGTGCTAACAAATTAGCGGTAGTTAAATTAGTAAAAGATTTGACTGGCTTAGGCTTGAAAGAAGCTAAAGACTTAGTAGATGGCGCACCAAAACCTGTAAAAGAAGGTGTGGACAAAGCAGCTGCTGATGATTTAGTGAAGAAATTACAAGAAGCAGGTGCAGAAGTAGAAGTGAAGTAATCTTTTACTTTTAGATACAATAAAGTTCAAAATAAATAGGCTAACAACTGCGTTAGCCTATTTTATTTTTATATAGAATGTTTTATGTGGTCTTTTCTTGCTTCTTTTTATGAAAAAATAAAGTATAAATCAGCAGAACAAAAACCGAAACAAATGGTAATAAAGCACTGATAAGGAACCATTTTTTGAAAGATTGTTTGAGCGTAGTTTGTGCATAATATGCCGCAACGGGCGTAATTACCAAATACAAAAAAATAAGCATTGGGTAGATAGCCACTAAGCCATTGAGTACCATAATTTTAAAAGATTTGTAAAAAAAAATAAAAAATAGTAAGAGTATATTATTGTTAAAATAGGCTGGCTTACTAATTTGGCGTTTTAGTTTCTTAACATATACGTAATATTTGGCATATTTGTTCTAAAAATTCTCTGTTTTCTGTTTCGCTCCCAGGCTTTCTAAATATTCTTGTTTTGCTTTTTCTAATTCCTCAATAATTCCTTTGCGCAAATCTAAAAGTAATTGAAAATCAGGATTTTTAACCAAATTGCTGATTCTCCACTTTCCTATCAAATCCAAAAGATAAAACCAATATCGGTAAGTGAAAAAACCTGAGAGTACAAGCGAAGTCAAGTAGGCAAATAAATAACCTCCATGTGGAATAAAATGATAAAATCCCCAAGCATAAACTGTATAAAAACCAAGAAAGGTGAAGATTCCAAAGGTGATATTCATAGGGGCATGATATGTAATGTCTTTGGTGATGGCATGGGTAAAAATAGCAGGCAGTTCATAAGGTAAAAGATTGTGTATCAATCCATAGAGGTACAAAGGGAAGCCCAGTAAAGTAGTCAAAACTCCTTTTATCTTTGCCTTTTTGTCTAAGATAGGCTGTACTATCAAGCTATCACTCAGTTTGTACTTTTCTAATAAACTAAAATACTGATGGATATTTGCCTGCAAGCTATCTACTCTTTCTGGTTGCTTTGCTTCAAAGTAATGCACTGCTTCTGCAAAATACTGGGCTACCACAAAAATTTGCTCCGTTTCAGCACTTGGCAAGTCCAATTCCTTTCTCAACGTACTCGTGTAGAGCCTTTCTATTTTTTCTACCAACTCATCTATTTCCTTATTTTCAGTAACAACTATCATGGCTTCTAAGCGTTCTTTTATTTCATCAGTAAGTTGTTGGACTGTTTTTATGCTGTCTTGGAGATAGCTTTCTTTGTAATCTTTTACTGCAATTGCCTCGTCAAAACTCACCATAAGGCGACTTCGAAATTTGCGAGGGTTGGTATAGTTAATCCCTACACAAACAATCTTGACATCAAGAGCAAAGTCATTTTTTGCCTCTGCTCCTAAGGCAATGCGTGCCGTACCTGTTTTGATTTTGCGGAGTTTGCGTTCGTTTTCGCTCGTACCCTCAGGAAAAATAATGATTGCCCCTTTCTTTTCTAAAAGCTCATAACAGGCTCTAAATGAATCCTCATTTTTTATAGAAGCGACTTGGCTGTCTTGTTGGCGATAGATAGGAAGGGTATAGAGACGGCGAAGCAACCAAGCAATAACAGGGACTTTGAAAATACCTCCATTCGCCAAAAAATGAATTTTCCGTGGGACAAACAAAGCCCCAACTAATGGGTCTAAAAAGGTGCTTGGGTGATTGGCGGCTAAGATAAGCGCACCTTTTTTAGGGATATGGTCTATATTTTTCAAATGTATAGACTTGAAAAACACACGAATGGCTATCAAGACGATAAGGCGAAGAAGATGATAAAGCATAAATTGGGCTTTTAATTTTTATCCCAATTTAGTAAACAATTTTTTGTCATAGTTAATCTCTTTCTTTATTTTTGATTAGCAGATTACGTGAGGCTCAAATGCAAACTTAAGATGATTTTAAAAGAACTAACGCCACGAAAGGCACTCAACAAAGCCTTTTTGAAATTAAAACCCAGCCGAACTGAAATTGACAATTTTAAAACTAATCTCATTACTTTACTCGAGAGAGTAAATGATACTGAGAGCGAGGAATTTCATAAAAACTTGCTCATCGATTTTCTCAAGAAAACCTATTACGACCCTCACCATTTCCTCAATACCAAAGGGCGAAACGACTTGGTTATTCACAATGGCAGCACCGCTAAAAGCCCTGTCGGCGTAATCATTGAAGCTAAAAAACCAAGCAATAAAGTAGAAATGCTCACAAGAGATAATATCAACAAAAAAGCCTTTCAAGAGTTGATTTTGTATTACTTGCGAGAAAGAGTTACTCACAAAAATTTGGAAATCAAACACTTGGCAGCTACTAACATCTATGAATGGTTTATTTTTGATGCGATGTTGTTAGACAGACTTTTTGCCCAAAACAAAAACCTTGTCAAGCTATTCAATGATTTTGAAGCAGGACGTTTGGCAGATACCAAAACCGATTTCTTCTACAAACAGGTTGCCGAACCGTTTATTGGCGAGATAAGCGCAGAGATTGAATTTACTTATTTTTCATTCCCAAGAGTTAATTCGGGGGCTATAGATGACAACGACCTGATACCCTTGTTTAAAATACTGTCCCCAGAGCATCTTTTAAAACTTCCCTTCGCCAACGACAGTAACAGCCTTGACAAACGCTTTTACAGCGAGTTGTTGCATATTATCGGCTTGACAGAAATCAAAGAGGGGAACAAAAAGCTGATTGAGCGAAACAAAGCAGGCGAAAGACATACAGGAACAATTTTGGAAAATGCTGTCATTCAGTTAGATAGCTTGGACAAAATGAGCCGATTAGAAAAACCAAGCCAATTTGGGAAGACAGAGCAAGAAAGGCTTTTTAATGTGGCTCTTGAACTGAGCATCACTTGGGTAAACCGCATTTTGTTTTTGAAACTATTAGAAGCCCAACTCATCACCTACCACAAAGGCGATGCGTCATATTCGTTTCTTCACTCCGACAAAATTAAAAGTTATGATGACCTAAACAGTTTATTTTTTCAGGTTTTGGCTCGCCAACACGATGAGAGGAACGAAGAGGTAAAGAAAATTTTTGAGAAAGTGCCGTATCTCAACTCATCGCTTTTTGAGCCGACAGATACTGAACAACAAACCATTTTTATCAGCAATCTTAAAGATAATATAAACATTCCGATTTTTTCGCAAACCGTGTTAAAAGACCCGCAAGGCAAAAAGAGAACAGGCAAGCTAAATACGCTACAGTATTTTTTGGAGTTTTTAGATGCCTATAATTTTGGAGCAGAAGGCAGTGAGGAAATTCAGGAAGATAATAAAACACTGATTAATGCTTCGGTTCTTGGTTTGATTTTCGAGAAAATCAATGGCTATAAAGACGGCTCATTTTTTACACCGGGTTTTATTACTATGTATATGTGTCGGGAAACTATCCGCAGAGCCGTAGTGCAGAAATTTAAGGAAGCTGGCTACCAACTTTCCGAAAGTTTGGAACTCTCGAGAAGTTTGACCGAAATTTATAATCAAATCAAAGACATTAAAGAAGCTAACAAGATTGTGAATACCCTTAAAATTTGCGATCCTGCGGCAGGTTCGGGACACTTTTTGGTATCGGCACTTAATGAAATCATAGCAATAAAAAATGACTTGGGTATTCTCTGCGATTTTGAGGGCAGACCTTTAAAAAACTATTGGGTAGAAGTGGTAAACGATGAGTTATTCATCACAGAAAAAGAAACGGGGGAGGAGTTTTGTTATATTGCACCAATGCCGAGAACTGAAAAAGCCATCAAACACACATTTGGCGGGGATACATCTAATTACAAAGCAAGCCAACTGCCTGAAAGACAAGTAGTCCAACAATCTTTGTTCAAAGAGAAACAAGCCATTATAGAAAACTGCCTTTTTGGTGTGGATATCAACCCTAACTCAGTCAAAATCTGCCGTTTGCGTTTGTGGATTGAGTTGTTAAAGAATGCTTATTATTCCCCTGAAAGCAATTTTACCGAGTTGGAAACCTTCCCCAATATCGACATCAATATCAAGTGTGGGAACTCATTGGTAAGTCGTTTTGCTATCGATGCTGATTTGAGCAAGTCTCTTAGAAGTCTAAAATGGGACATCAAAACTTATCGTCAGCTTGTCCAATCCTATCTCCATGCCACCGATAAGGAAGCCAAGCGTGGTTTTGAGAAACTTATCAATGACATCAAAAAAGATTTCAGCATACAGATAAGCAACAGCGACCCCAAAAAAACAAGACTTTCCAAACTGGCTTATGAGTTATACAACCGTTTTACGGGCATGATGCTTTTTGAGCCAGAAGTACCCTATGGCGATAATAAATCAGATAAAAATCTCGAAGCGAAAAGAAAAGAAGAACAGGGCAAAATAGAGGAAGAAATGGAAAAGTTAAGGCGAGAAATAGATGAAATAGAGAATAACAAAATTTTTGAAAATGCCTTTGAATGGCGTTTTGAGTTCCCCGAAGTGCTGAATGATGATGGCGATTTTGTAGGTTTTGATGTAGTGATTGGCAATCCGCCGTATGGAGTTTCTATCAAAGAAAAAACTGAACGTGAGTATTTAGTTTCAAATCTTTCAAAAGTTCCAGACTATGAAATTTATTATTGGTTCATCAATAAAGGGCATCATATTTTAAAACAAAATGGGATAATTTCTTATATAATACCAAATACCATTCTGTTTAATGTTTTTGCACAATCTTATCGCTTGAGTTTGTTTGATAATTGGACAATAAATGAAATATTGGATTGTACAAACTTCAACATTTTTGAAGATGCTACAGTAAGGAATATCATTTTTCAATTCATAAAATCCGACAGCAAAAAGAACACACTTGGATACAAAAACACGGCTAATATTGAAAATTTTGAAAATCTCATAAGCTGTAAAACTCTAACCATATCAAAAGAAATTGCAGTAAGTAATATTCAAAATTGGGGCTTGGTTTTTAAATTAGACAGAGAAACCTTAAATGTTGTAGAAAAAATAAGAAGCGAGAAAAAACCATTAATAGAATTATTCCCAGAAACAAGTCAGGGTTTAATTGCTTACGATAAATATCAAGGACAAAATGCAGAAATAATTAAAAACAGAGCATATCATCATTTTTCAAATCCAAATAATAAGTTCAAACGTTGGCTTTATGGAGGAGATATTACCAGATATTCTGTTAAATGGAACGGGAAAGAGTTTATTGATTATTGTGATGGTATTGCAAATCCAAGAGAACCTAAATACTTTAAAGGGAAAAGGCTATTAATTCGTGAAATCACAAATCCAAGAATTTTTTCAGCAATTACAACAGAAGAATTATACAATGATCCTGCTATCATTATAGTAAAAGAAAATCCAAAATCATATCCCATAGAATGTTTACTTGGAATTTTCAACTCTAAACTTGCAACTTTTTATCATTTTAATTCTTCACCAAAAGCAACAAAAGGTGCTTTCCCAAAAATTTTGGTATATGATGTAAATAATTTTCCACTGCCAAAAACAATTGACAAAGTAACACAAGAAAAAATTGAAAATCTTGTGAACCAAATCTTGACTAAAAAAGCGGAAGACAATTCTAATGACACTGCCGACTTAGAAAACCAAATTGACCAATTGGTGTATGAGCTTTACGGCTTAACGGAGGCGGAAATCAAGATGATAGAGCAGTCTTGATTTACAAATGCCTCCTAAGAAACAATAATGAGAAACTTTGTTGAATTTGTGCTTTTTATTTATATTTGTTGTAATTAGGCAAATAGAAGATTGTTAAGTTACTGCCTTTGCCAAAATTCCTTTGATTACTGTAATCCAATACGTCATGAACGAGTCATACTTTGAGTCTTTGCAGTCTTTGACCCGCCGTCATTTCCTTTGGGAGTGTGCCGCAGGATTGGGCGGGATAGCCCTTTCTTCTCTTTGGGCTTGCTCCTCGCCAAGCAGTAAAGTAGCTGAAAAGCAGTTCCAACGCAATCTTTCAAACCCTTTTGAAGTACTCCCGCCTCACTATCCCGCCAAAGCCAAAAGAGTGATTTATATTCACTGTGCGGGGGCGCCGTCCCAGTTAGAACTCTTTGATTACAAGCCCGAACTGCAAAAATTAGACGGCAAAGATTGCCCTCCATCTTTGTTAGAGGGTAAGCGGTTTGCTTTTATCAAAGGCGTTCCCCAAATGCTTGGGCATCAGGTCAGCTTCAAGCAATACGGTCAGTCTGGGGCATGGCTATCTGACCATTTGCCATATTTGGCTACCCAAGTAGATGAAATCGCTTTTTTGAAGGCAATGCACACCGACCAATTCAATCATGCTCCTGCCCAGCTACTGATGCAAACAGGTCATGCACGGCTTGGCAGACCGAGCATGGGGGCATGGGTTACTTACGGATTGGGTTCTGAGAATGCCGATTTGCCGGGGTTCATCGTCCTGCTCTCGGGTGGAAAAGCCCCCGATGCGGGCAAGGCAGGCTACGGAAGTGGCTTTTTGCCCACAGTTTACCAGGGCGTAGAGTGTCGCTCCAAAGGAGAGCCTGTGCTGTACGTTGAGAATCCACAGGGCATGGATAGAGAACTCAGAGGCGAAACCATACACGCTATCAATCAAATCAATCAAGAGCATTACCAAGCAATGCAAGACCCTGAAACCATTTCTCGCATTGCTCAGTACGAAATGGCTTTCAAAATGCAGGTGTCTGTTCCTGAGGTCATGGACATCAGCAAAGAACCCGCATGGGTGCATCAATTGTACGGTACAGAAGTCGGCAAATCCTCTTTTGCCAATAACTGCCTGTTAGCAAGGAGATTGGTAGAAAAAGGAGTGCGTTTTGTGCAGTTATTTGATTGGGGTTGGGACTCTCACGGCAACGACCCGACCAATGCCCTGAATAATGGTGGCTTTGGCAATTTGTGCAGAAACATCGACAAACCTATTGCCGCTCTGCTCCAAGACTTGAAAATGAGAGGCTTATTAGAGGAAACCCTTGTAGTTTGGGGGGCTGAGTTTGGAAGAACGCCTATGCAAGAAAACAGGGAAGGGAAAAAAATGCCTTATGCCGGGCGCGATCACCATACAGAAGCGTTTACGTGCTGGCTGGCTGGCGGAGGGGCAGAAGGGGGAACGAGCATTGGCGAAACTGACGAGATAGGCTACTACGGCATCAAAGACCGCACAAGCGTTTATGACTTGCAAGCCACTATCCTACACCTCTTGGGCATGAACCACGAAAAACTGACCTATCAGTTCCAAGGTCGTAACTTCCGCCTGACCGATGTGCATGGGAAGGTAATAGAAAAGGTGGTAAGCTGATATACCTTTGACCTCTATACACCTGTCAGGTCTTTGAGACCTGTCAGGTGTAAAAAAAAATCCCGCTTCGCGGGAGATAATTTTTAAAAGAAAAAAGAATAAAAAGGCAAAGTAAAAAGCTCTGCTTTTTACTTTGCCTAAAAGGGTAAAAGCGTAAGAGAATAAAGGTTAATGTACTGGGAGAACAAGCCGAAAACCGCTGCCGTAGTTCCTAATATAGTCCCAACTACGGAGAGCAAGACGGCAATAGTCAGCGCTATTGACCCAAGAGCCGCCACGAAGAACGTGATGATTATCTGGATTTTTTACGGTATTCACAGGATTTTTCGCGCCCGCGCTTTTTTCATAAAAATTCGCATCGTACCAGTCCTCGCACCATTCCCAAACATTACCGCTCATATCGAGAATCCCCAATTCATTAGGTTTTTTTAAGCCTACTTCGTGGGTAGTTTTATCTGCTTTTTCATTGCCATACCAAGCCACTTCGTCTATGTCATTGCTCCCAGCATACATAAAACCCTTGCTTTGATTACCTCCTCTTGCCGCATATTCCTACTCTGCTTCGGTAGGGAGGCGAAATTTTTTGCCTGTTTTTTGATTGATTCTCTCTATAAATACCTTTGCCTCCTCCCAAGAGATAGTTTCTACGGGGAGTCTGTCTCCTTTGAAATGACTATTACTGTCTTTGTCCATAACGGCGTAGTACTGCTCTTGGGTTACTTGGAATTTACCTATATAGAAACTATGTAAGGTAACTTTGTGCAGGGGCTTGGCATTTTTTACATCATCATTGTCTGCTCCATCTCTGCCTCTCTGATAGCCCATGTCAAAGCTACCGCCTTCTACGTATATCATTTCGAGGTTTATTTTGTCTGTGAGGGGGATGGTGAGGTTTTTATTACTGCTTGCTGATATAGCTTGAGGCAGGGAGAGATTCATTACTTTGGCAATCGCTTGTGCTTGGCTTGATATAGATGCCTTGTGGATAGCTTTTCGTGTAAGCCTCAAGCATGGCGTTGATTTTTTCTGTATTGCTTTGCCAGATTTGATGCTCTTCTAAAAGGGCTATCTGTTTCTTGGCTTGGGCAATGAGGTCGGTTTCTTGGGGAAAGTCCCTCATAAAAGCCTCATATACATTGATTTCATCAGTTCCTTGGGCTTCTTCCCATGCTTGGGCTACCTGCTCCCGATAGAGCAAGGCTTGTAGTTTTTCTTTTGCTTTGGCTACAGTCTTTCCTTGGTAGCGTTCAAATCGCCCCAAGTGGGTTTGTCATTCTTGGATAGTATTTGCCTTGCTAAAAGAGGTTTCTTGTTTTTCTTCTAAGTCCTCAAATTTGTAGTTGATGTATGCCTTCAAGCGTTTGGCAAAATCATATTTTATACCATAAATAAACTCCTCTTGTAGGTTTTTGTAAGTATTATCATTGAGTTTTAGCTTTTTCAGTTCCCCAAATAGTTCAGGAATATCATTTTCATTTAATAAATCCAATAGTTTATTTCTGAGTGAATCCATAGTCGTCTATCGGTGATGTAAAAATTCATTTCCTCAAAAATAAAAAAAATCTGATTCACAACTACTTGCCAATCAAATTTTTTGAAATTAAAACCGTTACTTTCACGTCTTTTGTATATACTGACTTTCCTTTCCAGAGAGAAAAAGTAATAGCGAATGTATTTTTTCCTTATCAAAGCTATTTTGTTGGATTTGAGTATTTAGCGAAAGTAAAAAATGATGTAACCAATTGTGCTAGTTAAAATATAAAGTTTTTTATATCTAAGATAGGTTGTTGAGTTATAAAGTTTAAATAAATAGCAAAAGTTAGGGATGTTATTTTTGCGATAATTCTATTTGTTAGTCCCCAAGCACTCTTTGCACGTGTATATTGTATGTTAAACTGCTCTGTCAGTATTGAGTTTACTGTTTCAATGGTTTTACGAAAAATACCAAGAAATGCTTTTTCAGTAGCAGTATTAGCTACTTGGTTTGCTCTATTTTGTATAATTAGCTCATAATCAAGTGTATTCTCAAGCCTTTTTCCCAACCCTACATACCCTTTATCGCCAATAG
>NZ_FONY01000093.1:0-4018 GCF_900113045.1 Thermoflexibacter ruber
GCTGAATTTTCAACTTTTGGAATAAAAATATACCTTGTGCTTGGTTGCGGTGAAGTGCTACGAAACTCCCGCCTTCGCCAAGCCCTTTCCGTTAGGCGTAATATGAAAGAACAAACAACAAGACAATAATGCAAGAAAACGAACTTTTTGAAAGCGAATTACTTGATGAAACGCTAAATGGGGTGAGTGATGACAACGCCCTAAACCTTGCCGAAGGTACGGATAGACGTATTCTTTGGCAAGCCAAAGATTTTAGCATAAGAGAATTACGCTTAATGGAGGACGATGGAACACTAATCATTAGACCTGACTACCAACGCAAATTTGTTATGGACAACAAATTAAGTAGTCGTTTGATAGAGTCTATTCTGATGGACGTACCTATTCCCGTGATTTATATTGCAGAAGAAAAAGACGGTACTTTTAGCGTTATTGACGGACAACAACGACTCACTTCTTTTTTATCATTTATCAAAGGTAAATACCCTGATGGTCGGGATTTTTCTTTGTCAAGTTTGAAAGTTTTAACCGAGTTGAATAAAAAGAAATTTGCCGACCTTGATAAAAGCCTGCAACAAAAAATCAATACCACTACTCTGCATACTATTATCATCAAAAAAGAATCGCAAGAAGATATAAAATTTGAGATTTTTGAACGACTAAATACAGGTTCTGTAAAACTCAATGAAGATGAAATCCGTAACGTAGTTTATCGTGGGAATTATGTCAAATTGTTGTCAGAACTTGAAAACGACGACCTTTTTCACAAACTTGTTTCTAAGGATAACTATAAAAAACGTATGATTTACAGAGGAATGATTTTGCGTTTTTTTGCTTTGTCCGAAAAGTCATACATTAACTACAAGCCAAGCATTAAGCAGTTTTGCAACAAGGAGTTGAGGGATAACAGAAATATGACACCAGATAAGCAAAAAGAATATAGGGAAAGATTTAAAAAATGTGTGGATTTGGTCAATACTGTTTTTGGTGAAAATGCCTTTAAACGGTTTATGTTTGGAAATTCTGAAAATAGAAATGGAAAGTGGAATACCAATCTCAATATGTCTTTGTTTGATATACAAATGTGTGGTTTTGCCAATTACGAAAAACATCAAATAGTCCCCAAAGCAGATTTAATTCGGGAAAGTTTAATGCAATTGATGACTTATAATGAGCATTTTATAGAAAGCATAGAACTTTCTACAAGTGATAAAAACCAACTTCAAACAAGGTTTAGAATTTGGTTTGATACGCTTGAAAAAATTGTGGGACAAAGCAATGAAACAAGGCTTTTCCCTTATGCTATCAAAAAGCAACTTTTTCAGCAAGACCCCACTTGTAAAATTTGTGGTCAGCAGATACGAAGTATTGATGATGCAGAAACAGACCACATTATGCCTTTTTCTGAGGGAGGCACAACCACAATTAACAATGCCCAAATTGCACACAGATTTTGTAACCGACAAAAAAGTAACCGAATTACTTTATTGGAAACTACTTTTGAAACAAGTAGTATGATGGATATATTTGCCATCTACAAGGGAATGCGAGTTGAGGCAAAATATAACCCAAGACAAAATATTATTCTATATAACGATAAAGTTTATGATACCCCCTCAGCAGCAGGCGTAAAAGCCATACGAGATTTAGGTGCAAGCGAAAATAGCACGGTAAATGGTTGGGCTTTTTGGAGGTATGTGGAAACTGAAACAGGTGAAGAGTGTTTTATTAACGAACTACGAAACAGAACATAATACGCCTAACATTGGTTTGGCGAAAAGCGGGGGGCGAAAGTGCTGCTTTATACGGTAGTGCTATTAAATAAATTTTGTGCAGGGTTTAGCGGAAGTGCTTTTTAGCCCCCGCCTTCGCCAAGCCCTGTACGTTATGCGTTACCATAAAATGACAACCAACAAAGAATGACAGCAACCGACAAAGAAAAAAAATGTATTGACTTCTCCTTAAAAGTTAGAGAGAAAATAGTTGAAAGAAAACTCTCTGAATTAAGTTCAGACAAAATGCCGATTGTTTTTAAACCAAGTGACTTTAAGGAACACTTTTGGAAAGATTTTGACACAACTATGAAATTGCTACCATTTTGGAAGAAGTGCATTTTATTGCTCGTTGCAAGTATTTTTTATGTGATTATTTTCCCTATTCTTTTCTTTTATGGACTTTATCAAGCTATATCTGGTGACAAGAATTACGATAAGAAAAAAAACGAATTAAATAGCCTTTACCTTATTGACTATAACGTATCTGAAAATAAATCTTTTGAGGAATTGTGAAATACTAAGGGGCTTAGAGACTGGGGAGTTGAATATTATCATTTATCATTCACAGACGAAGAGAAGATTGAATGTTTGAAATATTGGTGTAAAATTCTTTATGATATTGACGAATATAAATTTGATGAGCTTATTGAAAGTATAAGGATAAGTATTGCTAAAAGTCGTCAAGATTTTTACAGAGAAAACCCTAATGCTCACGTTAGTATGGTATCTCCTATTGAAATGCTACCTTCTGTAATACAAAATAACTTTGGAAATTACTTTCCTTAAAAAATGAATTCTAAGAATGAAAGAATATTCAGGATATGACACGAAAGTAAATGGACTTCTTATTGATGACTTGCGTAGGTCAAAAGGCGGAAATACGCTTTTTGTGTCCCATTACTTTTTTGCTTTGAATGACGGTAAAGATTTAATTTTTTATTACAACCCAATGCACTTTTGGGACAAAATGCCTATTGAGAAAGTTGATAATACAGTTTGGGAAAACTTAGAAAAAGAATGTGCTGTTTTCATAAACTTTAATCCTGACAGTGAACCTAAAAGCAAAGCAACAGACAACAAAACTTCACACCCTGCATTTTTTCCTGAAACACCAAGAATTGGCAACCATTATTCGTGTTTAGGGAGCAGAATTGTTTCGCACCACCAACACTATTATTTCCTTGGTAATTATGGTGGTTGCTTAAAACTTAAAACCAAAGACCTGACCGACTATGATTTAGGAAATTTATTGCATTGGGCTGTGATGACGAAAACACCAAACTATATAAAATCAATCTTTGACCTAAAATGCTTCAAAAAACCAATGACTTCAAACTCAAACACTATAATTGGTGCGGTTATCGGTGACGTGATTGGTTCTGTATTTGAATGGAACAACATAAAATCAACGAATTTTGACATATTCAATCCAAAATGTGATTATACAGACGATACAGTTTTAACCATTGCCGTTGCTGACTGCATACTCAACAAGAAAGATTTTGCTAAGACAATTTGGGTATATGGCAGAAAATATCGTGGACGTGGTTACGGTGGCAGTTTCAGAAATTGGTTACAAGAAGACAATCTGAAGCCTTATGGCAGTTTTGGCAACGGTTCAGCAATGAGAGCCAGTGCCGTTGGATTTGCATTTAACGACATTGAAACCGTTTTGGAAGTTGCTAAACAGTCAGCAGAAGTGACACATAATCACCCCGAGGGCATAAAAGGTGCACAAGCAACAGCAGCTGCGATTTTCCTTGCAAGACACGGAAAATCAAAACAAGAGATTAAAGACTATATAACTGAAACTTTCAAATACAATCTTAACTTCACACTTGACGAGATAAGACCAAATTATAAGTTTGACGTAACTTGTCAGGGTTCAGTTCCACAAGCAATAGTAGCGTTTTTAGAAAGTTCAGACTTTGAAAGTGCAATTAGACTTGCTATTTCAATCGGTGGTGACAGTGACACTATTGCTTGCATTACGGGAGGAATTGCTTCGGCTTACTACAAACAAATTCCACAGAAAATAATTGACTTTGTTGTGGACAAACTACCGAGTGAATACATTGAAATAATGAACAAATTTGACGAACAATATGACAGAAAATAAGAATGGCAAACGCATAACAGCGGTTTGGCGTAATGGCGGGTTCAGTGCTTCGTATGACAGTTTTGTGGTAGGTTCAAGTGCAGTTCTTCGATTGAACTTTTGTGCTAAAAATCCGCCACTACGC
>NZ_FONY01000093.1:4028-6741 GCF_900113045.1 Thermoflexibacter ruber
TGCTGAATTTTCAACTTTTGGAATAAAAATATACCTTGTGCTTGGTTGCGGTGAAGTGCTACGAAACTCCCGCCTTCGCCAAGCCCTTTCCGTTACAGGCAAGCGTAGGACGACACCACAACACAATGACAGTTGACAACAAAAATGTAAATTTAGAACCTGAAATAAAGAAATAGAATAAAATGGCAAGACAAGGAGCAAGTAAATTCTTGCACAAAGCAAAGAAATCAAAAAGTGATGAGTTTTACACTCAATACATTGACATACAAAAAGAAGTTGAAGCCTATTTGGAGTATAACGCTGACACATTCAGAGGTAAAATAGTTTATTGCAACTGTGACGACCCATATGAAAGCAACTTTTTTCGGTATTTCATTTTGAACTTTGACCGAATTGGATTAAAACGACTCATTACTACAAGTTACAAACCCTCACCTGTTGCCAATACTCAATTAGGATTGTTTGTAGACAATGACACTGTTAAACAAAAAAAAGGTCGTCCCAAAATAACAGCCAACAAATTTATTATAAACTCAGTTGGTGACATTGACGGTGACGGTGAGTTCAGTTTAAAAGATGTTGCACTGCAACTAAAACAGAACAAAAAGAACGAGTGGTCACCATTGGACGGTGACGGTGATTTTCGTAGTGCTGAATCAATAGAATTATTGAAACAAGCCGACTTTGTTATAACCAATCCACCTTTTAGTCTTTTCCGAGAGTTCATAAAACAGCTTGTTGAATATGACAAAAAATTTTTAATAATAGGAAACATAAACTCACTTTCATATAGAGAGGTTTTCTCACTAATAAAAGAAAATAAAGTTTGGTTAGGAACAGGAATGGGTAGATGGATTTCAGGCTTTATAGTTCCTGAAACCTATGAGCTGTATGGCACAGAGGCGAGAATTGATGAAGATGGAAACAGAATAATAGCAACAAATAATTGTCTTTGGCTTACAAATTTAGACCACGGTAAGCGTCACCAACCTTTGCCATTAATGACCCTGAATGACAATATTAAGTTTAGCTCTCATAAAAATGTGAAAGGAGTTGGTTATAAAAAATATGACAATTATGATGCTATTGAGGTTCCATTTACTGATGCTATACCAAGTGACTATGAAGGAGTAATGGGTGTTCCTATTACGTTTCTTGATAAATATAATCCAAACCAATTTGAAATAATTGGTCAAATGGTTACTACAAAAGTTGATGACATAAACCACGGCTATCCTTACGTAGATGGGAAAAAGCTATTTGCACGAATACTGATAAAAAAGAGAGTAAATTAAAATGGAAACAACATTAAGAACAGAAATTACTGTAAAGGAAATATGCGATGGTTTTGTTTATAGCGAACTTGAAGGCAAAGGGTTATTTGGGCTTTCAGGAAAACTTACAATCCAACCAGAATATCAAAGAAATTACATTTATGCTTCTGAAGGCGGCAAAAGAGAAGTAGCTGTTATTGAATCAATCTTAAAAGGTTATCCAATTGGCTTAATCTACTTCAACAAAGTAAACGCTAACAACTTTGAAGTTTTGGATGGTCAACAGCGTATCACAAGCATTGGACGTTTTGTGACTAATAAATTCGCAATAAAAGACGAAAACGGAAATGAACAATTATTTGGTGGTTTTGCCCTTGACAAAAAGAACAAAATATTAAACGCTAAACTTCTTATCTATGAATGTGAAGGGACAGAAAGTGAAATTAAAGAATGGTTCAGAACTATAAACATTGCAGGTGTTCCTTTAAATAGCCAAGAATTGCTGAATGCAGTTTATTCAGGTCCTTTCGTCACATTGGGCAAAGAAGAATTTAGCAATAGTAAAAATTCCAATATCCAAAAGTGGAGTGCTTACATTTCAGGTAGTGCAAACCGTCAAGACTTTTTAGAAAGAGCTTTGGAATGGGTAAGTAAAGACAATGTTAGCGAATATATGAGCCGACACAGGTTTGACAACAACATTACGGAACTGAAAGACTATTTTACAAGTGTGATTGATTGGGTTTCTACTGTATTTACTGATGTTGAAAGCGAAATGAAAGGGCTTGAATGGGGCAGACTTTATGAAACTTATCGGAAACAACCCTACAACTCAAAGACAGTATCAGATGAAGTTAAAAAATTGTATGGCGACCCGTATGTGAAAAATCGCAGAGGAATTTTTGAATATATACTTGGAGGTTCAACAGACACAAAACTTTTAGAAGTTCGGGTTTTTGACGATGCGATAAAAAAATCTGTTTATACAAAACAGACAGCAGAGGCAGAGAAAAAAGGTGTTTCAAATTGCCCATTATGTGCATTAGGACACGACAGCAATAAAACTAAAATTTGGAAACTTGCAGAAATGGACGCAGACCACGTAACAGCTTGGAGCAAAGGCGGTGCGACAGACATAAAAAATTGCGAAATGTTATGCAAGACACACAACAGAGCAAAAGGTAATAAATGACGACAACAAACAACGGAAAGACAGAACGCCAGCCTGTAACAGCGGCTTGGCGTAATGGCGGGTGCAGTGCTTCGTATGACAGTTTTGTGGTAGGTTCAAGTGCAGTTCTTCGATTGAACTTTTGTGCTAATAATCCGCCACTACGCCAAGCCGCAAAACGTTGTACGTTATTTTGGAAAACCAAACAGTAACAGCCATACAACCAAACAGATAATAAAGTAAATACTCAATTTTGACAAACTTAAAG
>NZ_FONY01000089.1 GCF_900113045.1 Thermoflexibacter ruber
TAAATAATCAATTTATTAATTTGAATACTTAGGGAGTAAAACAATTTAAAACAAAAATATTCCTTATTTGAACTTGAGCTTTTAAAGAAAAATTCCCTAAGTTTTTAATCATCAATTTTATGTAACAAGACAAATCTTAAATTTATGTTAGAAATCTCTTTATTAACAAAAGCATTAATTAGCTTTTTAATTGCTATTTCAGGTTTTTTAATATTATTAATTATCAATCAGATATATTCAAGGCATGATAAAAGCTACAAAGTGGCAAAAGAAATATATTTATCTAATACTCATGTAGTAGATTTATTAAGAAATAAAATATTATTCAGCATTGTTGCTTTTAATAACTCTAAATATAAACATCTGTATACTATTTTTTTAATCGGGTTTAACATGAAAATGCTTAAAGTAGAATTAACTTTATTGCAGGAACAAGATAAGTGGGTATTAGGTCATATTTTTGTTAGTGAAGTACACATTCCACGCTCCTTATAATCACCCCCGTTCTGCGTATAGTTTTGCATAAGCAAGTCTACGACACTTTACTTTGCCAATCTCTCATTGGCTTGTAGGTGCGTAAGCATGAAAGGTAAGTTTTATTTTTTGATAGTGAGCAGGTTATAGTTAGACAAATAAATTTTGCCTTTTTATTCCGGATTTTATCTAAATGAGGTCTTTAAGCCTAATTTTTTAAGTTTTGGCAGAAAATACTTATTTTTGCAAGTAAAAAAAATGAAATATGAAAACTGTTACTATATCTGAGGTAGAATATTTGCAAATGCAAGAGCATATCAAACTCCTCCAACAACAGTTAGCGTTGTTGCAAGACGCAACTTTTATGCAAAACTTGCAGTCTTTTATTGCCCTTTATTTGCAAATTCAAAAAAGTCCAATCACCTATTTGCCTATTACCCAAGCAGAAATAGGAAAAGAGGGAGACAGCGAAGAGACTTTTGGAATGTGGGCAGATAGAGATATTACCCAAGAAAGTCTTAGAAAACAAGCATGGGGGACAAGAATATGAGTTGGGTGCTATGCGATACCAATGTGTTTGTCCATTATTTTAAGGGGAATGAAGAAACCAAAGAGATTCTTTTGTATAAAATAGGCGAGGAGTACATTTTAGTACCTTCTTTAGTATTGATGGAACTGTGCAAAGGAGTTTGGAATAAAAAAGAATTAGAAGCTCTGCTTAAAAAAATGCAAAGTTATAAGATTTTGCATTTCAATGAGTTAGTGTCATAAAAATCAGTAGAGCTAATAAAGAAATATCACCTAAGCCACAACTTAAGTGTTCCTGATTCTATTATTGCCGCCATGTGCCTTGTCTATCACCTGCCCTTATTCACTTATAATCTTGCTGATTTTCAATTTATTGAAGGCATTGATATATTTAGAATATGAGTTATTATTCTACCCCACTGAGCAGGATTTACAATCTCGCCCTCCTTTATTGAGGGCTTTGCGATCCAAGTTTATCATGTATTTATAATCTCGCTTTTCTATTCCAGATTTACCCATGATTTTCCCTATCTTTGTCTAAAACAAGATAGAATATGATAGCACGAAAATACATCAATCCTTTCACAGATTTCGGCTTTAAAAAGATATTTGGTGAAGAAGCAAACAAAGACCTGCTCATTGATTTTTTGAATGAATTGCTCACTGACAAGGGCAAAATTATTGACCTAACCTACCTCAAAAGTGAGCATTTGGGGACAACAGACTTGGATAGGAAAGCTATTTTTGACCTTTATTGTGAAAACGAAAAAGGAGAGAAATTCATTGTAGAAATGCAAAGAGCAAAACAGGATTTTTTTAAGGATAGGAGTTTATACTACGCTACTTTTCCCATTCAAGAACAGGCAAAGCGAGGCGATTGGAACTATCAATTGAAAGGGGTTTATTCTATAGCCATTACCGATTTTCTCATAGACGATGACAAAGCAAACAAAAGCAAGATAGCGCATGACATCAGACTGATAGAAAAGGAAACACACAAGATATTTTATGACAAGTTGCGCTTTATCTATGTAGAAATCAAGAAGTTTGACAAAAGTTTAGAGGAGATAGAAACGCATTTTGACAAGTGGTTGTATGTGCTAAAAAACTTAGTAAAAATAGAGGAGATACCTTCCAAGTTGCAAGAAAAAGTGTTTAGAAAGCTGTTTCAAATCGCAGAGATTGCACGTTTTGATGAGAAGCAGTTGCAATCTTACCGAGATAGTGAAAAGAACTATTTGGACTTTACAGCCTCTTTGGAAACTTCGTTTAATGAAGGGAAAATTGAAGGGAAAGTGGAAGAAAAAATAGAAATAGCTAAGAATATGATTTTAGATGGTGAACCTAATCAAAAAATTGCAAGGTACACAGGTTTAACCCTTGAGCAGATAGAAGCCTTGAGGAAGGAAGTGAGGTAGGGGGAATGGCAAACTCTTATTTCTACCCTGTCTTTTGGCTTGGGCATGAAGGGCTTGGACTACACTGCACCAAGTCCGAATGTAGAGAATAAGTTTACCTTCAATGGCAAGGAGAAGCAGACAGAACTTGGGCTGCACTGGCACGACTACGGGGCGAGGAACTATGATGCTCAGATAGGGAGGTGGCATAGTATAGACCCTCTGGCTGAGAAAATGCCTTCTTGGTCGCCTTATAACTATGTATTCAATAACCCGATTAGGCTGATTGACCCTGATGGGAAGATGCCGAGTGGCGGATGTCCTCCTGGGGTAGATTGTACTCAATTTGTAAGGCAAAAAGTGAATGACAATGTATTACAACCTATAAAGAATGGAATAGAAATAGCTATCAATGCTCTATCAAATGGATTATCAGCTTTAGGTGATTTATTGACCTTAAAAAAAGGAAATGACGTAATGACGATTGGAAGTGGCGAAGAGAAAAACTGGGGAATAAGCATCATGAGTAATGGAGGTAAAAATAATGTCATTGAAACAGATAAATCAATGAATGTTATTGAAATTCAAGAAAGTGATTTGAATGAAGTAAAAAGTGCCCTTAATGTTGGAGAATTGGGTTTTAAAAATGATAAATCTAAAAATCGTTATGAAATTCATGCAGCTCCCAAAGGAGGAGATGGAGGAGCAGATGTAATTTCAGCGGCAAATGCTAAAGATGGATATGCTAAAACTACTGAACAGAAAATTGATTTTCCTATACTTACAGATTCTGCGGTTTTAGCTGGTTCCCTCAAAGGGACAACCAATATAGGATATAGATATATAGGCAATAATAAGGTAGAAGTTACCAATTATAACTATAATCATTCAACTAATAAGCAAACCACGCTTCAGAAAGATACATTTAGAATTAAATAATGAGCGAATCAAGTATAGTTATGAAAAGTAGGAACTTATTATTCACTTTTATTTTACTTTTTCTGTCTTGTCAAAGCCAAGAAGAGTATTATTATGAATACCATGAAAACGGTAAAGTAAAATGTAAAATCAAGAGAATTAACCAAATAGCCAATGGAGAGGCGATTTGGTATCATCCTAATGGCAATATTGCTACTAAAGCAACTATGGTCAATGATAAAATAGAAGGAGTATCTTATCATTACTCCGAAGATGGAAAACTTATTTCTATTGATTCTGTAAGAAATGGGAAAGCACATGGTAAGATTTTGACATTCTACCCAAATGGGAATACTAAGTCATTGGGAAGTTTTAAAAATGGGAAAGCACATGGCAAGATTTTGACATTCTACCCAAATGGTAATATCAAATCAGTAGAAAGTTTTAAAAATGGAAAGTTGAATGGGGAAAATTTTTATTATGCAGAAGAGGACAGTGGGAGGTTGGTAAAAAAGAATAGGGCATTTGTTATTCAAGATTCTGCCTATTATATCAGTGCTACTACTTATGATGTCAATGGAAAAATCAAACAAAGAGGTGCCTTAGTATATGTAGAAATGGAAAAAGATACTGTGCATTTAGGAGAGAATTTTAAGGCTAAATTAACCCTCATGAATGCTCAGTATGATTCATGTGAATTACATTATGGAGATTTTGATGAAGATTTTGTGTTACAAGATTCTACTTCTGAAAAAGTTGTTATTGTAAAAGGTAACGAAGCACAAATAATTTTAAAACCACATAAATTAGGAAAAAACTACTTACGTGGGTATATGAAAGACTTTGTTACGGTATGGACACATGACAAGAAAAGAATTAAGCAATATAAATTTGAAACTATTATTGAAAATGCACCAAAGGAGTCTAACCTCATAGTTGTCAGTTCTACTATAGGGCATTACTTTGAGTATGAGTATTTTGTAGTAGATAAGTAACACCCGTTTGCTGAGAGTTAAAACGCTTTTCTCTACACAGTTCGGTAAGCAAATCTCCGATTTGCATGTAGGTGCAAAGCATGAGAAGCAAGTTTTATTTATTGATAGTCAGTAGGTTATAATTGGGGAAATCAAATTTTTGTACGGTTCGCCGTTGCGACTCCACTCCAGATTTTTGATTCCAGATTCCTCATTGATATTTCCTCATTTTTCCCTATCTTTGTCTAAAATAAAAGTAGGCACATGATAGCACAAAAATACATCAATCCATTCACAGACTTCGGCTTTAAAAAGATATTTGGTGAAGAGGCAAACAAAGACCTGCTCATTGATTTTTTGAACGAACTGCTCACTGACAAAGGTAAAATCATAGACCTGACTTATTTGAAAAGTGAGCATTTAGGCACAACCGACTTGGATAGGAAAGCCATCTTTGACCTTTACTGTGAAAACGAAAAAGGAGAAAAGTTCATTGTGGAAATGCAAAGGGCAAAACAGGATTTTTTTAAGGATAGAAGTCTTTACTACGCCACTTTTCCCATTCAAGAACAGGCAAAGCGAGGTGATTGGAACTATCAATTGAAAGGGGTTTATTCCATAGCCATTACTGATTTTCTCATAGATGATGACAAAGCAAACAGAGGCAAGATAGTGCATGACATCAGACTGATAGAAAAGGAAACACA
>NZ_FONY01000024.1 GCF_900113045.1 Thermoflexibacter ruber
TTGGAAACTCTATGAGCAATTGCAAGCATGTCACCCTGACAAGGAAAAGATTTATGTGATTTGTGATAATGCACGATATTACAAAAATAAGCACTTACAAGAAAAATTGGCAAGTAGCAGGATAAAACAGCTTTTCTTGCCTGCTTACTCGCCTAATCTTAATCTAATTGAAAGATTATGGAAATTTATGCGTAAAAAGGTCATTGATACTTGTTTTTATAGGAAGTTTCAAGATTTCAAGGAAAAGGTCTGTGAGTTTTTTACCCATATTGCCCAATATAAGCAGGAATTAGAAACCTTAATTTCTTGGAATTTTCATATCCCTAAAACCAAAACCAATTTTTATTGAGTATAAACTATACGCCTATGCAAATAGATTAACTGATGACGAAAAGTATTTTTAAAAATTAAAAAAAAAAAGCAAGCCAATGAAGTCTATGCTTATCAGATATATTCGTGTATCCCTGCCTTTATTTGTTTTTTTGATAATCAGTACAATAGCCATAAAAGCTACTTTTGCCCAAAAAAAAGATAAGCCTGAGAAAAAAGAGGAGCAGAAACAGGAGCAGGAAGCAGATAACGGAGAAGTATTTGGGCAAGAACTGTCCAATGAAAACTATATTTTTGGAGATGCTATGCAAGCCTATCTACTTGAAAAAATGATGGACCAAAACTTTGCTAAGTCCCTTCCGCTTTTCCAAACTTGCATTAAAATCTATCCCAAAAATGCCGCCGCACACTTTAAAATAGCTGAAATCTATGTAAAAAAAGATAGCTTGGACAAGGCTGTCCCTTACGTAAAAAAAGCCATAGAACTTAACCCACAAAATAAGTTTTATTACACACTGCTGGCAGAAATTTACCACAAGCAAAACCGCTTTACCGCTGCCGTAGAGGTCTATGAAAATCTGATAAAAAACATTCCCAAATCAGAAAACTACTATTACAATATCGCCACCATTTATACTTACCAAGAGCGTTATAAAGAAGCCATAGAGGTTTATGACAAACTGGAAAAGAAATTTGGCATAGATGAGGAAATTATCAAGCGAAAGCAAAAGATTTACCTCCAACTTAAAGATGTAAATAGTGCCTTAAAAGAAGGACAAAAGTTGATAGATACTTACCCTGATGTGGTGGAGTACAAAGAAGCACAAGCCGAAATATTGATTAATCAAAAAAAATACGAAGAAGCCAAAAAACTTTTGCTTTCTGTCATAGAACACTCCCCTGATAATTCTTACGCAAGGCTTTTGCTATCAGATATTTACCAAATTCAAGGAGATACCCCAAACCAACTCAAAGAAATAGAGATTGCTTTTAACAATCCTGATTTGGATTTAGAGGCAAAGATAAGAGTGCTGACAGGCTACTACATGGTCATTGAGAACGAAAACAAGCGAAAAACAGCGATAAAATTGGCTGAGATGACCTTGAAAAATAATCCTGAAAGTAGTAAACTTCATTTCTATTACGGAGATTTTCTTAGATTTGACAACAGATTTAAAGAAGCCAGAGAGGCTTATACCAAAGCCGTAGAGTTGGACGGGAACAACTACCAAGCATGGACAAGTTTATTGGATACTGATATACAACTGCAAGACTATGAGGCTTTAATAAAACACAGTGAAGAAGGTTTGGAACTTTTCCCCAACCATGCCATTTTTTGGTACATGAATGGCGTGGGGCATTTTTTCAAAAAGAAATATGACAATGCCATAGAATCCTTAGAACAAGCCAAAATGCTTGCCTCAGAAAATAAGGAAATCCTAACGGAAGTGCATAAATATTTGGGAGAAGTCTATCAGGCAACTAAAGAATACGCCAAGTCTGACATTGCTTTTGAGGAAGCCTTGAGCCTAAATCCACATGATGTTTTTATTTTGAATAATTATAGTTACTACTTGACATTGAGGAAAGATAAACTCAATCGAGCAAAAGAACTTTCTACCAAACTTGTGCAAATTTCTCCTAATCAGCCTACTTACATGGATACGCATGGTTGGGTACTTTTCACTATGGGAGATTACAAAAATGCCAAAACGTGGATAGAAAAAGCCGCACAACTCAGTAACGACGGGACTATTATCGAGCATTACGGAGATGTGCTTTACAAACTTGGGCAAGTCCAAGAGGCACTTATTCAGTGGCAAAAAGCCAAAACAGCAGGAGGCACAAGCAACATGATAGATAAAAAAATAGCAGATAAAAAACTATATGAATAACATGAAAAACTTCTTTCTGTACTTATTGATACTCATGATAGGGCTTAGTGCCTGCGGCAAAAAAAATGTAGTAAGAAATAAAAAATTAAGCAATGAGTTCAGGGTAGAAGAACTCAAATTTGACTACTTGACTTCGCGGGGAAAAATTACCTACAAAGACCCTGCCCAAGAGTTTACCTCGCCTGTAGATATTCGAATGAAAAGAGATAGCGTGATTTGGATGTCGGTAAAACCCATGTTAGGCATAGAGGCAGCACGCATCATGATTACCAAAGACTCTGTACTGATAGTAGATAGATACAATAAAAGTATGATGCTTTTTAGCTTTGATTCTCTTAGTCGGAAAGTAAATTTCCCACTTGACTTCAAAATGGTAGAAGCGATGATGATTGGCAACTTGCCCATGAGTGTAGAAAATGCCAGAGCAAAAATTGCTATTGAATCAGACTATTTTAAAATCAGGCAAAAACAAGGAGATTTTGAGTTGGTAAGTTTAGTAAGTAGGGAGCATCACAAACTCCAACGCATAGATGTAGAGCAGGATAATAGCCATAACGAACTCATACTCAAATACGAGGACTTCAAGGTAGTTCAGTCCCAAGTAGTACCTTTTATTGGTACAGCAGTCCTGAACTACAAGGATAAAGTTACCAAAACAGGCAATCAGATAGAAATAAATGTTTTTCATAACAAGATTGACTTGCCTAAAGAACCCTTGACTTTTCCTTTCCAAAGACTTAAATTAGATGAAAAATAAACTTTGGGAGTGAAATAAATCTTATATATTGCAACATTTTTATTACGGAATCTTTTAGCCCTTTGCTCTATGCAAGAAGGTAAAGTCAAATTATATCAAATTTACCTGCAAAAACTGACTACTTTTCTCAAACAAGTCTATCATTGGTTGCTCAACAGCCAAGGAGTACGGTTTTTTATTCCCAAACCCAATGAAAGTCGCAAGAGGAAGTGGATTCGTAGAGGCTGGACTTGCGTAGTAGGTTTTTTTCTTGTCTTGTGGCTATATTTTAAAGCCGTAGAATACAATTTTTTATACCTTTTTGGCGAAATCCCAAGTGTAGAATCTTTGGAAAGACCCAAAATCCCTGCTGCTTCTGAGCTATATACTGCCGATGGTGTGCTTTTAGGGCGATATTTCAAAGAAAATCGAACTCCCGTAACCTACGACCAACTTTCTCCTTACTTAATCGAGGCTTTGCTTGCCACAGAGGATATTCGCTTTCACGAACATACGGGAGTAGATTTAAAGGCATTGATGGCAGTAGTAGCCTCTGTTTTCAGTGGAGACCCCAGAGGTGGCAGTACCCTCACCCAGCAAACGGTCAAAAATCTTTTTCAGATGCGTGGCAAAGATTCACAAGGTTTGTTAGGCAAGATTCCCGTGGTGAGTGGTATCATCATCAAAACCAAAGAATGGATTACGGCAATTAATTTGGAAAAACACTTCACCAAAGAGGAAATCATGACCATGTACCTCAATACAGTGGAGTTTGGCAATGGAGCATTTGGCATTTACATCGCCTCTAAGACATTTTTTAATACTACTCCGCAACGCCTGAACGTGCAGCAAGCCGCCCTTTTGGTTGGAATGCTCAAAGCCACAACTTACTACAATCCTATCAGAAATTATAAAAACGCTTTTACAAGGCGAAACATCGTCTTGCAACAAATGCTCAAATACAATTATCTCACGCAAAGTGAATATGATTCCCTCAGCCAACTTCCTTTGAAAGCCAAGCTATACTTAGAAAACCCAGAAGAAGGGGCAGGAACATATTTTAGGAATGTGATGAACAGCTACTTAGAAAAATGGTGTGAAGAAAATGGCTATGACTTGTATGCTGACGGTTTGCGGATTTATACCACCATAGATTCGCGTATGCAACAGTTAGCCGAGGAGGCAGTAGCTGAGGAAATGAAAAAAAACCAAGCCAAGTTCAACGAGCAGTGGAGAGGTTTAGAACCTTGGACGACTAAAAGAGGCGAACCTATCCCTAACTACATAGAGAATGTAGCCAAAAGCACTTCTTGGTACAAAGACTTAGAAAAAAAATACAAGAAAAGACCAGACTCTATTGATATTTACCTGAAAACGCCAAAGAAAATGAAAGTTTTTTCTTGGAAAGGAGATATTGATACTTTATTAAGTCCCTTAGATTCTATTCGTTATTGCAAAAAATTTCTTCATGCAGGGCTAATGACGCTTGACCCATTTTCAGGACATATCAAAACTTGGGTGGGAGGCATCAATTACAAATATTTCAAGTATGATCACGTGATGCAAGCCAAAAGGCAACCGGGTTCTACTTTTAAACCTATTTTATACGCTGCCGCTATAGATTCTATGGGCTACTCTCCTTGCAGTAAATTGATAGATGCCCCTATTTACATTAGGTACAAAGAAGATGGAGAAGATAAAGTTTGGGCACCGCACAATGCCGATTGGATTTTTTCTTACGATACGATGACCTTGCGCCATGCCATGGGACGCTCTATCAACTCCGTAGCGGCAAGACTAACAGAACTCATCGGTTGGACTACGGTGGCTCACTATGCTCGTAAAATGGGCATTACCAGCAAGTTAAAAGAAGTTCCCTCTATTAGCTTAGGCTCTAACGATGTAACCCTTTACGAAATGACAGGGGCTTTTGGTACTTTTTTGAACGAAGGAGTGTGGACGGAGCCTATTTTTATTACTCGCATAGAGGACAAAAATGGTCGCATTTTGCATAGATTTACGCCTAAAAGATACGCCGCATTAAAGCAAGAATCCGCTTTCCTAATGCTGGAGATGCTCAAAGGAACTTTACAAGAACCAGGGGGAACATCAGGGGGATTGTACTCATTCCCTAAACTCTTTGGAGGAAATGACATTGGGGGGAAAACAGGCACTTCCTCAGGTCATGCTGACGGCTGGTACTTTGGAGTAACCAAAGACTTAGTAACAGGCGTTTGGGTAGGCGGCGATGACCGTAGTATCCACTTCCGAAGTGGAGAAGTAGGCGAAGGAGGGAAAACTGCCCTGCCTATTTATGGCAGATTCATGGAAAAAGTCTATGATACTCCTGAACTCAATATCACCAAAGGCACTTTCCCAACGCCTACTATCAAAATTAATAAACCGTATTTTTGTCCTACGCCTCGCAAACCTAAGCCCGATAGCTTGAATGTGAACTTGGATTCTCTGCAATTCTTAGAAGACATGGAGCGATAAAACTATCGCAAAATGTCTATATCCCCACCCAAACTCGTGTTGATGATTTGCCTACTTGGGTTGCCTTTCAAAGAAATAGCCCCTCCTATGCTGGCAGAGGCTTCTATCAAAGAAGTTACATGGAGTTTGGCTACTCCACCCGTATTGGCTTTGGCGTATGCTTCCTTGCAAATCAAGTCATAAGCTCTCAGCACTCCTCCTGTATGTACTTTGACTTCCTCAATATCTGCCTTACCTGAAACGAGCAGTTCGCCTCCTGTATGAGCTTCTAACCATATTTGCCCAACTTCCACTTCCATTTTTAGCGTACTTCCTGTATTTACTTCTGCCTCAAAAGTTTCTCCTTTTACTAAAGAATTAATTTTGACCTCAGCCCCACCGCTTGTTTGGATTTTTCTAAGTACTTTGTAAGAAATTTTGATATGTGCCTTTGCACCATCGCAGTTGCGTTCTCTAAAAAGCCCATCCTCATAACGTAAACTTACTTTCAGCGTTCTGCCTGAAACACTTATCTTCACATCTTCTTTGTAAACTCGCTTGCTTTTTAGCTCTACTTCTACCGTTTCTTTATCGCTCTCTACCAACTCTACGCTAAGACACCCAAAAATTTTTACTTCCTTAAAAGGTTCAACTTCTTGCTTATCTACACTTTGAGCAAAAACATTAAAAGCTAAAAATAGTCCTATCAAGACTAAAAAATAAGTATGTATCTTTTTCATGTTGCTACCTGCTTTGTTTGATTACATAGATGCAAGTACAAGCACAAAGGTTGCTTAGGGAAACATACTTATTTGATTTATTTTTTTAACTCAATACTTGCGAATACGTCTTTCCTGTATTGCTAATTGCCTCTATGCGAATCTCTTTGGCATCTTTGGCGAAGGGAGCATAGTAAAGATGCGAGGTTTGCTGAGGCTCTACCCAAGTATGCTTTTGAGGTAGTTTGTTGCCAAAATGTTTTTCTACAGAAAGAGGGTCAGAACCTATGCGTTGTGCCATCATGCCCTTTTTCATTCCGTCTTCGTACCAAAATACCTTCCAAGTATTGTCTGCGTCCCAAATATTGGCGATAAACTCATTAGGAGCAGATTTGTCGCTCCCCGCACTGTAAAGACGCATTTGGTGGTCTATAGATTTTCCTGTGGTTTTATAAGAAGCGGTAAACTGACTGCCATCTACCTCATAAACTGCATAGCCATTGGGGGTGCCATCGTAGCAAATATCTCCTGTCCACCACGCCCCACAAGCCGCTCCTGCTACATAAATAGATACATTGCTGTCTGTAAGGCGTTCAGAAAAGTGCATGTGTCCTGCAATAATGTGTGCCTTATAGCCCTCTAATAGACGATACAACATTTGGCGGTTTGTAATTATGCTCGAGTTAGAGGGTCTTGCCTCGCCTGCTCTTGCAAACTGTAAAGTATAAGGAGGGATATGAGTAAAAACAACTACTGTTTTACCTTTTTCTACGGCGGCTAAGTCTGCTTTGAGCCAATCCAATTGGGTCTGGTCTAAGTAGCCCATATAACCGTTACCATGATAGAAAACATCATCTAAAACTATATAATGCACTTCGCCTCGATTAAAAGAATAATAATTAGGACCGAAAAATTTTTGAAAAGTCTTGACTGAATTTTCGTCTGTGGTTTGAAAATCCAAGTCGTGATTGCCCACTACTTGGAAAGCAGGTATGCCCATTTGCTTTACCGCTTTTTCATATTCCGAATATAGACTGAGGTTGTCAAACATAATATCACCACAAGCCACATTGAAAAAAGCACGATTGGAAGCACCTTTTAAGAAATTCTGAACATCTACGGCAGTTTCATTCTGAAAGCGGCGAATATCGTCCATATCTAAGGTTTGAGGGTCAGCCAAAACCAAAAAGCCATGCTTGCTGTCGCTTTGACTTACAGGGGCTAAATCCCACTCTACTTTCATCTGCTCGCTATTTGCTAAAATTGGTTTATAAAATAAGGCTGTTCCTGTAGGATTTGTAGGGATTTCATAGCCAGAAGGCACTGAAATAAAGGCAAAAGGCTGGTTACTATCAGCAATTAAAGTAAATGTGCCGTCTTTGGCAGTTTGCACGACAGAGCGACCGTCAGAAATAGCCACACCTGCGATTCCCTTGCCTTTTGAACGCACTATACCCTGAATTTTTACAGGTTTCCCTTGTGGTTTCCACATAGGCAGCGGCTGATAGGGATTGGCGTAAAGCATATCAGCCAGCCACAAACTTGCAGAAACTGCGACAGTTTGTTTTAAAAAACGACGACGAGAAGTAGAATTTTCCATATATTTACTTTTTATGGTGTTATAGTTTTTAAAAACGAAGGTAAGCAAAAGATGTAAATTGGGTATGAATAATTCTTGATATTGTGTTTAAGTTTTTCAGGTAGCCTTATAGCCATGCGTATTTTACAGTTTGGAGAAACCACTCTGCTAATTCTAAGGGCTGACTGCATATTAGAGAATTAAAAAAAATCTTAATTTTAAACACTCAATCCAAATTATGCTTATATTACGAAAAATTTAAGACTATTGACCTTCTTTGAATAAGATAGTATTACTAAACGATGTCTCATTGAATTGACTTACTGTCAGTGAATTAAAACTTCTAAAACTTACGAATGACTGCCAAATTTAACTCTGACGTAGAAGCGGCTCAAGCCCTTTACGATGCTTACAAAAAACTCAACAGCGAAATCTCAAAAGTAATTATTGGTCAAGATGAAGTAGTTCGCTTGCTTCTGACTGCTATTTTTTGTCAAGGGCATTGCCTTTTAGTAGGGGTGCCTGGCTTGGCAAAGACTTTATTGATACAAACTATTTCCAAAGTGCTTGATTTGCACTTTAATAGGATTCAGTTTACGCCAGACCTCATGCCTTCGGATATTTTGGGTTCTGAAACCTTAGACAAAGACCGCAATTTCCGATTTATCAAAGGTCCTATTTTTGCCAATATCATTTTAGCAGATGAGATAAACCGTACTCCTCCTAAAACCCAAGCAGCACTCTTGGAATCTATGCAAGAATACTCTGTAACGATTGCAGGAGAGTTACACCACTTAGACCGTCCTTTCTTTGTTTTGGCTACCCAAAACCCTATAGAGCAAGAGGGCACCTATCCACTTCCAGAAGCACAACTTGACCGCTTCATGTTCAATATCTGGTTGGATTATCCTTCCTATCAGTCTGAGGTAGAAATAGTTAAAAGCACCACAACGGACAAAAAGCCAAACCTTAGCAAAATCATCAGTGCGCAGGAGATTATCTATTTCCAACATTTGGTCAGGAGAGTGCCTATCGCTGACAATGTAGTGGAGTATGCGGTCAAATTGGTACACAAAACACGTCCTAATAAAGAATCTGCTACTCAATTGGCTAACAACTACTTGGAATGGGGAGCAGGACCGAGAGCTTCTCAGTATTTGGTCTTAGGTGCAAAATGCAATGCCCTGTTGAATGGCAAGTATTCTCCTGACATTGAAGATATTAAAGCTGTAGCAGAGCCAATTTTACGCCACCGAATTGTTCGCAATTTCAAGGCAGAGGCAGAGGGAATGACTGTAGAGCAGATTATCAAGCAACTATTATAGCTTTTGCTGAAATGCAAATAGATGATATACAAATAGATGACAAAAAGTTTAAATTAATTATTGAGAACAGCTACGATGGCATCTTGTTCTTTGACAGAGAACTCAAAATCATCTATGCCAGCCCCTCAGCGAACCAATTGCTTGGTTATGCTCCGCATCATCTCATTGGTAAGTACAATTACGAACTTACTCATGTAGATGATGCCCACGCCAATATCTTCCTTTTCAATTATTTACTTAGCAAAAAAGGAGGAAAAATTACTATTATTCAAAGACTTTTGCATCAAAAAGGCTATTACATTTGGACGGAAACTTCTCTGACCAATTTTTTAGAAGAAGCGGGAATCAATGCTATTGTTTCGCATTTTAGGGACGTTACAGAGAGAGTAGTTGCAGAAAGTAAACTTAAAAATCTGAATGAAACTCTCGAGAACAAGGTAGCAGAACGCACTCAGGCATTGGAAAAGGAGATAGAGCATAGAAAAAAACTTGCCACAGAGCTGCAAATAGCCAAAGAAAGTGCAGATAAGTCCAATCAAGCTAAAGCTGAGTTTTTAGCCAATATGAGCCACGAAATTCGCTCACCGCTCAATGCCATTGTGGGTTTTACTCAACTCATGCTTTTGCAAAGCAAAGAAACTGCTCTTTCTGAGGATTTTAGTTATTACTTAGAAAACATAAAAATCAGCGGAGAGAATCTCTCTGACTTGATTAACAACATTTTAGACCTTTCAAAAATTGAGGCAGGAAAAATGGAGGTAGTGCATGAAGTCCTGAGCCTGCGCCAACTCTTTCAAGGAATTTATCATATCAACAAAAGCATAGCCTCAGAAAAAGGCATCAAATTTTCCTATTACTTTGATAGCCAAGTACCTAATACAGTAGAAGCTGACCGCACTAAACTCAATCAAATTTTGATGAATTTAGTTTCCAATGCCCTTAAGTTTACTCCCAAAGGAAAAAATGTGTATCTGAGAGCATACAAAGAGAACGAATATACAGTGCTTCAAGTCATAGACGAGGGCGTAGGTATCCCTGTCAATCGCATAGAGGCGATTTTCAAACCCTTTGAGCAAGCAGATAACTCCATTACACGCCGATTTGGGGGAACTGGCTTAGGTTTGGCAATCACCAAAAAAATGGTGGAAATGCTCAATGGAATCATAGAAGTAACAAGTACAGAAGGCAAGGGAAGCACTTTTACAGTTAAACTTCCTTTAAAATCTGTTGAAAATCAGTATGCTTTTAAGCGAGATTTACAATTTGATTATGCTTACTTTTCTAAAGATAATGTCATTTTATTGGTGGAAGACAACCCAATGAACCAGCAAATCATCAAAGATTTTTTGCATCACTTCGATTTAGATGTGTACGTAGTAGAAGATGGCAAACAAGCTATTGAGCAGGCTAAAAGGCTACTTCCCCACTTGATTCTTATGGATTTACACATGCCAGAAATGGACGGATTACAAGCTACACAAATTTTGCGGAGCTTGCCTGAACTTGCCCAGACCCCCATCGTAGCAATTTCTGCCGATGCCTTCATAGAGCAACAGGAAAGGGCTTTTGCCAAAGGCGTAAACTACTATCTAACTAAACCTATAGACTTGCGAAAACTATTTGATATTTTAACACAATGTTTGAAAATAGAGCAAGTAGAAAATAAGATAGATGAGAAACAAAATGACACTATTTCGTACCCATCTCAGAAAATCCTTACTCAGGGTATCCATCAGCTTTTAAAAATACCTATCTATCATACTGAGGAATTAGAAAATCAGCTTTATCAGATTCGTTATGGCTTAGGTAAGTATCCTATTGGTTTAGAGGAAAAATTGGCAAGAATAGAAGATGCTATTTTTGAAGGCGATGAGGAAAAAATAAAAGCTGTTTCAAAAGAAATCTATGAGCGATACATAGAAATATAACTATCTATTCCATTTTCTTGCATTTCACATTTTTACAATAAATTTTCATTATTTTTATTTCTTTTTAACATATATTATCTACTTTTGTTAGAGTACGAAAGGGAAAGCCGAAACCCTCAAATCGTAGGCAATACTAAAAACAAAAAACATCTTTATGAAAGCAAAAATTTTTTCAATCTTGGTAGTATTCTTTGCCATGACATTGATGTCTGCCACTGCTCCTAATGCTGACCTAAAAACTGTTTCAGCAATTGATACAGAACAACTTACCAATAAACTAAACCTACAACCAGTTGCTACTACTGCTCAACCTACTTGGGAAAAAGTAATGAGCGAGATAGAAGCTAAAAAAGGAAGCAAACTCAATTGGAAAGAAAAGTTAGCCTTCAAACTTCTCAAAAAGAAAGCCGAAAGCAAGATGAAGCCCGAAGGCAAAAAGAAAGCTAAAGCCATTGATGCCATAGGTTTTATTTTAGGCTTTCTTTTAGGATTATTAGGCGTTTTACTTGCGTATATTATTGATAAAGAGAAGTTTATCCCTTCTGCATGGTACGGATTACTTGCGGCTGTAGTGCTTTACATCATTATATTTGCTCTTGTGCTGTAATGAATATCTGATTACATTTTCTTATAAATTGAAATTTAGAACACAGATTTTGCTAATAATACAGCTGAGATATGTAAAAATTCTCCTCTGTCTGTAATTTCTGTGTTCTAATCATAATGTAAAACCTTTTGAAAGAAATGTGAGTAGCTAACCTAATTTTAAATATTCCTCTATTTTTTTGTACTATTTTTCTTTTCTTATCCTAACTTTCTATGTAGATTTGATAGCATTACAAAATAGCTTCCCAAGTATAAAAACTCCTAATTTATAAAATATATGAAAATGAAAATCTTTTTAATGACCATTTTTTGCTTCATTACTTGTGCTTGTTTTGCTCAAAGTAAAGAAGAAAAACAAGTTTCAGAAGCGGTAGAAGCTTTAAAGAAAGCATTGATTGACCCTACCTCGGCAAATCTGGAGGCTATAGTCGCTGAAGAGTTAAGCTATGGACACTCCAGCGGGAAAATAGAGGACAAAAAAGCCTTTATGGAAGCGTTGCTTAGTGGTAAATCCGATTTTATTAGTATTGAATTGACCGACCAGAAAATTACACTTTCAAAAGAGGTAGCTTTGGTACGACACCAACTCACAGCCCAAATTACTGACAATGGACAAAGTTCAAATATTAAGCTACACGTATTATTAGTTTGGCAAAAACAGAAAGGTAAGTGGAAACTGCTGGCACGACAAGCTGTTAGGGTATAAAAAAAGGAAACTACTTTTTACAAGTAGCTTCCTTACTTTTCTTAACGTATTAAAAAATTACTCAGCTTTTGCCATTTCATCTTTCAATTGAGAAAGTGCCTCTAAGTCCCCTAAAGTAGATTTTGATGAAACCTCCTCTACTTTATCTTCTTTAGAAGCATTGGAAGTTTCTTTTTCTTTAGATTCCTTAAATGTATTGGTATGAGATAAGATGATGCGTTTGTCGTCTTTAGTGAACTCTAATACCTTGAAATCTAAGGTTTCACCTACTTCCGCTTTTGAGCCGTCTTCTTTGGTCAAATGTTTAGTATTGGCAAAACCCTCGATGCCGTAAGGCAGTTCTAACAAAGCACCTTTATCATTCTTGCTGATAATAGTAGCTTTATGCACAGAACCCACAGTAAATACGGTTTCAAAAGTATCCCAAGGGTTTTCTTCTAATTGCTTGTGTCCAAGTGCTAAACGACGTTGCTCTACATCTAATTCAAGTACTTGTACTTCTAATTTTTCTCCTATTTTGATAAATTCAGAAGGGTGCTTGATTTTCTTTGTCCAAGAGAGGTCAGAGATGTGTACTAAACCGTCGATACCTTCTTCCAATTCTAAGAAAAGACCGAAGTTAGTCAGGTTGCGGACTATGCCTACATGCTTAGAGCCAATTGCATATTTCTCTTTGAGGTCAGGTCTTGTCCAAGGGTCAGAAGAAAGTTGTTTCAATCCTAAAGACATTTTGCGTTCTTCTCTGTCTAAGGTCAATACTACAGCTTCTAATTCATCTCCAATTTTGATGAAATCTTGTGGATTTCTTAGGTGTTGGGACCAAGACATTTCTGATACGTGGATAAGTCCTTCTACTCCTTGTTTTATTTCTAAGAATGCACCGTAGTCTGCCACATTCACTATCTTACCTTTGACTACAGAGCCAACTACGACATCTTCTCCTAAAGTTTCCCAAGGATGTGGGTCTAACTGCTTCATACCTAAAGAAATACGCTTTTTCTCTTCGTCAAAGTCTAATACCACTACGCGTACTCTTTGGTCTAATTTGAGTTTTTCTTCTGGGTGGTTGATTCTTCCCCAAGAAATATCTGTGATATGCAATAAGCCATCTACCCCACCAAGGTCAATAAATACCCCAAAGTTGGTCATGTTCTTTATCACGCCCTCGAGGACTTGACCTTTTTCCAAATTGCTCAGAATCTCTGCCTTTTGTGCTTCTAAGTCTTTTTCTATCAATACTTTGTGTGAAACAACTACGTTATCATTCGCATAGTTGATTTTCACTACTTTTACTTCCATTTTCTTACCCACAAAGATATCGAAATCTCTGATAGGCTTTACATCTATCTGAGAACCAGGTAAGAACGCCTCAATTCCATAAATATCTACTATCAAACCTCCTTTTGTACGACGCTTTACAATTCCCTCAATCACGGTATCATTTTGCAGTGCTAACTCAATGTTTTCCCATGCTTTGACCACCTTAGCTTTTTTGCGAGAAAGTACTAACTGCCCCAACGGATTTTCTTTGTTCTCGACATATACATCAATGACTTCGCCAATTCTCAAGTCGTTCATGTCCCTAAACTCTGAAAGAGGGATAAGACCGTCAGACTTGAACCCAATGTTTACTACCACATCTCTGTCTGTAATACTAACAATAGTACCACTAACTACTTGCGTTTCTTTAACATCTGTAAGAGTTCCATCGTAAAGAGCGGCTAATTTTGCTTTCTCATCTGAGCTATAGCCTGTACCAAATTTGTTTTTCTTTGAGGTTTGAAAACTGCTCCAATCAAAGTCTTCTACCTGAGTTTCTATTCGATTATTTGCCATTAGATTTATTTTTTGCACCTTTATACACTTTCGCTTGGTGCAAGGGGCGAAAGTATTTAGATTTTATTAACTACCTCACAAATAAACTTTTGTGAGCCTTTCACCTTGAAAGGACTGCAAATTTAGTTAAACTTTCTTAATCAAGCGAAAAACACGTAATTTTTTTTTAAATGTATTAGGTAATCAATGAGCCAGAGAAACTGCATAAAAGTATCGATTTCTTAGGCTATAGGTCGCTTTACGAGAATCAAATATCATCTCAAAAGTTGTGCTTACCACCTACGCCAGCCCCAGCCTCTGTGGCGATAAAGTTTCCTTTGGAATTTGCGACCTCCCCAAAAATGTCTTGGATTTCTAAATCCTCTTGGGGTGGTGATTATCACTCTTGGAGGCACTACAATCACTTGTGGCATTCTTGGCTGTATAATGATTACCTGAGCAGTGCTATGGTGTGTACCGAAAACTAAGGATAAAAAAAGCAACAACAAAGCTTTTACGAACAGTAGGTGTAATTTTTTCATCATCTTTTTTCATTTTTTGTAATATTATATGACAAGAGAAAAAAGACAAGGTTGCTTTGGCTTTGTGTTTCTAAATTTATCTGCAAAAAAAATTTCTTATTGATTTGATTTTTACCTGTATAAATCTTGAATGATAGGAACTATTCTATCCACTCCCTGCTCCAAAGGTAGCAAGACAGGAATGTTAAATTTATCCTCATAAAACTTTTGATAGGTCATCATTTCTTCTTGTGAGCAGTTTTCTGTATTCATCGCCAAGGCGATTACTTTTGCACCATAACATGCTATCAGATGAATTTCAGATTCTACAGAGGGAATTTCTCCCCAAGCAGGGTCATTTTCAAAATACTTACGCTTAGGAGAAAACATCAAAATCACGTATCTTGCATTGCCACAAATCAAATACTCCGAACCACATGTACCACTTGGATTGCGGAGTGCCGCTTGCCCTTCTATAAAAATAGCCTCTGCTTGGGTTTCTTGATAGCAAGTCAAAATCGCATTTTCCAACTCACCCCCCACAAAATCATTGAGCGTAGAGTCCAGAATGAATCCATACTTTCCCCCTTGCAACCAGCCTGTTTGTCCTGTATAAATCATCTGTGCATTGATTCCTGCCTTCTGGCAAGCATTGACCACCAAACGAGTAGTAGTACGCTTACCCATGGCACAGTCCATGCCTAATACAGCAATGATAGGAGCTTTGACCTCTCCAATTCTATTCTGCCAAAAATGTAAGTCTTTGAATTTCTTTGGCTTGCGAATATCTATGAGTTGTACGCCATATTCTTTGGCTAATGCTTGAATTTCAGGTCTTTCACTCAAATAATCATGTAATCCATTGATGATAGAAAGCCCGTATTGGATAGCCACTTTGATACTGTCTATCATGTTTTCAGGGAAAATGCCGCCAACAGTAGCTACCCCTACGATACAATAGCTTGGCTGAGTAATCATCGCTCCTTTTACATCTCCGAAAATAGGTATATTCCTATGTTTACCGTCCAATACTACTCCTGCATCTCTGCCTGCATGTGTTTCATCTACTACTCCTACTATTTCAAATCGTTCACTTTCTCTTATCAGTCCGTGTGCTGTTTTGGCATTGGTAGTGGCTAATAAGCCATTAGTGAGAAGAATTGCTTTGTCCATTGTATTGCTATTAAAAAATATGAATGGCTACAAGTGTATAAAATAGAAAACCATTTCTCATAGAACAATAACTACTTTAACACATTATCTACAGCTATTAAAATAGTTATATAATCAATTCAAAATCAAACCTTTAACAAAGTTTGGAAACACATATAAAAATGATTGAGTCAAAGGATTTTTCAAGTAGCTAATTAAGCCCAAAGATGAGTTCCAAAACATAAGTTACCACTGAAACAATTAATCCAAAGGCAAAGGCTACAATAAAGTTGCTTATTTGAAAGTCGGCTACATAATGGTCTGCTATCATAATGACAATGGTATTGATGACCAAAAGAGAAAGCCCAAAAGTCATCAACGTAATAGGAAAGGTCAGCAACTTGAAAATAGGCTTGATGAATGTGTTGAGCAAACCTAATACTACAGCTACTTTCAAGGAAGTAATAAAATCTTTTACATATACGCCGTAGTCCTCCAATAAACCTGTGGTTATCAAGATAGCTACTGCCGAGACTACAATTTTGAGAATCAATTTCATGTCTATATGGATTATGCTTATTAAGCAAAGGTAGTTTTTTTTTTCAAAATTATGTCGCATAAAATACATTAATTAAGAGAAAGATAAGTTATTTTTACCTAAAAAAATAAGCATATCATCTTTGTGCGAAGGTTATGAGTATCTTGTTCTTCTCTCTCAGACAGCTATTGAACTTGATGCGGTCATTCGCAATATCGTCAGAAGAATCAATGAAATAGAAATTTAATCATCATGACTATTCAGGAAGCACAACAAACAGTAGATAAATGGATTAATTCCATAGGAGTAAGGTATTACAGCGAGCTTACCAATACGGCAATTCTCATGGAGGAGGTAGGGGAAGTAGCCCGCATCATGGCACGCAAATACGGCGACCAATCCTTTAAAGCATCTGATAAAGAAATAGATTTGGCTGATGAAATGGCTGATGTGCTATTTGTGCTGATTTGCTTGGCAAACCAAACAGGAGTAGATTTGACGGAAGCCTTACAAAAAAATTTAGATAAAAAAACTAAAAGAGACGCAGAAAGACACCAAAACAATGAAAAGTTAAAATGACTAAATCTATGATTTTCAAAAGAATCTTACTTTTTTTCTTGCTTGGATTACACTTTATTTTGGGAATCCTCCGAGAAAAAATAGTTTTAGTCTTAGATTCTTTTTTTGAGGTGTCTATTATAAAAAACGAAAATTTTATACTCAGACCTTTATTAGTATTTTTCCAACAAAAAATCCCTGTATTTTTAGCTAATTTTGGTATTCTATTTTCTGCTCCTTTTTTTCTTTTGCTTACTCTGCTCTGCCTTAGTATATATTTTCATTGGAAGGGTAGTTTTTTTTTCAAAGTATTTGTTGTCATTATTCTGTTTTACTTCTTTACTGCTATTGTGCTGATTTTCACTTTTACAGCCCACCCTCCTTTGGTGCGTTTGTGGCATGACTTTACAGATATTTATTTCTCTCCTTTATTGCTGATTTTTTTATTTTTTATTTTTAAAATTGGAAAAACAAAAAAGGCTATCTAAACTAATAGACAGCCTTTGACTAATTTCAGAGGGTTTATCTTTACTCTCCCAAAGTAATCCTACTTTTAATAGAAAATTTCTTGGTATAGATACTGTAATAGGTAATCATATTCATAAAGTCATTGCGTTTTGTCATATTGACTTTATTATTTTTAATATACTGCTTCAAGTCAGCAGAAGGAACATCAAGCAAACCCGCCAAGTCATTGATTTTTCCGCACTGTTTCACTATGCCATCTTTGTCCAAGTAATAAAAATTATCTTCCAACACCCAGTCATATTTTCCTGTGCCTTTGAGTTCTCTGCCTTTGTTGTGTGGCTTCATTACTACTTTTTCACGAGTAAGTATGGCAAAATCCCCTTCTCCTATGACTTCGTATAGATGGTAGGCTTTATAATCTGTTTGTGTCCTTGTTGGCAGAGAGTAAAACACTCGCTCTACTTTGGTAAGTGTGTCCATGAAAGAAAAACTTTCTAATAGCGCACTTCCAAAAGTTTTAGTAGTATTTTCAACTTGCAACTCTATCAAGTCATGTTCCAAGTGATATTTTACCAGCCCTTTCAAATTCTCACCTGTTTTGAGTGTAATCTCACCTTGATGCCAGTGGTTTTTTGAAAAAATGAATTTTTGTGCGGGGAGAATATGTAATGGGATAAACAAGAGCACCAATCCCAAGAAGTGCCTCCATACATTTGCCTTAGGTTTCATATTTTATGCGTTGTTTATTGTGAGTTAAAAAAACATGAACACTGCTCTCACTTTAGATGAAGTTTGAACAATATTTCAATCAAAAAAATAACTCTAAAAAAATCTCTGTAAGGTTGATTCTTTTAAAATTTATCTATTTGATTTTAACAAAATAAACGAAAATAGAAGAAAAATGTTAATATTTTTACAAAAATTAACTGATTAAGAGGCAGTTACGAATTTAGTAAGAAATTAAATTTTTTAAAAAATTAGTCAAAATAAAACGCGTACTTTCCAAAGAAAGGAGAGTTTATTTCAAAAATGCTTAAATATTTACCCTATCAATAGGCAGTAGATAGGTATAAAGTAAAAAATAGGTTTTTAGTAAAAAAATTTAGAAAAATCGTAGAACTCGTTAATTTTACTCCAAATCCATATCTTTGCAAAAACGAACTGCTTTTATTATGTTCTGGAATCTTTTTGCCAAGCGTTACTCTGCCAAAGAAAAAGTACTTTTTCGCTTTTTGCGACAGTCCAAGTTATTTGAGAAACTGACAGATGACGAATTGGCAGAGTTTGTACCTTTCCTGCATTTGCGAAAGTATGTAAAAAATGAAGCCATTTTCTTTCGCAATGACCCAAGCCAAGCACTTTATATCATTAAGTCTGGCGAAATCATGCTTAATTTAGATGTGCAGGACAAATTTGAGGAACTTATCATCATCAAAAAAGGAGAATCCTTTGGCGATAACGCACTTTTGGAAGGAGCCAGACGTAACTACAACGCCATTTGCTATTCGGAATATTGCGATTTGTACGTACTTCCTCAAACTAACATTTTGACTATTTTTGAGGAAAATATAGAAATCAAAGCCAAAATCCTACATGCCTTCGCTTACTATTACGACCAGTATCTTTCCAACGTTTTCAAAGCCTATAGAGATACTTTTACTTTCTTTGACCTAAGCGAAGCCTATCTGCTCGCCAAACGCAATATGAGCAAAATTCAAAATGAAGACGATTAGGCTGATAATGGTAGCAAAACTGATGCTCTAAGTCAGCATATAGTTTTATTTAGCACGGTTACTTATTTTTTTACCCAATATACTTACTTATGAAAGACAAAGTAGTGATTATTACAGGGGGAAACTCTGGCATAGGAAAAGCCTTAGCTTTTGAGTTTGGCTCAAAAGGTTCTAAGGTAGTTATTACAGGACGCAACCTCGAGGCTCTCCAAGAAACAGAAAATGAACTCAAAGCCAAAGGTATAGAAGTTTTGGCTCTGCAAGCAGACGTAACTTCTAAGGAAGATAACCAACGCATGGCGGAAGAAACCTTAAAGCGTTTTGGAAAAATAGACATACTCATCAACAATGCAGGAATGTCTATGCGAGCCTACTTTGAGGACGTAGATGTCAAGGTCATAGAGCAACTCATGAACATCAACTTTTTCGGAGCGATTTACGCTACGAAGAGTTGCTTGCCCTATATCATACAGCAGAAAGGTTCTGTGATTGGTATTTCTTCTATTGCGGGTTTTCGCGGGCTGCCTGCAAGGGTAGGTTACTCCGCTTCTAAGTTTGCCTTGCAGGGGTTTTTAGAGTCTTTAAGAACCGAGATGATAGATAAAGGAGTACACGTCATGACGGTTTGCCCTTATTATACCACTTCTAACATTCGGTTTCGCTCATTTACCAAAGACGGAAGTATGCAAAATGACTCGCCCAGAAATGAGAAAGACATGATGAGTGCAGAGGAGTGTGCCGCACATATCTACAAGGCTACTATTAAGCGAAAAAAATTCCTTATCCTGACATTGATGGGCAAACTGACCGTTTGGCTTAACAAACTTTTCCCTGGTTGGGTAGATGGCTTGGTACTAAACTTTATCAAAAAAGAAGGCAGACCCAAATAAGTATAGGCATATATAGTTTTACTATTTTTGAAAAATTTTAAGCCATTAGAAAAATTAAAACATCTATGTACTTGGAAAACTCTCTTGCTTTTGCTCAATCTTTAGATGCCCAAGACGAATTAAAAAATTTTCGCTCTTTGTTTCATATTCCTAAAACTTCGTCAGGAAAAGAAGTGATTTATTTTACAGGAAATTCGCTTGGCTTACAACCAACTACCGCCAAAGAAGCCATTTTACAAGAGTTAGATGACTGGGCAAATCTTGGGGTAGAAGGACATTTTCACGGAAGGAATCCATGGTTTTCCTACCATAAGCTACTGACTGCCCCCTCAGCTAACTTAGTAGGGGCAAAACCCGTAGAAGTAGTGGTTATGAATAACTTAACTGTAAACTTGCATTTGCTTATGGTTTCTTTCTACCGCCCTACTTCTAAGCGATTCAAGATATTAATGGAAGGAGGGGCTTTCCCTTCAGACCAATATGCCGTAGAAAGTCAAGTGCGGTTTCATGGATTTGACCCTGAGCAAGCCATCGTGGAGATTTTTCCAAAAGCCAATGAATACTACTTACATACACCAGATATTGTCCAGAAAATCAAAGATATAGGCGAGGAACTTGCTTTGGTGCTGTTTGGGGGAGTAAACTACTATACAGGGCAAGCATTTGACATGCAAGCGATTACCCAAGCCGCCCATGAGGTAGGCGCAGTTGCAGGTTTTGATTTAGCCCATGCCGCAGGTAATATTCCTTTGCGACTGCACGAGTGGAACGTCGACTTTGCTACTTGGTGTACTTACAAGTACTTAAACTCTGGGGCAGGAGGCACTTCGGGAGTTTTTATCCACGAAAAATATGCTGATGCTACCTCTTTACCTCGTTTTGCAGGGTGGTGGGGACATGAGGAAAAAGAGCGTTTTTTGATGAAAAAAGGATTCAAACCTATGCGAGGGGCAGAAGGCTGGCAACTCAGCAACGCACAAATCTTGCCTATGGCTGTGCATAGAGCCTCGCTACAGATTTTTGAGGAGGCGGGCATGCAAAGACTTTGGAATAAGCACTTACAAATGCAAAAATATATCTATTTTTTGCTTGACGAGTTCAATCAAAAAACAAATAAGTTCAATATTGAAGTCATTACTCCCAGAGATGAGAGGCAGAGTGGCTGCCAACTTTCCTTAGTCATCAAAAAAATAGGCAAGCAAGTATATGAATTTCTGACTAAAAATGGAGTCATTGTAGATTGGCGAGAGCCAGAGGTAATCCGCATAGCCCCTGTACCCTTGTACAATACCTTTGAGGAATTGTATTTATTTTTCAATATACTGAGTAAATTTTGATACTACTTCTGTGGACTTTTCCTAATCTTTTTATTCGGGTAGTATTTCTCAAAGCTAACTTAATTTAAGCCCTACGACAACGATGTCATCTCGCTGAGGAGCATTTCCTTGGTAGATTTGTAGGCTATCCTCTAAGTAGGTCTGCTGTAAGTACATAGGTCTTTCCGCACATTCGCTAATCAGGTTCAAGAAGCGGTTTGTCCCTAATCTTTCGTGCCTCACATTGTCTTGGTCAGCATAGCCGTCGCTACTAAGGTAAATTTGACTTCCTTTTTCCAAATAGATTTCGTGGTTAATAAAGTCTTTTTCTTTCTTGCTCACAAAGCCAATGCTACGGTTCACTGCTTGGATCTGTTCCACTTCTCTATTTCCTTTTCTTATAAATCTAAAAGGAATCTTTGCTCCTGAGAATATCACCCTTTTCCATTCTATATCATTCTTTTCCAAGCAGATAATACCTACATCCATGCCATTATCGCTCTGTTCCCTTTCTTTGCGGAGTATGGTTTTTAATTCTTGGTCTAAGTTTGTTAATATCAAAGACGGGTCGCAGATTTTCTTCAGTCGCACAATACGGTCTAACAAGGTACTCCCAATGATGCTCATAAAAGCTCCAGGAACTCCATGTCCCGTACAATCTCCTACTGCCAATACTATCCTATTTTCCAACTGCCCAATCCAATAAAAATCCCCAGAAACGATATTGCGAGGGTGGAATATCACAAAATTATCACTTCCCAATAGGGAATCTAATTTTTGCTTGTTAGGCAAAATACCCTGTTGAATATATAGTGCGGCTTCTATACTTTTGCTAATCTGTGAGTTACGCTCTTTGAGGTCATGGTTTTGATGCTCGATAAGATTTCTTTGGTTGGATATTTCTTCTTTCTGCAATCTTAACTCATGATTTACACTTGCCAAACGGTTGTTGTGCTGTTGTCTAAGTAAGTAGTTTCTATAGACCAATACCCCAAAAATAAGTAAGAACAAGATGATAATTCCTACCCCAATGTTCAGGTACCGTTGTCTTTTTTGCTGTTCTTCTGCGGCGGCTTGGAGTTTTTTCATTAGTTCCATTTCTTGCTTTTGCTCTTTTACGAGGATTTCATTTTGTTCCAAACGAAATCTGGCTTCTAACTCCGCATATACATTGTCATTGGTTTGTTTGGCAATGCTGTCTTTAATAGTTGCAAACATTTCATGATAAAGCAGTGCTTTGGGAATATCTTGCTTTTGCTTATAAGCCTGATAGAGAATATTGCTTGAGTTGAGTATGCGTTCCTTATTTTTTACTTGTTGGGCAATAGAAAGACTTTGAGAGGCATTTTCTATGGCTTTGTCCAAGTCGCCTTGCGCCAAGTAAATATCTGCCATGATTTGCATAATTTCTGCTTTGGCTTCCTGCACATTCATTTCTCTTGCTTTCTCCATTGCTTTATTCAGGTAATCAAAGGCAATAGGGTATTTCTTCTGCTCTTTGTAAGTATTCCCTAAGTTGATGAAGTTATTAATTATCATGTAATTATCACTGTTCTTCTCAGAAATATTCAGAGAGCGAAGCATATAATCAGTAGCAAATACAAAGTTTTTTTTGAGCATATAGCTATAGCCCAAGTTACCCAAATAAGTAGCTTCCTGTGCCTCATCGTTGATTTCTTGATTGATTTTTAATGCTCTTTCGTAGTTATCGATGGCTAAATCATAGTTCTTTTGTTGGATATAGATGTTGCCAATATTGTTGTAAGAAGAAGCCATGCCTCTCTTATCTCCTAATTTTTCTCTGATATTGAGGGACTTGAGGTGAAAGCCCAAGGCTTTGGCATAATTACCTTTTTGAGCCTCTATCAAGGCTATGCTATTGAAAGAAGAAGCTATACCTTTTTGGTCATCTATCTTCTGCCTGATTTCTAAGGCTTCTTCGTGATAAATGATTGCCGTATCGTATTTTGCTTGTCTGTAATAAATAGCACCTAAATTCCAAAGTGCATTGGCTCTGCCTTTTTTAGAATTATTTTTATCAGCAATTACTAAAGCCCTTTGAGCATAGTCATAAGATTTTTTGATGTCATTGTTGCGATAAGCTACACTTAATTCATTAAAAATTCTGATACGTGCCGTATCAGCGCGGGCTACTTTGAGTTCGTCCAGCAAGTAATTAATCTTTCCTTGTTGGGCAAGGATAGAAGTAAAATTACAGAAAAATATACAAAATAAAATAGGTAAAAATATGCCCCGCTTCATTTTCAGACTCTTGTTTGCTGAAATATAGGATATAACTTTATAAAGAAAAAATTGTATGTTTCTTATTCAGTGAGGTAAATCGATAGCTTTTTAAGCTATTGTTGCCAAATTAAGAAAAAAATTCTATTTAGTAAATAAAAGTTAATAATTTTTTAAAGACAATCAGTCGTTTTTTTGCAAAAACATGACTAAACACAAGCAGCCTAATGTAAGGTTTATTAAAAAAATCAACAAGAATTTTTAGTATTTGGACAGCATTTTTTTTTAAGTAAATTTGATATAAGCTAATTTTACATGGCTTTACGATTACTGCTTTTACTGATGATTCATTATTAACCTCTTATCACTTGCAAACTTATTTCTTCGATACCAAATTAGAATACCTCAAAGGTGTAGGAACGCAAAAGGCAAACCTGCTCGGTTTGGAATTGCAGCTATTTACCTTCGCAGACCTGCTTACACACTACCCTTTTCGGCACGAAGACCGCACCAAGTTTTACAATATTGGAGAGATTACCGAAGACTATCCTTATGTGCAGTTAAAAGGAAAAATCATTGAAGTACAGTTAGTTGGCAGTGGAGAGAAAAAGAAAAGACTGACCGCTAAACTCCAAGACGATACAGGAATTGTTGAATTGGTTTGGTTTCAAGGAATCCAGTGGGTGCAGCCTAAACTGAAAAAGGGTTATGAATACATTGTTTTTGGCAAGCCTCAACTTTTTGGGAGAATTTTCAATATTGCACACCCAGAAATTGAATTATTTTTGGAGCATAAAACGCCAGAAACTGCCCTTTCGCCCGTGTACTCGACTACTGAAAAACTGAAAAAAAGAGGCTTAGACAGTAAGGGTATTGGTATTTTAGTAAAAAATCTTTTGGAAATTGGCTATGATAAAATCCCTGAAACGCTATCTAATGAAATCATAGCAAAGTATAAGTTTATCCCTAAAAATGAAGCAATTAAGCAGATGCACTTTCCTCAAAACCCCAAGAAATTGCATCAAGCAGTTCGTAGGCTCAAATTTGAGGAATTTTTCTTCATTCAGCTAAAATTGCTTTGGCAGAAAACAGTGCGCCAGCATACACATCAAGGACAAATCCTCAAATCAACTGCTTTACTCACACAGTTTTACAACAATCACCTGCCTTTTGACCTGACCAATGCCCAAAAGCGAGTAATTAAGGAAATTTATAAGGATTTGTGCAGTGGGAAGCAGATGAACCGCCTGTTGCAAGGAGATGTGGGGAGCGGAAAAACGATGGTAGCTTTTATTTGTATGCTCATTGCTATTGATAACGGCACGCAGGCTTGCTTGATGGCTCCTACAGAAATTTTGGCTGAGCAACATTATAACGGCTTAAAGGAGTATGCTGATAAACTCAAAATTACTATTGCCAAACTCACAGGCTCGTCCAAAACTTCTGAGCGAAAAATCATCCATCAGATGCTCAGGCAGGGAGATTTGAAAATCATCATAGGAACTCATGCCTTGATAGAGGAAGATGTCGTTTTTCATAATTTAGGGCTTTGCGTCATAGATGAGCAACATCGCTTTGGCGTGGCGCAAAGAGCGGCTTTATGGAAAAAAAATGAAAGCAAAGAACTGCCTCCTCCTCATGTCTTGGTTATGACGGCTACGCCTATCCCTCGTACTTTGGCAATGACGCTGTACGGAGATTTGGACGTTTCTACGATTGACGAGTTGCCTGCGGGCAGAAAACCTATCCAAACCATGCACTTTTACGACGCTAATCGCCTGAAAGTCTTTGGTTTTCTGAGAAAACAAATACAGTTAGGAAGGCAGGTATATATCGTCTATCCACTCATAGAGGAATCAGAAGCACTCGACTATAAAAACCTCATGGACGGTTACGAGAGCATTGCAAGAGCATTTCCAGAATACCCGATTAGTATAGTGCATGGGCAGATGAAGCCACAAGACAAAGATTTTGAGATGCAACGCTTTGTAAAAAATGAAACCAAAATCATGGTAGCAACTACAGTAATAGAGGTAGGCGTGAACGTTCCCAATGCTTCTGTGATGGTCATAGAAGATGCTCAACGCTTTGGGCTATCGCAACTGCACCAACTTCGCGGGCGAGTAGGGAGAGGGGCAGAACAGTCTTATTGTATCCTGATAACCAACTACAAACTCAGCAAGGAAGGTAAAATTCGCATAGATACGATGGTTCGCACCAGCAACGGCTTTGAGATTGCTGACATAGACCTCAAACTGCGCGGACCCGGGGACTTGGACGGTACGCAACAAAGCGGAGTACTTGACCTCCGACTTGGCGACATTGCCAAAGACCAAATCATTCTCCAAGAGGCTCGCAAAACTGCTGAGGAACTTTTAGACAAAGACCCTAATTTGGCTCTCCCTGAAAATGTATTTATCAAGCGGCACCTAACTTCTATTCAACAAGGAGGCAAGGTGTGGAGTAGGATAAGTTAGATGTCCTCCCCAATTTAGAAAGTTTATCTTTTTAATCTATAAAAATATCTATTTTGTAAAAATATCTATCTTGTATGTAATTATCTATAAAACATTTGCCTCAAACTACTAATTAAGTTAAAAAATCCTATCTTTATATTTTCTTTCGTAAAATGAAAGTACAGCAGCAATCGTATATCAATCATAATCCATTTACAATTAATAATTTATAACTCATAACTAAAAGTAAGTATGAAAAAGTGGACTTTAAAACTCCTGATGCTGGGGTTATTCTTGCCCTTCATCATGGCTTGGAAACCAGCCGACACGCCAAGAATCTTGGTTTTTTCCAAAACTAAGGGGTTCAGGCATAGCAGTATCCCCTACGGACAAAAGGCTATCATGGAATTGGGAAAGCAGCACGGCTTTGCGGTGGATACCACCGAAGATGCCAGCAAGTTCAATGAAGCTAATTTAAAGCGATATAACGCAATCGTTTTCCTATCGACTACAATGGACGTATTGGATAAGTTTCAACAAGCTGATTTTGAACGCTATATCCAAGCTGGTGGTGGCTATGTAGGGATTCACGCCGCCGCAGATACTGAGTACGATTGGGCTTGGTACAACAAACTTGTAGGAGGGCAGTTTAGCGGGCACCCTGGTAATCCTAATGTGCGTTGGGGGGAGATGAAGGTAGTAGATAGAAAACATAGTTCTACGGCACATTTACCCAAAACATGGAAACGCAACGACGAGTGGTATAGCTACAAGAACTTCAATAACAATGTGAAGGTGTTGATTGACTTAGATGAAAAATCTTACCTGAAAGACAACGAGAAAGGACTTTCTATGGGCAAATCTCACCCTATTGCGTGGTATCATGAGTACGACGGCGGTAGGGCTTGGTACACAGGCGGCGGGCATACCAACGAGAGTTTTTCCGAACCAGAGTTTTTAAAACATATTTTAGAAGGTATCAAGTATGCTATGGCTACCAAACCTCTGGACTATTCAAAAGCCTACAGCAAACGCCCCCCGGAAGATAACCGCTTTGAAATGAAGGTTTTAGGACAGAATTTCAATGAACCTACTGAAATGGCTGTTTTCAAAGACGGTAGAGTAATGTTTTTGCAAAGAAAAGGCGAAATCATGTTGTATGAACCTAAAACCAACAAAATCAGACAAATTAACAAGTTTAATGTCTGGACAAAACACGAAGATGGCATGATGGGTTTGGCGCTTGACCCTAACTTTGAGCAAAATAAATGGGTGTACATCTACTATTCGCACCCTACGGAAAGCCATAATCAACTTTCTCGCTTTGAGTTCAATGGAGATAGTATTTTGACCTCTACTGAAAAAGTAATGCTCAAAGTTCCTACCCAACGCCAAGAGTGCTGCCATACAGGCGGTTCTATCGCTTTTGATGCTAAGGGTTTGCTCTATCTTTCCACAGGCGACAATACTAACCCTTTTGCTTCCGATGGATTCAGTCCAAGCGATGAGAGAGAAGGACGCAGACCTTGGGACGCACAAGGCTCCTCTGCCAATACCAATGATTTGAGAGGTAAAATTTTGAGAATCAAGCCCGAGCCAGACGGGACTTATTCTATCCCAGACGGCAATCTATTCCCCAAAGGCGATGAGTTGGGCAGACCAGAAATTTATGTCATGGGCTGCCGAAATCCTTACAGAATTTCTGTAGATAAGAAAACAGGCTTTGTGTATTGGGGGGAAGTAGGTCCCGATGCAGGTCAGGATAGCGTAGGCAGAGGTCCCAAAGGACATGATGAAGTAAACCAAGCAAAAAAACCTGGGTTCTTTGGCTGGCCTATGTTTGTGGGAAACAACAAAGCATATATTAAGTATGATTTTGCCGCTAAAAAATCAGGCGAACCGTTTAATGCAGAAAAACCCATGAACACCTCGCCTAATAATACAGGACACAAGCAACTACCTCCCGCTCAGAAAGCATTTATTTGGTATCCTTACGGACCTTCGCCAGAGTTCCCTATAGTCAATGTGCCTTCGGGCAGTGGTGGCAGAAATGCTATGGCAGGGCAAGTTTTCTACTCTGACGAGTACCAAAAAACGGAAAATACCTTCCCTGATTATTACGATGGTAAGTTATTTATCTATGAATGGATGAGAGGCTGGGTGTTAGTAGTTACTATGGACAAAAATGGCGACTTAGTGTCTATAGAGCCTTTTATGGGCAATACTCGCTTTAACAATCCTATGGACATGCAGTTTGGAGCAGACGGTAGTTTGTATATCCTCGAGTATGGTTCAAAATGGTTTGCCGCCAACGAAGAAGCTCGTCTTATTAAAATTAACTTCAATGCAGGAAATCGTAAGCCTTTGGTGAAACTTTCTGCCAGTAAAACAGTGGGGGCTTTGCCCTTACAAGTGAAATTTTCTTCTGAGGGAACATTGGACTATGATGAAGATGCCCTGAAGTATGAGTGGGACTTTGACGGCAAAGGAGCGAAATCTACTGAAGCCAATCCTACTTTTACCTATGAAAAAGCAGGTATTTACACCGCTACCTTAACTGTTACAGATAGCAAAGGAGCAAGCACTACACAAAGCATAGAAATCAAAGCTGGCAATGACGTCCCTGAGGTAGAAATTGCTATGGAGGGCAATTCCTCTTTTTACTTTGAGAACAAACCTATTAAGTACGAAGTAAAAGTAAAAGATAAGGAAGATGGAAGCACCGCAGACGGAAAAATTAAACCTGAAGAGGTAGCCGTTACAGTCAATTTCTTACAACAAGGCTACGACTTAACCAAAGTAGCACAAGGACATCAAGTTGCCAGCGAAATTACAGGCTTCATCGTAGGGAAAAGATTGATGGACGAAAGCACTTGCAAGTCTTGTCATCAACTCAATAGCAAGTCTATAGGACCCTCTTATATGCAAGTGGCAGAACGCTACAAAAAAGCTGATGCTAAGGTAATCAGTATGTTAGCTACCAAAATTATCAAAGGTGGTGGTGGTAGCTGGGGCGAGCAAGCTATGTCTGCCCATCCTAACTTCAGCGAGGAGCAGGCTGGCGAAATGGTCAAGTACATCTTGTCCTTAGGAGATGAGAAGAAAAAAGACATCAAACCCTCAAAAGGGGAACTTACCTTGAATGAGCATGTTGGCAAAGGCGACCAAGGAGTATATTTTGTCAGTGCTGCTTATACGGATAGAGGGGCTAATGGCATCGCTCCAATTACTAATCAGAAAGTAGTAGTACTAAGAAACCCCAAGCTAAGAGCAAGTAAAGCAGATATACTTAAAATCCTGATGAAATATTCCGTCCCTCAAATTGGCGAATTAGCCGTTGTAAATGAGGGTTCTCTTATAGGTTTCAAAGACATTGACCTTACAGGGATTGAACAGATTACGGTTTACTCAGGAAGCCAAGGAGCTGGTGGCACAGTAGAAGTAAGACAAGGAAGCCCTGATGGAAAACTCGTAGGAAGTATAATCGTAGAGGGAACGATGATGGGGCAGGCAAGTACCAAACTTAATGATATTGAATCAGGGAAAAAAGACCTTTATTTTGTGGTAAAAAATATCACTAATGGAGGTAATCAGCCTGCTTTTGGTATTAATATCATAGAGTTCAAAGCAAAGTAAAAAAGTTTATCCTTGTAGCACCACAAATAATTTCATTTTTTTAGATTGTTTTGTAGCTGAAGTAAAAGAGGCTATCCAATTTTTTGGGTAGCCTCTCCTTTTTTTGAACTTTGTTGTCTTTTTAAACGTAAATAAATTAGACTGTTCTATTTACCCCCTCAGATACTATTTTATTCTTGTAGATTTATCTTGATATGAAATTAACACTGAATGTAACTGCACCTTCTTTTCACTTAGAAGATGTTTTTGAAAGGAGCATTAATTTAGCTGAATATAAAGGTAAAAAAGTAATGATAGCATTTTTTAGGCATGTGGGCTGTCCTTTCTGCAACTTTCGAGTACATACCTTGACCAAGGCTCACGAAATATTAAAAGCAAAAAATCTGGAAATGATTTTCTTTTTTGAGTCAAGTAAAACGCTGATTCTCAAAAGTTCTTTTCACAAAGACGTTTCCCCCATTCCTATCATTGCCGACCCTGAGAAAAAGTGGTACAGCATCTATGGCTTAGAGCAATCTGCTCTCAAGTCTGCTTATAGCCACTTGACTATGTTTATCCAAACAGCTATCAAAGCTAAACTCAAAGGACTTCCTGTACATGCCATGGCAGGAGGCGAATCTATCAATACCATGCCTGCGGAGTTTTTATTAGATGAAAACTTAATCATCAGGAAATTGCATTACGCCCAGCACCTCAACGACCGCATGTCCATAGATGCTGTTATGGAATTTGCAGAAAATAGATAGGCTTAATTTACTTAGGCAAAGTGAAGTAAAAAGTGCTTCCTTTGCCTACTTGACTCTCCACCCAAATCTGTCCTCCGTTTTTCTCTACAAAATCTTTGCAAAGCATTAGCCCTAAGCCTGTGCCTTTCTCCTCGTCTGTACCTTTGGTGCTTGTAACCGCAGGGGTAAATAGTTTATGGAGTTTCTCCTCTGCCATGCCTACGCCTGTATCGCTTACAGCTATTTTTACAAAATCTTGCCCTGCTTCTGCTTTTATACTTACTTTCCCTTCTTGTGAAGTAAATTTTAAGGCATTACTCAGCAGATTTCTTAAAATCAGCTTTACATGGTCTATGTCAGCGTTTACTTTGGTAAGTGCCATTACTTGATTGGACAAGTCAATATTTTTATTTTTAGCAATTTCTGATAATAGATTTACATTTTCCTGAGCAATTTCTTGCAAATCAAAAACTTGGGGAGTAGCTTTTATTCCCTGCATCTGACTATTTGCCCATACTAAGAGATTATGTAAAGTAAAGTGCAAACTCTCGACACTTGCTTTGAGCTTGTTGGAGTAAAGCAAAAATTCTTCTTGGCTGATATTGCCGTATTCCAATAGTTGTAAGAGGCTAATCAATGCTCCAATAGGATTGCGGAGGTCATGCCCTATGATAGCAAAAAGTTTGTCTTTGGTAGCGTTCAGTGCTTTTAGGTCTTGGCTTTGTTGGTCTAACTTAATATTAGTTTGGGTAAGGGTTTCGTTAATCTGCTCTATCTCTTCTTTTTGCTGGAGAATTTCCTCAGTTTTTTCTCTGATTTCTTGGTGAGCAATTTTTAACTTGCCAAGTGCTTTTCTGATTTTACGCTTACTCCTTTGTATTAAAAAAGCAATAATGGCTAAGGCAACAAGCCCACCTAAAGCAGAAAAAATCCATAGCCTATCTTCTTTTACTTTGGCTTTGAGCAATTGGATTTCTTTTTCTTTGCGTTCTGCCTCAAAAGTGCTTTCTAACTGATTGAGTTTCTTGGTTGTATTTTCGTTAAAAAGAGAATCATGTAGAGCAAAGAATTTTTTGTGAAACTCTATGGCAAGGTAGGGCTTTTCTAAACGCTCTGCTACTTTTGCCATGAGTTGGTAGGCTTGGCGAAGTTCAGAACGCAAGCGGAAGACCTCAGCCGTTTTAATAGATTCAGATAGAGCTACTTGTGCCTGCACAAAATCTTCTTGGTCTATGTACGCATTGCTTATCCGATTCAAGCAGGCTACTATCAAGGCTCTGCTATTGGTTTCTTTACCCAAGTCTAAGGCAGTTCTCCAAGCCTCAATAGCTTCTTTGTATTTTTTCTGTGCATACCACAAATCTCCTTGATTCCGATAAGCAAAACCTGCGTAGTACTGATTACCCAAATTTTTGTTTGCTTCTAAGGCTTTCTCGATATAACCTTGTGCAAGTGCATAGTCCTTTGCTTTTAGACTGGTAAAAGCCAAATTGTTGTAGCATCTGACTATGCCAGAGAGATTATTTTCTGAAATCTGTATGGCTAAGGCTTTTTCAAAATACTCTAAGGAAAGTTTGTATTTCTCCTGCTCGTTGTAGATAGCGGCAATATTATTAAGCACCTCTGCCTTAGTCTGAATACTGCCTATTTTATCTAATAAGTTAAGTGCTTCTTGGCTGATGGTGAAAGCTTTATCTATGTCGCCTTGTCGATAATACAGCCAGCCCAAGCTGGCTTGCAGATTTGCATATCCTTGCTCATAGCCTATTTTCTTGGCTACTTCTAAGGCATCAGAGGCAAGAGATAGGGCTTTGGTAGGATTGCTTTCAAATATCTCTTTGATAGTTTTATTCGTCAAATTGACAAAAGCTGTATCTTTAGGAATACTCGCTAAAGCATTTAAAAGGCTATCCGTTTCACTTCTTCCATAGCTTAGAGTAGAGGAAAAAAGGAAAATTGTTGATATGAATGTTGCAATAATAGAAAATCTCATTGGAAAGTTCAGTTCTCAGAAGGCAATATAGTAAAAAACGCATTACTTAGTAAAAAAGTGTAAAAAAATATCCTAACAGTAAAATTTTTGTAGCTGATAATTGGTTATATTTTACTTTTCTCCTCTTTTATGTACTTAGGAAAGTTAGTTTCAAAAAATCATCAAGTACTGACATTCAAGAAAAAAACTGTTCTTTGACTGTAGTTCCTAATTTTTTCCAATTTCACAGATAAAACTAATTGGTTCTTTGACGCTTTTTGTCGAGTTAGCCAATGAACAATACTATATGTAACTTTAAGCCCGTAGGGCTATCATCTTTGTAGAAAAGAGTAAGCTCAAGCAACACAGAGCAACACCGTAGGCGTGAAATATGCCACCGCTATACGGTTTTATATGGGTATATTCATTATTTGCTACAAAAATAGCACACCTACGGTATTAGTCAATGGCAGACTAAAGTCCACTGCTTACATAGTTTTATACAGAAAGCGTCAGAGAACCAACTAATTTTCTCAGCTAAAAGATAAAATAGATGTTAAAAAAATTAAGCTATCTAAAATATGAAAACTACTTTTTTTTACTCATTTGTATTGTTTTTACTGCTGCATTGTTCGTGTGGCTCGCAGGTACTCAGTCAAAATTTTGAAGTGCAAGGCACAAAAATCTTAGACCCAGAAGGCAAAGAGTTTGTTATCAAAGGGATTAATGTCAATGGACCGCACTGGCCTTGGAGCCGCCCTACTGTACCTGATGCAGATTTGATGACTAAGGTTTGGAAATTTAACACGGTAAGAATCAACTTTTTCCCAAGTTTGGCTACTAACGGCTGCTGCCGCAATAACAATACTAATACCGACCAAATCATTACTACTTTTACTTCCCGCAAGGTCGTGGCTATCCTTGAAAACCATGATTTTACAGGAAAATATCCCAACGATGCCGAGTTAGAAAACTTGAAAAATTGGTGGACAGACTTAGCCAATAAATACAAAAATAATACCTATGTGTGGTTCAACATTATGAACGAACCTGGGAGCGGGGGTGTAGCCCCTGAGCGTTGGAAAGAAACCCACGAAGCAGTAGTGAAAGCCATCAGAGCCACAGGAGCAAACAACATCATCGTCCTTGACGGGCATCAGTTTGGGCAAGAAAGCGGATACAAAGACCCTAAAAATAGTGCTATTCTGACCTTCGGGCAGTATTTTGTCCAAAATTATAAAAACATTACCTTCTCTCTGCATCTCTACGGTGAGTGGATTTACGGACAAGAAAGATTAACAAGATATATAGACGATGTTTTGGCAAAAGGGCTTTCCATTCACTTAGGCGAGTACGGTACAGCAGATAACTACTCTAAGGCTGTGGCAGTAGATATTTTTAAGGTTGCCCCACCAAAGAAGATAGGGCGAATTGCTTGGCAGTGGACAGGGGAGGATGCGCACAAACTTACCCAGAACTCTGGGGCTTGGGCAATCAATAAAACCGACGGAAGCAAGCCCACAAACTTGTCTTTTGTAGGAAACTTGATTTGGAAAGACAATCACGAGCTGGCTTTTACCAATGAGGATTTTACCCTTTCTGCCCCTTGGCTATCCAATGGAAGTTTTGAAAGCAACTTAGATGAGTGGATAAATTTTGGCGGGGCAGAGGTAGAAAATAGCCCTCCTCACTTGGTCAGAGGACAAAAATCGGTGCGGATTAATAGCGGTAGCGCAAGCGGATGCGGGCAACCTATTTATTTACACCCAGATACAGAGTATGTCTTTACTGCTTGGGGAAAAAATAACCGCACTCCTACTACTTCTTCGGATATTGCAGTACGCTACAAGACCCCCACAGGCACAGAAACCGTACAAGTCCTTAATTTTACTGAAACAAGTTTTACACAAAAGAAAAGAGAATTTAAAACTCCACCTCAGCTTGTAGAGGCATTTTTATTCATCTACAAAAACGACCCCAATGTTATCTTTTATGCAGATGAAATTCAGCTACTTACTACGGCAGAAGCGAGCCAAGTTACTTCGATAGAGGACGAACGCTTTGCTCAGTTTTTTCAGGCATTTCCCAATCCCGCTACCGATATGTTGCATATCAAATATTCCTTGCCCTCTACATCTATTGAGCAGGTCTATCTCATGGATTCTGTTGGAAAAATCATTTTCCCAAGCATGGAAAAAGCTGACCAACAGGAGATAAACATCAAACTTGACCAAGTAGGCAAAGGTGCATACATTTTGCTAATTAGGACTGATAAAGCCGTATTTAGGAAAAAAGTAATCATACAATGACCGACTCAATTTACACCTGACAGGTTTGCGAAACCTGTCGGGTATGAGTATAAACAAAATTTTACTGAAATAAAACCTCAAAATTTGATAACAATTTGAAAAAAGAGTAGTTAATTTAAAGGTCAATTGAAAACCAAGGCAAAGTTGTTGCATTTTAAATTTGTAGCTACCAATTCTGCATAGACGAGCAACTTTTTGTAACTTTGCAGGTCAATTCTAAACCAAACAAATATAACTTCTTGATAATAAGTTATTTTTAGGCATTGATACTATCAATTTACTCATTTAAAAAATGCAAGATTATTACGGCAATGGTAAACTGCTTTTAAGCGGTGAATATTACGTGTTAGATGGTGCATTGGCTTTGGCACTCCCAACAAACAAAGGTCAAAGATTACATGTAACTTACTTTCCCTCAGAACATAAGGTACTGCATTGGAAAAGTTATGATGACAAAGGCAATTTATGGTTTGAAGCAAGATTTGATGTGGAAAACTTCGAGTGCCTTGACCGTTTTGTATCTCAGAGGTCTATTCTTTTACAAAAAATTCTTCGCAAAGCCCGCAAGTTAGCATCTAATTTCTTGAAAGGTAGGGAGTATGTATTGGTAGAAACTTTTTTAGAGTTTCCTATCGTTTGGGGCTTAGGCAGTAGCTCAACCCTCATTCACAATATAGCCACTTGGGCAGGTATTAATCCGTTTGAGTTGCTTTTTACTACGGTAGGTGGCTCAGGGTATGATGTAGCCTGCGCCCAAGCCAACAAGCCCATTTTGTATCAAAAAGCAGGAGATATGCCTAAGACACAAGTAGTTGAGTTTAATCCTCCTTTCAAAGATAAGTTATATTTTGTTTACTTAGGTAAAAAGCAAAGCTCTCAAGAAGGCATAGAATACTATCGTTCCCTAATTCACCAGCAAAAAGAAACATTGGTCAAACAGCTAAGTGAAATTACACAAGAGATGCTAAAGACACAAAGTTTAGATGAATTTGATGCGCTACTTCGTAAACATGAGGAGTTAATTTCCGAAAGTTTGAAGATGGAGAGAGTAAAAAATTTGTATTTTTCAGACTTTTGGGGCGAGGTAAAGTCCTTAGGAGCATGGGGAGGCGACTTTGTGCTGGCAACAAGTAAAAAAACGAAGGAAGAAACCCAAAATTATTTTAAAAATAAAGGTTTTGAGGTTGTTATTCCTTACAATGAGTTGATTAAGAATGAGTAAAAAATTGCTTATTCCCTTTTTAGTATTGTTATTTTTTGTTTTTATTCTTTTTTTGCGGAAACAAAATGAGTTATACCGCCTTCATCAATCTATGAGGCAAGGAAAAATAACTCAGCGTCAAGGAGTGATAGATAGTATTGATTTTCTTTTTAAAAAAAATTACATCATCTTAAAACTTATTGATACTTGTTTTTCCAAAGCTACCTCTCTTTCAAAACCCAATTCCTATTACTACTTTATTTTTGATACGGGAAGTCCGACTTATTTTTCTAAAAGTCTTATTACCAAATTAGGCTTAGAACAAATAAGTAATTTTACTATCCAAGACGACAGAGGGGCTAAGAGAAACTTACCTTTTTACATTACAAATATTGCACTACAAAACTCAGATTTTCAAGATATTGTGGTTGGAGAAATGTCCCAAAATATTACTTTGGATAGCATGCTCATCAGCGGTATTATTGGGGCTAATCTCATGCAACATTGTGCTTGGCAAATAGACTACAAGCAACAAAAAATTTATTTTGCCAATAAAGTAGAAGCGTTTTCTATGCCAACAGAAAACTATCCTATTCCATTCATTCGCAATATTTTTAGAATTCCTTGTATCTATCTTATGCTCAACCAGTTCCCAAGACGTCCTGTGGCTTTGCTAAGTACAGGAAGTCCCCAAGCAATCAGTTTGAACTATATTTTCAAAAGTTTGCATCGCTCTATGAAATATTTAGGAAGGGAAGTAGATACTGTGCTTGTCAATGTGGCTCATCAAGGAAATATCTTGCCTTCCATCTACGAGTTTGCCAATACCAATGATACACTCATTGTAGGAAAGGCAAGGGAGTTGGCTATCAGTGACTTAACTGCCAATGGTGTTCCTACTATCTTCCAATCGACTTTGCAAAACCGCTTAGGAAATGAATTTTTAAAGTTTTATATCCTAACGATAGACTGGCAAAATCGCAAACTTTGGCTGGGCAAAAAGAAAAGCGAGATGAGTCCTTAACAGAACATCTCACTTAACTTTGCGACTAACCCTCTGTGAAAATATACTCTTCTTAGAAAGCTAAATTTATAGCAATATACAAAATTTATTTCAAAATGTTAGCTATTTAAGCTACTTTTTATACGATAGATTCTTATGTTTTAGCCAACTGCTAATAGAATGGTTCAAACTTTGTGCTTTGTCTTTCTGCTCACATTAAAAAGAAATATCTTATGAAACACAATCAAATCAAAAAATTACTCAAATATATTTCACTTTTTTTATTATTATTTATTGCTATTCAGTCTTTTAGCTCTTGTGGCAGTAGCAAGCCACAGGCACAGGCAAGCGAAGAGGGAGGAAAAAAGAAGAAGAAAAAGAAAGCCCCCCGTTGTAAAATGCTTTCCTGTCATGTACGCATGACCCACCTGCACGATGATGTAGAGTTTAGAGGCAAAAGAACTTGGTTCTTAAAAGATTGGTTCTACTTTGGTAGAGAACCTAAAGTGGGAGAAGGTTTGCGAAAAGCTAAACGTGACCCACATCAGTGGAATACCAGAAAAAAGAAATAAACTAAAAATGTTTTAATAAAATGTTAAAAAAAATTTGTATAGCAATTAATATTTTGCTTATCAGCTATTTATCTTTTGGACAGGAGTTAAAAAATATTAACTACACCTATGACCCCGATATAAAAACAGTTTTGCTTTATCCTGCTTCCTTGTTTGCGCCTAACATTCCTCTCCCGCCTCCTATCTTAGCTATCAATGACCCACTGCCTTTGATATTGGAGTTTGATAAGTTTGGTTCTGATATTGAGCGGTTTGCAGTAAAAATTATCAACTGCAATGCAGACTGGACAGTATCAGAGCTGAATCCTGTAGAGTATTTAGACGATTACAACGAGTTCTATATCAGAGATAGAGAGTTTTCTATGAACACCAAAGTACGTTACGTACATTACCGATTTGCCGTGCCAAGAGTAAAAGTAGCAGGAAATTATTTGCTCAAAGTCTATGAAGAAAACAATGAGAGCAGACTTATTTTGACGTGTCGCTTCATGGTATATGAAAATAGTGCTATTATTTCCTCTACTTTGGCGACGGTAGTTGGCGTAGAAGCTTCTTTCAGGAATCAACAAATTGACTTTTCGGTGGGCTATGCGGGCTATCAAGTCTATAATCCACAAGAGCAAATCCAAGTAGTACTCAGGCAAAATTTCCGCTGGGACAAGCAAATTACAGGCTTGAAGCCCACCTTCGTCAATGATTTTGACCGAAGATTAGATTATAAGCATTTTAATTTTGAAAATGTGTTCAAGGGTGGTAATGAGTTCAGAATGTTTGACTTGCGAAATCTTATGGCGCGTAACCTCAACATAGAACACATAGAATACAACGCTTCTTTGAATAATGCTTGGGTGTATGTGGACAAGTCCCGCAATGGCTGGGCTTATTCTAAAATCATGGACGACATGAACGGTAGATTTTTTATTCAAAATCTCCTCATGCCCAATGCAGGTACAGATGCAGACTATCTGAATGTAACCTTCACCTTAAAAACTGAAAACGAGGAGCTGGGAGGGGTGTATGTAACAGGGGCATTTTCAGATTGGCAATTGACAGAAGATTATCGCATGAGCTATGTACCTGAAAAACAAGCCTATCAAAAAACCATTTTGCTTAAACAAGGCTTTTACAATTACCAATACTCTTTTACTAAAAACTTTGGTACGGAACGCGACGATGTGTACTTTGAGGGTACACACAGTCGAACAGAAAACAACTATGAAATTTTTGTCTATTTCCGCCCCTTAGGTTTTCGCACTGATTTATTGATAGGGTATAAATTATTTTAAAGCCTACTCACTCAATTTCATTCTCAAAAAGTTCAATAAAAAGTTGGTAGTCAAGGTGATATTAAGCATGCGTTCTTGAGTGAGCGTAAGTTTTTTGGCAAAAGTTTCTCTCTCATCAGCATAAGCCACCCATATCGTTCCCACGGGTTTCTCTGGAGAACCTCCGTCGGGTCCTGCTACGCCAGAAGTAGCCAACCCTATGGAAGTACCAAACTTTTTGCGGATACCCTCAGCCATAGCGATAACCGTAGGCTCGCTCACAGCTCCATACGCCTCTAAAATGGCTGGGGAAACATCTAACTCATTCATTTTGATTTGGTTGCTGTATGCTACTATGCTACCAATAAAATAATGGCTCGAACCCGCTACCGAAGTTAGTAGATGTGCCAAGTATCCACCCGTACAACTTTCCGCTGTACTGACGGTTTTATTTTTTTCCCTTAGCAAACTACCCACTACTTTTTCTATCTCATCGTCTTCATAGCCGTAGATATGGTCTTTGATAAGAGGTATCAGTTGGGCTACCTGTGCCTCTAATTCTGCATTTAGCACCCCTGCATCATCTCCTTTTCCTGTCAATCTTAGCCTGACCTGCCCCATTTTGGGCAAATAAGCTAATTTGAGGTGAGCAGGAAGGGCATCTTCCCACTTTTCTATTTTCTCTGCCAAAGTTGATTCTGGAATATTGATAGTTTTTATCCATTTATGAATAATTGCGGGAGTTTGGAAGTGATGACGCAGTTTAGGCACTATCAACTCTTCCATCATCTTCTTCATCTCATGAGGGACGCCAGGCATGGAAATAAATACCTTCCCTTGATGCTCTATCCACATACCGGGAGCAGTCCCTACTGCATTATGAATAACCTGTGCATTAGCAGGGATAAGAGCTTGGGTTTTGTTCAAATCGTTCATCACCCTTCCTCGCGAAGCAAACAAGTTTTCAACATGGGATAAAACTGCCTCGTTCATTACCAAAGTAGTTTGAAAATAGTCTGCTAACGTTTTTTTGGTAATGTCATCTTTGGTAGGACCTAAGCCACCTGTGATAATAATAATATCTGCTACTGCCTCGGCAGACTTTAAGCCATTGATAATCGCCTCTCGGTTATCGCCTACTGAGGTTTTGCGAATGACCTGAATCCCTGCTTTGTCCAAAGCAGTGCTAATGAATTGTGAATTGGTATCAGTGATGTGTCCATAAAGGATTTCATCTCCAATGGTAAGTATCTCTGCGTAAACGCTTTTCATGGGTGTAATGATAATTGAGAGAGTGATATTTTAATGATTTTGAATAATGCTAAGATTTTAAGGTGAATCTGTCTGCAATTTAGGAAAATTAGTGTTGTTTCTCACAATCATTCAAGCACTTTGAATTTTTGTAATTATTTACCACAAGGCTCACAATAAAAGTCTTCAGACTTGTACTGTTGGTGCTCTTGTGGCAAAATAATATTTCTGAAACAAATATTTTACCTTCTCGTGCTAAAACACACCTAAATAATTACCACTTTTTTGACCTTACGTAATAGCAAGCTCAATGTATTGCGGATTTTGCGGGGGGCATACCCCACATCTATTAGCACAGCCGACATCAGAGAGCAAATGTTGGACAAAAATAGAGATGCCTTGCGTTTGGTAGATTGGCTGTGTGCTAAGAGCTTAGTTGCCAAGAAAATTTGTACAGAAGATAGAAGACTGGTAAACGTGCTGATTTCGGAAGAAGGGCAGGAACTACTAAGGAAAATAGATGAGAAAATGGAAGAGTTAGACAAAATTTTGCAAGTAATAAGCATAGAGGAAGCACAAAAGCTGAACGAAATATTAGACAAAATAGAGAATATAAGCGGATTAAGTACAAAATAAATAGGGGCTATGGCGGAGAATAAGGTATTTTTTTGTTTATTTGTATTTATAGAGATGTTGCCTCGAGATGCCTATGCTATGCTTCTATACTCTCACCCAACAAGGATTACATCTCTTTTAGTAGCAATTGTAAAAGACCAACAATAAACAGAAAATACAACTGTATGAACTTTTTAGAATTGGCAGAACAAGTAATAAGGCAAGCAAATCAACCCTTGACTCCCAACGAAATCTGGGAGAAAGCCGTTGAACTTGGGCTTGACCAAAAACTAAATTCAAAAGGGAAAACACCTTGGGCTACGCTTGCGGCAAGGCTTTATGTTGATATTCGGGATAATGCACAGACTAAATTTGAACCTATTGGGAAAAGACCCACTAAGTTCGGACTTAAAAATATTACGCAGGATACCATAATCAACGAAAACTCAACAATAGTTCAAATACTGAAACCTGAGAAATTCACTGAACGAGATTTGCACCCTTTGCTTGTGAAATTTGCCGACACGTACTACCATTTTAGAGGAGCAAAACTTAAAACGATTTTTCACGAAAATTCAAACAAAACCAAAAAGGGCTATAATAAGTGGTTACACCCTGATTTGGTAGGGGTTTATTTTTCTTTTAACGACCGAATTAGTAATTATGAGAAAGTAATTATTGACTTTCAAAACGATTTTTCTATTGTAGCGACCAAACTGTTTTCGTTTGAGTTGAAAATCAAGATAGATATTTCCAATTTGAGAGAGTATTATTTTCAGGCTGTATCTAATTCAAGCTGGGCAAATGAAGGTTATTTGGTTGCGTTGAAAATTGATGAAGAAGTAATAGAAGAAATAAGGCGTTTGGCAAACTCTTTTGGTATTGGGCTGATTAAACTTGACGCAGAGAATATCGAAGAAGGACAGATAATCGTGCCAGCAACCTATAAAAAACAGTTAGACATTGATGCAATGGACAGGTTAGCAAGCGAAAACAAGGACTTTGCCGACTTCTTACAGAATATCATAGATGACAACAAAATTAAGAAAGTAAATAGCATATACGACAAGGTTTTAGACGAAAATGAATTTGCTAAACATTTGAAAGACAAAGGTATCGTAAAATAGAAATACAGCCACGTACTAAATGAATGATGCTAAAAAAGCTATTTCATAAGCCAATTACCGATGAGGAACTCATCAGGCGTTATCAGGAAACAGGCGAACTCGTCTGGGTAGCTGACCTGTACCAACGCTATGTGAGTATGATTTTTGGGGTGTGCATGAAATACTTAAAAGAAGAAGAGGAAAGCAAGGACTTGGCGATGCAGATTTTTGAAAAATTAGCTGATAAGCTAAAGAATAGCGAAGTACACCATTTTAAAAGCTGGCTTCATGTAATTGTAAAAAATCACTGCTTGATGTATCTGAGGTCGCAAAAAAACAAGAATGAGAAAACAGTTCCTCTCCATGAGCGTTTTCAATCAGAGGAGGACAGTGAAGAAGATAACTTTGGAGAAAATCTTACATCCACTATGGAAAATACACTATCTTGGAATCCTTCTGATGAAGATTTGTTGGAACAGAACCTATCCTTATTAGAAAAAGGAATTGCTCACTTACCAGTGGAACAGAAAGTCTGTATAGAACTTTTTTACTTGAAAGAAAAGTGCTATAAGGAAGTAAGTGAAATAACGGGCTATGAACTTAGTAAGGTAAAAAGCTACATACAAAACGGAAAAAGAAACTTGAAAATTTACTTGGAAAAGTTAATAGTTGCTTGTTTTGGGCTTGTAGCGTATTACTTTTGGCTGTAGTTTCAGTTTTCTAACTTGGGAAAAAATACTTTTACAAACCAATTTCTATTGACGATTAAAAGAAAAACTTGAAAGATAAAAAAGAGTATATTGATAAAGAATACCTTTCCGAACATCAGCTCAAACTGTATAGAGAAGGTAAAATGACTCCTCTGGAAATGCGGCGTGTGGAGAGCTTATTGGAAAAGTATCCCTTGTATGCAGAAGCATTGGAGGGGCTTGGCTTGCTTAATGAGAAGCAAGCAGAGAAGCATATTGCTTTCTTGCAGGAAAATATACAAGCAAAAATAGGAAAAAATAACCAGACTAAGACTGTTTTTTTATCTCGCTCCAACCTAAGACGAATTGCCGCTGCTGTAATTGTGCTAATTGTATTTTCTTTTGGCTTATACTTTATTAGTAGTCAGATAAATAAAGAAATACTCACGAGTAAAGAAATGGCAATAGAAGAAAACACAGCTACTGAGGCTAACACGTATTTAGCGGATTCTGCCCAAGTTTATTCCCCTTTGCTCTCAGAAGAATCAGCTACAGAAATGCCCGCAGAACAAAGCATAAAAGACGCTAAAGAAACACAGCGAAAAGAGTTGGCTTTAAAAAATGAAAGTAAAAAACACATCGAAGGAAAGCCCGACTATGCCCCTTTGGTTACAGAAATAACACCACCCGCACCCATAAGCAACCAAACAGCAGTCCAAGATTCTTCCTTGACTGTCCTTAAAAAAGTAGAAAGCCCAGCAGATGACGACTTGCCAAAGTCAGTCCCTGCAAAAGTAGGAGAAGAAAAAACTGTACAAAAAGAAAGCGAACCCGACAAGACAGCAATTGAAAAAGAGCGAAAAAAAACTGAGGCAAATAAAACGAGCCATGAGATTATTGGCAGAATATTGCCTCCATTTGATAATAATAAAAAAAGTGATTATACCGACTCATTAAAAATACATCTTCAGAACTTTGCCAAAGAAAAAAATGTAATCCTGAAAGGTAAATTGTCGGTAACTTTTTATTTGAATCACCTTTATCAAGTACAAAATATCACTGTCAAAGAGAGTCCATGCCCCTCTTGTGAAAGTGAAACGATTAGGTGGATTCAAGAGTATAAGCATTGGCAAAAGTACCACACAGGACTGCAAAGCATAGAAATAGTTTTTGACTAATGAATACTTATACACTTTCCCAATTAGCCCTGCGCAATGGTCAGGATAAAGAAGAAATTTGGATTGCTTATCAAGGGCTTATCTATGATGTAAGTGCCTCTCGCCTGTGGAGGAATGGGAAACATTACGAGCATTGGGCGGGGCAGGACCTGACCGAAGAGCTCAAAGATGCTCCGCATACGGCTCATGTTTTTGACAAGTTGGTGGTAGTAGGGAAACTAAAAGCATAAAGCCGCGCTATTGTGATAAAACAGCACGGCTTTATAAAATTATATATTACTCTATTTCAAAATCTTATCAAACTCTGCTCCGGACAAAGTTACTTTTTCTATGCTAATTTTATCCTTGAAAGTATCCAATAACTTTGCTGCCCTGATATTTCGCTCAAAAGTCATCAAAGTATTTTCATTTTGCTCATTTTCAAAGAATCTATCCACAAATAAGTTCAATATATTTTCGTCTAAAATTCCTTGTAAGAAGCCCATAGAGAACAGGTTAAGTATCTGTACTTCTTTGGTATATTCTCTCAAATCCTCCTCGCTTACACTTACCTCGTTCTGTTTGCTCAGCTGGTCTATGAGAATTTGCGTATGTAAACCTTTCTGGAAAGTTTCATAGCTCTCATCGTCCATAGTTTGGTTATTTTGCGAAGCAAGCCACCTTTTTAAGAAACCATCGGGCAGGGCAAACTTTATTTTCTCATTTAACTCTTGGATAAAGCTAAACAAAGTTTCTAAGCGCGCGGAAATCTCATATCTTTTTTGCACTACCTCTCTTATTTTGGCAGTAAAATCTTCTGCTGTTGTTATTTCTACTTTCTCTCCAAAAATCTTTTTAAAGATTTCCTCATTCAGTTCTGCTTCCTTTTTCGTAGAAACCGAATTAATAGTGAAGTTTACCTCGCCTTGGATATGGGTAAGTTCCTCAGCAGGATAGCGAAAAAGTTTAGATAAGTCCTCATCGGTGGGAAATACTGTGCGTAAATCAAAAGTAACCACCTCTCCCACTTTTTTCCCTAAAAATAAGCTCTGATGCGTTTCCATTAAGGTATCAACATCTATGATACCAAAAAATTCTTTACCTTTGGTGAACTCTCTTTCATCTAACATCAATACCTCCTCGCTGGTAGGCGATAACCTGCCCCAAATGTCCGTATCGAGTTCCACCTCTTCTTTCTCATCATACTCCGCAAATCTTTCCAAGAGGTTTTTAGTGAAGTTATCTACATCTGTATCATTAATAATAACTTCATATTCTTTGATAGAAAAGTCCTTGTCAAACTCAAAAACTACTTCTGGTTGTAAACCTATTTCGTAAACAAACTCGAACTCATTTTGATAGTCCCAATCTATCTTACCCATTTTCTCTAAGGCAATAAGAGGGCTACCAAAGATTTGCAAGTTTTCATCTCTAAGGTAGTTATACAAAGACTCATAAGCTACTTGATTAACTTCCTCTACCTTAATTGCTTTACCATACAGTTTTTTGATAACAGTAGGAGGCACTTTTCCTTGTCGGAAGCCTTTTACAAAGGCTTTTTTGGCGTATTCTTTGATTTTTTTCTCAAACTGCTCTTGATAGTCGTCAGCATTCACTTTCACTCTGACATACGCCTCGAGTACTTCGGGATTTTTTTCTACTACTACTTCCAATGTTGTACTGTTTTAAAAAAATGAAATTCTTTAAGAAGAAAAAGCCTCAACCTTAGACAAGGTGAGGACTTCATGATTAAGTACGGGCGGAGGGACTTGAACCCCCATGGTTTCCCGCTAGATCCTAAGTCTAGTGCGTCTGCCAATTTCGCCACGCCCGCAAATAAAAAGCGGTGCAAAGGTAAGACATATTTTTTAGAAAAACAACCTCTAAGATAAAAAATAGAAAATTTTTAGGCATCAACTCTCTTTTATTCATGCCGCTAAAACTTTGGACGAAGTGAGGCAAAATAAACCTTAATTTATTCAACTAATTTCTTTAACTTTGTTGGCATCTTGCTCAGAAGTTGATTATAAATATGTAACATTCTCATTTTCACAACATAGATATAATATCTTATGAAATACTATAATTCTATTATCGAAACCATTGGCAATACTCCTTTAGTAAAACTCAATAAAGTAACCAAAGGAGTCAAAGGGACTATACTTGCAAAAGTAGAATATTTTAATCCCGGAAATTCGGTCAAAGACCGCATCGCTCTCAAGATGATAGAAGATGCAGAGAAAAAAGGATTGCTTAAACCCGGAGGGACTATCATAGAGGGAACATCGGGTAATACAGGCATGGGGTTGGCTTTGGCAGCAGTTTCTAAAGGTTACAGGTGTATTTTCACTATGGCAGACAAACAGTCTAAAGAAAAAATAGACATTTTGCGTGCTGTGGGGGCTGAGGTAGTGGTTTGCCCAACCAATGTAGAACCCGAAGACCCACGTTCTTACTATTCAGTGGCTAAAAGACTAAACAGCGAAATTCCTAATTCATTCTACCCAAATCAATACGATAACCTTTCCAATAGCCAAGCTCACTACGAAACCACAGGCCCTGAGATTTGGGAACAGACCGAAGGGAAAATTACTCACTATGTCGCTACAGTAGGCACAGGAGGAACGATGAGCGGTACAGCAAAATATCTTAAAGAAAGAAAGCCCGATATTGTAACCGTAGGTATAGATACTTATGGCTCTGTATTTAAAAAGTATAAAGAAACGGGCATTTTTGACCCAAATGAAATTTATCCGTACTTAACAGAGGGGTTTGGAGAGGATATTCTCCCTCAAAATGTGGCTTTTGACTTGATTGACCTTTTTATCAAGGTTACAGACAAAGATGCCGCTATCATGGCAAGGCGTTTAGCAAGAGAAGAAGGGCTATTTGTTGGCTGGTCTTGTGGCTCCGCTGTTTATGGGGCATTGGAATATATCAAGCAGCATCCTCTGAAAGAAGATGATGTGATGGTTATTATTCTCCCTGACCATGGGACAAGGTATATCGCCAAGATTTATAATGACTTATGGATGAAAGACCATGGGTTCTTGGAGCAGAGGAGTTTTGCCACTGCTAAAGATATTATTGCAAAACGCAACGGCTCAGCTCGCTTAATTGCCGTAGATAAAAATGAAACGGTGGGTAATGCAGTAAAAATACTTAGCAGAGCAGGCATTTCTCAAGTACCTGTCTTTGAAGGAGAAAGCATCGTGGGAAGTTTAGATGATACTAAGGTTTTACACCAACTTATAGAAAATCCTCAACTCAAAGAGCAACCCGTATCAGAAATCATGGATAAGCCGTTTCGTTTTGTTGGCTTAGATAACACTGTAGATGCACTGTCTTCGCTGATAGATAAGAATAACAAAGCACTACTAGTAAGAGATGAGTACAATCAAGTACACATCATTACACAACACGATTTACTTATGGCTTTGGCAAACTAACTATTAGTAAATTACACATTAGCAAATATTCAAACCTATAAATAAAAAAAATTTATAGGCTTTACTTAGTTTTTGAATAAAACAAAGCAAGTATCTATTTACTCATTATGCAAAAAGAAACCAAAGATTTTTTGAAAAAAGAACTCAGAATTACTATAGTATTTTTCTTTATTATCTTCGCAGCAAAGTTTTTACCTGCCCTTTTTTCCTTTAGTGGAAAATCCCCATTTTACGAAACCTACTATCACGAGTCTGTACCCATAGGCTTTTTAAACTTGCTGATTATTTTATTTGCCGTTAGGCTGGTAGTGAGGTTTCTCATTTTCTTTATACAAAATTTTAAGATATTAAAGAAAAAGTAAACAACTAATAATCAAAGTCTTACTATAAAGCGAGCAAAATATATACTATCAAAACGCCTACTATCGCCCATGCAAAATACAATTGTACTTTGCCTCCTTGCATGGACTTGACCACCCAACCTATCCTCAAAGCCAAAATGGTAAGTATTTTTACAAAGCTGTCTATCAAATACTTATCTATCCAAGCAGTAACATAGCCAATGCTCACCCAAAAAATACCTAATAAATTGACCAGTCTGTCTAAACGGCGATTGTCAAATGTGGCTAATCTTTTTGCCCAACCTACTGCTACAAAACCAAGTACAGTCAAATCAAATATTTTTCGCAATTTATTGATTCTTAGATTTTCATTATGCTTAGTCAAATCCAAACCTTCATCTATAATATATTTTTCGTATAGATGGTCAAGAAAAGAAATATGAGTAATTTTTTGACTAAACCAAGTCCAAGACCGATAAAAGAGTTTGGTGTAAAAAGCATCTAAATAGAAAAAGTGGTAAGAAAAACGATAAAGTGGTGAGTTTAAAACTACCCTCATTACTGCGTTTTGTCTAACATTTTCACAGCTATACAAGCACCAAGCGAAAAATAAACCAAAGACCGCCATAGAAGCAGAAAGCATACTAAGCCAATGATTTACCTCATATCCTTCTAAAACCAATATCCATGAGTTTTCAGGTATAAATGGATTAGATGAATAAAAGAAGCCCACTGAAAAAATAGCCAAGACTATCAAGGGGAAGAAAGAGATAAAAGATTCACTCAGTTTGGTAGGAGTATTTTCTGAAGGAGTTTTGATAAATACTAAACTCCACTGCCTTCCTATGTAAATAGCTGTAAGCAAGGAGGTTAAAACTAAAATAATTAATATTCCCCATTTCCACCCACTCGCACCTGCCCACAGCTGTACTTGACTTAGTATCAAATCTTTGGAAAGAAAGCCAGAAAATAAAGGCAAACCCGCTAAAGAAAAGGCACAAATAGAATAACATACAAAAGTAATAGGCATAGCTTTTCGCAAACCACCCATTTTATTCATGTCTTGTTCATGGAGCGCATGGATAATAGCACCTGCACAAAGGAATAAGCCCGCCTTAAAAAAAGCATGGGTAAGTAAATGAAAGAGAGCTATTTGAGTAGCACCTATTCCAAGAGCAACGGTCATGTAACCCAGTTGGGAAATGGTAGAATAGGCAAGCACTTTTTTGATGTCAGTTTGGCTAAGGGCAGAAAAAGCAGAAAAAAATGCAGTAGCAGTGCCGATGATGACAAGAAAAGATAAAATTTCCGCAGGAAGCAGAAAATATACTCTGATGAGCAAATATATCCCTGCCGCTACCATAGTGGCGGCATGAATAAGTGCCGAAACAGGAGTAGGACCTTCCATTGCAGAGGGAAGCCACACAGAAAGGGGTAGTTGAGCAGACTTAGCGCACAAAGCCAAAACAAACCCTATGCCTATAAAAAATGCGAAGTGAAGATTGCCAAAGTTTTGATGACTAATAACTTGTAGGTCTAAACTGTTAAATGAAAACCATACTAAGACGATGGCAAGCAAAAATCCTGTATCTCCTACTCTATTGACCAAAAATGCTTTTTTGGCGGCATGAGCAGCGGCAGGTTTTTCGTGCCAAAACCCAATGAGTAAATAAGAGCAAAAGCCAACTAATTCCCAGAAAATATAGATAATCAATAAGTTACTGCTGAGTAAAAGGGATTGCATAGCAAAAGTAAATACGCCTAACAAAGCAAAGTATCTTCCCAAATGCTTTTCTTTTTCCATATAACTTATGGAGAACAAGTGTACTAAAAAAGACACGAGGCTTACTACCCAAAGCAACAAAGCAGAGGTTTTGTCAATCCAAATACTTATTTCAAAACTCTTTCCTTTGAGGCTAAACCATTGAAAGACATCAGTATAAGTATTTTCATTTATCCATATATCTTTAAAAAGCAAGGAAGAACTAATGATAGAGAGAAAAACTAAGCCTGTGCCTATCCAAGCGGCTTGCTTGAAGAAATGCTTACTTAGTACGAGGCATAATAGAAAAGAAAAAAAAGGTAACAGCGCAGTGCTGTAAATGAGTATGTTAGTTTGGTTCACTGACTTTTAAATTTTTGAAAAAGCAAAATTAGTCTTTTTCTTTTATTGGAATCTTTATTTTTTCTTCTTCTTTGATACTGATTTTAATTCATCAGTTTTTGAATGTAGAGTCAAAGCTAACTTTGTTTCCACAATGAGGGCAAGAGTATTTTGATGTTTTTTCCATGAGATTATTAATTAAAGTAAGAAAAATATGCTATTTTATTCATTGACTATTACTGTCCAAGAAAGACTCTTGTAGAAAGCTAAGAAGTCAATGGTTGGTTGATAATTACTGCACATTTCTAAGGATTTTTCAAAGTAGCGATACGACTTTTCAAGATAAGCAGTCCTATTTTCTATGTCTTCGTGGGCGGCTTTAAAAAAGGCTTGTCCTAAGTTAAAATAGATGCCAGGGTGCATCTCATTGCGTATGAGCAATGAACCGTAGATAATGTCTGCTTCTCTGATATTGCCATCCTGAGCCAATCTATTAGCTTCTGTAAGTCCTGCATAGAGTTGGTTTGTTCCTTTTGAGATTTTATTTTTTAGGTAAATATTAAAAGGAATGCCGATGAGGTACAATCCATTGCGCCAAGCAGTTTGCTCATGATAGCGTTGGGCGCATGTATCACAGCAGTAATGATTTTGATATTTCGCTTTGACATTTTTAGGTAAAGCGTAAAAATGAAACTCAGGATAGTACTGCACACGATTGTAATAGTTGCACTCAGGGCAAACTTTATAGTTTTCAGAGTTGGGCAAGAGGTCGTTATGCTTATCAAAAAGTACTTCGCAATATTTGCAATACACAAAGAGCGTTTCTTTCAATCCTGTTACATCTATGAGTGCGTTGCAGTTAGGACATTGTTTGGCTTTGAAGGTATAGCCTTTGCCTTCTTTACTCAACTGATTTTTTCTTGCGTAAACGAGCAGAGCTGACCTGTGCTGGTCTATGGCACTCTTGACATCGCCTGCCAAATTATCCGCTACTTCTATGATAATGCTGGAAGTATTAGGAAGCACATTTTCAGCAATATTTTTACTTAAAGAAATAAATGGTCGTAAAATAATAGCAATTCGGTTGTTATAGAGAAAAACCTCATGAATATCTGAAATCAGGATATAATCATTATCTAATATAATACCCGTGTCATCATCGATACGTGCTTGATAATACCTAATAGAAGTAGGTTTACCTTGCTCATTGAGGTATCTGAAACGGAAGTTGAGATAGGAAGAGGGCATAACAATAAATTTATTGTCTTACATTTGACTTTATTTTACGAATTTGAGTATTTTTTCTCGTAAATTCAAATTCATAGTGAATAAGTATATTTTTTGCCCTATCACACCTATTTATGTCGCCTTTGGTTAGGGCAGAGATAACAAAATCAATTTCTTTTTTGTCAAATGTGAATAAAAACAAGATTTGTTAAAACCAATCGCCCCTATGTAATATCTTTCCACGTAGGCGAAAGACCATTTGATAATCAATATCTTCACTCCCTCACTAGAAAGTGACGCAATTGCATCGGCAAACTGTGCAATTGAAGGAGTGGTACGGCTATTTTTGCTTACGTACTCAGCCTACAAATTAGAAAATACCACCACTCTGGCTTGCATACGTGGTCTTTCCCCCTCAGGAACTATAATAATCATATTCTCGGCAATCGTTTCGCCATTGCGAAGAATGAAACCTGCGTGTGTATTGACAGTACGTATGGTTTCTTTGCCGTCTGCTCCTCTTTCTGGGATACGCACAGGAATAAAGAACTGATTTGCTCTTACTGAAGCACTTTTGGAGGTAAGTCGCTTGCCTGTGGCATTTTGGCAATCAAAAATGGCAAAAATAGCAGGGTCATTCAAAATACCAAAAGAGTTACGGAAGGTATCGTTTAATAAAACGATTTTAGGGCAACCGCTTTGATTAGTTATATAAACCGTAACTTCAAATCTGTTAAAGTTTTCTTTGCCAATTTCCATAACTCGCTCATTGCGAATATTAAAACCGCACACTAAGCCATCATAATTAGCAGGTTGATTTTCTTCTATGCTAACTGCTTGTTGAGCAAGACAAGAAAACATGATACCTTGAAAAAACAGGCAAAAGAATAAAAGTTGTTTCATAGAGATTTTGTGTGTTTTAGTATGTTTTAAGTATATTTTTATAAGCTATTTTCAATAAATGAGCCAAAATAATTATTCTACCTTAATAAAAGCTTTTTTGGTTTTGTCGAATCGATAGACTTTGGTCGTTACGGTTGGCTTTCCTTGCTGTTCTGTATCGATGTCGTACTCGCTTACGATTTCTTTTATGGTGAGGCTGCCATCTGCACCGAGCAAGGACTCGAAATCTCCCTGAACACCCATGTGCGAGTAGCCACCGCCAAGAATAATATGATGTTCTCCGCCAAGCTGCTCGCCTGTTTGGGCATCAATAGCATAAAGCTCTATGCCGTTGTAATGGTTGGTGGATACATCAGCCTTCAAAAAAATGATGTTTCCGTCTTGGTATTTGCCCAATAAGGTAGCCATTGCATTAGCATCTTCTCTGATGTCCTTCATGGGGACATAGTCTTTGGAGATACCCTCTCCCCCAACAAATACTCCTTCGCTGACTTTAGCTTTTACCAAATCCTTCAAAGAGGAGTAGGCTTTCACAGTGTCCAGTACTTGAATAAAATACTGGCGATTCTGCTCAGTTTCGACAATAGCTTTCATAGTAGCACTGCCTTCGTGTTGGGCGTTCTTGCCTCCGCAAGCGGCAAAGGCAAGAGCAATAAACAATAGAATGATGTTGGTTTTCATGGTAATTAATTTTTAAGCTATTTTATACAACCTTAAAGTTCTTCAGTAGGCATCTGCTGGCATGGCACTTGCAGAAAGTTCGCCATTTCTGCTGCGATGTAGTTCAAGCTAAACCCCTCACCTGTAGCGTATTTTGTAGTGATGAGTTTATGCACCTTGCCCTGCTTGTCTATCAAAGATAAAATAAAATACGTGCTTTGGACACTGCCCCCCGAACGAGTTTGATAAGAAAGATGCCTATCTGATACTACAAATTGCTCGATTTCACGACTTGGAATTTTCAAGCCACCGCGCATCGGCAAGGGACCAAAACGAAGCTGTAGCTCGCTTGGCGTAAGTGTAATATACGACTTATTGACAACGCCATACAGTATCCGAACGAAGTCTATCGAGCTAAGAACACTTGCTACAATGAACGCAGTCCTCACACTTCCATAGGCTTCATTTACCTCATCGGAAAAATAGAATGCTGCTATTACAAAGAGATAAATCGCAGTTATACGCATTATTAGCACTTGATGGTAGGCACAATAAAAGTTGAGCCGAATAGACAACTCAGAGGCACGCCGCTCTATTTTTAGCTTGCCTTGTGCCATTATTTTGTTTACATCAGTAGCAATAAATCGATTGTAATTACCCATTTTCTTTGCTTTTTTAAGCCCTGTCAGGGTCTATAGACCGCTAACAGAGATTCGGTTTTAAATTATTCTTTTATTCTATGGCATACTGTTTTTTCGCCAGAGTCGCCGTGAATATATACGAAATGCCCCTGTCCTGCTCTGAGGATTTTCAGTTGGTCTTGCCCATACACAGAGTGCTTGCGACTAAGGATATTGCCTTTGATGCTGATTTTGGCGGCACCGCCTTCGCTTTCGGCATAGCTTACGTCATTCCACTCGTTGCCTTTTATCTCAAAGCGGTAGGATTCGTCCCCACTTCCTGCTTCCCACCACCCCTGCAAGACTTTGAGTGTGAAGGCATCATCACTAAGGTTAGAAAAGACGTATGCTTTATCGTCTATGTAGCCTATACCTATCTTAGAAATGTCTTGGGGTTCTACCCATACGTATTTTTCCGCATTGTATTGCTTGGTAGCATAGGCAATGCCCGATGCGCTGGGGCTATCTGCCAAGCTGATGATTTTATAGGGAACATAGTAAGACAAATAGAAGCCGTCTTCTTCCGTTTCGCTCATGCCTTGCGAGAGGTTTTCAGAGATGACGATGCTCGGCTCTGTGCCTGTGTCCATATAGGTAATGCGGGCTTCTACAAGCAAGCCATTTTGGTCGTAAACAATTTTGGTAGCTTCAGCCGACTTGCCTAAGCGAATGATGGTATTATGCTCCGAACTCTCGACCGATACACCAAAAAGGAACAAAAACTTTTCTTGGAACAGGCTTGCGTGCTGAAAATAACCCACATACTGCGAGGTTTTGCTCTCAAACTTATCGGTGAGTTTATCTTCTCCGAAAAACTCCTTTCTGATGCATATGTAGCCGTACTTATTGGTGTGGCTAAACCTGCCCCCTTTGGAAAAGACAACTTCTACGGTGGTATAGGCTTCTCCATTGTCGTTTTCGGGCGGAGGGTTGGTCAGGAATAGGGTTTCGGACTTTTTGTCGCCATCAAGGTCGGGCAGAGGTAGCGTTTCTACGACTTGCCCACTTGCTTGGGCGGTTTCATCGCTGCTTTTCCCTTTGCAGCCAAAGACTGCAGCAAGAGAAAAGGCAAAAATGATGAGTTTTATGCTCATAGTGATTTTGTTTTATAAATGATAAAAAGTCTAACGATATTAAAGCTATCTTGGGCTTATCAAGGTCATGATTGCCTCGCCTGTGGGAGCATCAAATTGCAGTTCCCATGCTGTTCCATAACCCATTTTTACTTTGATAGAAAAATCTTCAAAGCCTTGCGTAGCGCAGCGGATAGTATTGTCCTTTTGCACTTCGCAGGTAAAAGTAGCTTTTGTGCTGCCCTCTGTAAGGGTGAGTATAACCCAATTGCCTTGTTGCTTGGCACTCACGCTCGTGGTCGTAGAACCCTGAAAAGTTTGGGGGTCGCGCACTTGCCATTTAATACCAACAAGGGCTTCGGCTATGTGCTGGTTAAAAGGCTGGCTCTCGGTAATAGGCACAGTGGAGGCATCGGCAAGCAGAACAGAAACTTGTTGTTCTGCACTGCTGATAAACCTCGTAACTCCTTTTACACCCTCATTTTCTTTAGTGATGATGAGTTTCAAGGGCTGATTCTGATACGTAACTTCTACGGTCTGCTCGGCTTCCTGATATTCATAAAAATTCGAGGGCTTTTGTGAGCGGATAGTAGCTTTTTGCCATTTGCCTTGCGAGTCGCTCAGATAAACGGAGGTAGCTTCGCCTTTTTGCGTATCCCAATAGAGATAGCAGCCGAGATTGTTGTTTATATCATAGTATAGCCCACTAAAATTGATATGCGAAGGCACTTGTTCGGGCTGCCTGTCGTCACCTAATAACTGCTCGAAATCAGTTTCTGTATCAGCAGGCACTACTTCGCTGGCAGTCTTCTCAGCAGTTTCTTTGTCTTTTTTCCCTCCGCAAGCCGCCAATAGGCTCAGACTGACAAGGAAAATTATGGAAAGAAATAGGTTTTTGTTTTTCATGGGGATTTAATCGTTTAAGTTATTTTCTTTAAACCTGTTAGGTTTTGAAAACCTGACAGGCTTGTGTAGTTGCTTACTTAGCCATGTACCACTTCACAATTCGGTCAAACATAATAGCCATAGGTGCGTTGGGCGTTTCGGCGGTGGCGGCTTCTGCATCTAAAATCTCCCCTGTAGGAGCTGCTAAATAGAGGTGGCGGAAGTTGGTCGACTGCCTGCTATAGGTAGAAATAAGGTAGGTATTGGTAGCAGGATTTTTTACATAGCACATATACGTATTGCCTTTCCAGTAGTCGGTTGCGTTTTCCCCTTTGCAGATGCCTGTTTCAAAGCCCTCTTCTACCTTGTCGATTCGGCAGTCGCACACTACTCTTTCATTTTTGGCAAAGTCAAAGTATGAAACTCTGAAAGATTTGCCGTCTGCTGCTGGTCTAATACGCATTTCTACTTTATTGCTCACATCTAAAGTGGCAAGCTCATAGCCTACGAAATTTTCAGGTTTGCTTGCTTTTGCTCTTGGGCGGTTTTTAGGATAGTAGGTAAAGCGTTCGTTATTTGCTGTATTAATGGTAATCAAGGTATTCTCATTGATGCTTTCAATGGAGTAAGTAGTCTGTTCCATAGCATTTGCCATAACGAGGGTTTTGCCTCCGTTTTGCACTTGCCACTGTCCTGCGTCTTGGTCTGTGCCTCTTACCCTAATTGCATACTGACCATTAGGGCTAAACTGCACCTCTACCAACTGGTAAACTTTTACCAAAGCATAGTCTTCTTCTCTCTTGCTAAAAAGTTCCCTTTTCTGCTGGTCAGAGAGCCTGTTTACGTCTATATGGGCATACTTTGCTTCTATCGAGGCTTCTAACTCCTCAGTATCTACGAGCCAAATGTCGCTGGTGAGTATTTGCTGTACTCGGGCTTGCTGTGCGAAAGTAGTGAATACGCAAGCTAATAGAAATGAGCATAAAAGAAATAAGCGTTTCATATAATTTTTATGGTTTAAAATTGGAATAAATAAGTTTTTGAGGTTGCTTCCACACCTGTCAGCAGTTCCACTGCGGGTCTAAGACCTAACAGGTGTACTGTTTTACTCTACTCGAGATTAGCAAAAGAAGAAATAAAATTTCCCTGCTTGTCGTAAAGGCTCAGGCACCAACGCTCTTTGGAGAGTATGGAGAGCTTACCTACGATTTCACCTTTGTTAAAAGGCACATTATCAGTCCCTATGAGTATGTTGAGGTCTTTGTCAAAGCCGCAGTATAAGTGCGAAGTTTCTCCCTGCGAGGCAAGAATAATCTCAAACATGGCAGGGTCTTCCAAAGCAGAGAAAGACACGCCTACCGCATCGGTATAAATATTGTTTTTGATGTCGTAGAACTGCATATATTGGTGCTGCATCGCTGAGGCAAAGGACTGAGCAGGCGAGTCGTCAGGAGAAAAATAAATATTTTCTTCTCCCGATAAGCGAAGCAGCACTCTGGAGTCATTGCGCCGAGCAGTTTCAAAAATCATTTTGTAGTCGCCATAGCCACGCGTAATGATTCTCATGTAATAGACTACATTAGGAGCTTTTTCGTGGTAGAGTTTCAAGACCTTGTGAATGGTGGCTGTACTGTTATCCACGATTTCCTCTTGGCTCATGATTTCATAGCGAACGAACTTTCTGCCGCCTTGCGAATGTAATACCTCACTGACCAAGCCGTCTTCGGGGTTGCATCGCACCATAAGTAGTTCTTTGGTATCTGGGTGCAAATAAAGCCCACCTGCAAGGGTTACATCAAAGGCAAAGAGAGGAGCTGCCACACTCACCAGAAGGAGTGTGGAAAGCAAAAACATTACTTTCTTCATAAAGATTATGGAATGGTTAAAACTATTGGATTATTTTTTTAAAATTTTTTGATAAAAGATTACTTTTCAGTTCCTATGGAAAACCTCCCCGTTCCTTATCCCAAAGTAACTCAATACTGCTTGCCCATAAGGGCGCAGGCTTTTTTGCTATCTGGGTGGTCTTTTTGGTAGTTACAGAGCATATTCATATACATCGTGCCTATCGTAGCCTTTGCCATAGTACCAAAGCGGAGTAGGTCTATGACCACAGGGCTATTGCTAAGGATTTCTTCATGTTGCTTTGTGTCTATTCGCTCTTTGAGTAAAGAAGCATGGTTTAGCTGAGGCATCACGTCCTTCAGTTTGCTGTATTGCTTATTGTTATACTCAAAGAAATCCACTTTGAAAGTTTCCATGACTCCATCGTGGGTGTAGTCGCTTACGGCAATTACTGCGTCTTTATTAGCTTTGCGGTAAAGCACCACAGTAACTTCATGTGTACCTCCGTTTGTGCCTTTGTCAGTAATTCTGATAAAGCCATTTTGGGTATCTACTACCGTTTGAACTTCCTCCTTAGTAGTTGGGCTAAGAGAAATCCACTTGCCCGCCTTTTGGGGAAGGGAGAAAGTACACACCTCCTCGGGTAGCAGTCGGAAGTAGTCGACTACTCCTTGCGGGGCATTTTGGGCAAAAGCCTCCATACTGATTGTTAATAGTAAAGAAATAATGATTTTTTTCATGATTTTTATTTGAATCTATTGTTGATAATGCGAATGACTTTGGTTTGTTGTCCTGCTTCTTTCCTGCCCATATCCATCACATAATCAGTTGTTTTAATAGTAATTTGAGTAGCGGTAACGGTAATGTCATAGCCTACGTACTGCCAGCCTAAGCCTTGAGATACCGCAAACAAGGCGTGATTGTCTGTGAGTTTATTATTTGCATCAAAAATCGCTACCCCCAGTACATTTGCTTCTTCTCCGTCCTCCCCGTTCTCATTTTTTTCTATATCATTGAAGTAAAAAATCAGCAAATTACCTCCCGTACTAAGTGGAACTTTGCCCAAAACTGTACCATTATAGAGCTTATGCTCCCAAAGACCGTTTATAGAACCTATATATTGGCTTAAACTCGACTGCATTGCCGCATAGTTTTTGCCTTGCCAATTGCTTTTGAAAAGTTCATCAACAAAAAAATCTTTGTCTGTAAACTTAAAGGGCAATCCTAAAGTACACGCATTAGCAATAATCTCCCCAATACTAAAATTCATAGGGGTAGCAGATTTGAGCGTAAAAGAAAAACTTTTTGTCTTGTTTTTCCAAGTCCCTTTGATGATGCTTTCGTTGAACATATCTGTTATTTGCCCTTCAAAGGTTTCTAAGATTTCATCAGTATATTGCTTTTTGTGATGAAGCACTAAGCGATTTTCTGCTATGTCGTAATATCCGTCTAAATGAAGAGAGTTCCCTTTCTGCGAATTGTATCCGTAATAAGCCGAGAGCATACGCTTGTTGCTGTTATTCTCATAATATTGACTTGTAAAATACAGCCAAATAGGAAAGCGGTCTATACTCCCTGCAAACCATACACCTGCCTCTGGGCTATTTATATGCACTTGTTGGGCATGGGTAGATGCTGTTACCAACAAGAAAAGGAATAGTGCAATCAAAACTTTTTTCATCTGTCTTTTTTAGATATTGGGTTGTACTCTGTTTATCGGACTTTAATTGATATTTTTTATTTTACTAATAAAAAGTTTATCAGTGATTTATTGATTGACCTTGCAAACTTACAGCAAGTTTTGTTAGCATTTTTGACAGATGAGTAGCCTACGGTATTTGTCGAGAAAGTGATTGGGTTTGTTGAGAATTTGAAATAGAGAAGTGTGCATTCATTGGTGATATGAAAGGTTTAGTGTATTTTTGTTTTATATCCACCATTGCAAACACCATGAAAAACACACTTTACCTATTCATCTTCCTTTTTCTTTGCTTAGCAGAGGGACTTTTTGCCCAGCAAAATAGTGAAGACAGTCTTTGGGTAGCCTTAGAGAGAGAAGATTTGGCGGATTCTGTAAAAATGAGCAAGCAAATAGAATTAGCCAACCTCTATTTCCAGAAAGGAAATTACAAACGAGCTATCGAGATTTGTGAAAATGTGCTTGCTGATGCCCAAAAAAACAATTACAAAGGCATAGAAGCTGATGCGGCGCATCGATTAGGCTCCTTGCTTACCGATGAGGGCAAGTTCCCCCAAGCCCTTGATTTGCTTTTGAAAGCCGTACAACTACGAAAGGATTTAGGCGACAAACTTAATGTAGCGAGGTCATTGAACAATATTGGAGCTATTTATATAGAGCTAAAAAACTATTCCAAGGCGTTGGAGTTTATGCAAGAGGCTTTGCAAATTCTAAAAAAAGCGGAAAACTTAGGTGGAGTGGCACTTATTAGCGGGAATATTGGGAATGTGTATAACAATATGCACCAATACGATTCTGCCTTGTGGTACGTGCAACAATCTTTGCAAATTCGCAAAAAGATGCAAGACAAACAAGGGGAAGCCTACACCCTCAACTACTTAGGAGGCATTTATGAAAAACAAAACAAGCCCAATCTGGCAATCCAATACTACTTAGAAGCCTTGAAAATAGAGAAGGAGGTCAAGGATTATTATTTGATGTGTTTTTCTTATCAAAATATTGGTTATCTGTATCTAATGCTCAAAAATGCAAGTTTAGCAAGAGATTATTTCCAAAAAGCTGAGGCAGTAGCCCGCCAAATCGGTGCGTCCAAAGAGCTTTCCAAAGTCTATCGACTCTATGCCCAAGTAGATTCGGCGGAAAACAATTTCCAGCGCGCTTACCAATGGCAAATACTGCATCAACAACTCAAAGACAGTATTTTTAATGTAGAAAAAAGCAAGCAAATTGCAGAGTTGCAAACTTCTTTTGAGGTTGCCCAAAAAGAAAGTCAAATCAAAGACCTCTCTCAAAAAGCACAAATCCAAGAATTAGAAATAGAAAGACGCAATTGGCTTTTAGGAGGTTCTTTGGTACTCTTACTAATTTTAGGCTTTGCGGTTTACGAATTTGCCCATAATCGCCGCATTGAGGCACGTTACCAACTTTTGCAAAGCGAACTTAGGTGGCGCAGAAGCCAAATGAACCCACATTTTTTCTTTAATGCTATGGGAGCTATCCAAGATGTAGTTTCTCGCTCTGAAACTTCTACCGCCATCGCCTACATCGCCAAGTTTGCCAAGCTCATGCGCCAAACCTTAGAGTAGTCCCAAGAAGAATTTATAGTATTAAGCACTGAAATAGAGATGCTTCGCTATTATTTGGACTTGCAAAAACTTCGCTTCCCCCAAAAATTTACTTACCAACTCACCCATGATGAAAATTTGGAAACTGATGAAATCCTGATTCCTGTTATGCTTCTTCAGCCTATCATAGAAAATGCCATAGAGCATGGATTCAAAGAAAAGCAAGAGGGTGGTGAGCTTCTTATTTATTTTCAAAAATCTGATAATCAGCTTGCTATCTCAATCAAAGACAATGGCGTAGGTATGCCTACTTGTGAAGAAAAAACGGAAATTCAGCATGGAAAACATCGCTCTATGTCAGGACAGATTTTGCAAGACCGCATTCGCCTACTTTCTAAGCAAAGTAGCTTTCCCGTTGGAATAGAATTTGATAGTAAGCCAAATGTAGGCACAGATGTAAGCCTTCGTATGCTCTTAAAATACGCCTAAAATGAAGTTTGTTATCATAGATGACGAAGAGAAACACCGCAATTTGATTAAAAGCATTTTGAAAGAGGAGAAAAACCTCCTTTGCTCAGGGGAAGCTACTTGCGTAGCTGAAGGATTGGCTTTGATAGAGGAAACCTCTCCCGATTTGGTGCTTTTGGACATAGATATGCCTGACGGCACAGGTTTTGACTTACTAAAAAGCATTTCCCCTATTGATTTTCAGGTAGTTTTTATTACTGCTCATGACGAGTTTGCAGTAAAAGCCTTTAAATTCAGTGCTTTAGACTATTTGCTCAAACCCATAGACCCTGAAGAGTTGCTTTTAGCAGTACAAAAAGCCCCAAAAGTCCAACAGCAATCCCAAAACCAATTGCAGTTAGCCACGCTTCTGAGCAATGTAGAAAGTTTCAGCCAGCAAGTAAAAAAGCTGGTCTTAAAAGACAGCGACAATATCTACATAGTAAGCACGCAAGAAATTTTGTACCTACAAGCCCATAACAACTATACCAGTTTTTTCCTTACAGAAAACCGTAAAATTGTTGTTTCCAAGACCTTAAAAGAATACGAGCAGTTACTGGAAAACAGTGGTTTTTTCCGCACTCATCAGTCTTACCTCATTAACTTGGCGTACCTGCAACGCATAGACAAGCGCGAAGGAGGCTCTATAGTATTACAAGAAAAAATCTACCTCCCTCTTGCCCAAAGGCGTAAGGATAGCCTCTTAAAAATGTTAGAAAAATAAAAGAATAGAGAAAATTTTAATTTTTAGGAATAAATTTGCAGGTAAGTTTTATCTGCATTTCCAAATCAAAAATCTTATGCACAACGACCCTGAGTTGAATGGCAAATATCTTGGTACGATTAGTAGTGATTTTATCAAAGTAGCTGATATACTGAAAGAAACCTCTTATATGATTCGCAAAAGAGGATACTCTGATTACCCTATTTTCCCTATTTGTAAGGAGGAGATAGCTATTGGCTCGCTGTTGGCAGGAAGGAGAGAATTTGGCACAGAATGGAACTATTATGCCTCTTTTTTAAACGAGTTTATTGATAGGCAATTAGTTACAGATGAGGAATTGTTCAGGTCTGCATGGAAATCGCCTGATGAGTTTGCTTGCCTTTTTGTTGTGGATATGGACTTTATGAACTTTGTTTTTATTCCTTTCCCAGAGGACTAAGCGACTTATTTCTAAGCGACTTATTTCTAAGCGACCTCTATTTTTTGTTGGATTTCATCTAAAGCATTCATATATTGAATCTTATTAAAAGCAAAGGCAAGGGAGTGGTAACGATTGTCTGGTTTTTGATTACGCTGAAAACTATGCCAAACGATGTATTTGCGATGAATTTCTATCTTTGCCATTAAGGCACTTCTAAAATAAGTATCTGATTTACAAATCAATAGGGCAGCTCTCTTTTCGTTATCTCCATAGCCTGCTTCTGGTTCTCCAAGCAAGTGCAAAGAAGTAGTACGGAAAAGGGACAGAGGTATGCCCTCATAAATATTTGCATCTGTTTTTTCTGCTTGGTGAATGATGTGCTTTAGATTGACTCCATTGATGAAGATTTCTACTACTTTTTTTTGTCTAAGTTCTTTGATTTCAAAATGTATTTTTTGTCTGGGCTTTTTCAATAATTTATTGATTTGAGCATTATTAGTTTTATCAGATTTAATTCCTGCAATACCATACTGTAAGCGAATCTCCTCCAATTCTTTTTCAAACTCGTTGGTTTGATTAGGTAAAAACAGTAAAATTACATGAGAGATGATAGGTAGGAATGTCCCCATAGCAAACCAAAACCAGAATGACCTACCGCGAGAATAGGCGTAGTAACCACATACCGCAGGAATAGTGAGCCAAAACAAGGTCATAATGATAATAAAATCTACAAATAGCATTAGATAAATACAATTTTGCTATGAAAATATGATAAAAATAATCAATAATGAGTAAATAACAAAGCCTTTATCTTTAAAGTTTTAAAAGCTGCTTAAAAAGTATTTGTTTTTGCAGCAAGAAGGCTTCCTGTCTTAGGAAGCCTTCTTGCTGCTATTTATCTCTATGAAAACTGTTTGTACTTCTACAATTTATCAAGAATTACGTTATTAATTATCTCCTTCTTTTTCAGATGCATTAGAAGTTTCAGGCTCGAAATATACTTCACTGAAATCTCTATATTGCATAGGATTATTTTGGAAGTTTTTTACACGAGAACTAAGCAAGCGATAACACTCATCGTACCAAAGCACTATGATAGGAGCATCTCTCATCGCCAGATTCTCAGCGTCCATGAAAAGTTTATTGGCTTCGACTGAGGAGGTAGAAGCAATAGCTTTTTCATAAAGCCTGTCAAATTTCTCATTTTTGTATCTTGGAATGTTTGGATAGGAGTTTTCCCCTAATGGAGTAACGTACTTGCTATAAAACATCCAAAGGAAGTTTTGAGGGCTTGGATAGTCTGCCACCCAAGAAAGACGAATCAAGGAGAAATTACCTTTTAAGCATTTGTCCGTGATTTGGGCATGTGGTAGGATATTGATTTCTAACTGTACGTTCAAGACATCTCTTAGCTGCTTTTGTACTTCCAATGCCACGTTAGAGTGCCTATCTCCTTCTGGGTTAAGGTCAAGCGTGATTTTTGGGAAACCTTGTCCTTTGGGAAAACCTGCTTTTGCCAAATAATATTGGGCAGAGTCTATGTTGAAATCGTATCCATGTATTTTTGTGATGTCATAGTCAGGGAAAGAAGGAGGAGTCAGACCGTGCATACCCGGCTCGTAGCCTTCTCCATTAAGCACAAAATCTAAAATCTTCTTTCGGTCAATCGCAAATGAAAAAGCCTTACGTACATTTACATCTTTGAAAACTCCGTCCATGCTCATAAAAGAGAATATCTGTGTTTGCATTTCAGGTTCTCTTTGTAACTCATATTTGCTCAATCCACCGTCTTCTACTTGTGTTTCTTCTAATATCTCGATGATGTAGTCAGTAGGTAGGCGATACATCATATCCAAATTCCCTTTGCGAAACTCAAACAATTCAGTCTTTTTATCTCTAATAAAGTTGATTTCTATGGCATCTATGAAAGGCAGTTGATTCCCGTGCTTATCTTTGCGATAATATTTATCATTTTTTACCAATTTGATTTTAATATCCTCGTCTATGCTTGCTACTTTGTAAGGACCCGTGCCTACTGCTTTCACTCTCATCTCATTGCCATACTTCTCATAGGCTTCCTTAGGGAAGATGAAGGTTTGAGGACGAGCCAAATGAGTGAGGAATAGCACATTGGGAGCTTCTAAAGTAATTTGTATAGTATATTTATCTATTACCTTTATCCCTTCAATTTCTGTACTTGGAGTTTTTCCACCTACCGTCGCATCGTAGTAAGCCCTTGCTCCTTTGACTACTCCATCAAAAATATCAAAAGCACGATTATTGCGGTCTTGCGTGCAAAGTCTTGTAAAGCAATATTTTACATCTTCTGCGGTTACTTCTCGTCCAGTTCCACCGGGGAAACAAGCATCATCGTGAAATAGTACTCCTTTGCGAAGTTTAAAAGTATAGACTGTATAAGAGTCATCTACTTCGTAGCTTTCCGCTAAGGCAGGGATTACTTTGAGGTTTCCGCCTTGGTCAAACTTGAAAAGTCCCTCATATATCTGAGCGGCTACACGATAGGAATATACATCTACTATATTATGAGGGAATAAATTTTTAATGTACTCTGACTCATTCAGTCTGAATACACCTCCATAATATCTTCCCCCGTTGGCAGGTTGCAAAGATTTTGTAGTATCTTCACTTTCGCTGCCACACCCTACCAAAAATAAGCTCAGCATTACGAATTGACAGATGATAATGTTTCTCATCGGCTTCATCATTTTTATTGAGTTAAGTATCATTTGTTTCACAATAATTCAAATAAGTTTAAAATTTAAGAATAGGTTTAGAACAATGTATAGATTTTTAAACAGTTAAGTACCAAAAATTCATACCAAAAATTGAACCTAAAATCAATAAAGCCCATAGTTGAGTGCTATTTATTTAATTCTAATACCACAGGACAGTGGTCTGAAAAATATACTTTGTTCAGAATAGAACATCTTTTCAGCTTACTTTCCAAAGGCGCAGAAGCTAAATGATAGTCTATTCGCCAGCCTAAATTTTTTTCTCTTGCGCCTGCTCTTGTACTCCACCATGTATAGTTATGAGGCTCTTTATTGAAATACCTGAACGTATCTATAAATCCACTCTCCATCACTTTACTCATCCACGCTCTCTCCTCTGGTAAAAAACCAGAAGTGTTCACATTTTTTGTTGGGTTGTGTATATCTATCTCTTTATGGCAGATGTTATAATCACCGCTAATAATAAGTGCTGGTGCTTTCTGCTTGAGGTCGGTAACATAGCCATAAAAGTCATCGAGCCATTCATACTTAAAGTTTTGCCTTATTTCGCCTGTCGTTCCTGAGGGCATATATACACTTATCAATACAAAATCATTTGTTTCTATTTGCAGCAAACGTCCTTCCACATCGTATTTAGGCAGTCCAAAGCCATACTGTACTCGGTTTACTTTATGCTTTGCCAAAATAGCTACCCCACTGTACCCCTTCTTTTCTGCTGGATACCAATATACTTGATAACCCATTTGCTCAAAAACAGACAAATCTACTTGGTCAGCATTGGCTTTGATTTCTTGTAAGCAAACATAATCCGCCTGCGCAGCCTCGAGCCATTCCAAGAAGCCTTTTTTAATCACAGCCCTTATGCCGTTGATATTATAAGTAATTAGTTTCATAAAAGATTAACAATTCCAAATTAGTACTTTTTTTGCTTAAAAAGCAAGACTTACACAAATAAGAAATGAAAATAATTTTTTGGTAAACTAATTTCTTATTGAGTAAAACGGTCTTCGACAAAGATTTCTTTTTCAAAATACTCAATGATATGTATTTTGAGCAGTTTCTCCTGTCCAAGCAAATCAAAAAAAGGAAGTTTTTTGACAAGTTTCCAGTGAGGCCATCCTTGCTCATCTACTCCTTCCAATTCATAAAAACCTGAGAGGCTCAGCACTTTACATATCGCAATGTGCATGAGGTCTTGCTTTTCCTCTTTGGAAAAATTTTTTACGCCCTTCCCCAGTTCCTGCACTCCTATCATAAACAATACGCCGTTTAAGTCTGGTTTTTTTCCAAAAATATGCTCAATATTTGCTACCAGACTTTCCCAAGCATCTTCTAAATCTTGTTCTGTTTTCATCTGCCTTTAAAAGTTTTCTTTTCAAATTTCAAAATATCCTATCGAGCCACCTACCCAGTCCAAACCCTTATTAAAATCTACTCCCATCATTTTCCCTTTACTCAATCGGACAAGGTTCGTTACTACCTCCATTTTCCCATCTATACAAAGAAGCAACATGCGTATTTCTACTTTGGCGGAGATATCCAAAGTTTGGATAATCGGCTGATAATGCACTTTTTTCATCAAAATATAATTAGCGGGGTCAAGGTGCTTATCTGCATAGATTTGCTCTATGTCCGCTTTGCTTACATCAAACTTTACTCCTGCCCCTGCAAAAGAGAAAAGGGGCTTTAGCACATAGTTTTCTAAATCATCAGGAATAGAGGGAAGCTGATGCAAAAATTTGGTAGGAGGCACATACTTGCTTTTTAAGAAAGGTAAAGTGAATTTGCTAATCTTAAAGAACCAGTTAGGGTGTGCTAACCAGTTTACGTCCAAATCTTCGCGAAAATCAAAATGTAGTTCCAAGTCTTTGCGAAGGTTCAACTCGTCAAAAATAACGCGATTGTAAATCCTTTCTATCCAAATTTTCTTGCCGTTTTCCTCATAGTAAAGTTTAGTTTTCCCATTAGCTACTTTTTCACTGCGAACTTGGGTGATACAAACAGGTTTTACTCCTAAAAACCTTTCAGTGCAAGAAAAATCTATTTTTGTTTTTTGCTTATCCGGCTCTATCTCCAGCAAAATTACGTTTTCTGGCTTGCTCTCCCCTACTATGACTGTTTTAAGCGTTTCTATGTATAGTTGATTGTCCGTAACAAATTCATCTTTAAGAAAATGAGTCAAAGAAGAAGGTATGGCATAGTGCTTCCTGTATTTGAGGTTCAAAAAATGCTGGAAGCAAAAAAGGGAAGGAAAGCCTTGTAGCTCTATAAGTTGCGGGATAAGTCTTTCTGGGTTCTGCTCGTCTTGGCACAGAGCAAAATCTACTGCCATAAAGGTAGGCTGGTTATCTTCATTTGGCACGCTCAGATGTGGCGGAGTAGCTAAGTGCATCTTAGCTGCATAATCTGCTTGCCAAATTTGACCTACTATTTCTTGAGTGGCTTCTATCAAGATGTTTTTCAAGTTTTTATCTATAAAAACGGGGGTTTCGCAAATCTTGAAGGCTACTCTATAACCAAATTCCTCTGCAATGTCATCTAAGAGGGCATCGTACTTTTCTTGTGAAAATTGAGCATTAAATTGTCGGCGAAGTGTTGGAATCATAATATTGAGTATTTTTACAAAAATATAAAAGGCAATAATCAAAGTAGATTTTGTCCTTACAAATTTTTACTCAGAGGTAAATATACAAAGTAATCATTTAAAAGTAACTTTGTGTCGAAGTTTCGGTAAAAAGAGGAACATTTTTTAAAGAAAACGAATTAAACATACAAGCATCAAAAAACAGCCTAAGACTGTGATGCAAAGCTACATTTAGTTTGTAACACCCAATTAGATGACACCCAAAGAATATTTTACTAACGTTCACGAATCTATCAGCACACTTTCAAAAGGGATTAGGCTGACGTTCAGGCATTTTAAAAAAGCTATCCAAAATAAAAGACTTCGCAATACCATACCCGCTACGGACAAAAATTATTTTCAACAAGAGGCTGGCATTGTTACTTTGCAATACCCCAAAGAAAGGTTGCCTATCCCAGACGTAGGTCGTTACCAACTCCATGTGGAAATAGAGGACTGCATCGTTTGCGATAAATGTGCCAAAATCTGCCCTGTTAATTGCATAGACATAGAGTCGGTCAAAGCCTCAGAGCAAATAGGAACTGCCTCAGACGGGACTCCTATTCGCCTATATGCTACAAAGTTTGATATTGACATGGCAAAATGCTGTTTTTGTGGACTTTGTACTACGGTCTGCCCAACAGAGTGCATTACTATGACCCCAGAATACGATTACAGCGTGTTTGATATTCGCCAAATGAATTTTGCATTCAGCAAAATGACTGAGCAAGAGGTAGCCATGCGAAAAAAAGAAGCAGAAGAAAGAGAAAAAGCCAAAACTGAAAGCATCAAAGCCGAGTCAGTAAAAACAGAGATAGAACAGAAAAAAGAAGAAGGTGCAGTAGCAACTCCACCTCCTGAAAAACCTACTTTTAAGCCCAAATTCAAACCGATTATCAAAAAGTAAATTAGTTGATTTTGGGTTTCATAGAGTTATAAAAATCAAAAAGACGAACCAAATCCTCTCGCCTATCAAAGCGAATACGATTGGCAGCAACAAAGCCTTCTACCTCTCTTGCTTTGTCTTGCATGAGGGCTAAAATGTCTTTTTTAGTATCTACTAATTTTACTACTTTTTCCTCTTTCATCAACAACACATAATAAGAATCGTCTAATACCGGCACGCTCGTTCCCATCCAAGGACGATACCCCCACCCCCAAAAGCCCGTAGGATACATCATTCTGTAAGTGATGATTTCTCTATTCAACAGGGTCAGGTAGCCTTCTGCCAATAGTTCAAAAAAAGTAGGACTTTCGTAATTACCTGATTTTTTGTATGGTAAAGCATAAAAAGCACGTGGCATTTTCAGTACCTCATCAAAAAATTGGAATGATTCTACCTGAAAAGCACTGAAAGATTTGATAGTATTGTTGTATTGCAATTGGATATTATCCGTATCTAAATCATACTTTATTTTTCCTTTCAAAGTTTCCCCTGAAAAAAGATTGACTTCCCCATCGTGCCAAAAATCGCGTGAAAGTTGTTGTGCATTTGCTTTACTTTCTGCAAAAAATAAATAAAAAGAAAATATGAATAAGGTAACAAAAAATATATTTTTCATCTGCTTTCATTGTTTAAATGATACACTAACCCAAAACTCACATTCTTATCTACTTAACGTATTTTGCACTTCATAAGGTTGCAAAAAATCTTAAAACAATGATAATTAGTATTAAATTAATCCAATCCTAATGATGTCTATTGGCATCAAACACGATTTTCTTGACAGATTTCTACTAAGACCCCGTTGGTCGTTTTAGGGTGCAAAAAACACACTAATTTGTTGTCTGCGCCTTGTTTGGGTACTTCATTCAAGAGTATAAAGCCTTCGTTTTTAAGCCTTTGCATTTCAGAGATAATATCCTCTACTTCATAGGCAATGTGGTGAATTCCCTCCCCTCTTTTCTCAATAAACTTGGCGATAGGGCTATCTTCTCGGCTGGCTTCTAATAGTTCTATTTTAGTTTCCCCTAATTGAAAAAAAGAAGTAACAACTCCTTCGGATTCAACTTTTTCTTCTTTGTAGGCTTCTTTGCCAAATAGCTTTGAAAAAAGTTCATTAGAAGCTTTGATACTTTTTACTGCTATGCCTATATGTTCTACTTTTAAAAAGCCTTGATTTGGCATAAAATATTGATTTATAATTAATTATCTAAATAATTTAGTATTAGATGATGCTTGGGTTACTCACTCATTGCCAATATCAGGTCAAACTCCTCTTTTTTCAAAGGCATGACCGAAAGTCGCGACTGACGAATAAGGGCAATATTTTGCAATTCAGGCGTTTCCTTAATTTTTTGCAAACTGACAGGATGCTTGAGTACTTGATAAGGCTCTAAATCCACTACTACCCAGTTGGCATCGTCAGTAGTAGGGTCTTGGTAAAATTCTCTCACTACTTTGGCTATTCCCACCACTGCGGGATTATTTACGCTATGATAGAAAAAGACCAAATCTCCTTCTTTCATCGCTTTTAAGTTATTTCTGGCTTGGAAGTTCCGCACTCCATTCCAAAACGTTCTTTTTTCGTTTACAAAATCGTCCCAACTGTATGCACTGGGTTCTGATTTGACTAACCAATGATTCATCTGTTTTTTGAAATTAGAAACTATCCTCCAAATTTAACACTTTCTACTTCTTTCTTTTCAAAAAATGATGAAATAACTTTTTACAGCCTAAATTGCACACTTCCTTTGATACCAAAGCGGCTGATGTGAGGACGGTCTAAGTAGGTAAGGCGATGAACAAAGTCTATGCGTAGAAATCTGAAAATATTTTCTATGCCATAACCTACTTCTATATAAGGTTCATCTCTCAAGGCAGAAAATGTGCGGAGAGGTATGCCGTCTGGGGTTGTAACAGGAATTAGGTCAATATTTTCTTTTCGCAAGCCCCCGTATAGCACATTAGCCGTAGCTAAAAATCGCCATTTTAGCTTTTTAATCAAAGGTAAGCGATTGAAAATTAAACCCTCAAAACGATGTACATAGCTAAAAGACAAAGCCCTATCGCTTACAAATTCAAAAAAGTTCATTAGGTTAAAGGCAAAGCCATTGTAAAAATAGGTTTGATTTCCTAAATGAGCTTCCAAAAGCGGATAAGGAAGGGTATTAGGAATATATACCCCCGTCAAAGAATAAGTACCCCGCCCAAATGCTCCCATGCGTATTTGCTGAGAAATATTTGCTGAGATTTTCTGATAGTTAAAATCGCTGCCTAATACTCCTCTCATGCCTAATATCATACGCAAAGTAATAATAGGAGTATTTTTTACATTGATGGATTCGCGACTCATATCGTATTGAATGTACTGCTCTTTGAACGAAATGCGACTTTCTAAGGATACCTCCGCAGTAGAGAATGTGCGTTGTCTTTCTACTCCATCAAAAAACTCGAAGCTAAATAAGGGGTCAAAAAATTGATTTTTAAGGGCTATTTTCTGAATAAATCCTTTAGCTACATCGGTCTGAAAATAAAACTCGTTGGAAAGTTGCATAAAAGGACGACGATTATACATATTGCCCCAAAGTACAGAAGACGCAAAAAGTGCATTGCTTCTTGCACTAAAATCTGAATTGAGCAAGGCAACTTGACCTAAATCGTATTTGCTATAAAAACCAAATTGTGTCCACGGCTTGCGAGAAAGGATATAGTCAAAGCCAAGTCCGTACTTAAACCTCTCGTCCTCAGTCCCATAAGCTAAATAACCTTTTAGTATGAGTTTTTTATTAAACTCTGCATTCGTTTTAAACCCAAGCCTAATCCGATGTCCTTCGATATTATTGTTAGAGTATAGAAAAATGTACGGTCCTATATCAATTTTTCCTACTGATTTATAGCCATTTACTGCAATATCTACAATCTCTATGTAGCTTTTGACTATGGGGAGTTTTTTGATAGTATCAATCATTTGATACATATTCTTCTCTGTTATCGTCAAAGAATCGTGCCTATTTCTTTCCCAAAATGCTTTATCTTTTAGGTTAGCATCTTCCATGACTGTAATACTCTCCTTAAAAAAGTCATCGCTTTTGACCTTGTTAATGGTATATTTTTTATTGGAGATGTAAGATTTTGCCAGCAGACCCGCCCAATCGTCTTTAACATCTCCTACATCAACCAGAATACGAGTTTTAGCAGGTAGCCATGGCTGATTGGGTTCGGTAGGTTGGAGTTCTTGCTGTATTTTGATTTTCTCTATAAAGTTCAGGTTTGCTTTTTTGTCAATCGTCGCTTCTATGCGTTGCAAAGCAAAGTGATAGGTGGAATCAGTAATCCACATCGTTCCTGTAAATGCCAAATCTTGCTCTCGCTTAGGGAAAAACTCTATGCGATATGTTTTCATGCCATTGACCTGGCTGCTGTCTTTGAGGTCGTAGTCATAAAACCCCTTCCAACCGTCTGCAATAGGTGAAATAAAATCTTTATTGAGGATTTTTAGCCAATTCTGATAAAAGTTATACTGCTGAAAAGAAGTCCCAATTATCTGGGCAGATAAACTTCCATCTTCCACCGCAATACCTTGAATATTAGTCTTTTTGACAATTTCTCTTTGTTTTTCAGGATTCGCTTGCCAGTAGAAATCAGAAAGGGATTCTGAGATAAATACGGGAATAATAGGTTTACCGTCCTCCCCAGCAACAGCTTTGGCAGAGTCTATGACAGAAATAATTTGTTGAACAAGTTTGCGTTTTTTGAACTTTTCTGTGATGTTATCTACATCTAATTCTATTTTATTGTATGACTCATAACTATAAGCCTGCAAATTTCTTTTATCATTTCTTTCTTTGTTTTTTATTACATTTCGCAAAATTTCCCATGCAGGATTTTCGTAGTTTTTTGCAGAAACCACTACCTCTCTCAGTGTAGTTACTTGTGCATTTAGCTGAAAATTAATTATCTGTATTTTACCTTTTTCCACAAAACGGGTTTTAGAAGAATACCCTACAAAAGAAGCTATCAAAGAATCAGTGGGGGCATCGGTAATTATTTTATAGTAGCCATCAAAGTCTGTGGTTGCTCCATTGGAAGGACTACCCTTAAAATACACATTGGCAAAGGGAATAGGCTCACCTGTTTCTGCGTCTATTACTTTTCCCGTAATTACTGTTTGCTGAGCGAAAGTATCAAAATAAAAAAGCAATAAAACGAAAAGCAACGCTAATCTTTGTGCAACTATCCACAATGACTGCCGTAGAAATCTATCCATTAGAAGTTCTTTTAATTTAATTCTTACCAAATTTGCTGCTTGTTTATTGGCGATATATAGTCCGATGAGATGATGCAATATCCGTATTAAAAACGAAATTTTTACTTTAGAAGTTGTACATTGTTACTTCATAACCTACAAATAACTTTTAAAAAACTATAAAATTAATCTCGAAAATAGTTAAAAATTCTCTTATTTTCAAGTAAGATGAAAAAAATACTGATAAGGTTGCAAATATTCATTTTTAAAACTTTCTTATTTTTGTCTGAACCCCTTAAAAATTCTTTTCACAATGAGAAATCTACTCATATTATTACTTTGCTGCTACTGGACACATGTAACTGTTGCTCAAAAAACAAAGCAAGAACTTGATAAAGAAAGAGTGATACAGCAAAAAAAAATACAAGAAGCAGACCAAGTCTTAAAAAAAACACGGCACTTTAAAGAACTGAATATTAGCAAGTTAGATGAACTGAACAGACAGATAGAACGAAGAAATCATTTGATGAGTACTATCCTACAAGAAATTCCTCTCATAGACCAAGAAATTGCCCACGCAGATTCTCTAATAAAAACAAACGAAAAGCTACTCCAAAAACTCAAAGATGAATATGCTGAGATGATTTATCTTTCTGCAAAAGTCAATAATAGTTTAGATAAACTTTCCTTTATCTTCTCCTCTGAATCATTTAACCAGCTCACAAGGCGACTTAATTACCTCAAGCAGTATGATGAGGGTAGAAAAAAACAAATCAAGAAGATAGAAAAACACCAAAAAGAATTAGCCTCGCAAAAACAAAGACTCCAACAACAAAAAGTTGAAAAGGCAAACTTGCTTTCTGATTATGAAAATCAACAACAAAAATTAAAAGAATTGCAGAGCGAGCAATTACTTATTATTAGCTCTCTAAAAAATCGGGAGAGAGAACTTTTTATAGAAATTGAAAACCGGAAAAAGGCAATGCTACAACTTGATAAAGCAGTAACAGCCGCAATAAACCGAAGCAGTCAAATAGAAAGCAATATTACAGAAAGTCCCAGCAAAAGAACTCCTGAAAGCATCATAGTAAATACAAAATCTTTTGCAGAGGCTAAAGGCAAATTGGCATGGCCTGTGAAAGAAGGATTGATTATTGGAAGATTTGGTAAACATAAACACCCTGTTTTAGAGAACATTACTATTGAAAATCTGGGTATAGATATTCGTACTTCGCAAAATGAGGGCGTAAGAGTTGTTTATGAGGGTACGGTCATCGCTGTAAGCAAGGTAATGGGTGAGGAGTACATGGTGCTTGTGCAACATGGTGATTACTACACTGTGTATGCACGTCTTAAAGAAGTAAAAATTAAAATAGGAGAAAAAGTTAAAGCCAGAGAATGGATAGGTAAAGTAGGGATAAATGCTAATAATGGATTGTCTGAACTTCAATTTCAAGTTTGGCAAAACAAGAAAAAACTCAACCCAGAAGAATGGTTAGCAAAGTATTGAGTGGAGAAAAAAAAATACAGACTGCCCTCTAAACAGTCTGTATTGAGTATCAAAATATCAGTTTAAAATTAATGTGAGTGAGAAGATACATGAATTTCGCTTTCCTTTGCCAACTCCCTGTCATACTCCTCTAATACCTTCTCATGCTCCAAGTTGGACTCAACTGTTTCGTAATGAGGGATATGCTGAGGTATAAAATCTTCTTTTGCATTAGGCTTGCTGTAATCATAAGGCCATCTGTAAACTGTTGGTATTTTGCCTGGCCAGTTGCCGTGTCCCGGTAATCTTGGCGTAGTCCATTCCAACGTATTTGACCTCCATGGATTCAAAGGTGCTAATCTTCCATAGAAGATAGAATAGAAGAAGTTGAATAGGAAAATAAATTGCGCACTTAAAGTAATGATAGCTGCAATACTTATCAGCATATTCAAATCAGCATAAGAACTAAAAGCATCAAAGTTTGTCCATGAATAGTATCTTCTTGGGAAACCTGCAATACCGATATAGTGCATAGGGAAAAACACGAAGTAAACACCCACAAAAGTAATCCAGAAGTGGACATACCCTAACTTATCGTCCATCATTCTACCAAACATTTTAGGGAACCAATGGTAGATACCCGCTAACATTCCAAAGAAAGAGGCAGAACCCATTACTAAGTGAAAGTGAGCCACTACGAAATATGTATCATGCAACTGAATATCAATCGCTGAGTTACCCAACGCAATACCCGTTACTCCACCAGAAATGAAGAAGGATACTAAGCCGATGGAAAACAACATCGCTGGTGTAAATACTATATTTCCTCTCCAAAGAGTAGTAATGTAGTTGAATGACTTAACCGCAGAAGGTACTGCAATGATTAGCGTGAGTAACATAAATACAGAACCAAGAAATGGATTCATACCTGTTACAAACATGTGGTGCGCCCATACGATAAACGAAATAAACGTAATTGCCAACATAGAAATTACCATCGCAGAGTAACCAAAAATTGGCTTACGTGCATTCGTAGCGATAATTTCAGAGGTGATACCCAAAGCAGGCAATAACACTATGTACACTTCTGGGTGTCCCAAGAACCAGAATAAATGTTGGAAAAGAAGCGCACTACCGCCGCTATGATGAAGAGCCTCTCCGTCTATATAAATCTGGTCCAAGTAAAAACTTGTACCAAAGCTTCTATCAAAAATTAATAGTAGAGCAGCAGAGAATAGCACAGGGAAAGAAAGTATGCCTATTACGGCTGTCAAGAAAAACGCCCAAACTGTCAATGGCAACCTCCACATGCTCATACCTCTGGTTCTTAGATTAATTACTGTAGTAACATAATTAATACTACCAAGTAAAGAACCTACTATAAACAGAGCCATACTTATCAACCACATAGTCATTCCCAATCCAGAGCCCAAACTTGCCTGAGGCAAAGCACTTAAAGGAGGATAAATAACCCATCCCCCTGCCGCAGGACCTGTTTCTATGAATATAGAAGCAAACATGACGACACTTGATGCAAAGAAAAACCAATACGACAACATATTCAGAAACCCAGAAGCCATATCTCTTGCACCAATCTGTAAAGGAATCAGAAAGTTACTGAAAGTACCACTCAACCCTGCCGTCAATACAAAAAACACCATGATAGTACCGTGCATTGTTACCAACGCCAAGTAGAAATTTTGGTCAAGTTTACCTTGCTCTGTAATCCAACCTCCTAAAATAGGTCTAAGTATCTCTAAGTTTGCTTCTGGAAAACCTAACTGCAAACGGAAAATTACAGAAAACACGCCGCCAATAATAGCCCAGAAAATACCTGTAATAAGAAACTGCTTAGCAATAATCTTATGGTCTTCTGAGAAAATATACTTTCTAATGAAAGACTGCTCATGATGCTCGTGGTCATGATGTTCGTCATGATGTACGTGGCTATCAACAGATGTGTGAAGTTGTGTATCTACTACAGACATATTTTATATTGATTTTTTATTACTTTTCTAAATCAGCTAAATTGAAATCTTTTAATTTCAAACTTGATATGTAATCCTTATTTTGACTTGCCCAAGGCTCCTGCTCTGTTACCCATTTATTAAATTCCTCAGGTTCATCTACTACTATTACCATGCGCATCGCAAAGTGTCCATTTCCACAAACCTCAGTACAAGCCATTTCATAATTAAATTTATCATTGTTTAGTTCTTTACGCATCTCAGCGGTAGTTTTAGTAGGAATAAACCAGAAAGTAGTTGGCATACCGGGTACTGCGTCCATCTTTACCCTGAAATGAGGCATATATACACTGTGCAATACATCTCTCGCTCTAATATTTAACTTTACAGGTTTACCCTTAGGAATGTGAATTTCTCTTGGAATAAAATCATCAAAATTTGCCTTATCGTTAGCAAAATCCATCCCCAGCTGATTCGTTCCATCTATTTTGGTATAATCATACTTCCCAAGCTTACCGTCCTTACCTGGATAGCGAACCATCCAATTAAACTGCTTACCTACTATTTCAAACTGAACAGAATCTTCTGGAGCAGGTGCAGTGATCTTAGTCCACTCTATTAAACCTGTAATTACTAATAGTGCCATAACTACCCCAGGTATAGCAGTCCACAATAACTCCAACTTTGTATTATCTGGATACCAATATGCCTTTCTATCTTCTCTAAATCTAAACCAATATGGGAAGAAGAATAACAAGATGTGCGTTAGCACAAATGCAACCGTAATAATAGCTGTTGTTACCCAAAATAGGTTATCCGTAATTACCCCATGCTCCGAAGAAGGAGGTGGTAAATATTCTGCTTTTCCTGAATACCAAAAGAAAGCACCAAAACCTACAATGAAAAATACAATAAATAAAAAGCCATTTACCGTATTACTAAAGCCAACTCGCTTTTCATGCGTCCCTTTGGCAATGTTTACTAAGGCTAATATCCTATATACCAAGGCAAAAAGTGCAATGATTAGGATAGTACCTGTTATAATGAGAAGACTTGTCATATAGCTTGTATATAATATGTTGAATAATATTTGCTCTTATTACTTTCTGTAAAATTGAAAGGTTTTAAAAAATTGAATTTTTTTGAAAAACTTTCAGAAAATTTTAAATAAGTAAAATTCTAAATATGATGGTGCAGACTTTCCTGTAACATTGGGTGGTTCTTAGCTATCAAAGGTGCTTTTGATAAAGCATTGGCTACTACATAAGCAAAAGCCGCCAAGTATATCATAGCTAAACCAATTTCCAAGAAGCCAAAGCCACCATTTTCCTTTAATGTACCCGGAGTAATCATCAAATAGAAATCAAACCAATGCCCTATCAGTACCGCAATACAAACTATTTTGATGATAGTCGCTTTTCTTTTAGAATCTCTTGTCATAAAAGCTAAGAAAGGAAAGAAGAAATTAACAAACAAGTTGAAAAAGATAAACTTACTGTAAAAGTCGCTTTCCAATCTTTCTACAAAATAGATAGTTTCTTCAGGAATATTTGCGTAGTAAATCAAAAGGAACTGACCTAACCATATATAAGTCCAGAATATACTAAAACCAAAAACCATTTTATTAATATCGTGAAAATGGCTTTCATTCATGAACTTTAAGTATCCTGCTTCCTTCAAAAATACTAATGCCAATGAAATAGCTGCTAAACCTGCCACATGCCAACTTGCAAATACATACCAGCCAAACATAGTACTGAACCAGTGTGTATCAATAGACATAATCCAATCCCACGCAGAAACAGAAGAAGATACAGCAAAGAAAATAATAAATAAGGTAGCAATAGTTTTCATTTTCCAGAAACGCTTGGTCCCCCCTTCAATATCCTCTAACAGAGATTGTTTCCTAAGTGCATAGTAAAAGGCAATCCAGCCACCTAAAAAAACAACCATTCTAATCAAATAAAAAGGCAGATTCAAAAACGCTTGCTTCCCAGCAATGATTTCGTCATAGTTAGGACTACTCTTATCATACAAGGAACTATCTGTCCAATGAAAAATAGTATGATTCCCTATCAAGAATACTGCAAGCATCAATACAGCTGCCATAGGCAGGAAGCTACCAAAAGCCTCAGGCACTCTCTTAATTCCAGCAGACCAGCCTGCATGAGCCGCATACTGAATCGCAAAGAAGAATACCCCTATGATACTTAAACCTAAGAAAAATACGTTGTTAATCCAAAAATTAACTATTAGTCGGTCAGTCCAGCTATAGTGATGCCCATGCTCTGAGGTAGTTCCACCTTCGCCACCTGCGAAAGCAAGTGCATGTGCCTCGTCATGACCGCCTCCTGTAACTAACATCACAATTCCTATGACAAAAAGCACTAACCCTATAACTAAGATGGTAAAAATGCTTCTTCTTGCACCATCTGAAAAAACAAACCTTTCATCAATGTCGAATGATTCTGCTTTCATTATCTTTTAATTTTTTATATTTTGAACAGCAATAATTTTAGGCTGTAATAAAACAATTTCAATTAATTTCAAATATTAGAACAAGGCAATTTAAACTTAACCTTCGCCTTTTTGCAATTTCTTTACGTAATGAACTATTTTCCACCTTTCTTCTGGCGTAATAGTGGTTTTAAGCCCCCACATTCTGCCTTTACCATGAGATATTACATGAAAAATATGTCCTTCTGGCAAGTTTTTATATGCTGCCCCTGTCAAGTTAGCCACCCCTTTATACATAGCCCCTACTTTTCCATCTCCCAAGCCTTTTTCTCCATGGCAAGGCTGGCAGTAAGTAAGGTATAAGTTTTTTCCTTCCTCTACTACACCATCACTTGCAGGTACAGGATTAGTCAAAATTCTACCTGCCAAAGCAAAACTATCTACATGCAATTCATAAAAATACAAAGCCTTATCTCTTGCATCTTTGGAGCTATCTGCTACTGAGCGATAGTTTTGGCGCGGAACGGTTCCTTCCACAGGAGGCATCATATTGATATGCTTTTTACCTTTGTATTGGTTATATGGATTAGAGTTATAGTACTCGCGTCCATAGGTAGTAGAGTCTATAATCTGGGAATAAGGGTCGTATGCAACTGAGTGATACATATTGGGTGCATATTCGGTTCCTGTATAATTCCCTTTAGGCTCGCAGCTATACAGCAAGCAAGCGAAAATTGCTACAATTATGCTTAGATGTATTCTTGATAACATTTTTGCTAATGTGTTTTAATTTTTTAACGATGATGCGCAATTCTACTTGACCTTGTTACTCCATTGGTAAATAAATCTACCACATACTTGATAAAGGAACTTTGATTTTCTTCATCTGTAAAATCACGTCTATAAACTTCCTCAGCATGAACATCTTTAAGGATAGAACGAATCTGCTCCTCGCTCAAAGAATTATTTGCTAAATCTATTGCCATGACGTGCTTGTCATCAGTAGCCCTAATATCAAAAATTCTTGGTACTTTGTGAGGCAGATAGCCTTTCACAAACAAGAATGTCAATGTCATTCCATAAGAAGCCAACAAAACAGTCAATTCAAAAGTAACAGGCACAAAGTCAGGAATAGCCAGATAAGGTTTCCCCCCAATGACCATAGGCCAATCTATCACCATCATACCTACTTGCATAATAATCGCCAAACAAGTACCTAAAAAGCCAAACATGAATGCCGCTTTAGGAGTCCAAGACCTTTGGTAGCCCAAGGCATGTTCTAAACCATGCACAGGGAAAGGAGTAAATACTTCATAGATTTTCACACCTTTTTTTCTTATGTCTTCTACTCCATGTAATAGGTCATCTTGGTCGCCGAATATGCCCACTAAAAAATGTTTATTTTTTTCCATATTAAAAACTTTGTTCAGGATTCTAATAGATTTTTGATTATTAAGCTTCTTTCTCTACTACCGTTTCTTCCAAAGAAGGTAATGGTTCGTTTACCAATGTTCTTCTTGCCCTATACACCTTTGAGTTAGACTCTTTCAATACTGCTTTAACCTCTGCCATGTTAATTACTGGGAAGAACTTAGCAAATAAGAAGAAGAAAGTAAAGAACAAGCCAAAAGTAAATAGATATGTGCCAACATCGTGCATAGTTGGAATAAAATAAGTCCAGCTTGAAGGTAAGTAATCTCTATGCAGTGAAGTTACGATAATCACAAAGCGTTCAAACCACATACCTATATTCACTACAATCGATAATACAAACGTCCACATTAAACTTGTACGAATCTTCTTTATCCAGAAAAGCTGTGGAGAGATTACATTGCAAGTCATCATAGACCAGTAAGCCCACCAATAAGGACCTGTAGAGCGGTTCAAGAAGGCATACTGTTCATATTCCACCCCAGAATACCAAGCTATAAACAACTCAGTTGTATAAGCTATACCTACGATAGAGCCTGTTACGATGATGATAATATTCATCATCTCGATATGCTCAATGGTAATATAATCCTCGAGGTGATATACTTTGCGTGTAATTAACATCAAGGTTAATACCATGGCAAAGCCTGAGAAAATCGCACCTGCAACGAAGTAAGGTGGGAAGATGGTGGTGTGCCAACCGGGTATAACAGAAGTAGCAAAGTCAAAACTTACTATGGTATGTACAGAGAGTACCAGAGGTGTGGAAAGACCTGCTAATATCAAAGAAACTGCTTCGTAGTGCATCCAAGATTTTGCTGAGCCGTCCCAGCCTAAACTCAAAATACCGTACATCAATCTTGAAATCTTAGAAGTTGCTCTATCTCTGATAGTAGCAAAGTCAGGAACTAAGCCAACATACCAGAAAAGCAAGGATACAGAAAAATAAGTACCAATCGCAAATACGTCCCAAAGCAGTGGGGAGTTAAAGTTTACCCACAAAGAGCCATAAGTGTTTGGTAAAGGGAAAGCCCAAACAGGACCTATCCAAGGTCTTCCCATGTGAGCAATAGGCCAGAACAGGGCGCAAATAACGGCAAAAATTGTCATCGCTTCTGCGGCTCTGTTAATAGAGGTACGCCATTTCTGACGGAATAGCAAAAGAATGGCAGAAATCAAAGTACCTGCGTGACCGATACCTACCCACCATACGAAGTTGGTAATGTCCCACGCCCATTGTACACTTTTATTTAAGCCCCAGCGTCCGATACCATTCCAAAGCATATCACCTAAATAATACCCACCTACACCCAATGCTAAAAGCGAGGCGGCAAGGGAAGCTAACCAAGCTGGACTTGGTGCGCCTTCTACCTGTTTGCATATATCTTCGGTAACGTCTTTATGTGTTTTACCTCCTGTTACCAAAGGCTCTCTTACTTCTGATACGATTTGCATTTGATATATAGTTATTTTTTAATGTTCTAATTACGCAAAAATTTTATAAAAAGCAGGAATAAGCATTAGGCTTTTTTCTGCTCGTCGTCTATGTTTCTAATCTTGGTCAGATACCAAACATTAGGACGAGTATTGATTTCGTCCAATACATTATAAGCTCTACCTTTTTCTACTTCGTAATCCAACAATACAGAAATTTTAGTACTTGTATCGTTCAAATCTCCAAACACGATTGCTTCAGTAGGACAAGCAGAAGCACAAGCTGTCGTAATTTCACCGTCTTTAGGTCTTCTACCCTCGCTCTTTGCTTTCAACTTTCCTGCTTGGATACGCTGTACGCACAATGAGCATTTTTCCATGACCCCTCTTGAACGAACAGTTACATCAGGGTTCAGCACCATTTTGCCCAAATCGTTGTTTTGGTGATAGTCAAATTCGTTATTATTGTAATACTTAAACCAATTGAAGCGTCTTACCTTATATGGACAGTTGTTAGCACAATATTTTGTACCTATGCAACGGTTATAAGTCATTTGGTTCAAGCCTTCTGTACTGTGTGTAGTGGCAGCTACAGGGCAAACTGTTTCGCAAGGCGCATTGTTACAGTGCTGGCACATCATCGGTTGGAATACCACTTTTGGATTTTCTACTACCTGAGCTAACTTATCAAAATCTCTTTCTTCTAAACCATCTCCTTCTGAAGTATAGTAGCGGTCAATGCGAATCCAGTGCATTTCGCGGCGGTTAATGATTTCTTTCTTGCCAACTACTGTCACATTGTTCTCTAAATGGCAAGCTGTAATACAAGCTCCACAACCTATACAAGAGTTCAAGTCTATAGACATACCCCAATGGTGGTTCGGATACTTATGAATATCAGCCTTAATTCCCCTTCTCGCATTCCAAAGTGTTTTTTCGTATTCTGTTCTTGTTTCATTCTCAGCACTATAGCCATCACTTGAAACGTCCCAAATAGTTACATCTGTAGGCTTTCTTTTTCCCTTGATGCTTCCGCTAATATGTGGGAAAAATCTACCAGCCTTTTCGTCTTTTTGGTACTGAGCCAAAGAAGCCTCTTGAATAATAGTTTCCCTACCCATGAATGTGCTATGCGTTTGCGTAGTAGCTAATCTTTCCCAATCTCCCGAATCTGCAATACTTACCCCTGTAAATTGAGCATATTTCACTTCACTACCTCGTGCTGCAAAAGGATACATATTTACTCCACCTGCTTCATTAGCAACCTTACCTACTGAAATTTTATCAGTATTTACTCTACCGTAACCCAAAGCTATCGCAATGGTATCAGGTGCCTGCCCCGGTTGGATAAATACAGGAAGATTAAACTCTTGATTTCCAACTTTGACAGTAGCGGTGGTTGCCTTATTTTCTTTATTGACAAAGCCCATTTGCTTTGCCATGCTCAAAGGCACAGAAACATAGTTGCCCCAAGTCATTTTCGAGATAGGGTCTGGCGAATCTTGGATATACGGATTGTTTGCCTCAGCCCCAGAACCTATCAGTACCTTAGGGTAAATCACTAATTCCACTCCTGAATTGGTCGCTTTGTACTCACTACCAATTTCAGAAGCAATTGCTCCTAAGTCTATGCTTGCTGGAGCGGTTGCACTTGCCTCGTTAAGAGAGGTGTACCCCTCCCCTACTGTGGGTTCAAATACGCCATTGTGCAAAGACCGCTTCCAGAAAAGTTCAAACTCACTTTCTTTGCTTTGTAATTTGAATAAATTTTCTTTCCAGAAATTGCGGATATAAGTCAGGTAATCGGTAGTAATGCCTGCCCATGTCAAGAGAGATTGCTGTACTTGACGCGTATTGAAAATCGTCATAATCGTAGGCTGCCCTAAGCTAAAGTAGCCTTTCTTTGGTTCTGCATCATTCCAAGACTCTAAAAAGTGGCTATCAGGACAGTTGTAAGTACACAAAGAAGAAGTTTCCCCCTTTGCTCTATCTGCTGTACTTATTCGCAACTCTACTTTACTTAAATTTTTAGCTAAACTTGCCCCTTGTGGATGGTCATAGACGGGATTACAGTTGTAAAAAATAACACCTTTTACATTTCCTGCTTCTACATCTTTTACAAAAGTACTCATCGCTGCATCATCGCCTTGTCTTTGAAAAGAAGGGGTATTTATATCAATAGTAGTACCATAGCTACCCAGCATTTCATTGATTTCATTGGCTAATGTTTGCAGTTTTACATCATTAGAGCCAGAAACTACTAAGGCTTTTTCTCTATTTTCCCACAAATCATTCGCACATTTTTCCAAATAAGGAATTTTGACATCAGCGGTACTAATCGTAGATTTCCCTGCTTTTGCCGCAATCAAATTGTAGAGCTTAGCCAAAACTAAGCCTTCTTGTGAAGGTTTAATCGGCGTTCTATAATCTGCATTTGCCCCTGTCAAAGACATGATAGACTCAAAAGAGTACAATCGGGACATTTGCTTTTTATCTTTATTTACTTTTCTATTCTGAGCGAATTGGCGAGCATATTCTATCGGCGAAATCCAAGTCCCTAAAAAGTCTGCTCCAAAGCTTGCAATGATGTTTGCTTTGTCAAATTTATAAGAAGGAACTACTGCTTTTCCGAATTTTGCCTTGTTTGCTTGCAAAAGAGCCGAAGAAGAAATCGGGTCATAAGTAACATGAACAGTAGTAGGATACTTTGCGATAAAATCTGCAATTACTTTTTTAGTAGAAGGACTAAGAATTGTATTGGAAACGATGCGAATTTGTCCTCCGCTTTGTGTAATAGAAGCCAACTTAGCTGAGATTTCTTTGTCCACCGTAGCCCAATCGGTATCTTTGCCATTAATGGTAGGATTTTTTGCCCTCTCAATGTCATATAAAGACATAATGGAGGCATTCACTCTTGCACTTGTCCCACCAAAAGTAACATTAGAATAGTTGTTACCTTCAATAAAAATAGGACGACCTTCTCTTGTTTTCACTAAAATAGCACAATAATCTCCCCCTTCAGCATACGTTGAGGCGTAATAATTAGGAATACCCGGTGTAATTTCTTCAGGTTTAACGATATAGGGAATAGCGTGCTTCACGGGTGTATCACAAGCCGCCAAAGAAACTGCGGCTACACTGAAGCCCATAAGTTTCAAGAAATCCCTACGATTGGATTTTACCTCTTCCGAGTTATCTCCAAAGCTATCTTTGATTGGCAAATGCTCAGGAAACTCCTTGTCCGCATATTTGACAACCTCTATATCATTTGTAAGTTCTTCGATGCCTTTCCAATAAAACTTTTTAGTGTCGCTCATATTTTTAAAAAAATAATTTCAAATGACTGATTAATGGGTCTGTTTTGAGATTAGTTCACAAAATAGTGAAATAAGCAGGAGTACCAAAACTCATGCTTATCTAAATTTTTAATAGTGGCACTTAGAACACTCTAAACCGCCAATATTTTCCACTTTCATTGGTTGCTTAGAATACTTAGAGTGCATTTCCAATAAGTTATCGTAATAGCCGTTTCCTTTGGCATTTACCTCCGTTTTGCGGTGGCAGTCTATACACCAACCCATTGTGAGCAAAGAAACTTGCTGCACTACTTCCATTTCTTTGATATTTCCATGACAGTTAGTACAATCCAAACCTGCTACCTTCACATGTTGGGCGTGGTTGAAGTAAGCCAAGTCAGGAAGGTTGTGAACTCTTACCCACTGAATAGGCTCGTCGTTTTCTACTGCTTTGTATATCAAATCCATATTTGGAGAAGTCGTTTTAATTGCATTATGGCAATTCATACACACATAAGGTCCAGGGATACTTGCGTGTTTGCTTTTCTCCACTGTATGGTGGCAGTACTTACAATCTATTTCATACTGACCCGCATGTAACTTGTGAGAGAAAGGAATAGGCTGGTCTGGTGCATATCCTTGTTGTACCCCAATAGTAACAAGAGCCTCAGTGGCTACCTTTAAGACCAACGCCACAAATACAAAACTTACAATCCCTACGAAACCTCTACTTGTCAATATTTTGCCCCATTCTACTTTTTGCTCTAAAATTGCTCTATCTGCTTCGCTCAATGCTTTTTCTTTTGCTAAATACTTGGTCAAAACTGAACCTAACATAGCTAATACCGCCAGAACCACTACAAGCAGAGTAGCTAAGGCTACTACAATACCCACTAACAAGCCTGAGTTAGATTCTGTTGGGTTTTGAGGTGTACCTGGCTCTCCCGTAGGTGGAGTTTTCGCCACAGTAGGATTATCAGTTTCTTTTTTCACCCAAGAAAGAATAGCTACAATCTCATCGTCTTTTAAAAAGTCGTGGTTAGGCATGAACTGATTATATTGCTTATACAAAGCTACTGCGTAAGCATCTCCGCTTTCTATGGTTTTTTGAGGATACTTAATAAAATTAATCAACCAAGGAATATTGCGACGTTCATAGACCTTTGCCAAAGCAGGACCTACTACTTTTGCATTGACCGCATGGCATTGCTTACAATTTCCGTTGAAAAGTTCTTCCCCTTTCGCAATCACATCTGCGTTGTCGGACAAGCCGCCTGCTGCTCCTCCTGTCTGCGTAGTATTATCGGTAGTACCGTTTCCTTGAGTAGTGCCGTCGTCTTGTGCGAAAGCAAACATACTCACCAATAAAAAGGCAAAAAGAAAAGATAAAATGCGAGTTGTTATAGACTTTGACATATATATATTTATTTTATCAAATTGGCTAATACGATTTCAAAAATTTAAAAATCATTTACTTACCTCACTAAACTTCTCAAAGTATTCAATTTTGATACAAAACTAACAGCAAAATCAATCTTTGCAAATGATTCATAGAATTAATTGCTACAAAATAAATGTGCGTGAGTCGAATTTTCAATAGAAACGTAAAAATATGTAAACTAATTACATCAATTTAGAATTGTTCTAAATAAACTTGGTAGCTTAGATTTTTGATATTTCTCTAAGTAATTGTGCAAAAATAACCATTCCATCTCCACCCCTTAGCTTTCTGGGAAGGGAGTTAAAATATTGATAATCAAAGAGATTTACCCTTTGAGAAAAGATTTAGATAGCAGCAGAAGGTTGTTTTAATTTGCACAATTACTTATTTTGAGTTTAGTCCAACTTTGTTTTAAGTTTAGGAATTTTCTCAAAAAAAGCCTCCTTGTACTCTCGCCCAATCACTAATTCTTTGTCGCGAATCCAGAGGCTGCTATTGGCAATGCGGCGCACATGAGGTAGGTTTACTAAATGTTGTTTGGAAATTCTAATGAAAGTAGGGTCAGTGAGTTGTGCTTCTATAGTTTTTATATTGGTAGAAATAACAAAATGGCTATCAGCCGTATAGAGGGTAGAAATATAGCCGTCGGCTTCTAAGTACAAAATGTCTTGCTTCCACACTTTTTCATGTCCACCTTGCTTAGAAGGAACAAAAACAGCATCTTTTAATGCTTTTTCCGTATCCCACCACCCGCTTTGGGGCTTAGCTTGGTTTTGAAAAGCATAAAAATTGTGAATAGCTAAGTCAATGCTTATCACAAAATCTTCGGTGCGGAAAGGTTTTAAAATATAGGCAGAAGGGTGAGCAAGCATCGCACGCTTTACCATAGCCTGCTCGCTGTGCGCTGTCAAGAAAATAATAGGAAGCTGGGCAATCTGATTGATGGCTTTGGCTGTTTCTATGCCATCTTTGTTTCCTGCTATTTTGATGTCTAATAAAACTAAATCAGGCAGGTCTTTTTTTACTACATTGATTGCTTCTTCATAAGTACGCACTGTGCCTATAATTTCATAGCCAAAAGCAGTCAATTTTTCTTCGATGTCTGCCGCAGTCAGTGTTTCGTCTTCTACGATTAGTATTCTCACAGTTTTCATAGTTGAATGTTCGGGTTTAAAGGTGATACGCAAAAAATCAGCTTGCAAGCAAATTTATTCTTTTCTAATTAAGTGCACCAATTGTGCTAGTTAAAATATAAAGTTTTTTATATCTAAGATAGGTTGTTGAGTTATAAAGTTTAAATAAATAGCAAAAGTTAGGGATGTTA
>NZ_FONY01000112.1 GCF_900113045.1 Thermoflexibacter ruber
TCCAATGTGGGCGGTACAGCAGATGCCACTTCCGAAATCCATTATGACAATGCAGGCTGGACTGCCCTGACCACCACAGGAGGCAGACCTCCTTACATTGCTACGGGTTTTAATTTTACAGGCGCAGAGGTAAACTTTACTGTTTTTAGCCCAAGTGTAACGATTAATGTAAGCATGGCTGACCTTACTGCTGTAAATATTAATGAAGATATTTTCAAGACCAATAGGCAAAGAATTTATGCTATGGAAATATCAGCTACGGGAGGTTCCCCTACACTAACAGATTTGGTTACTACTGCTACCTTAGGGACTTACACAGCGGCGGACATCTCCAATTTTGAATTGTACTACAATACCGTTGATAACTTTGCTACAGCAACCTTAATAGCTACTTCTGGGGCTTCCACAGGGTCAGGCGAAAATATCTCTTTTACAGGCTTTTCACAAATCATAGCGGGCGGTGGCGTTCCTCAGTACCTATACATCGCAGCTAACGTCAATGCAGGTGCCACTACAGGCAATACCATGAGTATTCCTTTCCTTGCCGTAGGAAATTTCACTTTTATAGAAACCGTCAATCCTACGGCTTCCTTAGGACCAAGCGGAGTAAAAACCATTGCCGATGCCACCCTACCCTTTATCACCACTTGGATAACCACAGACGGAACGATTACTATTCCTACCAATGGAGGAGGATATAATTATGATGTTACTTGGACGAACTTAACCAATATGGGTGTAGGCGACGGTTTTATTACAGGGCAAACAGGAAACTATACCATTACAGGCTTAGAAAATGGAAGTACATACAGAGTAGAAATCTCTAAGGATTTCCCTCACTTTTTTATGAATAACAATGCCACAGAAGCACCTAAACTAAGAACCATAGAGCAATGGGGGAGTATTGCATGGACTTCAATGTCCTTTGCTTTCTCTGGTTGTACGAACCTAACTTATAATGCTACAGATGTACCAAACTTAGCAGGAGTAACGGATATGAGTGCCATGTTTCAAGGTTGTACTGTTTTTGATGGCAATGCGACTATGGGAACTTGGAACACGGCTACTATTACCAATATGGGTGCTATGTTCGCTGGTGCAACTGTTTTTAATCAATCATTGAATGGCTGGAATACGAGTGCTGTTACTGGTATGGGTAGTATGTTCGCAGGAGCGACCGCATTTAATAGCAATATTACAGGTTGGAATACAAGTGCCGTAACCAGCATGTTACAGATGTTTTCAGGGGCAAGTGCTTTCAATCAAGATATTAGTGGCTGGGTAGTAAATAATGTAACAGATATGGCTTCGATGTTGCAAAACGCATCTGCATTTAACCAAAACATTGGAGGGTGGAATGTAGGGGCTGTAACCAACATGAGCCAGATGTTTTCAGGGGCAAGTGCATTTAATCAAGATATTAGTTTATGGAATGTAAGTAATGTAATAGATATGAGTTCCATGTTTGCCAATACCCCGTTTAATCAAAATATTAGTGGCTGGAATGTGGGTGCTGTAACTAATATGACGCAAATGTTTTTGGGTAATGCTGTTTTTAACCAAGACCTTAGTGCATGGAATGTGAGCAATGTTACTTCCATGAATAATATGTTTGCTTTTGCTACAGCCTTTAATCAATCCTTAGCCACTTGGGACATTGGCAATGTTACTAATATGACCAATATGCTCAATAACAGTGGTCTTTCCCAAGCCAA
>NZ_FONY01000028.1 GCF_900113045.1 Thermoflexibacter ruber
GATTTTCTGCGTTTGCCAATGATTTTTTCCATATATTGCCATCGCAGCGGCGAACCGTTGAGAATCGCTTAGGGGAGTAAATTTTGCTCTCATTTGCTTACTGTTGTTGAGTGGTGCTTTCAAATGTATGATAATTTTATGTGTAAAAAAATCCGTTTTCATCGGTACAATCTGTGTCATCAGTGTTCCCAAATAGAACACCGATAATACGGATTTGGCTGATAAACACAGATTTTTATTCAACAAACACTTTTCTCATCAAATTGATAACAGGTAGATAAAATACCATCATACAATTGGAATCATCGCCAAATTGCCCTACATGCTTTGCGCCATCAAGATAAATTACGTCTTTGGCAGCCTGCTTCTCATACTATTATCGCCTTAGAGCAACTTTATGCACTTAGAGATAGATTACTTAAAAGCAAACAAACCTTAGAAGTTCCTCTGCAAGAGCAGAAAAATTTCATGGCTACTACTCACTATGCCCTCATGGAGAAATATGCCCTACCTGCTATACAAAGCATTGAAAAGCAAGTAGCTGAGGTAGAAGCACAAATCAAGCAAATTATCGAGGAGGATAATGATTTCAAAACCCTTATCCAATTATTGGATTCTATCCCTGGCATAGGAGAGAATATTGCTACACCAATCATTGTTAAAACGCAAGCTTTTACCCGCTTTACAGACCCTAAAAAGTTTGCCTGTCATGCAGGTACTGCCCCATTTAGTTATACTTCTGGTACAAGTGTCAGGGCTAAAACCAAAGTATCTGTGTATGCTGATAAAGAACTTAAAAAGTTATTGCACTTGGCTGCTATCTGTATTGTTAGAGGTAAAACCCTCTTAGCAAAATACTACCAACGTAAAATAGCTAAAAAAAGACAAAATGCTTGTTATTAATAATTTACGAAATAAACTTGTCCATATTATTTTTGCTATTGTTAAAAAAACATGAATTTTATCAAGATAATTATACCCCTAAACTTGTTTAAAGCACGAAAATTGGGGTTATTTTTATCTCAAAAATCTATTTCCTACCAATATTTCACTCCTATAGAGTTAATTCAAACAACTTCTAAGATATATTGTTAAATTGATACACCTTCCATACAAGCCCAACAGTATTCCAAAAAGTTTTTCACCACTATTTGACAGTTTTTTTCTGCTTCTATCATGCCCATGTGTCCTACCTCTGCCATAATGCTAACCAAACTATTTTTAGGTAAATAACACTGAGCCATGCTCGCTTCCAAAGGAACAGGTACGTCATCTTTGCCAACAATAAATAAAACAGGAAGATTGATATTTTTCAATATGTCTATGCGGTCTTTTCGGTCGCGCATAGCTTGCAAAGTAGTAATGATATTGGCAGGGGGAATCTGTTTTGCGTTGTTTATCAGTATATCTATATTTTTCTTGATATTTTCTTTTTGCTTCTGCACAGGAGAAAAAAGCGAAGGAATCAAAGTTCTAACGAAAGGCTCTACTCCATTTTCTTTGATGCTTGCGATGGCTTTGTTCCTATTTTCTTTGCGTTCTGGCGTATCCTCAAAGGCAGTAGAGTGGAAAAGTCCTAAGCCAGCTAATTGTTCAGGATAGAGTTCTGCCATAGCCAAAGCTACATAGCCCCCTAAAGAATGTCCTATGACTACGCATTTCTCGATTTGTAAGTGCTTGATAGTATCTATCACTGAATCCGCCATTTGTTCTATACTGATTTCCTGCATGGTAGGACTTTCTCCAAAATTAGGCAAATCCACACAAACAAGTCTGTTAGAGGCACTTAATGGACTAACAAACTTTACCCATAGGCTTTTATCCTCACAAAAACCGTGAATCAGTACGACAGGATTCCCTTGTCCTTTTTCTAAGTAGCTTAAAATAGGCATTTTACAATGGTTTTAGAAATAAAAATAGAACTTATGTTTATTTTGCCTTCTTTTCCTCTAACAGCAACTGCTGCCATTTCCACGCTGAAGCCATCATGTCCTCAATATTCAGTTTGGTTCTCCAGCCTAATTTCTGTTCACTTAAAGTAGTATCCGAATAAATCGCTACCACATCTCCCGGTCTGCGTTCTGCCAACTTATAGTTTAGCTTTACCCCGCTTACTTTTTCAAATGCTTTAATTGCTTCCAAAACTGTAATCCCGTTTCCTGTACCTAAGTTATATACTTCATAGCTTGCTTCGTTTTTGCCTTCTATCAGGTAGTTCATGGCTTTGATATGTGCCTTTGCAATATCTGTTACGTGTATGTAATCGCGAATACACGAGCCATCTCTTGTATCGTAATCATAACCGTACACGCTCATCTCTGGAATAATACCAATCGCAGTTTGCGTAATTACAGGCACAAGATTCGAAGGGCGGTTGATAGGATTTTCCCCATTTAAGCCACTAATGTGCGCCCCCACAGGATTAAAATAACGCAAAGCTACGGCTTTGACTTCGTTATTTTTAACAAAATCCTTAATCATCACTTCACCAATTTGCTTAGTATAAGCATAAGGAGATTCGGCAATACTCAATGGAGTTTGCTCATTAACAGGAAGTTTGCTTACATTTCCATAAACAGAGCAAGAAGAGGAAAAAATAAAATTATTTACTTGGTATTTCTCTACCAATTTTAACAGATTGAGCAAGGAGTTCAAGTTGTTGTGATAGTATAACAAAGGTTTAAAAACAGACTCAGGCACAGATTTCAATGCCGCAAAGTGAATAATGCCTACTAAATCGGTGTTTTCCTTGAAAATTTCTTCTGTTTTTGCCAAATCGCAAAGGTCTATTGCATAGTTTTTTACTCTTTTCCCTGTGATTTTCTCTATTCTATCTAAGGTATCCGCAGAGGAATTCATTAAGTTATCTACTGAAATTACCTCAAAATCAGTTTGTTCTAAAATTTCTATGATTGTATGCGAGCCTATGTAGCCGCAACCTCCCGTAACCAATATTTTGTTTTTGTTCATGATTCAATTTTTTGTTGCTAAATTTGTATGCTTGCAAGTTAGTCAAAAATTTTATCGAATAGAAAATGAATAGCCGAGAGAAAATTTTAAGTGCTATCAAAAAAAATAAGCCTGAGCCTACGCCCTTACCTGAGGTTAAAATCTTTGAGAAAAATGAAATAAATCTCATAGAAGGGTTTAAGACGGTCTTACAAAGTATAGGAGGAGCGGTGGTGGAAACTACCCAAGATGCCTTAGCAGAAGAAATTAGCAACCAGTATGCAGATTGTAAAGTAGTATGTTCCCTTGTTTCAGAAGTCAAGGGGAATTTAGATATTTCCCAAGTTGCTGACCCACACGAGTTAGCCAATGTGGACTTAGCCATAGTCAAAGGAAAATTTGGGGTAGCAGAAAATGGTGCTATCTGGCTCACTGAAAATGATTTAGGGCATAGAGCCATTGCTTTTATTACACAACATTTGGCTATTATTTTGGACAAAAACGAGATAGTAGGGAATATGCACCATGCCTACCAGAGAGTAAGCATAGACGGCATAGGATACGGAGTTTTCTTGGCGGGACCCTCTAAGACCGCAGATATTGAACAATCTTTGGTCATTGGGGCGCATGGGGCGAGGAGTTTGACAGTATATTTGGTATAGTAGCCTTAAAAACTTTCCAGCGCATTATTTATGAAACTGTTAAAATTTTTGCTTTTCCCCTTTGCCTTTATCTATCAAGTCATTACTCAGGTTAGAAATTTATTGTATGATTATCAAATATTTAAAACCACAATAACAAAACCTCTTGTTATTAGTATTGGGAACTTGACAGTGGGAGGAACAGGCAAAACACCTCACGTAGAATATTTGATAGCGTTACTTTTAGAAAAATTTGGTAATCAAAGCCTTGCTACGCTAAGTCGTGGTTATGGCAGAAAAACCAAAGGAATCATTATTGCCAATCAAAAAAAGATAAATCAAGAAATTTCTGCCCAAACTATCGGGGACGAGCCTATGCAGCTATTCAGTAAGTTTGGAAAGGGAATAACCGTTTGTGTGGGAGAGGATAGAGTCAAGGCAGTAGAAGCTATGTTAGCCTACAAGCCAACTATACAAGTGGTTATTTTAGACGATGCCTACCAGCACCGAGCTATCCACAGAAACATAAATATTTTATTAACAGATTATTACCAGCCTTTTTATAGTGATTGCTTGTTGCCTGTGGGAAGGCTAAGGGAAAGCAGGCAAGGCGCAGAAAGGGCTGACGCAGTAATTGTGAGCAAATGCCCTAATAATTTAACGACAGCTGACAAATCAAATATTGCTTTGCAAATAGAGCGATATACTCGCCCACAAACCCCTATTTTTTTCTCTACTTTGGTTTACCAATCTCCCATTCCTTTGTTTGAAAATTATGAAATATCAAACCTTAAAGAAGGAAGCAATATTATTTTATTAACAGGCATAGCTAAAACTTTTGCTTTACTTAATTATCTTAAAACTAAGTACCAGATTGTCAAACATTTTGAATTTGCAGACCATTTTAGCTATCAAGAAACTCACCTCAAAGAAATTATAAGCTACTATCTTGTTGAAAATCAAAAAAATACTTGCTATATACTAACTACGGAAAAAGACAGTGTCAAACTTTTACCTTTTCAAAAGATTTTACAAGCGTACCCGATTTTTTACTTACCTATCGAAGTACAGTTTTTACAAGAGGAAGAAACTTTTAATAACTTTGTGCTATCAAAGTTTTAAAGACCTTATCTTGCAGAATTTCCCCTGCCCACAGAACAAGCCTATCACATTTGATTTTGCTGTAAGCCAGCCAGCGACTTGCCGTAGCACAATAATCTTGGGTTTACTTTTTGTTTTTTTTTGTTATTATCCGAGATTTTAAATCACTATCTTTGTCTTACTACCAAATTACATTCTCAAACGAAACGGATATAAAAAAGAAATTTACTCAAGTTGGGAATGTCTGATGCAGAAGTAAAAGAAAATGCCTACTTGGAAACATATTCAATCTTATCTTATCTGGAAAGGGTTACTTTTGATAGAGCGGATAATACAACAAATAAGGCATCAAAACGGCTGTATTAGAGAATCAAGTCTAACTAAAACAAGATAAAAAATGAAACTTTTAGATGACATTAAACCCAGACCCAATCATCATATTTACTTACAAACATTACGCAATATGACACCTGCTCAAAGACTACAAAAAGCTTTTGAACTATCAGCTATGAGCAAAGAATTATTTTTATTTGGACTTAAAAAACGTTTCCCTCAGTACACTGAAAGTGAAATCAAAGCTCTGTATCTCAAAAGAATTGCTTTATGTTACAACCGAAACTACTAAAGAAGGTCATAGAGGTTTTAGAGGAATGTCAGATTCCTTATTCTGTTACAGGTTCTATAGCATCAAGTTTGCAAGGTGAGCCAAGAGCAACTCATGACATTGATTTGATTGTCATGCTTAAAAAAACAGACGTAGAAAACCTGATGGCTCATTTTAAGGAACAGCGATATTATCTCAACGAGCAGAGCATCAAAGAAGCTATTACTCATCAATCCATGTTCAACCTGATTGATACTGAAGAAGGCGACAAAGTTGATTTCTGGCTCCTAACCAATGAGCCTTTTGATGTATCGAGATTTAAACGCCGTTACCAAGAAGACTTCTTCGGAATCAAAATGTTTGTAACAAGCCCTGAAGATACTATTTTAGCTAAATTGCGTTGGGCAAAAATGTCAGGTGGAAGCCAAAAACAAATGATTGATGTATTAAGGATCTATGAATTGCAGTTTGGACAACTCAATATGGAGTACATAGAGTTTTGGGTAGAAAAACTTGATTTAGAGCCTCTTTGGGCTGAGATTAAAGACAAAGCAAATCCTTTATAGCAGAAATTACCTTTACAGGCATAAGCCAAATGCTTGCCTTGCTTACTTACCTATCGAAGTACAGTTTTTACAAGAGGAAGAAACTTTTAATAACTTTGTGCTATCAAAGTTTTAAAGACCTCACTGTCAATTTCATGCTTGCCTTTGAAGCGAATAATTTGAGGGTTTAGCTTCGCTGAGTTTATTCTTTCAAAAATGGTTTCTTTCATTTCTGGCGTAATCAATTCGTCTTCTGTCCCAAAAATCAAGGTGAGAGGAGTAGTTTTAAAAACCTCATCTTCGACTACGTCTTGCGGAATTTCCCCTGCCCACAGGACAAGCCTATCACATTTGATTTTGCTGTAAGCCAGCCAGCGACTTGCCGTAGCACAACCTTGCGAAAATGCCAAAATGTTGATTTTAAGATGTTGCAAATCAATGCTTTGTAATTCTTTTTGATAAACCTGAGTCAGATAAGTTACATAATTGGCAATTTCATTGAGGCGGTCTTCTTTGGTCATCCAATTTGCCCCTACCCTGCCTCCAAAACCTTCCAAATAAAACTTGTTCAGTCCTTGTGGAGCAATCAAATAGTGAGTTTCTCTATCTACAACATCAAATTTCTTGATAAAAAACTCCGCCAGCTGCCCATAGCCATGCAACAAAAACCAAACTTGCAAGGTCTTGTCTGTGAGTTCGTTGATTGTATGATACTTTGTATTGATAGGTATGGTGATAGATTTTTCCATGAAAAAAATTAGAGATAAGGTATTTTATTCTATTTCTATTGCCTCAAGAATCTCTGCCAACTCATCAAAATCTTTCAATCCTGCACTAATTTCAGGGCTACCGTTCAGGGCAATGCCCGCAGGGGAGATGTAATCTAATACCTCGTGTACATTGGCGGCTGTGATACCAAAACCAATGAGCAAAGGGTATTCGGCACTGAGTTGTTTTAGTAAATCTGCTACTTGTTGGTCTATTTTGAGAAAATAACTCTCTATGAGAAAGTAATTTACACTAAGACGGTAACTTTCTAAGGCTTCTTTGGCAAAAGCAAGAGTTTCTACATTGTCCACCGCAAAGCGGTACAAAAGCGGTGCCCCGCTCCCTACCCATTCATGAAACAAATGAGGAGAATTTATTTCCAACATATCTAAGGGATAGTCCGCAAGGGCAATTTCTGGGCTATGCGTAAGTTCGCCTACGATACTTACTCCCGATAGCCAGCCTGCAATTTCTTGGGCTTTCTTAGCTTCTACAAAGTTGGGGTGATGCTTGTTCAAATCAAAGCCTATCATCTCTACACCCATGCCTGCACAATAGCGAGCATCGCTAAGGTTAGTTACATGGTTAATCTTGACGGTGGTTTTTAAAGCCATAGTGTTGAGTTTTTTTTATCTATAAAACCACTGTTAGGGACTACTATTCCTAACAAAAAATACTTAATTTTCAGGAAGATAGACCAATTTGCTTAATCTATCTTCTGCAAACATTTCATTGGCAATATCCATGAGTTGCGAAGCGGAAAGTGCCTCTATTTCTTCAAAAATAGTATTTAAAGCATCTATTTTTCCCAAATCTAACATACTTTTTCCCAGCATAAGCATCAGGCTGAGGTTGCTTTCCTCTGACATGGCTAACTGCCCCATGATTTGTTGCTTGGCACGATGCAGTTGCAAAGTCCCCAAAGGCTCATTTTTGAGCTTTGATAACTCTTTCATTACAAGCATATTGCATTTTTCTAAATTGCTTTTATCCGTAGCAAAATAAATAGAAAAAATGCCTGAATCGGTAAAAGTATGATAGTTGGCTTCTATGCCATAGACCAAGCCATATTTCTCTCGCAAGGTCATGTTGAGGCGAGAGTTCATACCCGAACCACCTAAGAGATTGACCAATACCCCAAAAGGCAGGCGTTTGTCATCACTAAGCGGATAGGACTCTGTGCCTATGATGCAGTGGGCTTGGGTGATGGGTTTATAAAGCGTAAGTTCTTGTTTTTTAAAGCCTTCAAATTTTTGCCTGTTGTATTGAGCAGATTTTTTGGGCAAGTCCATGAGATATTTTTCTGCCAAGTGTATGACCTTTGCCAAAGGCAAGGCACTGACCGAGGAGAAAATGATGCGTTCATTATTTTGATGCTCCTGAACAAACTCTAAGAAGTTTTGGCGGTTAAATCCGCTGACGCTCACATTTGTTCCTAAAATATTCATTCCCAAGGGGTGATTGGGATAAATAATTTCGTCAAAATGGTCAGCTATCGCATCTGCGGGGTCGTCTAAGTACATAGACATCTCCTCCAAAATTACTCCTTTTTCTTTCTGAATTTCTTTTTCAGGAAAAATGGAGTGAAAGGTTATATCTGTAAGTAAATCAAGGGCTTTCTCAAAATGTTCTTGCAAGACAGAGGCATGAAAGCAAATCTTTTCCTTAGTCGTGTAAGCATTCAAGTCCCCGCCTACAGCGTCTAAGCGAGTCAAGATGTGGTACGCTTTGCGTTTTTCAGTACCTTTGAAAGCCAGATGCTCCCAAAAGTGCGCCATGCCTAACTGATGTGGCTGCTCATCGCGACTTCCTATGTCCAAAATAAAGCCACAATGACTAATTTTTGTGTTTGTTACTTGTTTATGTATGACCCTAATTCCGTTAGGAAGGGTGTGAATGTCATAGTCGTTCATTGTCATTTAAAAAAACTACTTTTAAATCCTAAGCCTCTTCGCTTGCCTCAAAATATACAGTTGGTGGTTCTTCGGCAAAAAATAGTTTAGGTTGCCTTTCAATTAGTTTTACTCTGGGTTTCTTACCTTTATTATTTGTTTACCAATTATACATCTTCTGGTCAATTCATTTTAGTTTCCAATAACCGTTTACAAGTTCAAAAATACCTTTCTTTTTACCATTTTGCAAAGTAGTTCTAACAGCGTGCTTCCACTTTTTTCCATAATGAACTCCATTAATTACCCTATCAACTTCATTATCACACAAATCAGGATGAATTTCTGCAATCAACAAGTTAATATATATCTACGGTGGGCAATTCAATATTTCTTTGAAGTAGATAAACGATTGTTTTTTCAAATACTGTATGTAAAGCACCAGAGTTTATTTTAGACTTTACCAATTCTATCTCTGCTTTTTCAATAACTTTTTGAAATTTTACTTCAATTTCTTTTTTGTAAGCATCTTCCCTTTGCTTATTAAGTTTTTTAATCTCCTCAGAGATGAAGCAGTCTGCTGAAATAGAGAATTAATATTCTTTACTAGGAATTCAGCCCCAACATCAGAAATGTAAGGACTTGAAATAACAAGTTCTTTATCTGCGTATTGAAATAGCTCACTAAGATTCTGCTCCCAACCTCTTTGTAAAGTTTTCATATTTAATTTCAACTATTAGGAATCTTACTCCCTCTGGCTTTGTGAGTTAAATAAATTTTATGTATTCGCTTGTTTTAAGTGAAATCTATTTCCAGTAAAGTGGTTGAGTTTTCTATGTTTTTACTTTTCCATGCAAAATTAGCACAAAAAGGGAAAAACATGACTAAAATCATCTTGGGAGTTGGGAAAAGTCATTAAAAAATTATTTATTTCCTGCTATTTTTGCTTACTTACAAGTGTTAAAACAAATCCAAAAAGGTATTTTTTGTTCAAACACCTAAAAATCAAACCATTAAACTAAATAAACACTATGGGAAAAATACTTGTGCCAATCGATTTCTCTGAATATTCTAAAAATGCCTTAGAGTATGCCATTGTACTTGCTAAAAAACTCAATTCCTCTATTACGGTATTTCATAGCTTTTATTTTTCTACTCCTCCAGAATATGGTACGCTTGCTAACTATATGGCTATGGCAATAGCAGAGGAACAGAAAAGACACGAGGAGCAGATGCAGACTTTGCTGATGCAGTACGAACAGCAAGAATATGATGATAAAAGTGGGAAAGTAGCAATAGATAGCATCGTAAAGTTAGGCTTGCCCAAAGAAGATATTGCCGAACTTGTCAAAGAACGTAAGTTTGATATGGTAGTCATGGGGACAAGAGGGGCAACAGGATTGGACAGGCTTTTATTTGGCTCTGTTACAGCCAGTGTTGTCGAGGACAGCGACATAAAATGTACGGTATTAGCCGTACCCAAAGATGCCAAGTGCAGAGGCATCAAGCATATCTTGTACGGCATGGATTATGAGGAAGACGATGTACCCGTAATAGACGAACTTTTAGAGTTTGCAGGCTACTTCGAAGCCAAAGTAACTTGCTTGCACGTCAATACTGACGAGGAGATGATTGCCTCTGATAAGTTAGAAAAAGAAATCTTGCAAGATACTTATTGGTTTACCCCGTACAACAAGATTCAGTTTGAGTTAGTCAGGAGTGAAAGTATCAAGTCTGGTTTAGAAAACTACATCAAGACTCATCAAGTAGATTTGGTAGCCGTGATACCTCGCAAACGCAGTTTCTTAGAGAGCTTGTTCCACAAAAGCGTAAGCCAAAACTTAGCTACATATTCGGGAGTGCCTGTGTTAGTGATAAAAAGGTAGTTATCAATATATACCTAACGAATGATTCTTTTCTAAGGAATCATTCGTTATTTTATGGTAAAAATATCATTTGCCAGCACATCTTAGCTAAGTGTAGATAAATAATCCTAAAATATTTGATTTCACAAGATTATACGTGTATCTTTATACCTCTACACATCAATTTAAAAATCTAAAAAAATGGAAAGTCTAATTGTATTTTTATTGGTTGGCTTAGTGGCTGGCTGGTTAGCAGGTCAAGTAGTCAAAGGTTATGGTTTCGGGCTGATAGGCAATATCTTAGTAGGGGTAGGTGGGGCATTTTTAGGTGGTTTTCTGCTCCCTAAGATAGGTTTGGCTATAGGAGGAATCATTGGCTCTATTGTTACTGCTTTTATCGGCGCGTTGATTTTATTGGCAATTATTCGTTTTATCAAGAAAGTCTAAGACATCATAATAAGCAAAATACCTGCATTATCTTCCATGTAATAAGATAGTTTTACATGGGTAGGTAGTTTATAATGATTCCATAAGATGTATGTACCTCATAGTTCATTAGCACCTATTGCTTTGTTTGTTTATAACCGTCCTTGGCACGTCAAGCAGACCTTAGAAAGTTTAGAAAAGAATTACTTATCCGACCAATCTATCTTATATATTTTTGCTGACGGGGCAAAATCTACTGCCGACCAAGATAGCTTAACCCGCATTGCAGAAGTAAGAAAAATTATTAGGGAAAAGCAATGGTGCAAGGAAGTTCATATCATTGAAAGTGAGAAAAATAAAGGCTTGGCAAACTCAATCATTAGCGGAGTATCTCAGCTTATCTCTGAGTTTGGGAAAGTGATTGTGTTAGAAGACGATATGCTCACTTCTCCTTTTTTCCTCCAATTCATGAACGAGGCTTTGGACTTTTATGCAAATGAGGAAAAAGTAGCCAGTGTTCATGCTTATATCTTTGACATGGAAGATTTGCCAAGCACTTTTTTCTTAAAAGACCCCGGATGCTGGGGTTGGGCAACTTGGGCAAGAGGGTGGAAACTTTTTGAACATGATGGAGAAAAGTTGATGAAGGAAATCCAAGAGAAGAAGCTAATAGAGCGGTTTAACTACGAAGATAGCTACCCTTATTTTTTGATGTTAGAAAAACAAGTCAAGGGAAAAAACGACTCTTGGGCAATTCGCTGGTACGCTTCTTTGTTTTTGAAAAATAAACTAACCTTGTATCCATACCAGTCTTTGGTCTATAATATTGGTAATGATGCAAGCGGTACTCATGCTACGGGTGAGGAGAATTATTTTGAGGTGAAAGTTGCTCAAAAAGCCATTCCTATAAAGGAAATACCCATAGAAGCCGAGGGAATGGTCTATCAAAAAATGGTCAAATTTTTTCAGACACATTTTCCTAAACCTTCGTTGAGAAGAAGACTAAAAAACAAGATTTTAAGTTGGGTAAAGTAGTTAAAATCAGCCTCATAAGTATTTTGAAGTCTTATAAGGCTGATGATGTGCATATTTTCTAATTAATATCCTTATTTTCAGAAAGTTTCTGAATCATGCTTTGAATATTTTGCTTATTTTGCTCATCTGGATTCAAAGTAAGAGCCTGTTTAGCATACTTTAGCGCAGTTTTGTAATCGCCTACTGCCGAGTAACCTCTTACCAAACCTACCATAGTAGTAACTTGATTAGGGAACTTTTGAGCGTTCATCTTAAAAACTTCTAATGCTTCTGCACTTCTTTTTTGATTGACTAATTGGCGAGCGTAGTTGTGCAAGTCATTCATTTTTCCGTAAGGTAGTGCTTTTTTCATGGTAGCATCTGCTTCCGCACTTCTTCCTAATCTATTCAAAATCATAGCTTTGGTAGAAAGCGTAGTAAAATTTTCTTCTCCGATGAAAGGCATAGAGATAGCACCTTCTGCCCAAGTAAGTGCCTCTTCTAAGTTGGTGTTATTTTGTAGGCAGTAATTTGCCGCTTGATTCCAAGCCTGCCAAGAAAAGCCTCTGTCCGACTTTAACTCTTCGCGAATAGAGGCGATGACTCCATTGACTACATCTACTTCTATCTTAAAAGGGATTCTCCACTTTTCCCAAGCCAAGACTACTGTAGCAGAGTTATCAGTTTGGTCGACAAACTCATATTGTAAAAACTCCTTACTGCTTTCCGTCTTAATTGGTTTGGTAGTGATTCTCAAAGCATCTCGCGAAGGGTCATAAAAGTAGCTTCCCCAAGCCATATAATCTTTAGAAAATATTACGATTACTTCATTCTCAGACATAATTGCCATGAAAAGTCCATATTTCCCTGCGGGAAGATTTTTCCCACCTACTTTTACATCGGTAGAAAAAGTAATCACTGTATTTTCATTTGCTCCAGCTCGCCAAGGTGCCGCTTTACTTGTCCCGAATCCTTGGTCTATAAAGCCAAAGTGAGCAATGTTTGTCCCCCAGATTTTCCCTTCTCTGCCTTTGACTGCGGGGCGGTCATAGTCTATGGTAATTTTAGTTAGCCCAATGTATTCACTTACAGAGGCTTTTTTGCTTCCGCCGCCATGGGGCAGCGTAAGTTGAGCAAAAGCTATCTCCACTTGCCCACAAAGCAAGTAAATAGCAAGAATATAAGCAACTTTTGAAAAATAGGTAACAAAGAAGTTCTTTTTCATTGATTTTTAGAAATTTAAGTTTTTTGGTAACTATTTAGGTACTTACAAAGTTAGGAAAAAGGTTGTAATATTAAGCTATGAAATTACCGAATGGCTTAGAAAGTTTACAAATTCTGCGGCGAGAAGTGCCTTTCACTAAAAAATAAGCTGAAAATGAAAACCGAAGATTTGAATTTACAAAACAAAAACAAAGGGCTGTTCTTTTCAAACAGCCCCTTGTTTTTATTTACAATAGACACTTTCCTAATCCTTTTTTTCTTTAGCTGCTTTTTCTTTTGCTCCTTTGAAATCTCCTGCCTTGACGATGCTGATTTTCTCGGGTTTGATAAATCTTTGCATTGCCGCTTTGATTTGCTCAGGAGTTAGGGCTTGTACTTTCTTTTCTAACTCCTCGTCCCAAGTAATTTCGCGGTTTAGGTAGAGGTTATTATTCAATGTATTTGCCAAAGAAGCGTCTTGAGAGCGACCTACTTGCCTACTTTGTAACCAACCAGACTTTGCAGCAGCTACTTCTTCTGGGGTAAAGCCTTCCTTGATGGCTTTATCTATTTCTTCCTTAAATGCTTTTTCTAAACGTTCTACATTTTCAGGAGCATAAATCGCATAGCTCAAAAAGCTACCTGTTTTATCTAAGGGGCTGGCAGAGAAGTTAGAACCTACCCCGTAGCTGATGCCTTCTTTTTGGCGAATACGCACTGCCAAGCGAGAGTTCAGAAAACCTCCCCCTAACATGAAGTTCCCTAACAACATCGCAGGATAGTCGGGGTCATCATCTCTGACTTCTAAGTTCATCATCGCAACAAAAAATGCGTTTGCCTTATCAGGAGTTTCTATATTTTCGTTGATAGCGGGTGCATCTTTGTAAATACTCACCAATCTCTCGAACTTCTTAGGGCTTTTCCAACTGCCAAAATGTTGCTCTAATACATTGCGTACCTCGTTTTCATCAAAATCTCCTACTACGGTCATAGTAGCATTAGAAGCTCCGTAAAAATCTTTATAAAACTGTTTTACTTGGTCTATGGTAACGGCTTTCATACTTGCCAAACTTTCATCTATGTCCTCAGCATATCTTGGGTCGTCTTTGCCATAAGGGGAAAGATGTTTGCTAATTTTATTGAATGCGATGCTTTGAGGCTCACTCCTTTGCTGTTCTATGCCTGAGATGTCTTCTTCTCGCATCTTGTCCAACTCATCAGCAGGGAAAGAAGGCTCTTTCAATACCTCGGCAAGCAAGTTGATAGCAGGAATCAAATTTTCGCGCGTGGTTTCTATATTGACGCTGGCTTGGGTAGCTCCTCCCAAAATACTTACTCTTACTTTGAGTTTGTCAAACTCATCTTTGATTTGTTGGCGTGTTTTATTTCTTGTTCCCTTGTCCAACATTCTTGCGGTATATGAGGCGGCTGTAGATTTATTTTTAAGGCTTTGCAAATCTCCGAAACGCAAAGTTATGCGGAAAGAAACTACTTCACCTCTTGTTTTTTTAGAAAGCAAAGCTACTTTTGCGCCATTGGCTAAGGTACTTTTCTTGGTACGAGCATTGATATTGGCGGGAGAAGGGTCAAACTCTTCGCCTTGCTTCACTGTTTCTGTTCCTTTGTAGTCTTTGACCAATGCCTCTACGTCAGGCATATCGGGAATTTCTACCCTATCAGGCTTTTCAGTGGGAATAAATATACCTACGGTGCGGTTATCAGGTTTGAGATAGTAAGCTGCCACACGCTTTACATCATCTATGGTTACTTTCTTGAGTCTATCTCTACCTATAAAAAGTAGTCGCCAATCCCCAGCCCCAATCGCCTCGCTTAATCTTAATGCTACTGTTTGAGAAGAGTTAAAAGAAAGCTCTAAGTTTTTGAGAATATCGTTTTTAGCACGTTCTACCTCTTCTGCTGTCGGTGGATTGGTAGTAGCTAACTCATCAAAACTTTTGAGTAAAATATTTCTGGCTTCGTCTAAGGGCTTATCCTTAGCTACCTCCGCAAAACCCATGAGTTGCCCTCCTTCGCGAAAAGCCATAGTAAAAGCATACACACTATTGGCTTTTTTGTTGTCTATAAGGTTTTTATATAACCTTCCATAAGGCTGTCCTCCTAAGATATTGCCTAAGACTTGCACTGCGGGTGCGTCAGCATGAGAACTTGGCGGCGTATGATAGAATACACCTGCCAACTGCACATCGCCAACTCTACGAAGTGTAACAAAACGCTCGCCGTCTTGGGTAGGGTCTTTGGTGTAATAAACAGGAAGTTCACGAGTAGGTTTAGGGATTACACCAAAATACTGGTTTATCATCTCTAATGTTTTGGCTTCGTCAAACTTTCCTGCTACTGTAAGCACTGCATTATCAGGTTGATAATATTTCTTATAAAAAGCCTGCAAGCGTTCTATGGGTACATTCTCAATATCACTTCTTGCGCCTATGGTAGATTTGCCGTAGTTGTGCCAGAGGTAAGCTGTAGAAGTGATGCGCTCCATGAGTACACCAAAAGGGTCGTTTTCTCCAGATTCAAATTCATTCCTTACCACACTCATTTCACTGTCCAAGTCTTTTTTGGCGATGAATGAATTGACCATGCGGTCAGCTTCCAAGTCCAATGCCCATTTTAGGTTCTCTTCAGTGGCGGCAAAAGTTTCAAAATAGTTGGTGCGGTCAAGCCAAGTAGTTCCGTTAGGACTTGCTCCATGTTCGGTTAGTTCTTGGGGGATATTAGGGTGTCTGGGTGTTCCTTTGAAAACCAAATGTTCTAAGAGGTGAGCCATGCCTGTTTCTCCATAGTTTTCGTGCTTTGAGCCAACTAAGTAAGTGATATTCACCGTAATAGTAGGCTTTGAAGGGTCAGGGAAAAGCAACACCCTCAATCCGTTGTCTAAGCGATATTCTGTAATTCCTTCTACCGTAGTTACCTTGACGGGAGGTTTGGGTTTTACAACTAAGTTTGGCTGTTCCGTTGTTGCATTGTTGTTTTTAGGTTTGTTGTCCTTTTTTTGAGAAAAGGTCTGAGTGCTAAATAGGAAGCATACCAGCAGACCTGTAAGCATAATTTGTTTCATGAGTATAAGATTTGTTAGTGTAATACAAATTTATCACTGAATAGTGAAAATACATGCTTTTTAACTTTCTTAACATTTTCACTTTTATTGACGTTTATGAAAAAATTTTTCTTTGACCGTAGCATCGTTCTTCCAAACGGCAGTGAAACTTAAAAAATAATCTATTGAAAATCAAATAGTACAAACTCTAATAATCAAATGTACGCTCTATAAATAAAAAGTACCTTTGCCTAAAAAAGCAAAGGTACTTTTTGAAAAATATGCCGTTTTATTAGTTCAGCGAATTAAGTGTTTGTTTGATTGCCTCGAAATTAGGTAGGTTTCCTGCTGAGTCTAATACTTCTGCATAGCGGATAATGCCTTCTTTGTCCACTACAAAGGCAGAGCGCTTGGCTACTCCTTTCATACCCATAACAAACTCGTCATAGTAAGCATCATAGCTTTTTGAGGTTCCTTTGTTAAAATCTGATAATAAAGGAAAGTTTAGGCGTTGGTCTTCTTTGAACTTCGCCAAAGTAAAAGGAGAATCTACAGAAATAGCCAATACTTCTGCATTAAGACCGCTGTAATATGCGATGTCATCTCTCATCGTGCAAAGTTCGGTAGTACATACGCTTGTAAACGCCATAGGAAAGAAAAGCACCACTACATTTTTGCCTTTGTAATCACTTAGGCTTACTTCCTTTTTCTCTGAGTTAAAAAGTTTAAAATCAGGGGCTTTATCACCAATTTTTAACATAATGTTTTGAGTTTTTGCTTAAAAAAATATAATAACAATAGGATAAACAGTAATTGCTAAGATTTGTTTATCTTTGTTTACTTTTTCAAGGCATTGACCATAGTTTCTCCGATAAGAGCAGGAGATTCTACTACGTGCAGACCACATTCTCTCATAATTTTCATTTTTGCGGCGGCAGTATCTGCGGCGCCCCCAATGATAGCTCCTGCGTGTCCCATTCTTCTACCGGGAGGGGCTGTTTGCCCTGCGATAAATCCAACTACGGGCTTTGTGCCATTTTCTTTAATCCAATAAGCGGCTTCTGCCTCCATGCTTCCGCCGATTTCTCCTATCATAATGATTCCTTCTGTCTCAGGATCAGCCATGAGTAGTTTTACGGCTTCCAAAGTAGTCGTTCCGATAATAGGGTCACCCCCTATGCCTATACAAGTAGATTGCCCTAAACCTGCCTTAGTAATTTGGTCGACAGCTTCGTAAGTGAGCGTTCCAGAACGAGATACAATACCAATAGTCCCTTTTTTGTGGATAAAGCCGGGCATAATACCTACTTTGGCTTCTTCTGGGGTAATCACACCGGGACAGTTAGGTCCTATCAGCGTAACCTCTTTTTTATTTTTGAGGTAAGTTTTTACCATCATCATGTCTTTGACGGGAATACCCTCTGTAATACAGATAATTACTTTGATACCTGCATCTGCCGCTTCCATGATAGCATCTGCGGCAAAGGCTGGAGGCACAAAAATAATAGATACGTCTGCTCCTGTTGCTTTGACTGCATCGAGTACTGTATTAAACACAGGACGCTCTAAGTGCATCTGTCCTCCTTTGCTTGGAGTAACCCCTCCGACTACATTAGTGCCGTATTCTATCATCTGTTGGGCATGAAAAGTTCCCTCAGAACCCGTAAAACCTTGTACGATGACTTTGGAATTTTTATTTACTAAAACGCTCATTGTCTTGTATTTATAATTTTATAGTAAGAAAAGTTAAAATTGCGCCTCTCTATAAGGTTTACAAAAATAGATTTTTCAAATACAATTCCTTAAAACAAGATTGAAAATATTTTCTGTAAGAATTAAATTTTATATGAACTTTTGGAATTGTCGAGGCATGTACCTACAAGCAGTTATTTTTCTATTGCCAAGGCAATTTGTCCAAGTCGACATTGCCTCCTGTCAAAATTATTCCTATCTGCTTGCCTTGGAAAAAGCCCGAGGTATCGTCCATGATGGCTGCTAAGGGAACAGCACAAGAGGGTTCTATGATAATTTTAAGTCTTTCCCAAATCAGTCGCATCGCTTTGACAATACTCTCCTCTTTAGCAAGTATTACGCTGCTCACATATTTTTGCATGATGTCGAGTGTTTTCTCGCCCAGCGAAGTTCGCAAGCCGTCAGCTATGGTAACCGTACTCAATACAGGTTCTACTTTCCCTGATTGGAAGGAGCGAAAGGCATCATCTGCTAAGGCTGGTTCGGCGGCGATTACTTGGCTATGAGGAAGCAAATAATGCGTACTAAGGGCTGTCCCACTGAGCAAGCCACCTCCGCCCACAGGACAAACTATGACATCAAGCAATTTGACTTCTTCTATTAACTCTTTGGCACAACTTGCCTGGCCTGCAATAATCCGATAGTCATTGAAGGGGTGGATAAAAGTAGCTCCTGTTTTGCCAATTACTTCCTCTGCCGTTCTCTCTCTTGCCTCTAAGGTAGGCTCACAAAAGAAAATTTGCCCACCGTATTCTTTTACTCCCTCTATTTTGATTTTTGGGGCATTGGTAGGCATGACGATATAGGCAGGAATACTGTGCTTGCGGGCTGCATAGGCGACTGCTTGGGCATGATTCCCAGAGGAGTGCGTAGCTACTCCTTTTTGAGCAGATTCCTCGTCAAGAGAAAATATAGCATTGCTTGCCCCTCGCAACTTAAATGACCCTGTATGTTGGAAATTTTCGCATTTGAAAAATAAGTGAGTATGAAACATTTTATTGAGCGCATCGGAATGTAAAACAGGGGTGCGGACTATAAATGGGCTGATGCGTTGATGAGCCTCTTGGATATGGGCAAGTGACGGGACAGTATTTAAGTGATTCATTTCAAATGTATTATGTTTTAGAGTAAATGAAAATTTTTAGTAGATTTCTTGCGAAAGTGTTTCTTTATCGCCTCACCTCTGCCCCTTCTCCTTTAGAGAGGGCAAATAGGTACTTTCGCAAGCACTATAGTAAAGATACTGAAAAACTTATTTGAATATTTTTCTATAGATGCCTTTCCGATACCAAAACTGAAAGTAGAGGATAGGATATATCAGCCACCCCAAAAAACTTTTAAACTCTATCTCATCGATAATGATGCTTTGCGTGCCTCTTATCTTGTCTATGTGTTTAATAATGCGATGCTTATGTTTCCAATATTGGAGAAAGAAGGGAAGTTTTGTTCCCTCATCAATAAAATAAATTTGGTCATCAGTTTTTACATTTTCTGTGATGCGACTTATCCAAGTTTGCTTGAAAAGTAAGAAGTTGAGTCTGAGGTGAACCTCGTCCCCTTTTTCGGAGCCATCAAATCGCAACAGCTTGACAGGTGGGAATGGAGGGGCTAACTTTAAAAAAAGAGCCTCATTAAAGCCTTGCCATACAGCCAGAAAAGTCTGATTTACATAAGTTTTGATAACTATCTCCATAGTAGAGAGTTGTTTGTCTTATAGATAGAATAATTTGGATAGAATATGGGGTATAATAATATTGAGCAGCATCAACTTTATGTGTTGTAGATGCTGCTCGGATTTATAATACAGGAAAAAAGCTGTCTAAGCGTTCTACTGTGTTTTTTAACTTTTCAATATTAATTGCTCTCTCTATGGCAGCTATGCCTTTTTGTTTTTCATTTCTTAGGCGATTGATTTGCTCTGTAACCTTGCTTGAACTATCACTTAGCTTTTCTGTAATCGCCAAATTTAGGATTTCTTGCATGGTATCATTATTTTTATCAATCATCGTAATATATTGGCGATAAATAGACTCAAACTCTTTGTAGATGTCTATGACCTCTTGAGTTCGCTTGTTCATATTTATCAAATGTACGTTGCCTTTGATGATAGCCTCATACCGAATACCGCGGCTATCTCTAAAGGTATTCTCCAAGTTGGTAAAATACTTCTCTACCGCTTCTCGGTTGTAAATTTGAAAAAGCCCACTCAAATAATCACCTACGGTGGCATTGGCAGGCTGTTTGGCTACAGTAGTAGAATAACCTCCCTCTTGCAAATTTTTCACCGTAAAATCTCTTACCTTGTTGTGTAAATTGCCAACGCTGATACGATAGCTGGCTAAGTTTCGCTGAAATGTAGCATTGGCTTCGTTGAGCTTGCCGTAGTAAAGTGTATATTTGTCTAATTCATTTTTTACTGTTTGCAAAGCAGAGGAGCTAATCCTGTCATCTTGGACGGCAAAAGAAGAAACTACACTGAAAATAGAGTTACCTACGCTCAAAATCGGGGTAAGTGAAGTTACTCCTTTGAGAATAGGATTATCCAAAACCATTTGAGTTATTTCAAGTAAGCGACTTTTCTTTTTAGTTTGAATATTATTGTTTATCAGGTCAATCACTTTCTTGTTATAGGAAAAGCCCAAGCTTTCATTGGCAGGATTGTTCAAATCTACTAAGATTTGCTGGTAAGTTTCTAACTGATTGAGGGCATCTAAGGTATTCAGGCGTTCATTTAGCATTTCAAAAAGTTCCACTGAATAGACTAAGTTGCTCTTAATCACTCTGTATCGGTTCTCATCGGTTACTTCTAAACGCTTGCCGAATTGTTTTAGCCCTGCATCAGCTTTCTGAAGGTCTAATTCATGGTTTTCTATGCGTTTTTGCATCGTACTGATGATTTGCCCTTTTTGCTTCAAAGAATCCATGAGAGCAACAATGCGAAGACTATCCATGCGTCTTCCTTCCATAAGCATTTTCATCTGTTGAGCAATCTGCTGTGGCGTGGGGTCTTGCGCCTGTAAAGAGGATAAAATTGCTACAAAACAAAAAACAAGCACACTGATTTTTTTCATTTCCTATCAAAATGGTTTAAAAGTTCAAATTCAAAACTTTTGCAATAAACTATTATTTCTATTGCAGGTTTAAAATTACGTCAATCCAAAGCATTGCACAAATTTTTGTTAAAAATCTTACGAAATTATCATTTTTTACAATTCCACATTGTGCAGATTTCCAAATTTTAATCTTTTTTGCCAAATTTGTAAAAATAATCAACGCACATCAGCCGAAGTTTTATTCACCAAATTTCATTTAGTAAAATTCTACCCTATTGAAAAAGCGATTTTTTATTAATAAAGTAGTTTTCTTTGTTAGTTTGCTATGCTATCTAAGTATATTTGTCCCTCCTGATGCTTTTTGGATAGCAGGTTTTTTGGCTTTGATTATTCCTGTCTTATTACTTACGCATCTTTTTTTTATTATCTATTGGTTTTTATTGAAAAAATATAGTTATGCCATTTATTCTTTTATTGCCCTCTTTATAGGCTACTCCTTTATTTTTAAGACCTTTACTTGGAACGAGAATGCAGATATAAAGCCTAATTTTTCGGTATTGAGCTACAATGCAAAAATTTTTAAAGCCTACGACAAAGATGCAGAAGGTCAAGCTTCTCAAAATATTATTCGCTGGCTTACCCAAGAAGAGGCTGAGATTAAATGTTTCCAAGAATTTTATCATTGGCAAGACTCTAAGGTGCTAAATACTATAGAGCAAATAAGCCAAAACAATAGATATTATACTCATTTTCAACGCACCTATACCAATGATGTAGGTGGATTGGTGGGAATGGCTACTTTTTCTAAGTTTCCTATCATCAACAAAGGCTATCTTCACTTAGGGGGGAAGTACAAGTACGGGGTGATTTTTACGGATATTGTTGTAAAAAAGGATACTATTCGCATTTATAATGCGCACTTAAAATCCATGAGTATAGACACCAAATCACTTACTACCACAGAAAACTGGCAAGAAAATTACCTCAAATTATTTAAAAGACTTAAAAATGGCTTCATTGAAAGAGCCAAGCAAGTGAAAAAAATCAATGAGCATATTGCTACTTGCCCTTATCCTGTCATTCTTTGCGGCGATTTGAACGATATTCCCTATAGCTATACCTACACACAGCTTAAAACTCACCTCAACAATGCTTTCGAGGAAGGAGGCAAAGGGTTTGGCTTTACTTTTAACAGTTGGTTATTTTTCTTGAGGATAGACAATCAGTTTTTTTCTAATAGGTTTAAAATCAAAGATTTTCATACTTTTAGAGAAATCACGTACTCTGACCACTTCCCTATCAAGGCAAGCTATTGCATAGAATAATCCAATAGTTTTTTAGTGTGTAGTTCTTTCATCACTTAGCACTGCCCCACCTTTTAAGCGGATAAGTCTTTGTGTTTTTTTGGCAAGTTCTAAATCATGTGTAACCAAAACTAAGGTAGTTCCTGCCTCTTTGTTAAGTTCAAAAAGTAAGTTTTGTATTTTTTCGCTCGTTTCATTGTCCAAGTTGCCCGTAGGCTCGTCGGCAAAAAGAATCTGAGGGCTATTAGAAAATGCACGTGCAATGCAAACTCTTTGTTGCTCTCCCCCAGAGAGCTGGGTAGGATAGTGGTCATGCCTCTCTGCCAAGCCTACCTTCTCCAAGAGTTCCATAGCTATTTTGTGTGTATTTTTCTCGCCTCTGAGTTCCAAAGGCACCATGACATTTTCTAAGGCAGTTAAAGTGGGGAGCAGTTGGAAATTTTGAAAGATGAAGCCCACATACTGATTGCGAATCGCCGCTCTATCGTCTTCACTGAGCGTATCTAAAGCTATGCCGTTGAGTTTAACTGAGCCTGTACTTGCCCTATCCAGACCTGCGCACAAGCCAAGCAAGGTGGTTTTTCCGCTTCCTGATGAGCCTACAATCGCCAAGGTGCTACCTTGCTCTACTGAAAAACTTACGTCATTTAATACTGTAAGTGTGTGATTACCTGTTTGATAGGTCTTGCCTAAGTTAGTTACTTCTAAGATTTTACTCATTTTTAAATATAATGTGCATACTCTAATACAAAGGTGCTAATTTTGCTTTACTATATTAACTTTTTTGAGAATAAAAGTAAAAAACCATACAGTCTATGCCTATACCCGCCTCAGAGTTAGTCTTAAATCCTGATGGAAGTGTGTATCACCTTCATCTCTTACCAGAGCAAGTCGCCCAAGACATCATCGTAGTTGGCGACCCAGAGCGAGTTCCGCAGGTAAGCCGATTTTTTGATAAGGTCGTTTATAAAGTCAAAAAACGTGAATTTATTACACATACAGGTACTTACAAAGGAAAGCCTATTTCTGTTATCTCCTCTGGCATAGGTACAGACAACGTAGAAATTTTGATGACAGAACTGGACGCTTTGGCGAATATTGACCTGAAAAAAAGAGAGTTGAAAGAAAAGCACACCACTCTAAACATCATTCGCATAGGAACATCAGGAAGCCTTCAAGCTGAGATTCCTTTAGGTAGCCATTTGGCTTCAAGCTATGGACTTGGCTTAGATACCCTGATGTGCTTTTACGATTTACTACAAAAACCATTAGAAAAACAGGTGGGGGAACGCTTACAAAACCAACTTTCTCTTCCTTTCCAACCCTATTGCGTTAGTGGTTCTGAAAAGTTGTTAGAAAAATTTGCACCTCATATCTTGCAAGGCGTAACCGTTACTTGTTGCGGCTTTTACGCTCCACAAGGGCGAAGTATCAGAACAGCACTCAAAATTCCTCAACTTATAACAACACTCAATCAATTTCGCTTGGCAGAAAACCCAACTTTCCGACTTACTAACTTTGAAATGGAAACCGCAGGTTACTATGCTATGGGTAGGCTGCTGGGACATGAGGTACTTTCTCTTAATGCCATTTTAGCCAATCGTATTACCCATGAATTTCATCAACAGCCTGAGAAAGTAGTTGGTGAACTTATAGAGCAAACGCTTAGCTTAATGAACAAGTAAAGAATTTCAGACGGTTTGCAAAGCTACTTCCTGCTCCACCTCAAAAGTAGGCAAACTAATATCTGCTAACAACTGTTCTTCTAATAGGTTTGCCCATTCTCGCATATACATTACTACGTGGTCGCGTTTGTTGTGCTGTAAGTACCTAAATTCGGCGGGTAAACGTACTAATATTTCCCTATCCGATAGTTTTTCCAAGTTTTTCAAATCTGTAGTTGTTAAACCTATTTCTGTCATTTGGGTAATGAGCAAGTCCATGGGCTGGTTGCTCACCGGACAGTAAGCATCAGTTTGCTCTGACCAGTCCCCTTGCCTATTCCTCATGGCGTATTCGTGAATCTCAGCCTTAGTAAGTTTGCTAATTTCTTGGGCTAAGTTCCCACAATTGCAGCTACCCATGTGTCCCCACTGATAGGGTGCGCCCTCTTCTAATTTTTTTGCAGTTTTTCTAAGTGCAGCAATAAGTTCTAAGTTAGGAGTTGCCATATACTTCAAAATTAAATGATTGTCATTCTTACCTGGTAGCATAACAATCTGATAAGAAAGGAGGTTTAGAAAAATTAGAAAAAACTTTGAGCTACTCAAAAATGACCGTTTTATTGTCTTTGACGAAAACTCTATCCTCAAAAACTAACTTTAAGGCTTTGGCAAGCACTATTTTTTCTACATCTCTGCCCAGTCGAGCCATGTCCGTAGCATTTTCTGTATGGTCAACTGGTATTACGCTCTGAGCAATGATGGGTCCTTCGTCTAAGTTTTCATTCACAAAGTGTGCCGTTGCCCCTATAATTTTTACCCCACGCTGATAGGCTTGGCGATACGGATTTGCTCCTATAAAAGCAGGTAAAAAAGAATGATGAATATTGACTATTTTATTGGGGAAATAAGAAGCAAAATCCGCTGTCAGCACTCTCATATACTTAGCAAGTACCAAAAAATCAGGGCGATAGGCATTGACAATGTGCAGTACTTCCGATTCATGTTCTTCTCTGCTTTTATTTTCATGGGGAACGAAATGAAAAGGAATATTGAATTTTTCTGTAAGAGAATGTAGCACCTCATGGTTACTTACTACGGCTAAAATATTTGCATTCAATTCGTTAAAATGGTAACGAATCAGTAAATCCCCTAAGCAGTGATGCTCTTTGGTGGCTAAGATGATGATATTTTTTTTGTGGGCTTTGTTCAGAGAGATATTGGAGTTTGACGGCAGTATGCCTATCAATCCAGAGATGATTTTATTTTCGTCTGTGTTCCCTGCAAACTCTATTCGCATGAAAAAATAAGCACTTTCTTTATCTACAAATTCGTCAGTTCTAATGATATTGAGGTCGTTGTGATAAAGTACACCCGTAATTTTATGCACTAAGCCTTTTTCGTCTGGGCAGTCTATTCTCAAAATATATTGGTCTTGCATCGAGACTGTTTTTGATTGTAAAGATGCAAAATTGAGGATTTTATAGTAAAAATCATGGAATAGAGCAATAAAAAAGCAATAAAAGAAAAAAAAATTGGGAAAATAAAACCCCTAAGGAATCTTGAAATCCTTAGAGGTTCTGAGCAGAGGCTTAGTCAAAAAGTTGTTGATGCTTTTCAGTAAAGAGTCGGGTGGTTTTTCTTCTTTTCATCTAAAGTAATCAGAGCGAAAATTACTGTAAAAGCACACAAAATCAGACCAAAACCATAAGTAAAAAACTCAAACAAGGAAGCTACTTGCTCGAAGCTTGTAGTGCTAACTAATTCATTTTCCATGATGTTGAATGTTTTAATTTGTAAAAAACTTGCTTTCCAACAAGGAAAGCATCGGTAAAGTCATGGTAAAGAATAAGTTTATATAAATTTGACTCTTAATATAAGTAAAAAAATATGAAAAAGCAAAAAAATGTGAAAAATTATTCTGTGCGATTAATCATTAACCATAAACTCCTACTGCGGAATAATTTGCAACTCATCAAAAGCTACTTTCTGCTCATCACAAGCCCGAATACCTACTTTTGAAATGAGAAAGTCATTTCTAAGAGAAAAAGCCTCTACGAAAGTTTCATTAATGTAATAGCTTACTTTTCCACTTCTAATTTCCACTTTCATAGTTACCACAGGAAGTTGCTCACTACTCTCAATCTTTGTATTTTTGTAAGCTCCGGTAATAGTATATTTATCCCCTTCGTAGAGCGTATATCTGGCTTTGCCGTTGTTTTGATAGTCCAAACTATAAAAATTTACTTCGTCTTGGATAAGTGTAAGCCCAAAATCACTTGTGATACCTTGCAAGGACTTCATTTTAAGGATAATATCTACATCTTGGCTTGGGGTTATAGTATAATATTGAGCCGCATAAAAGCATTTATCCACCTCATTGGTTTCTAAAATATACTGTCCGTCTTTGATTTCAGAAATCGCCTTGATTTCTTTTTTTAGCGTCCATCTATCGTTGCGTGTTGTTTCAAAATCATCACTAAAAATAGTACTATTTGTATTTAAGTCAATCACTTTGAGGCTTTTGAAGGCAACTCTTTGCACACCACAAGAGCGAAATCCTACTTTGTTCAAAGCAATAGGCAAGAACGTTCCCTCTTTGGCTAAGTGGCTGTTCACAAAATACTTAAATTGATTAGTACTGCGTCTTATTTCTACACGTTGTAGGTTCTCTTTGCCTTCGCTGTTTGCTATCCTACCTGTCCAGTCATTGTCTATGACCCAATTATCGTTTTGATACTGAGCAAAACTTACTTCTCCATCAGGGAAAAGAGAAAAACAAATAGTATTGGCATCATCTTGATACAATCCTATGCCATATTCTGATTTTTTTTCTCCCCTCTCCCATACAGAGGTAAGTTCTACGGCAAAATAATCAGGAAAATTGACATTATTTGCGTCCCAATAGCACCAGCCATCATTTCCAGTCTGAAAAACATAGCTTCCATTCTCTATTTTTCGCTCATACTTTACATCATCATACAAACTCCAATTTTTACTATTGTCATCAAAAGTTTCTATGAATGTATTATTTTGCTTATTTAAAAATCTTATTATCCAAATCCCTGAAATTACGATTAAGATAGCAAAACATAGCACTATCAGCCTCTTACGTCTTGCTTCTTTTGCTTCAAATTCTTTGCGAACTTGGAAGGAGATGCGTAAAATCTCCTCTTGGCTCAGTGAACTCATCTCGTTCAAGGCTTGGATATTAGCCTTACGTAAACTTTCTAAGTCTTCTTTCTCTTGGTTCTGGCTCTCAAAGTCGAGAACTCTTTTTCGGATTTCTTCTAAAATTTTTTCCTCTTTGGACTTGTCTTTCATGTCTGTAATGTTTTAGACGGTTTTTGTATGATAGTAAGGTTAATGAGATTATAACGCAAATTATTCTTACTAAGATACAAAAACTTACTCAAATAAAAAACCATCACAAACAAAATCTGCTTGTAATGGTCTGGATTTGCAAAAAAGTATCTGTTTACAGATAGTTAGCAATGCGAATCATATCGGCAAATACCCCTGCGGCGGTTACTTCTGCCCCAGCCCCCGCTCCTTTGACCAAAAGCGGTCTTTCAGGATAGCGAGCCGTAGTGAAAGCGATGATGTTATCACTTCCTGAGAGTTGGTAAAAAGGATGCTCACGACCTACTGCTTGCAAGGCAATGTCTGCTCTGCCATTTTCAAACTTGGCAATGCACCTGAGTACTTTTCCCTCTTTTTCTGCATTGGCTCGCATTTGCTCAAAGTAAGCATCGGATTTTTCTAACTCCACAAAAAACTCCTCTACCGAAGGGGCTTTCTGGCAGCTCTCGGGAATAAAACCATGAATGACTACATCAGAGCTTTCCATAGGATAGCCACATTCTCTGGTGAGAATCAATATTTTGCGTGCTACATCAGAGCAGCTCAAATCTTCTCTGGGGTCTGGCTCGGTATAGCCTTTGAGTTTGGCATCTTTGACCACCTCACTGAATTTCTTTGTACTATCAAAAGTATTGAAAATATAAGACAGCGTTCCAGAAAGCACTGCTTCAATTTTCAAAATTTTGTCCCCACTATTGACCAAATCTTGTAAGGTACTAATTACAGGCAAAGCCGCTCCCACGTTGGTTTCATAAAGGTAAACTACATCGTGCTTTTTTGCTAAGTCTTTGAGGTTTTGGTATTGGTGATAGCCACCTGAAGAAGCAATTTTGTTAGGAGTAACGATAGAAATACTTGCCTTTAATATCCTTTCATAGAAACTTGACACCAAACTGCTTGCAGTATTGTCTATGAAAACAGAGTTCGGCAAGTTGAGCTGTTCCATTTCTCTAACAAAGCTCTCCATATCCATATTCTCAGGTGAGTTGAACAAGCGTTCTTTCCAAACTGTAAGGTCTATACCATTGGCATCAAAAAGTTTCTTTTTGCTGTTTGCCAAAGCAATGATTTTAAAATCGATGCTGTACTCTTTTAATAAATACTTTTTCTGTTCTTGTATCTGCTTTAAAAGTGTACTTCCTATCAGCCCTACTCCTACTATGAAAACATTGATGACCTTGATGTCCGAAAGGAAAAATGCCTGATGCAATGCCCTAAGTGCTTTTACTTCATCTTCTTTCTTGATAACTACCGAAATATTCAACTCAGAAGAACCTTGTGCAATGGCGGTAATATTAATCCCGTTTTTCCCCAAAGATTGGAACATTTTGCCCGCTACCCCAGAAGTTTTCTTCATATTTTCCCCTACAATCGCTACGATGGAAAGGTCATACTCTGCCACTACTTTGTCAATCTCACTCCTTTGAATCTCAGTGGCAAACTCTTCATTGATAAGTTTTACTGCCAAAGGTGCTTCCTCAGGCTTGACAGCAAAGCAAATAGAATGTTCGGAGGAGGCTTGTGTAATTAAAATAACGCTGATGCTTTCTTTTGCCAATGCCCCAAATAGCCTTGCAGAAACCCCCGCTACGCCTACCATGCCGCTACCTTGTACGCGCAAAAGAGCAATATTGCTAATAGAGGTAATTCCTTTGACCGCTTTACCATCACTGCTCGATTGATTATAAATGATAGACCCTTTAAAATCTGGGTTAAAGGTATTGCGAATAAGAATAGGAATATTTTTTTTCAGCGCAGGCACCATTGTAGGTGGATAAATCACCTTTGCCCCAAAATGAGAAAGTTCCATAGCTTCCTCATAAGTCAGTGTAGGCACAGGAAAAGCCTGTGCTACTTTGCGAGGGTCTGCGGTCATTACCCCATCTACGTCAGTCCAAATCTCGATTTCGGAGGCTTGAAGTGCCGCACCAAAAATAGAAACCGTATAGTCAGAGCCTCCACGACCCAAAGTAGTCGTTACCCCTTCTGCATTAGAGCCGATGAAACCCGTAGCAATTTGGAGTGCTGGATGTTGCGCAATATATTCTTGGATAAGTTTATCCGTAATTTCAAAATCAACTGCGGCATTAGTAAAATTACTATTGGTTCTAATGACCTTTCTGGTATCCAAATATTCAGCTTGCAATCCTGCATCTTTGGCATATTCGCTAATAATGTAGCAAGAAAATCGCTCTCCGAAACTCACAATATTATCTAATGTACGCTTGCTAAGTTCTCTAAGCAGAAAAATCCCTTCTAAAAGTTCCTCTAATTCATTTAAGAGATTTTTTACCTGAGCCACTACGCTACTCTGTCTTTTGATTTCTATGAGTTCTTTAGCCGCCTCAATATGTCTTTTTTCAATTTCTTTAAAAAGGTTTTTGTAGGTCTCATCGCCTTTCTCAGCCATTTTTGCCGTATTGATGAGTTGGTCAGTAATTCCACCGAAGGCAGAGCAAACTACCACCCTTGCTTGTTTGTCAGCTTTGACAATTTTTACTACATTACGGATTCTTTCTGGTGTTTGCACAGAAGAACCACCAAATTTTAGCACTTTCATACGTTAGTGATTAGTGAAAAGTGGAGGTGAAAAGTACAGGAAAATTACGTTTCACGATTAACTGTTTTAATTTTTATCTAAATTGAGGTGCAAAAATAGGTATTGGGAAGCAAAAAATATAAAATAAATGCCTGCTTGTTTAAAATTTTGTAAAGTTTGCCCGTAAATATTCAAATCAAACTCAGAATGATGAATTTTCTAAAAATATTGCTTATCTTACTTGTCCAGGGGGCTAACGAATCTGTCTAAATTTCATTAGTTTTGCAAAAAGATAGAAAAAAGTGTTTGTATAAATAAAAATCATTTTATTTTTGAGAATTAAAATAACAGATACAATATATTTGTTAGTAGATTCGTATAAATGATTTTTAGCTAATTAATAAATTATATGACTTCACCTGCCGTTGATTTAGTGATGTTAGTTGATGATAATGACACTGATAACTTTATCAGTAAGCGTATCATCGAGCTTACCAAGTTTGCCAAGCGTACTGAGATAAAAAATTCAGGGAAAAGTGCCTTGCAATATTTGGAAGCAGAACAAAATAATGATATAAACTTGCCCGATTTGATTTTCTTGGACATCAATATGCCAATTGTGGACGGATTTGTATTTTTGTATGAGTTCGAGAAGTTTCCTGATAATATCAAGAAAAAGTGCAAGGTCATCATCTTGTCAAGTTCTGACAATAAAAGGGACATAGATAAAATTGTGAATAACAACTATGTGATTAAGTTCATCACCAAACCGCTCACCGATGAGGTTTTAAAAGATGTTAGGGTTTTACTTGGACAATAACTATCTATCTGCCAATGGATTATTTGCTTTCTCTACACAACATTTACAAGTCCTTTGGCGTGGTTAAAGCTCTAAAAGGTGTTTCTCTGCACGTAAAAAAAGGAGAAGTCCATGCCTTGATAGGAGAAAATGGTGCGGGTAAGAGTACCTTGATGAAGGTCATTAGTGGGGCGCACCAAGCTGATAGCGGGCAGATGTTTTTTAATGGACAAACCTACCTACCTAAAAACCCTTTGGACAGTCGCAAGTTAGGAATTGCGATGATTTACCAAGAACTCACTTTAGCCCCGCACCTTACCGTAGAAGAAAATATTATGCTTGGTATAGAGCCTACACAATTTGGCTTTGTAAAAAATAATCAAGAAAAAGTAAGACAGGCCCTCAGTCTGTTGGGGCAAGGTTTTTCTCCTACTACCAAAGTAAGAGAGTTGAGCATAGGCAAGCAACAGTTGGTGGAGATAGCGCGTGCCTTAGTTGCCGAAGCCCAAATCATCATCATGGACGAGCCTACGAGTTCGCTTTCCTCAGAAGATACCCAAGCCCTCTTCAAAGTTATACAAACACTTAAAAAACAAGGCATTGCAATTATTTATATAAGCCATTTTTTAGAGGAAGTCAAAGAAATTAGCGATAGTTTTACGGTACTCAGAGATGGGGAAACTATCAGTTCAGGGAGTATGCAAGAAATTACTATTCCCGAAATCATCAAGCAGATGGTAGGGCGTTCAGTGGACGAACTCTACCCCAATATTCTCCATACCATAGGAGAAACTGTCTTAGAGGTCAATCGGTTAGGGAATGGTATTAGTCCTAAAAGTGTAAGTTTTAAGCTTCGCAAAGGTGAAATTTTAGGTTTGGCAGGATTGATAGGAGCGGGGCGTTCAGAAACGATTAGAGCCATTTTTGGTTTAGAAAAAGTAAAAAATGGAGAGGTCAAAATCAAGGAGTATCCCCACATCAAAGCTCACTATCTCTATCCGCAAACAACGTTGGACAAAGGTATCAATCTATTGAGTGAGAACCGCAAAGAAGAAGGTTTGGCATTGAACCTCTCAATTGCTACCAATTTGACGCTTTCTGCTCTAAAAAAATATACAAAATTGGGCTTTTTAAACTTAAAAGAAGAAAGCCAAAATGCTAAAAATTGGGCAGACAAACTGGGCAGTAAGTACCAATCTATTGACCAAGCAATTAGCGGACTCTCAGGCGGGAATCAGCAAAAAATATGCTTGGCACGCTTGCTGCACCATGAGAGCGAGATTCTCTTTTTAGATGAGCCAACCAGAGGCATAGACGTAGGGAGCAAGTCAGAAATTTACCGCCTCATACAGCAGTTAGCTGGTCAAGGTAAGGCGATAGTGATGATAAGTTCCTATCTCCCTGAACTTTTGGGGGTTTGCGATACCTTAGCTGTTATGCACAGAGGCGAAATGTCCCCCATTAGAGAAGTTGAGCAATGGACAGAAGATGCCATTATGCTCTATGCAACTTCTGGTCGTTACAATTTTTGAGAGGTCAAATTTACAATCACAAAATTTACTTCAATTTTACTATCGTAACCCCTACGCCTCCTCTGTCTGCATGTTCGTCTTGCATAGAGGCAACCTCCTTGTAGTTGCGGAGATGCTCGCGAATGAGGTTTCGCAAAATCCCATCTCCCTTGCCATGCACAATATATAACTCATGCTGATTCAAGTATATAGCCTCGTCTATGAGGGTAGCTACTTTGGCAAGAGCTTCCTCTGCCCTATCCCCACGTACATCTAAGCGAGAGGAAAAGTTTTGCATTTTTTCTATCATATCCATAGATGTATAGGCAGGAGCAACGGGTTTTTTCGTTGCCTGCTCATATGTTTTTCGCTTGATTTTCACCAATCTATTCAGTTTGATAGTAGATTTCAAATCCCCAATAGAAACGGTAACATCTTTATTTCTGATGGCTAAAACTTCGCCTACTGCGTTTTGGTCTTTGAGTTTGACAAAATCTCCTACCTCTATGTTTCCTCCTATTTCCTCTACTTCTTCTGTTGGGTTTTCTTCCTCATTGTCAATGACAACTATTTCAGGTTTTAGATTTTCTTTGTACTCGTCAAGTTCTTTTCTTAGTGTCTTAGTTTTTTCCTTTTCTGCTTGGCTATCTTTGATTTCCTTGATGACTCCCTCTATTTTTTGGTTTGCCTCTTTGAGTAGGCTTTTGGCTTGTGCCTTCGCTTCGTTCATGAGTTGCTTACGATTGGTTTCAAGGAAGTTTTTGAGTTTTTCGTACTCTTTCAAGGTCTTATCTAACTGTTTTTGAGTTTCTTGTAACTCCTTGTTTTTTTCTCTGTAAAACTTCTTGTCTAGTTCCAACTCTGTCAGTAACTTTTCCATGTCTATTTTATCTTTGCCTACTTTCTGCCTCGCACTTTGGGTAATGCTTCGCGGCAAGCCTATTTTTTGGGCAATTTCTAAGGCAAAAGAACTTCCCGGCGTACCTATTTCCAACTCAAAAAGCGGTTCTAACTGCTTGACATCGTATCGCATTGCTCCATTGATGACTCCTTCCGTGTTTTCAGCAAAAACTTTGAGGTTAGCATAGTGAGTAGTGATGACTCCATAAGCCTTTTTCTGGTTCAAGTCTTCTAAAATAGCTTCTGCAATAGCTCCCCCAAGTTGTGGCTCTGTTCCCGTTCCAAATTCGTCTATGAGGCAAAGTGTTCTCTCATTGGCAAACAAAGTAAAATGCTTCATGTTTTTCAAATGCGAACTGTACGTACTGAGGTCATTTTCAATAGATTGCTCATCGCCAATGTCAATAAATAAGTTTTCAAAAATGCCGCATTTCGCTCCTTCCATAGCAGAAATAAGCAAGCCACATTGCAACATATATTGGAGCAGTCCTACCGTTTTCAAGCAGACAGATTTCCCCCCCGCGTTAGGTCCCGAAATAAGTAAAATCCTATTTTTTTCATCTAAGCTGATGTTCAGAGGGACTACATTTTTCCCCTGTTTTTGAAAGTTGAGGAAAAGCAAGGGGTGCTTGGCATTGTACCAATTCAATGCAGGTTTTCTATCTAAATCGGGAAAATTCGCTCCAATTTTTAAGGAAAATTGGGCTTTGGCACGGATAAAATCAATAATGCCTAAAAAAGAATAGGCTTTTTTCAAGTCAGGTACATGAGGACGCACTTTGTCGGTCAGTGCCGTCAAAATACGTACAATTTCTCTCCTTTCTTCGTACTCTAACTCCCTGATTTCGTTGTTAATTTCCAATACCTCCTCGGGTTCTATATAGACCGTCTGCCCAGAGGAGGAGGTATCATGCACAAAACCCTTAATCCTGCGCTTGTACTCTACCGCTAAGGGAATGACCATGCGACCTTCGCGAATCGTCAAGGAAGTGTCCTCATTTACCAAGTTTTGCCCTTTGAGCGATTTCAAGATAGCGTCCAACTTTTTTCTTACGCTATTCTGTGCCTCCAACATACTCGACCTAATTCGCTGAAGCTCGGGCGAGGCATTGTTCCTGACCTTGCCTCTGTCATCTATGATTCTTTCTATTTCTTTGAGTAAAGTCTTGTCAATGTGCAGGTTATTACACAGCTCTTTGAGCGTAGGGAAAAACTTTTCGTCTTTTTTTTCTAAAAACTCTATGCACTTGAAGAAAGTCCCCAAAGACATTTTCAAATCTTGGAACTCGTCCTCCAGCAAAAAAGTATTCTCTATTCTTGCCTTGTCTAAGGAAGCATTGACATCTAAAAAATAGCTGTTAGGGAAAGGCTCGCCCGCCTGAATGATTTTGATAAACTCATCAGTTTGGCGCAGCAGTTTTAAAATCACTTCGTAATTATCTGAAAATCTGATTTTATCGACAAAAGACTGCCCTAATGTTCCGCTACATTCCTCTTTGAGCAGTTCTCTAATTTTGTCGAATCCTATTTTTTCTTCAAAATTTTTTGGATAAAGCATTACAAGTATTTTCTGTCTTGGTATTATGTATATGTGCAAAAACAACTGCAACAGCCCTTCCTCAAAGGAGAAAGAAGTTAAAGCACCTCTTTAAGACCCAATTTTATTGATAAACGTTGCAAAGTTAGGTATTTTCTCTGGAGGAAGGTAATGAAACGAGCAGAAAGCAAGTGTTAAGGATAAGGCAATACAAACTGACATTTTTTTTTATAGTCCTGTTTCAAAAACTACTCCTTCGTAAATCTCTGAAAGGCTCAAACTGTACCCAATACTCTCTAAATGTACCTTGCTACTCATAGAGGTCAGATATTCCTGCTCCCACTTGTTTGCACTAATGCGTCTATGAATAGCTACATAAGGTTTGTATTGGTCTATCAAAATATATTCTATCAAAGTTTCTATGCTTTGGTAAGCCTCCATCTTTCGGGTCTGGTCGAGATTTTTGGTAGATTCGGACAGAATCTCTATGATTGCCAAAGGATTTAGCAACTGATGGTATTTATTTCTTTTTTCCCCTGATTTAGAGGTAAGTACAATGTCTGGCAAGGGAGTTTTAGTACTTACTTCTAAGCAAATGTACGTGCCTTGAGAGTACACGCGTACATCTTTGTCTTTGGAAAATACATAAAGCATTCCATGCAAGTTGGAGGTAATAATGTCGTGATTTTGTGTTGGCATTTCAAAAATAAGAGTAATAGGTTGAGTACCAAAATCCTCGCTTAGTACATAGCTTACGAACCACTCAGGGAGAGGCGTTCCGCTATGTGCAGGGATAATTTCTCCATCAAAATACTGAAATTTGTGTTCTATTTGCCCTTCCTCGGCTTTTTCCAGAAAGGTGAGATAGTCTTCGTAGGAGAAGCCTAACTCCAAATTTTTTCTTGGTGTGTCAAGTACAACAGTCATTTTATCCTTAGGAAAATTTTTTAAACACGAATCTAAGAATTTTATTTCAAATTATAAAGATAAACCCCGTAAGAACTTTGCCATGCTAATTTTGCATAGCTACCGAAGATTACCCAAGCCTATTACTTTGATAGTTTAGTCTATGATACTCTGATAAGTAGCATTTTCGAACTTATCATAAATCTCGCTATTATGGGTAGAGGAGAAAATTTGCATCATTAGTACCCCTACTATTTCTTCTTTGGGGTCTATCCAAAAGTGTGTACTCAACGCTCCTCCCCACCCCAATCTGCCTACAGAACCTAACTTTTGAGCAGCAGTTTTTTCTGTGCTAATGGAAAAACCTAAACCAAACTTACTTCCGCCCCAAATAGCTAAATCGCCAATCTGGTTCTTAGTCATTAGTTCTATCGTTTTTCGGCTGAGCAGGCGTTTTCCGTTGTAAGTCCCGCCATTCAGGATAAATTGACAAAATTTCAAGTAATCCAAAGCAGTAGAGGTAAGTCCACTTCCGCCAGAAAAATACTTTTTTGCTCCTTTTACGGGATATTCTACCATTTTTAGCAAATCAGGATTAGTTTCTTTGGCAACTAATCCTTCTTTTTCTGTATAAACCCTCACTAATCTTTTTTCTTCGCTTTCATTCCAAAAATAGTGTGTTTCATTCATTCCCAAAGGCTGGAAAATGCGTTTTTCACAAAAATCGGAAAGTGTCATACCCGATAATACTTCTACCAAGTAGCCACATACGTCTGTGTTCAAACCGTAAGTCCACATCTCGCCTGGGTGATGTACTAAGGGAAGTTTAGCCAACACTTTCATTTTCTCACCGATAGTAATGGGGTAGGCACTCGCAAAATCAGGAACTTTGGCTTTGGCAAAGATAGCCCCCCATTTTTTGGCATCAGTAAACCCATAAGCAATACCCGAAGTATGCGTAAGTATCTGACGAATAGTGATTTCTCTTTTGGCAGGTTCTGTGGTATAGCTACTGTCCTGCTCGTTAAAAGTTTTTAGCACTACAGGGTTCTTAAACTCAGGTATGTACTTAGAAAGAGGCTCATCTAAGAGAAATTTTCCTTCTTCGTAAAGTATCATCAAAGCTACTGAGGTAATAGGCTTTGTCATGGACATAATGCGAAACAAGTCGTCTTTTCGCATTGCTTGGTCGTTGCCTATGCCACTTGTACCAAAACTTTTGTAATAAACTATTTTGCCTTTGCGAGCCACTATTGCCACCGCACCATGAGTCCATTTTTTGTCTATGTATTCTTGTAGTGTTTTGTCTATTTGCATCAATCGCTCCTCAGACATTCCAACTTCCGAAGGTTTGCCCTCTTGGAGTTGGTCTGTGGTGGCTTTAAAACCATTTTGGGCAAAAATTACCCATGCCCATAGAAAGAACGCAAGTAATAATGTTATTTTTTTCATATTTACAGTAAGATTATTGTTTAAAAATCATCATATTTCAGTCGATGCAAAATAGATTATTTTCCTTATAAAATTTATTATATCTAAGCTAATTTTATAAGTTTTATACGATTACTTACCACAAAAATACAAAGCATGCAAGTTTCATGATTTTCCCTTGCGAGGCTTGTGTACTTGCGGTAGAAAAATTAAGACTACCTTTGTATTAGCTATCTTATTAATTGGAATTAAACATGCAAGATATGGAAAGCGATTTTGAAAAATATTTGATAGGGAAAAATATCAACCCGCAACTTTTTAAAGAAAAAGAACCTGCTCGCTTCAAAGAGTTTGAGCAACTTTTTGCACAAATGCACCCTAAAAGTTTTACTGCTCAGAAATTGTATTTGATAAATAAAATTAGGCGAATGTACCAGCTAAAAAAGTAGATGAAAATATGACAAAAATCACCTAAATACCTGCACAAATGTCATTTTTTTTCTTCTTAGTACAAGTTAATTTTGGTGTATAAAACTTGTAAATACTATGTCATATCTTGGAACAACAAAAAATAAGACTTTTGAAAGGTTTAGTACCGATATTGACCGTTTTTTTGAGGAAAATCGGTTTTTAGCACATTCGCCTTTCCGCAAGAGCTGGCTCGCTAAAGATGAAGCGGCAACTAACCTAAGTAGAAATGAGAAAGGGTACAACTTGCAGATTGCTCTTCCGGGCTTTGATAAAGATGCCGTGAGAGTAAATATAGAAAATGGCGTACTGAAGATTTCAGCAGTAAAAAGCAACTATAAAGAGGAGGAAGAGGAGTTCATTGTCAAGGAGTTTCACCAAGAAAACCTCTATCGCTCTTTTACCCTGAATGACACTATAGACGAGGAGGGTATCACAGCTAAAATGGAAAATGGTATTTTACTCATTTTTCTCCCAACCAAGTCCCCTCACGAGCCTACAGTAAGTAAAAATATAGAGATAAAATAAAAAATGAGTAATTGATTTTTTTCTTTTTGCCCTTGCAAGCCCGACTTGCGAGGGTTTTTCTTTGTATATTGCTAAAATCTTTTGTGCTATATTTTTTGGAAATGTTATGCAAGCATACTAATTTTAGCCCAAGAAAAAACAAGATAGAAAATCAGATACGAAACTTAGAGATACAGAACTTCAAATCTATCAAACACATGCAGTTAGCCTGCAATGGGGGCGATATTTTCATAGGTGAACCCAATACGGGCAAGTCCAATATTTTGGAAGCATTGAGTTTGTTGGGGGTAATTGCTATGCCTGATAGTTTAAGTCAAATGATAAGACTTGAAAAAACAAGTAACTTATTTTATGATGAAATTACTGAAAATACAATTTCAGTGATAGCAGATAACATTGAGGCAAGACTTTCATACTCAAAATTTGTTTGAGAATATTCTTGGCAAAACAGATTGGAATGAGTTAAGTGTAAACATTGTATATTTTGAAGACTACCAAACAAAGATAAAAACACTAAGCCAAGAGGATTTACGAGATGCTTTGGATAATTATGTAGATATTTTCTTTAACCTTCATAGATATTTAGACCATGAATAATAAACTACAAGTTGCTGTTTTTAGATAATTATGCGCCTAATTTTCAGAAATATAATTCTTTTATAGATATTATCTACTTCCCGAGATTTGCCAAAATGAAAGAATTTATGGCAAAAAATGATGAGCTAAACGCAGTAATTGGAATATTAGATTCATTATGGAAAAACCTTAAAATAGAAAACGGAAATTTCATTATTACCGATAATTTGAAGGAAATAGAAAAGCAACTTTTGAAAATATACTATCAAAAAATTGATAATCAAAAACGTATGCCTAATAATAGATTAGAAGTTCTTAGAAAATTTAAGGGAATTGCCAAATCAAATATAGAAATTTCAGAAGACGAATGGTATCTCCAATAAAAGTATTTGTTGATTCTTCTTTGTTTATTGAGTATATCAAAGGGAATAAAACAGAATTATTAGAAAAACTTTTTGCTAGTAAATTAGACTTATGTATTAACTCTACTGTACTTAGTGAGTTATTGTACTATTATTTGGGCTACTATGGAGGAAAATCACTGCGAGCTTTGAAAGAAAACAAATCAATTCATTAGGTTTTTACACAAAATAATCCACAAGAATTGATAGATGAATTAACTTTAATAGGACAAAATGATAGTCTGAAAAAGCAAACAATTGAGGCGATGAAAAAATATAATCTTCTTTCTAATGATGTCATCATTTTGGTAGATTGTAAGAATAATCAAATTAATTATGTTGCTTGTTATGACCCTGATTTTAAAGGTTTTTACGAAGATGAAAATATCAATTTGATAAGTGATGGTTTGGTATTTGATAAGTATTTTCCATAAAAAAATTCTTTCTTATTTCGAGCAGAGCCTTTTAAGAGATTGGAAAGTTGGATTAAGGAGTTTTTGTCTATCATGTGTTTTCACATGATAAATTGACTTGCAAGGATTTATGCATGTGCCTATTAATCACAAACCATAAATTGGGTAAGGCTTTGGAAAGTAGTGTTTTAGCATTAGAAAATATAGTAACAGAAATAGAATAGTACAAAAAATAAAACCATTTCAACTATCAAACTATTCAAACAACAAAAAATTAAGCAATTAACAATCAATAAAATAGATGAAAAATCGTAGCATAAAAAAAGTAGCCGTTTTAGGTTCAGGCATTATGGGGTCAAGAATTGCCTGTCATTTTGCCAATATTGGCGTAGAAGTCCTCTTGTTAGACATTGTTCCCTTTGAACTTTCCGAGGCAGAGAAAGCCAAAGGACTGACCTTAGAACACCCTGCCGTCCGCAATCGCATTGTGAATGAGGCATTTGCTAATACTTTGAAAGCAAGCCCTTCTGCGGTTTTTACGCAGTCGGTGGCTTCTTTGGTGAAGTTGGGCAATTTCACTGACGACATGAAAAAAATCGCCGACTGCGATTGGGTCTTAGAAGCAGTCGTAGAGCGTTTGGACATCAAGAAAAAGGTGTTTGAGGACGTAGAAAAGTACAGAAAAAAAGGTACTTTGATTACTTCTAATACCTCAGGGATTCCTATGCACCTGATGATTGAAGGCAGAAGTGAGGACTTCCAAAAGTATTTTTGCGGTACGCACTTCTTCAATCCTCCACGTTATTTGAAACTTTTGGAAATTATCCCCTCTCAAAAAACTTTGCCAGAAGTGGTTGATTTTTTGATGTGGTACGGGGATTTGTACTTAGGGAAAGACACCGTTCTTTGTAAAGACACTCCCGCCTTCATTGCTAACCGAATTGGTGTTTACTCTATGATGTCAGGAATGCACAGCATTACTAAGTTTGGCTTAACGGTAGATGAGGTAGATGCTTTGACGGGACCTGTGATTGGCAGGGCAAAATCAGCAACTTTCCGCACTTCTGACGTAGTAGGTTTGGATACTACTATCAACGTTTCCAATAACTTATACGCTACTTTGACGCATGATGAAAGCAGGGATATGTTCCTTTTGCCCGAAATTGTGAAAGAGTTGCAAAACCGTAAGTGGCTTGGCGACAAAACAGGACAAGGCTTTTTCAAAAAAGTAAAAACTCCCGAAGGTAAAAGCGAAATTTTTACTTTGGACTTGCAAACTTTTGAGTACAAACCTCAACAAAAAAAAGTGAGTTTCAAAGCCTTAGAAGCCACCAAAGAAATTGAAAACCTGAAAGAAAGAATCGTAAAACTTATTAACTTTGACGACAAGGCAGGCGAGTTTTATCGTGCTACTTTCTACGATTTATTCAAATATGTAACGTATAGAATCCCTGAAATAGCTGATGAATTGTATAGAATTGACAAGGCAATTTGTGCGGGTTTTGCTTGGGAATTGGGTCCTTTTGAAACTTGGGATTTACTGGGCGTAAAAGAAACTTTGGGCAAAATGGAAGCGGCAGGGCAGAAACCTGCTCAGTGGGTATATGATATGTTGGCAGGTGGGAATGAATCTTTCTATAAAGTTGAGAATGGAATCCGTAAATACTATGATATTCCAAGCAAGTCGTACAAAACTATCCCCGGCACAGAAGGCTTTATTATTTTGGACAACATTCGCAAAACCAACAAAGTATGGGGCAATGCAGGCGCAACGATTTTTGACTTGGGAGATGGCATTGCAGGTTTAGAGTTTCACTCTAAAATGAATACTTTTGGGCAAGAAGTTTTGGAAGGTCTGAACACAGCTATCACCAAAGCAGAAACAGATTTCAGAGGCTTAGTCATTGGGAATGAAGCACCTCAGTTTTCCGCAGGGGCAAACTTGGCGACCCTTTTCATGTATGCGGGCGACCAAGAGTGGGACGAAATCAATATGATGATTGCTTATTTCCAAAATTCAATAATGAGGGCAAGATTTTCGTCTATCCCTGTCGTAACTGCGCCTGCGGGTTTGGCTTTGGGTGGCGGTTGCGAACTGAACCTACACGCTGACCACATTCAGGCACATTGTGAATTATATATCGGTTTAGTAGAGTTTGGCGTGGGTTTGATTCCTGCGGGGGCGGGAACAAAAGAAATGACGCTGAGAGCCTCAGATAGTTATGCCAAAGGAGATGTAGAACTCAATCGCTTACAAGAGTATTTTATGAATATCGCTACTGCCAAAGTGGCGACCTCTGCTGAGGAAGCAAGAACAATGGGTTATTTGCGTCAAAGTGATGAAGTTACCATGAACCGCACTCGCCTACTTGCAGATGCCAAGCGCAAGGCAATAGAGTTAGCAGAAGCAGGCTATACGCAACCTGCACAGCGCAAGGACATTAAAGTATTAGGACAAACTGCCTTAGCCGCTTTTTATGCAGGGGTAAACGGTATGCTCTACGGCAACTATATCTCCGAACATGATGCCAAAATCGCCCGCAAATTGGCTTGGGTAATGGCAGGGGGCGACCTTTCTGCGCCTACTTTGGTATCAGAGCAGTACCTACTTGACTTAGAAAGAGAAGCCTTCCTATCATTGACAGGAGAGCCTAAGACCTTGGAAAGAATCCATAGTATTTTGTTTAAAGGGAAGCCTTTGAGGAATTAAAGGGGTTCGTTATTAGATATATTAAGAAGAGGCAAACTTGCGAGCATCGCACCGTTTGAAAGTTTGCCTCTATCTGTTTTTATAATTACACCTAATTTTTGCTTAGCAATGAGAGAAAATTTTTGTAATTCCCAAACATACGGTTTACTTTTGAAAAATAACCGAATACCTAATCATGTGCGGAATTACAGGAATTTACGCTTTTAACGAAATCGGGAGGTTTTCTATGATTAATCTCCACTTGGCAAATGAAGCCCTCGCCCACAGAGGTCCCGATGCAGCACGCTTATTTGATGCCAATAGAACAGGACTGGGGCATAGGAGGCTGTCTATCATAGACTTATCTTCTGACGGCAACCAACCCATGAGCGATGCAAGTGGACGGTTTACCATTGTTTTTAATGGAGAAATTTATAACTACAAAACGCTAAGGGAAGATTTAAAAGCAAAAGGCATAGTTTTCCACTCTGCCTCTGATACAGAAGTTTTGCTCTATGCTTACATTCACTACCAAGAAAAATGCTTAGATAAGTTGCATGGCTTTTTTGCCTTTGCCGTTTATGATAAAGAAGAAGATAGTATTTTCATCGCAAGAGATAGGCTGGGAATCAAACCTTTATGGTATTATTTAGACGAAGACAAGTTTTTGTTTGCCTCCGAACCTAACGCTATTTTAGCTTATCGGATTCCTCAGATAATAGACCGCACCTCTATTTTCCAATATTTTCAGCTGCACTATGTTCCTGCCCCCTATACTATTTTCAAAAATATGTATAAACTACTTCAAGGGCATTATTTGACCTTAAAAGGGAAAGACTTGCAAATAAAAAGATATTACAGTCCACCTACAGCTCCCTTGCCTGAGTACAAAAATCTCAGCTACGAAGCCGCTCAGAAAAAGTTAGTACAGTTATTAGAGGAATCGGTGCTGGAAAGATTGATTGCCGATGTGCCTGTGGGAGCATTTTTGAGTGGGGGAGTTGACTCCTCTGCCATCGTCGCCTTAGCCAGTAGGCACACAAAGTATCTGAACACATTTTCAGTTGGTTATGCCGATGAGCCTTTTTTTGATGAAACTAAGTATGCACGCTTGGTCGCTGAAAAATTTGGAACGAATCACACAGTTTTTCGTTTGACCAATGACGACCTCTTTGAGGCTATTTTTAACTTATTGGACTTTTTTGGAGAACCTTTTGCGGATTCTTCTGCGATTCCTGTCTTTGTTTTGAGCCAAAGAACCAAAAAGAAAATCACTGTAGCCCTCTCAGGGGACGGCGGCGATGAACTTTTTGCGGGCTACAACAAATACTTGGGCGAGTACAAGGCAAGAGAAGGCGGATTTTTAGCCAATATCCTGAAAAATTCCCTACCCCTGTTGGAGAAACTTCCTCGCTCCAGAGGAGGCTACTTCCCCAACAAATTCAGGCAGTTACATCGCTTTGCAGAAAGTATGCAGAAATCTCCCCAAGAGCGATATTGGTATTTGAGCAGTTTTATAGAAGAAAATGAACTTTGGAAAATGTTTTCAGAAAACTTAACTGCCCATCAGGAGTTTAGTGGCAGCATCAGTGAGTTTTTGACCTATCAAAATCGCAAAAAAGAATTTTTACAATATATTGAAAATAAGAATTTTAATGAAGTTTTGTATGCAGATGTGCAAACCCTTCTGCCCAACGATATGCTTCACAAGGTCGACAGTATGTCTATGGCACACGCCTTAGAGGTCAGAGTTCCTTTTTTGGCGCATCAGCTCGTCAATTTTGCTTTTTCTTTGCCTGCAAGTTACAAAATAGATGGGAACAGGAAAAAACGCATTGTCCAAGACGCTTTCAAGGATATACTTCCCAAAGAACTCTATCACCGCCCTAAACATGGCTTCGATGTTCCCCTTGCCAAAGGTTTTAAAACAGTCTTGAAATCTTGGATAAACCAACTGCTCGATGAGGATTTCATAGTAGAGCAGAAAGTTTTTAACCCTGAGTACATCAAGCAGTTAAAAAAGACTATTTTTGAGAGCAGTAATTTCGACCAAAATCATATATGGGCAGTTTTGGTGTTCCAACATTGGTGGAAAAGGCTTAGGTTAGATATAGAAGCAAAGGAAGAAGATTAAGTTTTTTGTATTTTTGCTCAGAGATAAAAGGTATAACTAAATAATCAGATTGTCATAGAACAGATAATCATTGCATATACATGATAAAATTAATCCATGAGTTTTTAAACACAGCCAGGCGCATCACAAGTGCTTGTATTGGTGTGGGCATTTTGTATTTTTATATTTGGTTATCAAGTATTTATATATTAAACTTATTATGGTTTCTCTTAGGTATTCCCGTCATATACCTTTTTTCTTGGGCATGTGATTTGCTATTTTCTCATCTAATTTACAAGTTTAATTGGTTGAGAAAGTGGGTTTTAGGAAAACATTTTATCGAGGGTTATTGGATTGAGATTCTATACGACAGAAGCAAAATGGAATCTCTTGCGATTTTGCAGGTAATTCTTGAGAAAGATTTGACTTATCTTATCAAAGGAGAAAGCTATACTTTATCAGGGGAATATAGGGGAAGTTTTACTACACCCAATACCAGCTACCATGAAAAAGAATTTGCCTTGCGATATGCTTACTCAGGGAAATTAAAAGAAGCCTTGATTGCAGGAACGGGGATATTAGAGTTTAAAATAGAACCTAATCAGCCAATAGCTAATTTTTTTGAGGGGCATTTGATTGACAATTTTCATGTTAAAGGAGCAGTCTTTAAAGGAGAAAGAATCAATGATGCTAAGGAGGTAACCTCTCTAAAAGCCAAAAAAGAATTTATGCGAAATTATCTTTCTCAAAAAATGCTTCATGAACAAATCTATGCTGGCACTTAAAAATTAAACCTTTGCTTTAAGGTATTTTAAGTTGAACGTTTTTATTTTTGCATATGTTTTAAAGCAAGTAGGTGAAATTTTTTTAACATAAACTTATCCATACACTTTGAAGAAATTTTTTGCTTTGGTTTTATCTCTTCATTTTTTGGCGATTAGCTTTTTGCCAAACGATGGTGTATTGGAGTTGTTCAAAGTGAGCCATCTTATCAAGCATTTTACTCACCATCAAGTTGTTCACCAAGAAGATATTGATTTTTTAGAGTTTTTAACCCTGCACTATTTAGACCCTGTGCATCAGCAAAAAGATGCTCATGAGCATACAGATTTACCTTTTCAGTCCTCTGTACAACACATTAGTCATGTTCATTTTGTATTTCTTCCGCCTCCTTCTTTTGCTTGGAGTATGGAATGGGAAGATTTCCCAACTATAAAATCTTACAAAACTACTTATCAGGAAAGCTACTTTTCTGCCTTTCACCTCTCTATTTGGCAACCGCCAAGAGTTTAGTTAGTCATGAGTTATAAACTATGAGTTATGAGTTGTAATCGTTGATTATTTTCAACTATTTATCTCTGTAGTTTGCTTTCAAACAAAGTAAATTAATACTCATTTTTTAATGCTCCTAACTCAATCCTGCCAACAAATTCAATCTGTTTAAAATATTCTCAAACAAATTCAAACATTTAATTTCAATGTTAGACAGAATTATTCATTTTTCCATATATCATAAATTTATTATTGGACTTTTTACTTTGGCATTGGTACTTTGGGGCGGGTATGCCCTTACCCAACTGCCTATAGATGCCGTCCCCGATATTACCAACAACCAAGTCCAAGTGGTTACTTACAGCCCTTCTCTGGCGGCACAGGAGGTAGAAAGGCTGATTACTTTTCCTGTAGAGCAAACGATGATGAGCATTCCATACATGGAAGAGATGCGTTCTATTTCTCGTTTTGGCTTGTCGGTGCTGACCATTGTTTTTAAGGAAGACATTGATATTTATTGGGCAAGGCAACAAGTATTTGAAAGAATCCAACAGGCTCAAAATCAGATTCCTGCGGGGGTAGGCGTGCCTGAACTCATGCCTATTACGACGGGTTTAGGAGAAATTTACCAGTATGTCATTCACCCTAAAAAAGGCTATGAGAAAAAATACTCTTTAGCAGATTTACGGACTATCCAAGATTGGATAGTTCGCAGGCAAATGCTTGGCACGGAGGGAGTAGCAGACGTAAGTAGTTTTGGTGGGTACGTAAAGCAATACGAAATCGCTTTCCACCCTGAAAAATTGCGAAGCATGAACTTGACCATAGACGATATTTTTTCTGCTTTAGAAAAAAATAATCAAAATACAGGAGGGGCATACATAGATAAAAGACCTAATGCTTATTTTATTCGCAGCGAAGGGCTGATAAGTACGATAGCAGACATAGAACAAATCATGGTAAGCCAAGCAGAAAATGGTTTGCCTATTTTCATCAAAGACATCGCCAAAGTACAGTTAGGGAGTGCAGTGCGGTACGGTGCCATGACACGCAACAATGATGGGGAAGTAGTGGGGGGAATCGTAATGATGCTCAAAGGGGAAAACTCCTCCAAAGTCATTGCCAAGGTGAAAGAAAGAATGAAACAAATAGAGAAAACCCTGCCCGAAGGCATAGCGATTGAGGCATTTTTAGACAGGACGAAGTTGGTCAATAATGCCATTCAAACGGTGGTCAATAACCTGACAGAAGGGGCTTTAATCGTGATTTTTGTCTTGGTCTTGCTTTTGGGGAATTTGCGGGCAGGCTTAGTCGTGGCTTCTGTCATTCCGCTTTCTTTGCTTTTTGCTATTATTATGATGAATCTTTTTGGTGTGTCGGGGAACTTGATGTCTTTGGGAGCAATAGACTTTGGGCTGATAGTAGATGGAGCAGTGATTATCGTAGAGGCAACTTTGCATCACTTGCACAGTCGTAGCCTCTCCCTTCCCTCCTCAGAGGCAACAAGCCTTACCCAGAGTGAAATGAACGAAGAAGTATATCATTCTGCTTCTAAAATTCGTACTTCTGCTGCTTTTGGGGAAATTATCATTATGATAGTGTATTTACCACTTTTGACTTTGATAGGCATAGAGGGCAAAATGTTTAAACCTATGGCACAGACCGTTTCTTTTGCCATTTTAGGCGCATTTTTACTTTCTTTGACTTACGTACCGATGATGTCGGCTTTGGTGCTAAGTAAAAAAATAAATTTCAAAGTTACCATAGCTGACCGTATTATTCATACTATTTATAGTATTTATAAGCCTTTGATAAACAAGGTATTAAAAATTCCCTTTTTAATTGTGAGCTTGGCTGTAATTTTATTTTCCCTCAGCCTAATGGTGTTTAGTCGCTTAGGAGGCGAGTTTATTCCTTCCTTAGACGAGGGAGATTTTACCTTGGAAGTGCGTTTATTTACAGGGAGTTCCTTAGACGAAACGGTGCATACTTCCTTGACAATCGCTGAGATTTTAAAAAAGAATTTTTCCGAAGTAGAAGAAGTCATTGGGAAAATAGGAGCGGCAGAGATTCCTACCGACCCCATGCCTCTGGAAGCAAGCGATGTCATGGTGATTCTCAAAAATAAAAGCGAGTGGAAAAATGCCCACACCAAAGAAGAATTAGCGGAAAAAATGCAAGCCAAGTTAGAAGAAAATATCGCAGGCGTTTCCATTGGCTTTCAGCAACCTATCCAAATGCGTTTCAATGAGTTAATGACAGGAGCAAGGCAGGACGTAGTTTTGAAAATATATGGCGAAGACCTGAACACACTTGCTCAGGAAGCTGAGAAATTAGCCAAATTAGTACAAAAAGTAGATGGCGTAGCAGACTTGTACGTGGAAAAAGTCATCGGTTTACCTCAAATTATCGTTAATTTTGACAGAGAAAAAATTGCTCAGTTTGGGTTAAGCATTGCCGAAGCCAATGATGTTTTGAGTACTGCCTTTGCAGGGAAAGAAGCTGGGGTAGTGTATGAAGGAGATAGAAGATACCAACTGGTAGTGAGGCTGGCAAAAGAAAATAGAGAAAATATAGATGATGTACGCAACTTATTCATTACCAATAAAAAAGGAGAGCAAATCCCTCTAAGCCAAATTGCAGAGATTAGCTTTAAGGAAGGAGCAAACCAAATTCAAAGAGAAGAAGGCAAAAGGCGTGTGATTGTAGCTTTTAACGTAAGAGGTCGCGATGTAGAGAGCATTGTAAACGAAATTCAGCAAGAAGTCGGGAAAAAACTATCTCTGCCCCCAGGCTATTACATTACTTATGGAGGAAGTTTCAAAAACCTGCAAGAGGCAAAACAACGATTGAGCATTGCTGTTCCCATTGCTTTGGGAATGATTTTTATGCTCTTGTATTTTACTTTTCATTCTATCCGACAGAGTTTATTGATTTTCACCGCTATACCCCTTTCTGCCATTGGTGGGATTTTGATGCTTTGGCTCAGAGATATGCCTTTTAGCATCTCGGCTGGGGTAGGCTTTATCGCTCTTTTTGGCGTAGCAGTATTGAATGGCATCGTCCTCATCGCCGAGTTCAATTTCCTCAAAAAACAAAAAACAATGAGCAATGAGCAATTGACAATTATCAATCAACAATTATCAATCAACAATGAACAATTAACAACCAACAATCAACCACCAACATCTAACCACCAACATCTAATTGAAATCATCATGGAAGGTACAAAAAATCGCCTACGCCCCGTACTGATGACGGCGGCAGTAGCAAGTTTAGGCTTTTTACCTATGGCACTTTCGCAGGGAGCGGGAGCAGAAGTACAGAAACCCTTAGCTACCGTAGTCATTGGAGGTTTGATTTCCGCTACTTTGCTCACTTTGTTTGTCTTACCTGCCCTCTATTATTTGATAGAAAAATGGGCAATGGCTAATTCGCAGAGCCATAAAGGACTCTTATCCCCTTCTTTACTCAAAGGAGAAAAATTAGCTGTTTTTATCTTTTTGATGCTTTCCTTGTTACTGACCTCTTGCGATGGGGTAGAAGAAAAACTAACAGAAACACAAGAAACAATAAGCCAAGCAAGTAACAAAGTGGAACTGACCACAGAGCAGTTTGCCAATGCGGGCATAGAGTTAGGAGAGTTGAGTCAAATGAACGTAAGTAAAACCCTCAAAGTCAATGGAATGATAGACGTACCTCCACAAAATTTGGTGAGTATTTCTATCCCTATGGGTGGTTTTATCAAAAATACAGAAATGTTGCAAGGGCTAAAAGTGAAAAAAGGGCAAGTATTGGCAGTCATAGAAAATCCTGATTTTATCCAACTCCAACAGGATTACTTAGATACGCAAAGTAAACTTGAATATGCTCAGGCAGAGTACGAAAGGCAAGCAGAAATGCAAAAAGAAAAGGTAACTTCTGAGAAATTGGTACAACAAAGCACCGCAGACTATAAAAGCCTACAAATCAAGCTAAAAGCCTTAGAGCAAAGATTGAAACTCGTAGGGTTGGACATAGAAAAGGTCAAAAAAGGAGAAATTACTAACCAAGTAGCTGTAACTGCCCCAATTAGCGGTTATGTCATTACGGTCAATGTCAATATTGGCAAGTACGTTTCTCCCGCAGAGGTACTGTTTGAAATCGTAAATAATGAACACTTACACGCAGAACTCAATGTTTTTGAAAAAGATGTATTGGATTTAAAAATTGGGCAAAAAGTACTTATCATGCTGGGCAATGAAACCCACGAACACGAGGGCGAAATTTACCTTATCAATCACAAAATCAATCCAGACCGCACTGTAAGCGTTCATGTTCACTTTGACGACAAGGGCGAGGACATAATGCCCAAGACCTTTCTCAAAGGCATCATAGAAATAGACAAGCAAAAAGTGTGGGCATTGCCAGAGCAAGCCTTTGTCTTATCCGAAGGGAAGGATTATATTTTTGTATATTTGGGAAAAAATGAAGGCAAGGATACTTTTGAAATGGTCGAGGTAAAAAAAGGAGCGAGTGAAAAAGGCTTCGCAGAAATTATTTTGCCTGAGCAGATAGATTTGAAAGGTAAAAAGATAGCCACCAAAGGCAGTTTTCACCTTTTAGCAAAGATGAAAAATATCGGGGAGGAGGAGTAAAAAAACAGTTCAATCATTTAATATCCCTTTGGATTTTGCCAAATCAATAGCTTCTTGTGCAGTTTTCTCTGGATTGTCCTCGCTAACAGGCAGATAGTAAATACTTGACGGCTTGCGGCGTGAAATATCATAAGTATATGCCTTATCGTAATAGACTAAGGTAATGTCAGCTACTTTGGCAAAATCTCCTATTTCAAGGGCTTTGAGGGCATCTCCTGCCTTATCAAAGCCCAATCGCTTGCGAATTTTCAAAATAGCACTTTCAAGTAAAGCCCTATCGCAGTGGGTATATTCTCTCACTAAGCGTTGTATGCGGAGATTTTTAGGCAACTGTATGTATATCAAATTACTATCTTGCATCTGTTCCCAAAAGGGCTTAGGTAAATATACCTTACCGATATGCGAACTTTCGTCCTCTAACCAAATCTTTGCTAAGGGACAATCTTTCAAAATTTGATATAACAAATATTGTAAGTCATTTTCAAACTGCTCAGTAGTAGGTTGTTCTGCTTGCCCTATACTCCCAAAAGCTGAGCCTTTGTGATGAGCAAGCCCTTCTAAATCAATCCCTTTTTGACCTTTTTTGATAATTTCTTTGAGAATATCTGTTTTCCCACTTCCTGTCATTCCCCCTACTATGAGCATATCAAACTTTTTTTCAAAAAAGCTCAATACATAGCGTCTATAATTCTTGTAGCCTTTTTCTAAGGTAAAAGTTTGCATACCCGCCGTATCAAAGAGCCAAGCCATACTTCCACTTCGCATGCCTCCTCGCCAGCAGTGTACTAATATTTTTTTGTCTTTAGTCAGTTGCTTGGCTGTACGAGCAAAGTCAGCTAATTTAGTCCCTACGATTTCCAAGCCTTTCATGATAGCTTCCTCTCTGCCTTTTTGCTTGTAAAGCGTTCCCACTACCGCTCTTTCTTCGTTGGTAAAAATAGGAATATTAACTGCCGTAGGGATATGCCCTTGTGCGAACTCCTTAGGGGAACGAACGTCAATCACGGGTATCGTTTCTACCTTGTCAATAAAATCAGAAATATTTAAAACCTTTGCCAAGTATGAAGTAGAAAAGTTTAAAGTTTAATTTTTTATATGTACTTTTTGGACTTTTAAAGTAGGTAAAACAATCCTAAAAGTTGTTCCTAAGTCTATTTCAGAGCGAAGTACAAATATTTTACCTTTGTGATAATTCTCTATGATTCTCTTAGCGAGGGTCAATCCTAAGCCCCAACCGCGTTTTTTAGTAGTGAATCCCGGTCTAAATACAGTTTTTAGTTTAGACTTGGGGATACCCTTACCCGTGTCTTTGATGTCTATTACCAAATGCTTATCGTCTTTGGTATGACTTACGTAGATGTCTATATCTCCCACTCCATTCATAGCATCTACCGCATTTTTGCAGATATTTTCTATTACCCACTCAAAGAGCGATTTATTCATTGGTACGGGAAGTTCGTCATCTTTGATATGTAATAAAAAACTTACTTTACTCGATACTCTTTTTTGCAAATAATTTACACACTCCTCTAATACTTCTTTGATATTTTCCGTTTTCAAGGCAGGTACAGAGCCAATACTTGAAAATCGAGCTGTTATGGTTTCAAATCTTTTTACATCTTTTTCCAATTCCTCTACTATCTCCTCTCCAATATTCTCATCTAATCTCATGTACTCTACCCAAGCTATCAAAGAGGAAAGTGGTGTACCTAACTGATGGGCAGTTTCTTTGGCAAGTCCTACCCAAACCCTATTCTGCTCTGCCTTACGCGAGTAGCTAAAAAGAGAATAGACTAAGATAAAAAATATCAAAATGACTGTCAGTTGGACATAGGGAAAATAGCGCAACTGATTGACCAAAGAGGAGTTTTTGTAATAAACATACTGTTTCATATTTGAGGCAGAATCCAAAGTAAGTACGATAGGAGGGTGTTCTTTTTTCATTTTCTCAATCTCCTCCTCCATTAATTTTTTTTTCATTTCTGTTTCTTGGGGAAGGTCAAGATTGCGACTATCTATAGGAACGCCGTCTGCATCTGCCAACACCACAGGAATAGAATTATTAGAAGCAATAATCTCCTCCATTAAAAAATTGAGATTTTCGCTTGGTTCTGCATTAGCCAAAAACTCCTGCCCCTTAGCAAATAGGGCAATTTGTTTTTCTTCTTGGATTAAAAGCCTATTTACCAAAGAGTTGGTATATATAATGGAAGCTATCCCTATCAAGATAGCTATGCTGAGAAGCACCCAGTTGACCAAAGGACTACGCTCATAAATATTTATCATTGCAGCAGTTGATTAATTTGCTCTCTTAGTTTTTGTTTAGTATCCATAATATTTTTTACCTCGTCAGAAATTTGTCCTAATTTTTTAACATCTTTCAAAATAGGCAATTTGAGTTCATAAAATCTTTCACCAACAGTAGAGATTGTACCTTGAATAAAGGTATATTTTTTGATTTGCTTCTGCACTATGGGTAGATTGAGTAAATACAGTAGATAATAAGCATTTATAGAATCATTTTTCAAAACTCTTATTTTAAGTAAATGGCTCTGAATAATAATCTTTTCGTTTTCTTTTGAAACAATAGCACTTCTACCTATCAAAAAAGTGCCGTCTTTTACAAACAAAATATCATTTTCTTTCACATCTTGTTGTTTTTTATACTGCTCATATACCTCTTGGGGTACACACTTAATAGGGTCAATTTTGAGTTCCCAATTTACAATATCACTTGTACGGATAAAAGGAATATCTCCTTTTCCATAAAATTGTGAGCCTATTTCGTTGCCACGTTTGATTTGAATGACTTTTTCATTCACTAAGTCCTGAATTGTTTTTAATTCAAATTCCTTGGTCTTTTCTAAAGCATCTAAATCTTGTTGCAGCTCAGGGTCATAGTAATCGGGAATAAAAACGGAGTTTTTTATTTTTGAAAAAGGTACAACAAAACCTAAATGAGAAAAATCATTTAAGTGAGAATTTTGAAATAATTTGTATTTTTCAAGCACTAAAACCAGTTCATCATCAATGATTTTATTTCCGTTTTCATCTAAGATAAAAGTTCCATCTTGATTGATTTTATAAATTTCTTTACCATTTTTATTATGCCCACAAGTATTGGCAATACCCATAAAAATAGGATAATCTTTTTCAGGTTTTCCTTTTCTAACAACTAAAATACTTGTTTTAAAATGTGTATTGGGCTGAAAAGTCTCAGAAGGTGTACTGATAATAGCCTCAACCGTAGCACATTGTAAAAGATAGTTCCAAACATAACGGTCTGTCGGATTACCAAAAGTTCCTTCGGGTAATACCATTGCCATTCTTCCCCCCTCTTTCAAAAGTTGCATACACCTTTCTATGAACAATATCTGAGGTGGCTGTTCTGTTTTAAGTTTCCCTTTTTCTAATTGATTGTTTCTATTTTTCCACTCGTAAGCCAATTCAAACTGTCTTAATTTTTCCTCACCCTTTACTTTTATCTTTTCTCCAAAAGGCGGATTAGTCAAAAGCACATCAAAAGTTCCTAATTGGATTTTGTTGCGTGTTTCTGCACGCCAATTTTCAGGTAGTTCTAAACTATCTTCACAAAAAATACCTGTTGTGCCGTCCCCTACCAAATTCATATAGGCTTTGGCTACCTTGCTCAAAAAATAATCTTTGTCAATACCCCTAAAGTTTTTGGTAGCAATGTCAATTTTCTTTTTCTCAATATCGGCTTCTCTCCAGCCCAATTTTTTGTATTTCTGTTCGACTTGTTCCCAAACAAATCTTAGGGCATCTATCAAGAAACCACCACTACCACAAGCGGGGTCAATAATTTTATCGGTTTCGGTAGGTTGCAAAATCTCTACTATCATTTTTACCACGTTGCGAGGCGTAAAAAACTGCCCTTGTCCACCCTTCAAGGCGTGTCCAATAAAAGTTTCAAAAGCATCTGCTATTACGTCTCTTTCACTATTCATTAGCGAATAGTTTTGTAATTCACCTACCACATAAACGATAGAGTTAGTATCCAAACTAATACGGTCTTCGTCGTCTATTACTTCGGGAAGGTTTGTTTTTACTTCTTTGAATAAATCCAAAATCCGTCTTTCAACTTCTTTGGGCTTTTCGTCAATACCTGCCCGAAATTTCACGATTTGGTCAGGTGCAGTATATTTTTCGTCATAGAGTTTGCAAAAAATCAAGTTAATAAGTTGTTGGGCTAAAACCTCATCACGAGTTGCCCCTACGGTGTTGGCGGCTAAATGATTGCGAATAGATTTGAAAATGGCTTTGAGGTTGTGTGTAGGTTTCAGGTCTTGGCGTGTGAATTTGCCTATGTCCTCTATGCGTTGCCCAAATTGCGGAATGTTGAGAATTTCCTCAAAAACAATTTCACCATTCTGTTTCACAAACTTGCGAATAAAAATTCGTTCTTCACCATTGAACCAAACGCCAAGATGGGCATTGGATAGAGTGAGATAGTTTTCAAGTTGTGTTCTACCATCTTTACGATTTTTCTTTTTGCACTCTACTACTATGTAAAGTTCGTTTTCGTCTTTTTTGTCATTTTTGAACACAGCAATATCCACAGGATACTCTTTTTTAGTATCCGAAGGACGAGCTTTTACTCTATGTTGTGGGTGTGTTTGCATATGAGTTTTGGGGTATCCGTAGTCCTCTACAAGTTGCCTTGCAAACACTTGTACCGCCTCTATTTCTTCGGGTGTAGATTTGATTTCCAAGCCTGATATAAAGTCTGTGATTGTATTTTCTAAGTTTTTTGCCATATTTATTGATTTACAAGCAAAGATATAAAATAAAAATGAATTTTTATCAACTTTGTTTTGGTGTTGGTTATTCTAAAGTATCAGCTAACCGCAGCTTTGCGAAACCTGTCAGGAGTGAGTATAACAAACAAATGGAAAATAAAATTAAGCAAAAAAACAAATGTGAATAATTCACAAAAAATTAATTTTTGGATTAGAATTTGTTTTCGTAGTTTTGCACCCAAATTAGATTTTAAGCTTTTAATAAATTGATTTTCAAAGCGTATTTTTATGCTTTATTGAACTTTTTTATTAAACACTTTCTTTCTAATCTAAACTAAAGCATTTACAACTAAACTACTTTGATAACAGTGAAAAAGATTTACCTCATTAGGCATGGCGAAACCTACTATAATCAATTGGGCTTGGTGCAGGGCAGCGGTATAGACTCGGACTTGAACGAATTGGGCTGGCAACAGGCTAAGGCTTTCTATCAAGCCTATAAGAATGTTGCTTTTGATAAAATTTATACCTCTACCCTGAAGCGTACGCATCAAACGGTCTGGGATTTTATTGTCAAAGGGACACCTTGGCAACAACTTGCTGGGCTAAACGAAATGGGCTGGGGACACAGAGAAGGCAGGTCTATTACCCCTCATGACGACTATGAGTACCAACAAATTTTGACTGCTTGGCGCAACGGCGAAATGCACATCAGACCAGAAGGTGGAGAAAGCCCTTTAGATGTACTTGAAAGACAGAAAGTTGCTTTGCAACACATCTTAGAGAATGATGACGAAAATACCATACTGATTTGTATGCACGGTAGAGCGATGCGCATTTTCTTGTGCTTACTTTTAGATATTCCTTTGAAAGATATGGACACTTTTCCACATTCTAATACATGTTTGTATATGCTCAATTATACCATAGATGGTAACTTTGTATTAGAATTGGCTAATGATACTTCGCATCTGATAGGAATAAAAAAAGAAATCATGCTAACAGTAGAAAGACCGTAGGCTGTTTGTGTAGGTCGGGAAGCAGTTTTTTTACCTTCTCATTTTTCCATTCTTTGACCTTCTTTGTTTTAATGTATTCATTCTCACAAGTTAAATTGCTTGCTACGCAAAGATAAGTTTCCTCCCAAAGATGTTCTATCAGACTTTCTAACATCGAGTTATTCCTGTATGGAGTTTCTATAAAAATTTGAGTTTGTCTTTTTTGCTTTGACTCCTTTTCTAAGGTTTTAATCACTTTTTCTCTATTATTTTTTTCTATGGGCAAATACCCTTGAAAGGCAAAAGACTGTCCATTCAAGCCAGAAGCCATCAAAGCCAGCAAAATAGAAGAAGGCCCCACCAGAGGAATTACTTGTATATGATGTTTATGTGCATAGTTTACAGCCAAGCTACCAGGGTCAGCTACAGCAGGGCAGCCCGCTTCCGACATTAACCCCACATTTGCCCCTGAAGGAATTTTCTTGAAATTCTCCCCTACTTCTTTTATTTCTGTTTTCTTGTTTAACTCGAAAAAAGTCATTTGAGAAATATCCCTGCCTGTTTTCAGGCTACTAATGAAACGGCGTGCAGTGCGAATCTCCTCTACAAAATAATAATCAGTAACTAAAATTACTTCTTTGATTTGTGGAGAAAGTGTATGTAAACTATTCTCTGACAAAGGAATAGGTATGAGGTACAACTTCATAATAAGTATGTTCTTAAACCAGCATAAAAAAATAGCTTTGCCCAATCAATTAGCAAAGCTATTCATTATTTTTTGATTATCTATACAACAGGAGGCGGAGGTGGTACTGGAGGCGGTACGGAAGCAAAAATACTGGCTAAATGAGGCACTTGACCCGCAGCTGTCCAACTTGCCATGCCTTGCGACCACACCAAAGATTGTTGATTTAACTGTCCTGCTTGGAACATTTGCTGTAACTGAGCAAGATTGAAAGGTCCTGTTTGTTGTCCGTTCACTGCTACATAAAAAGAAGGCATGGGGGGAGGCGGATTCTGATTTCCTCCTTGCCCACCTACCATATTATTTAGCATATTCAAACCTACACCTACACCTACCAAATCACCTAAATTGCCTCCGCTCGTATTATTACCCATATTCCCAAGTGCTTGCCCACCTTGATACTTCATGTATTGGTCTAAATTTCCTAATACCCCCATACTACTGCGTTTATCTAACGCCGCTTCTACTTCTGGTGGCAAAGAAATATTTTCTATCAAGACCTTAGTAATTTCTAAGCCATATTCATTAAAATCATCTTTGATTTGCTCTTTGATGTACTTGGAAAACTCATTGTAGTTTGCAGCCATGTCTAATACAGGGATTTTACTTTCCCCGATGATGTCAGTAAAACGAGTAACTACCAAATTTCTTAATTGGTCGGTAATTTGGTCAGCGGTAAATTCTGCATTTGTACCTACTATTTCTTTCAAAAATTTCTCTCCGTCCGTAATACGAATAGCGTAGCTACCGAATGCCCTCAATCTAATCGGACCGAACTCAGGGTCTCGGAGCATAATGGGATTTTTCGTTCCCCATTTTCTATCTACAAAGTTTTTGGTACTAACAAAATACACTTCTGCCTTAAAAGGGCTATTAAATCCATATTTCCAACCTTTTAAAGTGCTAAGAATAGGAAGGTTTTGTGTAGTGAGGGTATAAGTTCCTGCTTGAAAAGTATCCGCAATTTGTCCTTCATTCACAAAAATAGCTACCTGCGACTCTCGCACTATCAACTGCGCCCCATTTTTTATCTCATTCCCTTTGCGTTCAAACCTATATACCATCGTATCTTGGGTATTATCTAACCACTCGATGATATCTATAAACTGACCAGTCAATTTGTTCCAAATTCCCATAGTGTTTTTAGTTTAAGATGGTTAAAGTGAAATGCTTACCTAAAAAATCTATTTGTAAGATGCTTTACTTTATAAACCTTTGTCAATCAAACTATTGCCAAGTAAAATTATGTAATTTCTATTATTCGTCTATAAGTACGCCTCTTAGTCTTTTTCAATTTTAAACGAAAATGCTAAATAAAACTGAGAAAAGCAAGTTTAGTGTTACTTTTAGATAAGCAATTCCCTAAATCACCTTAATTATTCCCACCTACTCTCCTCTGTACGTCATCTATAGAAGTTTTGCGCTGGCGAGCAGGTTTGATTTCATTCCTACCGAAGTTGTAGGTCAAAGTCAGGCGGGCTACTCTGGTTTCCCATTTGTTATAAATATTGCTGTTAAGCGTTCCTTGACTAATTAACATCCTGTTATTGCGTGTGTTGAATACATCTGTTACGCTGGCTCTCAGGCGCATTTTCCCATCCATGAGGCTGTGAGAAAGCCCCATATCGATTTGGTACTGTTCACTGAAATTAAATATTCCATAAATCATAGCCGATTGGTAAAACCCTGTGAGTTCCAACTTAGTAGCTTTGGTCAAAGAGAAAGTGTTAGTAACATTGCCAATCACGCTAAACTGTGAGTTGTCTATGAAAGTGCCATCTGTAAAAGGCGATTTGATTTGATTATATACTCCTGTCAAGTTTATGTTTGCCATCCACCATTTTTGCACAGGAATAGGGCTGGATAGCGTCAGGCTATAGCTTTGGAAATCGTTGAGGTTTGCCATAGTCGCAAAGTTAGCTTGGGAAACATTGTCTTGCTCAACGATTTGTGTCATAGCGTTTTTCGTTTTATTATAGCTCAAACTTGCCGTTGCTGCATTTTTGAAAGAGTAAGTCAAACTATAAGAGTTGGTAAATTGTGGATTCAAAAATGGATTGCCTTTTTGGTAATTGTATTTATCTAAGAAATAGATAAATGGATTCAAAGACTGGTAATCTGGACGGTCAATTCTTCTACTTAAAGAAAGTGAAAAATTGTGGTTCTTCCCTACCACATACGAAGCACTGATGCTCGGGAAAAGATTGAAATAATCTCTTTTGTTGCGCTGATTCATGGTCGCAGAGTAGCCGTCGGAGTTAGTATGCTCCCCTCTCAACCCTGCTTGCACAGAGAAAGTTTTGCTAAACTGTTTGCTCAAATTCACGTAAGCGGCATTGATATTTTCCGTATATTCGAAAGTATTGCTACGCTGAGGGTCGTTTGCCCAGTCTGCATCTTGCTTGGTCATAAAGTCTAAGTTATTGTCCGTTACTACCCAGCTACTTTTTGCACCTACTTCTAAGTTCAGATTATTTTTCAAGCCTATAGAGTAATCTGCTTTGAAAGCCTTGATGTCTATGTTGGCATCTGTTTTCATTTTTACATACAAAGGATTAATGACATTTTGCGTTTCTCCATTGCTGAAGACATTGGTAAGCAGTTGATTGCCATCACGTTTCCAATGAGAGTAGTCTGCATCAAAAGTCAGCTCTCCCTTGCCAACTTTTTGCTTGATATTAAAATTAGCCGCAATATTATTCCACTTATCGCCTATATCCACAGAAGTAGCCATTTTATCATAAGGATTAGGGTTTAAGCCAGACAAGCGAGTTCTGTTGTCATTATTCCCATTCCAAGAGCCAAAGTTACCATTGACCATTACCCCTATGGTAGTCTTAGGGCTAACTATGTAGTCTATGCCTGCTCTGAAGTTGTGGTTATCTCGCCAGTTTATCATTTCATTATTTTGTTGAAAAATCGTCAGTTCATCTCGTAAGGGAACTGTGCGATAAAAGTCAAGTTCTTGAAAACGCTTGTTATAGTTGTAATTATAATTACCAAAAGCATTAAATTTCTTTTGACGATAGTTTAGTGTCCCCCCTACTCCATATTTTTCAAAGCGACCATAGCCCGTATTTAAGTTCAAACTGCCATTTGCCCCCAAAGTCTTATCTCTTTTAAGTTTGATATTGATAATCCCTGCATTACCTGCCGCATCATATTTGGCAGAAGGATTTTGCATTACCTCTATAGATTCGATATTATTAGCAGGGGTGTTTTGCAATAGTCTGCTTACCTCATCAGCAGAAAGATAGGTCAGTTTGCCATCTATCATTACGCTTACATTTGGACGACCTTTGAGGCTGATTTTTCCATCTTGGTCGACATTGACACCCGGAGCTTTGGAAAGCACATCTAAGGCAGTCCCACTTGACAAGATAGGGCTACTCTCTACGTTCAAAACTATAGCATTATTCTTTACCTCAATCATGCTTTTTGCCGCACTTACGCTTACCTCTTTGAGTTGGGTTGTTGCCAGGCTCAAACTTATTGTTTCTAACTGCACGTCAGCGCCGCTAAACTCAAAAGGTTGAGAAAAATGCGTTTGGTAGCCGACCATGCGAACAGACACCAAATATTTTCCCGAAGCTATTTTTTCAAAACTATATTTTCCTGTGTTGGCATCACTTACTGCCCCTTTCACCATAGAGGAGTCGGCGGATTTGAGCAAAAGTACATTGGCAAAAGGTAAAGGTTTGGCATTTTCATCTAAAACTGCCCCAGAGATAGACTGGGCAAAAGAATAAGAAGCCACCAATAAGAGGCTAAAAATCGCTGTAAGCGTTCTCATTGTATCTAAAAAGTTTTAAGTTTTTATATAATTTTAAGTTAATACTGATTTAACAATGAAAATGCCAATTTTTTAAAATATTGATTATCAAAAATTTAAATACAAAACAATTTAATTGATTGTTCAGAAACGAACAGGGAGATGTACGATTTGTAAACAAGGTAGTGGGTAATGCAAGGAATGTTTGAGCAAGTAAGGAAATAGCCTTATGTTTTATTTCAATTTTTTATAAAAGTACAAGTCATGTTGAGGCAAAATGTGTGGGTGAAAAATTTTAACTAAGTCTTTTAGCACTATATCTGGACGTGCCACTCCCAGTTCCCAATACGCTATCCCTCCTCCTTCATTCACTTTATTGTTATTATTAAAAATATTACCTTTTTTCATAGCATCAAACTCTATAAAGCGGGTATCCAAATTTTTAAGTTCTTGCAGAGATTGAAAATCACTTACATTAAGCCAAAAATCTGCTTTCTGAGCTGCTTGAAAAACAGATTCTATGCTCATAGGAATACTCCCGCGTGTACTATCTTGCTCAAAAATATAGTTTGCTCCCGCATCTTGGATTAATTTGGCTACAAAACTACGCCCTCCTGCTACATACCAAGTTCCCCCGTAGGGAATATTAGTAAAAACTGACGGCTTATTAGCTTCTTGCCTCGCCAAGGCAGAGGTCGCCAGATATTCATTTTCTATCTCATTAAAAATACTATCCGCCTCTCTTTCCTTGTCCAAAAAAGCAGCAAAAAATTTAATCCATTCTGCCTGTCCGAGAGGACTTTCTTCTAAGTATTCTGAATTGATAGCTATTTTTACGCCTGCTCTTTGCATTTCTTGGTAAGACTTGTCTGCCTCATTCATCATATAGGCGATTACTAAGTCAGGTTGCAAATCTAACATCACTTCCAAGTTAATACCATTCTCTTGCCCAACTTCTTTGATTTTTCCTTGTTTGATTAGCTTAGCGATAGAAGCAGTAGAAACATATTTACTACCAGCAAAACCCACAATTTTCTCACTTTCTCTTAATAAATCGACAAAAGGGGCATGGGTAGTGGATAGACAGATGAATTTTTGGATGGGGACTTCTACCACAACCTCATCTGTAAGGTTTTGAGGCATCTGTTGTCCTTGTTTCAGAAGTATGTATCGGAATGTCTTTTTAGCATTTTTCCATGCCTGATGCACTGTAAGTATTTTATAATCTTTGGCTTTTGTGATGCTAAAACCCTTTGCATGTTTTATCTGAGTAGGAAAAGTTTGAATCTCCTCCTTTTCTCGCTTTTCAGTTGCACACCTACTAAATAAAAAAACCATTAAAACTATGAAAGGCAAAAAAATATATTTCATAGGTAGTGAAAATTATTGATAATTAGGCTAAACAATAAAAAAGCTACCTGTAAATAGGTAGCTTTCAAGAGTGTATCACTATCAAGATTAGTTTTCGTTCTCCGATATTTTTTCCTCGACTTTCTCAGTTTCCTGAAGTGTTTTTTCGTTTGTAGAAACTACCTCAGCAACCGCTACCTGCTCAGATGTTTTCCCTTTACCTCTGCGGCTGCGTCTTGTACGCTTACCAGCTTTGCTATCAGTAAGTAAAAGTGTATTATAATCTACTAATTCCATCATACACATTTCCGCATTATCCCCCTGTCTATTACCAAGTTTAATGATTCTTGTATAGCCACCAGGTCTGCTTGCTATTTTTTGTGCTACCTCATCAAAAAGCACCTTCACAGAATCTTTATTTTGCAAATAAGAAAATACTATTCTACGAGAATGTGTACTATCTACTTTAGCTTTTGTAAGCAAAGGCTCTACATATTTCCTTAATGCTTTTGCTTTAGCTACTGTAGTAGTAATTCTTTTATGTATGATTAAGGAAGATGCCATATTAGAAAGCAATGCACTTCTATGGCTTGCTGTTCTTCCCAAATGATTAATTTTTCTACCGTGTCTCATTTTTTAAAATTATTAGGAAATCTAAAATTTAGTCTTCATCAAGTCTGTATCTGCCTACGTCCATTCCAAAGTTTAAGCCTTTGTCTGCCACTAATGCTTCCAACTCGGTCAAGGACTTTTTACCAAAATTCCTAAATTTCATCATATCTGAAATTTCTAACTGCACCAAATCCCCCAAAGTACGAATATCTGCCGCTTTCAAGCAATTATAAGCACGTACAGAAAGGTCAAGTTCGGTAAGAGGAGTCTTAAGCAACTTACGCATGTGTAGTACTTCCTCATCTACAGTTTCTTCTTCTTCTGGTTTAGCAGTTTCAAAAGTCATCGTCTGGTCAGAGAACAGCATAAAGTGCTTGATTAAAATATTTGCTGCTCCTTTCAAAGCGTCTTCTGGGTGAATAGAGCCATCTGTTTCCACTTCAATAACCAACTTTTCATAGTCTGTCTTTTGCTCTACCCTTGTATTCTCTACATTATATCTAACATTTTTGATAGGAGTAAAGATAGCATCTACTGGAATATAGCCAAAACTTTGCTCTACAGCTTTGTTTTCTTCTGCTGGCACATAGCCTCTACCCTTGTCAAGGAAAAGTTCCACTTCAAAACCCTTAGAGGAATCCAAATGACAGATTACATGGTCTGGATTCAGCACCTGAAAATCTGTAGAAAACTCTCCAATATCGCCAGCCCTAAATACATCTTTATTACGTACTTGAACGGTAATTTTGGTAGATGGAGCATCTACTAACCTTTTAAATCTTACCATTTTCAAGTTCAAAATAATCTCAGATACATCTTCGACAACCCCCTCAATCGTTGAAAACTCATGTAATACGCCAGAAATTTTGATTCCGATAATTGCGTAACCTTCTAAAGAAGATAAAAGGATTCTACGAAGTGCGTTACCAATAGTAACACCATAACCTTTTTCAAGTGGCTTGAACTCAAACAACCCTTTAAAGTCATCTGCTTTTTCCATTACCACCTTCTCAGGCATTTGAAATGCTAAAATGGACATATTAATTTTCCTATTAATTTTTTAAATTCAATAATGAACTATTTGAAACCTAAACAAGTAGCAAATATAGAAAAGATTTTCACAATTTATTAAAAAGTTTCTCTATTACTACTTCTATCTATTAGAACGGGTACGCAAAATACAACCTTAGTAAACAAGCAATAAATTACTTAGAGTACAATTCTACGATTAATTGCTCTTTGATATTTTCTGGAATTTCCTCACGTTCAGGGAAATTGATAAATTTACCTTCCATATCGGCACTATTCCATTCCAACCATGCAAACTTGTTGAGTCTGCCAGAAAGAGATTTAGTAATTGCCTCTAAGGATTTAGACCTCTCTCTTACACTTATCACATCGCCTGGTCTTAAAGAGTAAGAAGGAACATTTACCACTTCTCCATTTACTTGAATGTGCTTATGACTTACCAGTTGGCGAGCCGCTCTACGCGTAGGCGCAATACCAAGTCTGTAAACTGTATTGTCTAACCTTGCTTCTAATAACTTGAGCAAATTAGCCCCTGTAACGCCAGACTTACGAGATGCAATATGAAAAGTCTTTCTAAATTGTCTTTCTAAAACACCATACAAGTATTTTGCTTTTTGCTTCTCAGCCAATTGTACGGCATATTCTGAGCTTTTCTTGCGCTTATTTTTCCCATGCTGACCTGGGGGATAATTTTTATTTTTTAGAGCCTTAGAAGGACCTAAAATAGGTTCGCCATATTTCCTTGAAATCTTGGACTTAGGACCTGTATATCTTGCCATTTTAATTAAAAATTAGTTACTTAAATGTGTTGCGTCTTGGTTATTTCACCAAGATTCAGCTTCCAACACTTATTAGATAAAATTAGAAAAAGATTATACTCTACGTTTCTTAGGGGGACGGCATCCATTGTGAGGCAATGGAGTAATATCTTTAATTGTAGATATTTCTATACCAGTACTTTGGATAGTACGTATCGCAGACTCTCTACCCGCACCTGGTCCTTTGACAAATACTTCTGCCTTGCGCATACCTAAATCGTATGCTACTTTTGCACAATCAGCAGCGGCTAATTGAGCGGCATAAGGTGTATTTTTCTTGGAACCCTTGAAGCCCATTTTCCCCGCAGAAGACCAAGCTACTACCTGACCCGCCATATTAGTAATAGCAATGATGATATTATTAAATGAGGCTTTGATATGTACTTGACCTACGGATTCTACTTGTACGACCCTTTTCTTTGCCTTATCTTTTCTTTTTTGTGTTTGTTGTGTTGCCATTTTTCAGAAAAGCATTAAATTTTATTTCTTAGCTGCAGCCTTCTTCTTGTTAGCTACTGTTTTACGTTTACCTTTACGAGTTCTTGCATTATTCTTAGTACTTTGCCCTCTTACAGGAAGTCCTTTACGATGACGAAGTCCACGATAACAAGCAATATCCATCAAACGTTTTATGTTTAACTGAACTTCAGAACGAAGCTCACCTTCCACTTTAAACTCAGTAGAGATAATATCTCTAATAGCTTTTGACTCAGCGTCATTCCATTGAGAAGCTTTCTTATTTACATCAATTCCTGCTTTATTTAATATTTTAGTTGCAGAAGAACGACCAATGCCGTAGATATAAGTAAGTGCTATTTCTCCTCTTTTATTATCTGGAATATCTACACCTGCAATTCTTGCCATAAATAAATGTGTTTAAAAATTAGCCTTGTCTTTGTTTATACTTTGGATTCTTCTTGTTGATGACATAAAGTTTACCCTTCCTACGGATAACCTTGCACTCTGCACTTCTTTTTTTAATAGATGCTTTTACTTTCATCTTATTTCAAAGTTAAAATGTGAAAATCCTAAAAAAACAGATAAATTCTTATTTGTACCTATATACTATCCTTCCCTTAGTAAGGTCGTAAGGCGTCATTTCCAACCTAACCTTATCACCAGGCAATATTCGTATGTAGTTCATACGCATTTTACCTGATATATGAGCTAAAATTTGATGCCCATTTTCTAACTCTACTCTGAATCTTGCGTTTGACAACGCCTCCACAATTATTCCGTCCAACTCGATATTTGCTTGTTTCGGCATATAGTTTTAGAATTTATCCAAATTATAAAATTACGCAACCACTACATTTTGCCTACCCTTCACACTACCTGTTTGCATCAAACCTTCGTAATGCTTCATGAGTAAGTAACTTTCTATTTGTTGCAAAGTATCAAGAATAACACCTACCATAATGAGCAAAGAGGTTCCACCATAGAATTGAGAAAACTCCTGACTTACTCCTGCCATACTTGCAAAAGCAGGCATAATTGCTACTATTGCAATAAACAAAGCAGCTGGGAATGTAATTCTATCTACTATATTATCTATGTACTCGGCAGTAGGTTCTCCCGGCTTCACTCCCGGTACAAACCCCCCATTTCTTTTCATGTCTTCGGCAATCTGTTTCGGATTTACCGTAATGGCTGTATAAAAGAAAGTGAACAATATAATGAGTATCGCAAAAGATAAGTTATACTGCCAAGAAGTAAAATCTGCAAAGGTAGTCGCAATGTAATTTGCTGTATCATTTGTATCCTGAAAAGCAGAAGCTACTAACGAGGGAATAAACATCAAAGATTGAGCAAATATAATAGGCATTACACCCGCAGAATTAATTTTAAGAGGAAGATAAGAACGCTGACCTACCACAGGTTTCTTGCTTGGTGCATTCTTTGCCCCAGCCACTTGTTTTGCATACTGCACAGGAACTTTACGAACTGCTTGGGTAAGCAAAATCACGCCCATGACTACGAAAAACAATGCTATCAACTCCAATAGGAATAACAACAACAAAGAAGAACCTCTTGATACTGCTTCAGCTATCAAGGCACCAGGGAAGCGGGAAACAATACCAATCATAATTAGCATAGAAATACCATTGCCAATTCCCTTATCTGTAATCTTCTCGCCGAGCCACATACAAAAAATAGTACCAGAAGTAAGAATAATCATTGATGAGATAATAAAGAAAGACCTATCTATCATGATTGCTTCTGGTGGAATAGTCCCTGCTATATAGGCAGAGGCTTGTACGAAGGTAATCAAGATTGTAAGCACCCTCGTAATCTGATTAATCTTTTTTCTACCAGACTCTCCTTCTTTCTGCATTCTTTGGAAATAAGGAACAGCAACGGTGAGTAGCTGAATCACAATAGAAGCAGAAATATAAGGCATGATACCAAGAGCGAAGATAGATGCTCTTGAAAAGGCTCCACCCAAAAAGGTATTGAGCATATCAAAAAAGCCTCCACTTACTCCTCCAGCCAGCTGTTTGGTATCTAAACCTGGAAGTACAATGTAACTGCCTAATCTAAATATAACCAGCAATAACATTGTAGTAATGATTCTTCCTCGAAGTTCTTCGATAGAAAAGATATTTTTTATCGTAGTGATAAATTTTTTCATGACCCAATTTTTGTTGCTTTTCCGCCTACTTTTTCTATTTGTTCGATTGCAGAAGAAGAGAAAGCATGAGCGACCACCTCAACACCTGCACTTAAAGTACCTCTTCCAAGAATTTTAATTTTATCGTTCTTCGAAGCAAGACCATTTAAAACAAGCAGTTCTACATCTACTTTGTTGGCATTAGTCTTTTCTATAAGTTGCTGAATTACATCTATATTTATCGCCTTATACTCAACCCTATTTGGATTATTAAAGCCGTATTTGGGGATTCTCCTTTGCAAAGGCATCTGACCACCTTCAAAGCCAAGCTTTTTAGAATAACCAGAACGAGATTGCGCTCCCTTATGTCCTCTTGTAGAAGTTCCTCCTTTTCCAGAACCCTGCCCCCTGCCTAAGCGTTTATTTTTTCTTACTGAACCTTCTGCAGGTTTCAATGTATGTAAATTCATAAGGATTTTAATTTAAGCTTGAGATTAAATTTTAAGTTGCGTTGTACCGCCCGACCTTATACCTGCTCTACTTTGACTAAGTGAGCCACTTTACGAACCATACCCATAATCTGAGGAGTAGCATTTTTTTCTACACTATGGTTGATTTTACGTAAGCCCAATGCCTTTACTGTTAGCTTTTGGTCTTTGGGTCTTTTAATAATACTCCTCACTTGTGTAATTCTAACTTTGTCCATAGTTATTAACCATTGAATATTTTAGATAAAGACACTCCTCTTTGTTGAGCTATCATACGTGGGTCTCTCATTTTGCTCAAAGCGTCAAAAGTAGCTTTCACCACGTTATGAGGGTTAGAAGAACCCTTAGACTTTGCTAAAACGTCTGTAATCCCAGCGGATTCTAACACAGCACGCATAGCACCACCAGCAATTACTCCTGTACCGGCTGCAGCAGGCTTCAACAAAACCTTACCTGCACCATACTTACCGATGATTTCATGAGGTACAGTACCTCTCATAATAGGAACTTTAATCAAGTTTTTCTTTGCATCATCGATACCTTTAGCAATTGCGTCAGTAACCTCATTGGCTTTGCCCAAACCATACCCTACTACTCCGTGTCCGTCTCCTACTACTACGATAGCGGCAAAACTAAATCTACGACCACCTTTTACTACTTTAGCTACTCTTTGGATTGCTACTACACTTTCCTTAAGCTCTATTTCGCTTGCTTTTACAGACCTAATATTTACTTGCGACATATCTTATTATTAAATGTAAGTTAAAATTTAAGTCCTCCTTCTCTTGCTCCCTCAGCCAAAGCCTTTACTCTTCCATGATATAAATAGCCATTTCTATCAAACACTACTCTATCTATACCATTTTGTAGGGCTTTCTCAGCTAATTTTTTACCCACTTCTTTTGCAATAGACATATTCACCGACTTTTCCTTAGAGATTTCCAAAGAAGAAGCACTTGCCAAAGTATGTCCTTTGTTGTCATCTATCAACTGTACATAAACAGCTTTATTGCTTCTGTAGATTGATAGGCGAGGCAGAACAGCCGTGCCGTTAATCTTAGCACGGATTCTTTTTTTGATTTTATTTCGTCTTAGGACTTTATCTGTAACCATTGCTCTATTACATTAAAAATTACTTCTTACCACCTGCAGATTTACCTGCTTTTCTACGAATAGCCTCATTTTCAAACTTCACACCTTTACCTTTATAAGGCTCTGGAGGTCTGAGCGATTTAATCTTCGCCGCTACTTGACCAATAAGTTGCTTATCTATACCTTGCAAAATAATAGTAGGAGCTTTCCCCTTTAAAGTTTCAGTAGAAACTTTGATTTCACTTGGGATTCCCATATAAATGCTATGAGAGTAGCCAAGACTAAGTTCTAACACCTGACCAGTATTAGAGGCTTTAAAACCTACACCCACTAATTCAAGTCTGCGCTCATAACCATTCGTTACTCCCTCTACCATATTAGCAATCAATGCTCTATAAAGACCATGTAGAGATTTATGACGTTTTTGATTGGTTGGACTTTTGACGACCAGTTCCTCATTTTCGATACCAATCTCTATATCAACGTCAACCTCTTGTTTTAAAGTGCCTTTAGGTCCTTTCACAGTAATTACATTGTCCTTAGAGATATCTATTGTTACACCCTTAGGTATAGCAATCGGCTTTTTACCAATACGAGACATCTGTTTATAAATTTAAAATTCTTAACGCCTTTATTAAAATATATTAATAGATGTAGCAAATCACTTCACCACCTATATTTTGCTCTCTTGCTTCTTTGTCGGTCATCAAACCTCTGGAAGTAGAGATAACAGCAATCCCTAAACCATTAAGCACTCTTGGAAGTTCGTCTGCTTTCACGTATTTTCTCAATCCCGGCTTGCTTACCCTTTCTAAGTGTATCATAGAAGCGAGTTTAGTAACAGGATTGTACTTTAACGCAATTTTGATAATGCCTTGCCCATCAGAGTTATCAAATTTATAACTTTGAATAAACCCTTTCTCATGAAGCACTCTCGTTATCTCCTTTTTTATTTTAGAAGACGGAATTTCTACTACTCTGTGCCTTGCTTTGATTGCATTTCTTAGCCTTGTCAAATAATCAGCTATTGGGTCTGTCATTGTATCATTACTTTTATTACTTCTTAACCAATCATTTTTTGTGTTTTATCTTAGTTATTTGGAAGAGCAACACAAAAAATTTTTACATTTCACACTAAGATTAAGATTTCTCAGCAATTACCAACTTGCTTTAGTAAGTCCTGGAATCTTCCCATCTACAGCCATTTCTCTAAAAGTTACCCTTGAGATACCAAACTTTCTCATGTATCCTTTCGGTCTGCCTGTAAGTTTGCATCTATTATGCAATCTTACATAAGAGGAATTTCTTGGAAGAGCATCTAAGGCTTTATAATCACCTTCTTCTTTGAGTTTTGCTCTTTTCTCAGCATATTTTGCTACCAATTTCGCTCTTTTGCGTTCACGCGCTTTGACTGATTCTTTTGCCATACAAAGTTATTTTTACTTTTTGAAGGGCATTCCTAATGCCTTTAATAATTCGTAACTCTCTTCGTCTGTTTTCGCAGTAGTAACAAAGGTAATATCCATACCAGAAATCTTGCTTACCTTATCTATACTGATTTCAGGGAAAATAATTTGTTCTTTCACGCCCAAGGTATAGTTTCCTCTGCCATCAAACCCCTTATCATTAATTCCTTTGAAATCACGTACTCTTGGAAGAGATACTGTAACCAATCTGTCTAAGAACTCATACATACGTTCTGCTCGTAGCGTAACTTTTGCTCCTATTGGCATATTCTCACGTAGCTTAAAGTTAGAAATCGCTTTCTTAGAACGTGTGGCTACTGCTTTCTGCCCTGTAATCGTTGTTAATTCTTCTACCCCCACATCAACCAGTTTCTTATCTGAGGTTGCTTGACCAATGCCTTTATTGATGCAGATTTTAACCAATTTAGGCACTTGCATAGGAGATTTGTAGTTAAACTTTGCTTGCAAAGCAGGAACTACCTCTTTCAAATATTTCTCTTTTAATCTTGGAGTTGCCATTGTTATCAGTTTTTAATTATCTCACCTGACTTTTTAGCGTATCTTACCAGTTTCACCTTCCCTGTTTTAGCATCTTTCTCTTCTTTTCTGCCAATTCTGGTAGGTTTTCCTGTCTTAGGGTCCACCAACATCACATTACTGATATGGATACCCAACTCTTTCTCTATGAAACCACCCTCAGGGTTATCATTAGAAGGTTTTACTGCTTTCTTAGCAATATTCAAGCCTTCTACAATCACACGTTGCTTATCTCTAAGAATTTTAGTAACGATGCCAGTTCTACCTTTTTCATTACCTGCGATTACGATTACTTTATCGCCTGTGCGAACGTGTAATTTTTTATGCTTAGGAATCTCAAGCTTCTTCATAATTATTTCTTCTATTATAAAACCTCTGGAGCAAGAGATACGATTTTCATAAACTGCTTCTCACGCAATTCGCGTGCAACAGGTCCGAAAATACGCGTGCCACGAGGCTCGTCTGATGCGTTTAATAAAACTACTGCGTTATCGTCAAATCTTATATAAGAACCATCCTTGCGGCGCACCTCTTTCTTCGTTCTTACTATCACAGCCTTAGAAACTGTACCTTTTTTCAAGTTACTTGATGAAAGAGCAGATTTTACTGTTACTACTACTTTATCCCCCACAGAAGCGTATTTACGCTTTGTACCTCCAAGTACACGAATAACAAGTACTTCTTTTGCACCACTGTTATCTGCCACATTTAGTCGGGACTCTTGCTGTATCATGTCTTTAAATAGTTTATGCTAAACTTACTTAGCTTTTAAAAATCAAAACCTTATATTACTTAGCTCTCTCAACAATTTCTACCAGCCTCCAACACTTATTTTTGCTTAAAGGACGAGTTTCCATAATTTTTACGGTATCTCCCTCGTTGCACTCATTTTTCTCATCGTGAGCCATGAACTTAGTAGTCTTTTTCATAAATTTACCGTACTTAGGGTGCTTTACCTTCCTTTCTACGGAAACTACTATGGACTTGTCCATCTTATTACTTACTACTAAGCCTACTCTTACTTTTCTAAAATTTCTTTCCATGAGTCAAATCTTAACAATTTATTGCTTTTGCTTATGATTGCTTTTGCTTTTGGGTCAATGCTGTTAGTAAACGAGCCACTTGCCTTCTTAAAGTGCGAATTTGCATTGGGTTTTCAATAGGTGCAAGACCGTGAGAAAACTTCAATCTCTGCAACTCTCTCTCTGTTTCGTTTATCTGTTGCTGCAACTCAGCTACGGATAATTCCTTGATGTAATCGTACTTTTTCATAAATCGAAATTAGTTTTGACCTGCCAATGTTCTGTTAATAACAAACTTAGTAACCACTGGGAGTTTTTGAGAAGCTAAATTCAATGCTTCCTGAGCCAACTCTTTACTTACTCCTTTTATCTCAAAAAGGATGGTACCCGGCTTGATAGGGGCTACCCAAAACTCTGGCGAACCCTTACCTTTACCCATACGAACCTCTGCAGGCTTTCTTGTCATTGGCTTGTCAGGGAATATTCTCATCCATACTTGCCCTTCTCTTTTCATGGCTCTGGTCATAGCGATACGAGCCGCTTCTAATTGGCGAGCAGTGATGAACCCTTCCTCCAAAGACTTTATTCCAAAATCACCAAAAGCAAGAGAAAAGCCTCTCGTTGCCAGTCCCTTTACTCTTCCCTTTTGCTGTTTCCTATATTTAGTTCTTTTTGGCTGTAACATAGTTTTACATTTTTTTTAGTCCTCTATTAAAATTTTTTCCGAGAACTCACCCTTAAAAATAATCACTAACTTAACTGCATCAATATAAAAACCCTTCAATGACAGCATGAAACCTTCTGTCTTGGGAAATCAATACTTTACTGAAACCAAATATAAAGTTTATTTTTCAGTAGGACTTATGTTCATGTCTGCACTTATTTTAAGTAATGAACACAGTATCCTTTGCTATTGCTTATGTTTTGGGACTGCAAAGGTAGGAAAGAAAAACAATATTGCAAACATTTATGCAAAATATTTTACACAATATTGTTATTTTTTTGGATTTACAAAAAAGGAAGCCTTACACGTTATTGCATAAGGCTTCCTTTCTTTGGTAGGAACGAAATAATTACGATTATTTTACTTCTTCTTCTACTTCTTTATTGCTTTCTACTTGTGCATCTTCTGCTTTATCTTTAGAAGCTCCGTTTGTATAGGCTTGATAAACAGTCAAATGCTCAAATGGACGTTTTCCTATCAACCTTTCAAGGTCGGTTTGGAAAAGGATTTCTTTTTCTAAGAGTTCTTTGGCTAATACTTCTAATTCATTTTTCTTTTCTAAAAGCAGTGCTTTGGTTCTGTCATAGGCTTTATTGACTAAAGCTTTTACTTCCTTATCTATTAGCTCGGCGGTAGCTTCTGAGTAAGGTTTTTCAAACATATAATCGGAACGCTTAGAATCGTAGAAGGACACATTGCCTATTTTGTCATTCATTCCATAGATACTTACCATGCTGTAAGCCATCTTAGTGATGTGTTCCAAATCGCTTAAGGCTCCTGTGGACACCTTGCCAAAGATGATTTCTTCTGCCGCTCTCCCGCCCAAAGTCATACACATCTCGTCCATTAACTGCTCAGTCGTATATAAAAACTGTTCCTTAGGGAGATATTGGGCATACCCTAAGGCGGCTACCCCTCTCGGAACGATGCTTACTTTTACCAAAGGATTAGCGTGTTCTAAAAACCAACCTGCTATGGCGTGTCCTGCTTCGTGGTAGGCTACTATCTTTTTCTCCTCTGGTGAAATGATTTTATTTTTCTTTTCCAAACCACCTATTACTCTATCTATGGCATCTTGGAAGTCTTGCATATCTACTTTTTTCTTATCTCTACGTGCCGCAATCAATGCCGCCTCGTTGCAGACATTGGCAATTTCTGCCCCTGCAAAACCGGGAGTTTGTGCGGCTAACTTCCTTACATCTACCGAAGCATCTAATTTTAAAGGTTTTAAGTGTACTTTAAAGATAGCTTCCCTTCCATTGATGTCGGGTTTGTCTATGCTAATTTGCCTATCAAAACGTCCTGGACGCATCAAAGCACTATCCAATACGTCGGGACGGTTGGTTGCTGCCATGATAATTACACCAGAATCGGTACTAAATCCGTCCATTTCTACTAATAAAGAGTTCAGCGTATTTTCTCTCTCATCGTTAGAACCGGGTACTTGTCCTCTGCCACGAGAACGCCCTATCGCATCTATTTCATCTATAAAAACGATACATGGAGCTTTTTCTTTGGCTTGTTTGAACAAATCTCTTACCCTTGCTGCCCCTACCCCTACAAACATTTCTACAAAGTCTGAACCTGATAAGCTAAAAAACGGCACTCCTGACTCGCCTGCTACTGCTTTTGCCAGCAAAGTTTTTCCTGTTCCCGGAGGACCTACTAAAAGTACACCTTTGGGGATTTTACCACCCAAGTTAGTATATTTTGAAGGGTTCTTTAAGAAATCTACGACTTCCTCTACTTCTTCTTTGGCTTCGTCAAGCCCTGCTACGTCAGAAAAAGTAATTTTAATCCTGCTTTCACTGTCAAAAAGTGTGGCTCTGGAGCGACCAATGTTGAAGATTTGCCCACCAGGTCCGCCTCCCGTCATACGACGCATAAGCAGGTAGAAGCCAAAAATAAGGATAATGAGCAAGCCCCAATTGAAAAACCAACTATTAAAGTCAGTACGTGGGTCTGGCTTCCAATCTATTCGCTTTTCATAAGGAATGTCCTTTTGTAATTTCTCTAAGTCTTGCTTAAAAATTTCCGCAGAAATAATATTAAACCTATACACTGGTACTTGTCCACCCCCAAAAGGAGCGTTTCTTTGCCCTATCTCTCGCTGATACTCAGGCTTTCTCATTGCCTCTTCGGTAAGAATTACCTCAGCAAATCGCTCATTTACAATGAGAACTTGCTTCACATCTCCGTCAGCAAGCATTTTCTCAAAGCGTTTTTGAGTAATTTCTATTGCCGCATTTTTGCCATTAAAATAGGTCAAACCTATAATAAACAGTATCAAGGCTACTAAAAGCCAAATCTGATAGTTGTTCCTTTGAGAAGGTTTGGGCAACATATTTTTCTTATTATCCTGATTTTCTGACATTTTCTATATAAATTATTCCTACGTTTATTACTTCCTTAAAAATTTTTGTGCGATGTTTATAACATAATATTTTCTAACAACGTACCGTGAGAATTAAATGTTTTATCATCATTTTGCGTTCAACGGCTATTTTAGTTATTAATAAAAGTGATTTCTGCATCTCCCCAGAGTTCTTCTAAACCATAAAACTTGCGTCTATCCTTTTTGAAAATATGAGCTACCACATCAACAAAGTCTAACAAAATCCATTCCCTATTCATTGCTCCTTCCGTATGCCACGGTTCTTCGCCTGTCTGCTTATATACCTGCTCTTCTACCGACCTCATCAGTGCCTCTACTTGTGTATCTGAGTTACCTGAGCATATTACAAAAAAGTCTGTTACTGCTCCCTTCAAACCTCTGAGGTCAAGTACCACAATATCAAGCCCTTTTTTTTCCTGCAGTCCTTCAATGACGATTTTACATAGTTTTTCAGAGTTAATTGCTGACTTAGTAAGCTCTTTTGTTTCTACCATACTTTGAGTTTTAGTCCAAGATATTTAATTTTGTTGTTGTAAAATACAAATTTAAAAACTTTGCAAGAAAAATTATATAAAATTCCAGCCAATACGCAAATAATTGGCAAAAAAATTATTTACCTGCCAACTTGTCATTCTACCAATGACATAGCGTCAGAACTTGCTCCTCAAATAGAGGAAGGCGCAGTAGTCATTACCCACCAGCAAACCCAAGGCAGAGGACAAAGAGGCAATACATGGGAAGCAGAGGCAGGAAAGAATCTTACTTTTTCTCTTATTCTAAAACCCATTTTTCTCCCTGTTTCTCAGCAGTTTTATTTGAATGTTGCTGTCACCTTAGCGATTAGTGATGCGTTGAAATGCTTTTTTCCAGACCAAAGCCAAGTCCACCACCTAAAAATAAAGTGGTCTAACGATATTTATTATGCAGATGCTAAGTTAGGTGGTATTCTGATAGAAAACACTTTGGAAGGAAAAAATATCAAAAATGCGATTGTGGGCATAGGTCTGAATATCAATCAAACACAATTTCATCATACAAAAGCAATTTCTCTAAAAAATATTTTACAGAAAGATTTTTCTTTATCTGAAGTCTTAGAAAAAATATTAGAATGTTTAGAAATAAGGTATTTAGCACTCAAAAATAAAAAACTCCAACTGCTCAAACAAAGCTATCTCAATCAGTTGTATTGGTACAAGGAAATACGTCTTTATCAAGACAATGCGGGCAGTGAATTTATGGGAGAAATTATAGATATTCAAGACAATGGGAGATTAGTAGTCCAAGCAGAGGGAGGAATACATTTTTTTGATTTTAAAGAAATTATTTTTGTAAAATGATTTTCACAGACAACCCTCACGAAATATTCCTTAATTTTTCTTTTCACCTTTGATTTTGCTTACCTTTGCACCAAAATTTTAAAATAGCAAAAACGCTTTTTACCAATTCAGTTTTCATAAATTCAATTACGCATGGAAAAGGTCATCGATAAAATGATGGACAAAAACGTTGCAAAGATTGCACAAGAGCTAAATATCAGCACAAGGCAAGCAGAAGCAACGATTACGCTTTTGGACGAGGGTAGCACTGTGCCTTTTATTTCGCGCTATCGCAAAGAAATGACAGGGAGTTTAGACGAGGTAGCGATTACAGCTATTAGGGACAGAATCAATCAGTTGCGGGAGTTAGAAAAGCGTAGGGAAAGCATTTTGGCTTCATTGAAGGAAATGGGTAAGCTGACAGAGGAGTTAGAAAGGCAAGTCAATGAGGCGGAAACCATGAGTAAGTTAGAGGACATTTACCTGCCTTATAAGCCCAAACGCCGTACTCGTGCTACGATTGCCAAAGAGAAAGGCTTAGAGCCTTTGGCAGAGATTATCTTTGCTCAAGCGGCTGAAACAGATATGCTTACTACGGTCTTATCTTTCATAAATGAAGAAAAAGGAGTAAAAACTATAGAAGAAGCCCTCGCAGGTGCAAGAGATATTATTGCAGAAAAAGTAAGCGAAGACCAAACCGCAAGAGCGGAAATGCGCCAACTTTTTACAGAAAGCGGAAAGTTCAAGGCAAAAGTAATCGCAGGCAAGGAAGAGGAAGGGCAAAAATACAAAGATTATTTTGACTTAGAAGAAAATATCGCTGATGCTCCTTCACATAGAATTTTAGCGATGCGCAGAGCAGAGAAAGAAGGAATTATCTCCTTAGAAATTGCCCCTGATGAAGAATTGGCGATTTTTAGGTTGAATCAACTTTTCCTCAAAGACGGCAATGAGGCTTGCACAGAGCAGGTTACTTTAGCGATTAAAGACGGTTACAAGCGTCTGCTTGCTCCCTCAATGGAAACAGAAATCCGCCTAATGACCAAGCAAAAAGCTGACGAAGAGGCAATAAAGGTTTTTACAGATAATGTAAGACAACTTTTGCTGGCTTCTCCTTTGGGCGAGAAACGCGTATTAGCCTTAGACCCTGGATTTAGAACAGGCTGCAAAGTGGTTTGCTTAGACCAAAACGGCAAGCTTTTGCATCATGATGTAATTTATCCAAATGAACCTCAAAGAAAAACAAAAGAAGCAGGGGATTTGATAAAAAAACTTTGTGAAATATATGAAATCCAAGCCATCGCTATAGGAAATGGAACAGCAAGCAGAGAAACAGAAACTTTCGTCAGGGCTTTACAATTACCTAAAAATATTCAAATTGTTATGGTCAATGAGAGCGGGGCTTCGGTTTACTCAGCTTCTGCCGTAGCCAGAGAGGAGTTTCCTGACTATGATGTAACGGTACGCGGAGCGGTTTCCATAGGCAGACGTTTGATGGACCCATTGGCAGAGTTAGTAAAAATAGACCCCAAGTCTATTGGGGTAGGTCAGTATCAACACGATGTCGACCAGACTGCCTTGAAAAATAGCTTGGACGATACAGTAATCAGTTGTGTGAACTTAGTGGGAGTAGAGGTAAATACTGCCAGCAAGGAGCTGCTCATGTATGTTTCTGGCTTGGGACCTACTTTAGCACAGAATATTGTGGATTATCGCAATTTGTATGGAGCTTTCAAAAGTAGAGAAGATTTGAAAAAAGTGCCTAAGTTAGGAGCAAAAACTTTTGAGCAGTGTGCAGGCTTTTTGCGTATTCGCAATGCTCAGAACCCTTTGGATACGAGTGCAGTACACCCTGAAAGCTACGAGGTAGTGGAAAAAATGGCACAAGACCTCCAAGCTACGGTCAAAGATTTGATGACGAGTGCGGAACTTCGACAAAGAATCAATTTGCAGAAGTATGTTAATGAAAAAATAGGTTTGCCCACTTTGCAAGACATCATGCAAGAATTGGCTAAGCCAGGACGCGACCCAAGAGAGCAGTTTGAATTTTTCTCTTTTGCTGATGGTGTAGAGAAAATTGAAGATTTGAGGGTAGGCATGAAGCTACCAGGCATCGTTACTAATGTTACTGATTTTGGCGCATTTGTAGATATTGGGGTGCATCAAGACGGCTTAGTACACATTAGTCAAATGTCTGATAAGTACATAGCTCACCCTAACGAAGTGCTAAAAGTACAACAAAAAGTAATGGTAACAGTCTTGGAAGTAGATGTGGCTCGCAAGCGTATCTCTCTGGGAATGAAAGGAGATGCTACACCAAAAGTAAGCGGGAAAGTACAAGACAAAAAAGGAGATAGCAAGGATAACAAGAGAAAAGGTAAGGAGGTAGAAGAGGAGGATATGCAGGCTAAGTTACAAAAGCTAAAAGCCCTTTTTGCAAAGTAAGATATAAAACAGGCTGTTTTTTTGTTAAACAGCCTGTTTTGTTTTATCTCATCGTCAAGAACTTTATTCTTTTACTCCCGGTTGTTTGATTTGGAATTTTTCTTTTTCTTTGGCTTGCCTTACCATTTCTCTAACATCAGCCAAAAGTTTTTTTGCATCGTAAACAATACCGTCTTTGATAGTATATTTTACTCCTCCTACTCTTACAGCTTCGTTGTTTTCATTGAGTTTGATGGCACCTGTCCCGTAAAGAACTTTCAAATTTGCCAAAGGGTTCTCCTCTACTATCACCATGTCGGCAAGTTTTCCTACCTCTATCGTACCTATTTGGTCTGCCATGCCTAAAGCCTCTGCCCCTTTGAGCGTAGCAGCTCTGATGACTTCCAAAGGGTGGAAACCTGCTTCTCTTAGCAGTTCTAACTCTCGAATGTAAGCAAAGCCATACGTTTGAAAAATAAAACCAGAATCAGAGCCTGTAGTTACTCGCCCACCGCGATTTTTATATTCATTGACAAAGGTCATCCAGATTTTATAATTTTCTTTCCAAGCTACTTCCTCTTCTGTTCCCCAATTGTGCCAATGCGAGCCGTGAGAAATACGACTTGGCATGAAAAACCGCCATAAGGAAGGAAGCGTATATTCTTCGTGCCACTCTGCCCTGCGTGCCAGCATCAACTCCCTATTTGCCTCATAAATATTAAAAGTAGGGTCTATGGTAAAATCCAATTTGAGTAACTCGTCCATGACCTTGTTCCAATGCGGTGAATAGGGTTTTGCTGCTTGTTTCCAAAGTTTGCCCGCTTCGCCAAACCTGTGTTGCTCATTGGCATAGTTGTAGTCCGCAGGATAGTTTTGAATAGTTCTATCCTCAAAAAGTGCCTCAGGAAGTCCGTACCAGTGTTCCATAGTGGTTAAGCCCATTCTGGCACTGTGCAGTACGTTTTGCCAGGCTACATCGGTTTGGGCATGGTGGCAAGCAGAACCTAAGCCTAATTTTTTAGCCTCGTCCAAAGCTGCCGCCATGATGTCAGGTCTTGCGCCAAAAAACTTGATGCCGTCGCCTCCTCTCTTGGCTAAGTCTTGTACCCATTGGCGGGCTTGGGTGGCATTACTGATAGGTTCGGAGCGACCTTGTCCAAAGGTTGCATACGCTTTTATTCTGGGGGCAGTAATCTCATTTTTTGCACTTTTTTCTCTATGCTCTATTACCCAATCTAAGCCGTTACCAGCCCCAGGGTCTCTTACAGTCGTGATGCCATGAGCCATCCAAAGTTTGAAAACATACTCTGCACCAGCCCCTTGCGCCGCACCTCCTATATGTCCGTGCATATCTACAAAACCCGGTAATAAGTACATACCCTCGCAATTTAGTTCTTTATCTCCTTCGTTTGCTTTAGGGCGACTGTTAGGGTTAATAGACACACCGGGATAGCCTACATTGGCAATTCGGACAATCTTATTTTTTTCTATGACTATGTCCACAGGACCTACAGGCGGCGAACCCGCTCCATTAATTAGAGTTACTCCTCTGATAATCAGACGATTAAACTGTCCTTCTCCTTCTGCTCTTTGCGGTGCTTTGGGAACTTCAGGACGCTGGGCAAACACGGGCAAGGAGAGCAGAAACGCTAAGAAAATGAGTAGTGTAGTATTTTTTTGCATAAAATTGTGTGAAATGATTGATTACTCGATAATTACTTACTTTTGAGATAAATATAAGTAAAGATGCAATAAAAATAAAAATATATCCCACCAATTGTGCTAGTTAAAATATAAAGTTTTTTATATCTAAGATAGGTTGTTGAGTTATAAAGTTTAAATAAATAGCAAAAGTTAGGGATGTTAT
>NZ_FONY01000040.1 GCF_900113045.1 Thermoflexibacter ruber
AAGGGTATGTAGGGTTGGGAAAAAGGCTTGAGAATACACTTGATTATGAGCTAATTATACAAAATAGAGCAAACCAAGTAGCTAATACTGCTACTGAAAAAGCATTTCTTGGTATTTTTCGTAAAACCATTGAAACAGTAAACTCAATACTGACAGAGCAGTTTAACATACAATATACACGTGCAAAGAGTGCTTGGGGACTAACAAATAGAATTATCGCAAAAATAACATCCCTAACTTTTGCTATTTATTTAAACTTTATAACTCAACAACCTATCTTAGATATAAAAAACTTTATATTTTAACTAGCACAATTGGTAATAATGATTATTTTGTTACGATTAACTATTCATTCAATACAATTTTTTCCAATCTTGAGAGGCGTTGGAGTAGGCGTGCATTTTCCAATTGCATAATTCTTTGGTCTAAGTGAGCAAAACTTTCATTAAAATCTACTAAACGCATGAGAGCCTCACTGACCTTGCTCAAAGTTGTTTCTACCTTTGAGAACTGCTTAGATAGCTCATCTAAGTATTCTTGAAATCTCTCTTGGCGATTTTCCATAGACTCCATGCGGTCAAGCATACGCATCATGATTTTACTATTGTCAAGCAAAATACTTTCCACACGCTCAAATCTTTGTGTCTGAGTTTGGAGAGATTCTTCTATTTTTTCCAATCGCTCGTTAGTAATAATCTGATTTTCAGCGATTCTATCTACTTTGCGGAGTAGTTCAGAGAAAACAGCTAAGTCGTCAATATTCATACAGATATATGTAAAGATTATAGAATACTTACTTTCCAAAAGTAGAAAACTCTTTAAAAGTTTTCTACTTTTATATCATCTAAAAAGAATACTTATTTTTTAGGTTTCAATGCCTTCATTTGAGGGTCGTCAAGTGCGTCTAATCCTTTTTCTATCAGGTCACTCGCCAAATCAACTATATTCGGCTTATCGCCTGTCTTTTCCATTACCTCTATCTGTTTTTTCAATAGAGCTGTATGGGTTTCTTCTTTGATTTTGATTCCTTTGATTTTCATGGTACTCTGATTTTAAAATTTAAAGTATTTGACAGTGAGTATATTAAGTACGTTTCCGTTTTTTTTTATTTCCTTCACTACAAAAATATAACTTTTATTTTCAAAAATAAAAAAATTTTGCACTTTTTATTTTTACACTCGGCAATATTTAAGCATAAGTTATACCTTCAAAAGAAAACTTTTTCTTAAAAACACTTATAAATTATAGTGAAAAGGATTTACTGAAAAAAATCTCAAAAAAAAATCTTAAAAAGTTTTTAAATTTAAAAGTTTTTCTTTTAAATTTGTCTTGAAATTGAAAATAAGATATTGTTTTTATATAATTATATGAGTAATACACTTTTTTGATTATTCAACTACTCGTTATTTTACTTATTTTCTTTACTGTATAAAGAACTTTTAGTTTATTAAACTTAAAAATACAGATATAAAAGTCTTATAAATGAATAATTGAAAAATTATAAATTTGATTTTCAGTAATTTATTTTCTTTCAAGATAAAAGTGATGGGATTTTCTTCAGCCAGCAAACTTGTCTTTCAATCGATAGCTATACAAGGTTAAACGCAAAAATTGTAAAGGGACGCTCTTATTCGTGGTCGTTTGCTCACTGATTTGAGCAAGCGACAGAATAAGAGTAAAGTGTGTAAAATATTATAATGCAAGAAAAGGTAAGAGAAAAAATAGCCTGCTTGAATCTCTGAGGCATATTTTATCAGTAGTGTATGTGTAAAATTTTATAACACTTCCAAATGAGAGCCTGTAATGCTCTGTTGGTGAGTAGCTTAGTGTATGTGTACTAAGTAGGTCAATCGTGTATAAATTTATAACAGAAAATAAGCCCTTTTTGTGTGGTAGATAATAAGCAGATATACGCGCTTTAATTGGAAAATTTGACAGGATTAGTCAATTTTTTTTGTAGTGAACGTGTAAAAAAATATAACGGAATTATAAAAATCCATGTTGCTATGTCTAAATTCAATACTTACTTTTCTAAGTTTTCTGCGAAAGCCCCTTCGCAGATACACCAACCCAATCAGTTTGCGGAGTCTTCACGACAAAGCAGAGAATTGGGCTACTATGAGGAGGCTATCAAAGACCTTGAACCTCTGCCTTATGCGGTGAGTTACCGCTTTGTCTTTTTGTTAGCAAAACTGTATGCCAATGCCTATCACATCGTTTCTACTTTGCTTGGTTTAGCTTGTATCTATCTGTTAGTCAATGTATTTGTTGGTTTTGAAAATATGCCCAAAGGTGTTCATCCTATCGTGCTTTGGGGCATAGCGATTTTGTTGAGTATCCTTTTAATAGTTCTGCTCGTGGGGATTGAGATGATAAAAGGAAATCTGTCCAATACTTTTTTTAGGAATAAAGTCATCAAAAATAAAAACAAATCGGCGACTTTGGTGGGATTGGTAGGAATGATGACCATAAGTATTCTGATTTCAGCGGTAGGAGGGGCAGTCATTAGTTTGAAAACCAGCGATAAAACAGGAGAAATCAAAAATATATATCTTAGCCAATCGGATAGTATCCGCAACTATTATCAAACCAAGATACAAACCTTACAAGCAGAGATAAATGCGACTAATCAGCTGAAAGCGAGTAGATTAAAACGCTCTCCTATGTGGGGACTCACCAAAGAAGAAAGCAATACGCTCAACCATAATAAAACCCAATTGGCTAAGTTAGAAAATCAGCTACAATCAGATTTACTCAGTTTGAAGTCAGATTATCAGGGAGATATGACTAAAAATCTGATGCAAAGTACCAATGCAGCTTGGGTAGTGGCAGGCATTGTGTTTGTCTTAGAAATGCTTTTGCTGTGGGCGTATAGTTTCCAATGGGAATATAGGGCAGAAGCAAAGGCAGAAGCAGTGAATTTTCAAGTGTTGGAATTGGAGAAAAAGGCGAGTAGTAAAAACGAGCCAAAGATAGAAAAAATTGATAATGACTACGATAAGATGAAAGAAGTCCTCCAACAACTCATCAATGGGCAGCAAAACTTCCAAATTGCAAGCACCAATGCACCTGTCCAACCTCAGAAGGTAGGGTATAAATTTGGATTGCAAGCTGTTCATAATGAGGCAGAAAAGCTAAAACCTCAGCATGAGTTTGTTTTGAGGGAGGGAAATCGGGTTTGTCTGCACTGTGGCAACTTGTATGAGTACAAAATCCACAATCAAAAGTTTTGTTCTGAAAAATGCAGAGTTGAGGCATGGCAACAAAAAACGGGGAAGGTGCTGAAAAAGGCAAAAAAGGAATAGTTGTAAATAAAAATATTATTATCAATACTTTACACCTGACGGGTTTTCAAAACCTGTCAGGTGTAATAATATTTACCAAGTCCTATTTTTCATAAACTCATCTAACTCTTTGCGAGTCATAGGGAGTTTGTCTGGATTTTGGTCGAGCCAAGAGAGAAAATCTTTTTTAATGGCATCAGTCCATTGCATATCTATTTCTCCCGGACTGTACTTACCTTCTCTCAATCTCTGATGCCCAAATTGGTCACGTAAAGAAATAAATTCTGCATTTAAAATCACTTTTTCTACCAAATGAGCAGGAACGAATATAACACCCCCACGCTTAGCGATGACCAAATCTCCCGGCAAGCAAACCGCTCTGCCTATGCGAATAGGAACATTCAAACCTGCCAGCATCAAGTTTTGAATGAAGGAAGGGTCAGTTCCTTTTACGAAATAGTTGAAGCCTTCTATCTGCGCCAAACCTTCCACATCTCTGACAGAACCGTAGAAAACTACACCATTTTTAGATTTGGCATAAATCGCATTACCTAAGTTATCGCCAATGAGTGTCCCATCTACTATTTTGCCGAAAGCATCAGCCACATAAATATCTCCCGGAGTAAGCATATCTATAGGCCAAGAGTTAGGAGAGCCTTTTCTACCCTCTGCTTTGCCTCTGTCGCGAATCTGCTTGTCTATATCAGGGCGACTTGGAATATACATGGCAGTTAATGCCCTACCCGTAAGTACTAAATTAGGGTGCAGGATTTCCCAGTTTCCCTCGAACTGATTATAGTAGCCTTCGTTTCTCAATACACCCCATGCCTCCTCCAAAGAAACTTTTTTAGCTCTTTCTAACCATTTGTCTTCCAATTTTGGGCGACCGTCAGGGAAGCGTTCCCCTTTCCACTCAGCAGTAAGGGCAATGAGTTGCTCTTTGGTAATGGTCTGTGCCAGCATAGGAAAGCTAAGCAGTAGAGCAAAAATTAAAAAAATGTTGCTTTTTAAGTAATTCATTTTCATACTTTTAGTTAGTTAAAAATTTATTAAATCTATTTTTAGTACTATTCTTTTTTCTTGTTTTTCATGCAATCAAATTTTGCAAACGATTCCGTAAAAATTTCTTTTTTATAATCCTTTGTTTCTGCTTCCAAAATACTTAATTCTAAAAGAAAAAACAAACAAAAAGAGTCCCATTGCTGAAACTCTTATTTTTATGGTCAAAAAATCATTTTTTACAAGCCAATTTTGATTAATGAAAAATATTGAAAAAATACAAGTTTTATATTTGCAAGACGGTTTTATTTATTAAAAAATAATCATATTGCTTATATAAAAGGAAGTAGTAGCCTATAAAAAATACAATTTTAGGACAAGTTCAATATGACTAAGAGTAGCTTTAAAATATCAAGCTAATACTTAGCACGTGTAAAAATCAAAGAAAAAGGGAATAGACTATGCCAGAGCCTCGTTGAGCGAGGGTAAAGTCCCTACTTTCTGAAGAAAAAAGATATGAGATTTCAAGGCATCGCCAAAGCTTTGATGCACCATGTATTTTATGCCAAACTCTTTTGCTGTCGCCTCGACTATGGGAGCAATTTTTGGATAATGCACATGGCAAATCGTAGGGAACAGATGATGCTCTATCTGAAAATTTAATCCGCCGACAAACCATGAAAGCCAGCGATTATTTGGGCAGAAATTGACGGTAGTTTCTAACTGATGAATAGCCCAATCATTTTCTATCATTCCTTCGCTATTGGGAAGAGGGTGTTCTGTGCCTTCTACGCTATGCGCCAACTGAAAAATAACCGTCAAAACTATTCCTGCGACAAAGTGCATAAGCACAAAACCGACCATAGACTGCCAAAGAGGAATATTGAAAAATAAAGTCGGCACACCCAAGATAATAAAAAAGTAAAGTAACTTATTCATAATGAGTTTAGTCAGGAAAAAAACATTTTCCTTTCGGCTATTCTTATTCACTTTATTTTGCCTAAATTTTACAAATTGTATAAAGTCCTTTGCCAATACCCAATACAAAGTCAGAATCCCATAAAAGAAAAAAGCATAAACAAATTGAAATTGATGATAGGGCTTTACTTTGGTATGAGGTGAAAACTTGAGTACGAGCTTGTCATCTATGTCCTCGTCTATGTGTGTAATGTTAGTATAAGTATGGTGCAATACATTGTGTTGGAGTTTCCAATTTAGTACTGCTCCTCCTACTAAGTTTAGTGAATGTCCCATAAGACGATTTATGAGAGGATTGGTAGAATATGCCCCATGGTTGGCATCGTGCATTACGCCCATACCTATACCTGCAATGCCTAATCCCATGATAGCCCAAAGCAAGAGAGTTACTGCGAAGGGAGGTACAAAATACAAAATCCCTACAAAAGGCAATACATATAGTCCTATAAGTGCCACAGACTTGACTATCATGTCGGTATTGGCGTGTTTACAAAGGTTATTTTCTTTGAAATAGTTATCAACTCTGCGTTTGAGAGTAGCGTGAAAAGCATTTTTATCGGTTTGTTTAATAAATCTAACTTGTCCTTTGGCTGTCATACAATTGTGAATTTATGGAGGTTTTTAAAGTTTAAAAATGAAATGTTTTGTAAGGTAGGTCTATTTTAAGGAAAAATAGGGGACTTAACATTTTTTATTTCTTTTATATCCAAAATGAGATAAATTAATTGTCAGAATCATAAGAAGATAGTACTATACTTTAAATACTAGTGAATATTTTTGAATAAAATCCGAAGGAGATATTTTTTTGATTTTTTTAAACTGCTGATTAAAATTGGACAGGTTGTTATACCCTGAGGCAAAGCATACATCAGTAATAGATTTAGTATTTTGTTCTAACAGCAATTTGCAAGCATAGCTTATTCGTACTTCATTCAGGTACTGTACAAAATGCTTATTAGTTACCTTTTTAAAATAGCGGCAGAAAGCACTTTTATTCATTTTAGCTATCTCGGCTACGTCGTTTAGTGTAATAGGGCTTTGGAAATTGTGCAAAATATAATTGAATACTTTGCTCATTCGTGCATCTTTAGTATCAAACTTCTCAGGATAGCCTAAACTTGCGATGTACTGATATTCAGTTTCATTGGCGAGAATCTTCAGTACTTTAAGTAAGAGAATTAGTCTTTCAAAACTGTCTTTGGCATCGAGCATTTCAAATAATAAGGGGGGAACGTTTTTTTTGCTTTCTCCCAAAAAAATGATACCTCTGGAAGCTCTTTCAATGAGTTGCCCAATTTCTTTGAGTTCCTCAGCTACAAAAAATGAGTTGCCTAAAATATTCTTCTCGAAATGCAAGTTAATACCTTCTGTATATAAATCCGCTCTATTCTCAAAATATTGCGGGTCGTTGAGCCAGACATGAGGCAGATTATAACCTAAAAGTATTATCTCCCCTTCCTCAAAAGGAGCTATGCTGTCCCCGATAAACCGCGTTCCTGTACTTTTGAAGTTATAAGCCAATTCCATTTCTGTGTGATAATGCCAAAATCTTTCAAAGTGAGGTAAGCGATACCACTTGACAGCGAAGGACTCGTTAAAAAATCTGTCATTTCTTCTAATAAACTGAGGCTTCATAACTTATACATTGTATTTTTCAAGTTTTAGATAAGCACAAGAAATACACTAAAATTAAGCAAATTTTTTTGTAATTTAAGCAAATTTAGTGGTAGTTATTTAAAGTTTTCATGCTTAACTTTGAGTAAAGTATAAATAAAAGATATATGATTTACTTTTTTCACTTATAACAATAAGCTATTTAAAATGAACCAATTGTTTTGGTAGATTAGTGCTAAGTCATATACTTTTATTGGTCTATTTTTAATCAAACACTAAGTAAAATATGAAAATGAAAAGAAGTTTACCATGTTGTGGGATAGCTTTGCTGTTATCTTTATTGCTATTCACACAATCGTTTGCACAAAACAGGGTTTCGGGAACGGTCAGTTCTGCGAAAGACAAAAGCCCACTACCGGGCGTGTCGGTCATCGTGAAAAACACGCAAAGAGGCACGATTACTGACAGTGAAGGCAAGTATAGCATTGCTGTTAGCAGTGGGGAAACCTTAGTATTTAGTTTTGTAGGTTTTGCACTCAGAGAAATTGCAATTAGCAATCAGAGTGTATTGGACGTAGCCCTCGAGGAGGATGTTACGCAACTTGGCGAGGTCGTTGTAACTGCTTTGGGTATCAAAAAAGAAGCAAAAAAGTTGGGTTATGCTACTGCTTCTGTTACCCCTGACCAAATCAACATCAATCGTACTGTAAACTTTATGAACGCTTTGCAAGGCAAGATGGCAGGCGTGAATATTACTACACTTGGCTCCGGTCCTGCAGGTACTTCCAAAGTGAGGATTAGAGGACAGTCATCTTTTGGAGGCACCAATGCCCCTCTCATCGTTATCAATGGTGTGCCTATCGATAATACTAACTTTGCCTTAGCCCAAGGAAACCAAGGTAGTGATGGCTCTATTCAAAGTAGAGGCAATAATAACTCTGACGGTGGCGATGGTCTTTCTTCTATTAATCCGGATGATATAGAGAGCATGACAGTTTTAAAAGGAGCGACCGCAGCAGCTTTGTACGGCAGTCGTGCTAAAGACGGGGTAATTATGATTACTACCAAGACCAAAGGAGTGGGTAAAGGCATTGGGGTAGAGTTCAATAGCAACTTTACTACCGACATCCCCATGATTCTGACCGATTGGCAATACGAATACGGGCAAGGTGAAGGAGGGGTAAGACCTACTACTGCCAATCCGACTTCTGGGGTATGGTCTTTTGGAGAAAAATTCCAACCCGGTATGACCCAAGTACTATTTAATGGGGTTACTGTTCCTTATGTTCCTCAAAGAAACCAAATTAGAGAATTTCTACGAAATGGAAATACTTTTACCAATACTATTTCCCTTTCATCAGGTACGGATAGAGGCGGTTTCAATCTTTCTATTTCTAATATGGACAATACAGGTATCATGCCGAATAACTCTTTTAATAGAAAGACCTTTAATCTGGGCTTTACACAAACTTTGGGAGAAAAACTCATCGTTTCGGGTAATGCCAACTATTCTAAGGAGATTAACAGAAACCCTCCACAGTTTGCTCAGCAAGATTTTAGCGTACCAACTGTACTTTATACGATTGCGAACTCTATGCCTATGGACGTGCTTCGCGACAATGCCTTTGATGCTCAAGGGAATGAGTACATTTGGTCACGTTTTAGAAACCGTACTAATCCTTATTTCAATATGGCTCGGAAGTTTGAAAATATCTTTAGAGACCGTCTTTTTGGCAATATAACTCTCCGCTATAATATTAAAGATTGGCTGTATGCACAAGTAAGGGTAGGACAGGATTTCTGGACACGCCAGCAAGAGTATAATTTCCCTACAGGTGCTGCATCACTCGCTCCTGCTCCCGCAGGCTTTGTGAATGGTAGTTTTATACAAGAGGTACGCCGTCTAAGAGAAGTGAATACTGACTTTTTGATTGGGGCTACTCGTAAATTTGGAAATTTTGGGGTAGATGCGACTTTCGGGGGAAACCAACTGTATGTACAAAGTGAGTTGAATAGTGCACAAGGAACAGACTTTGTAGTAAGAGACCTCTATACTATTATGAATACTCGCGTAAGAGACCCAATATACGGATTTAGTGAAAGAAAGGTAAATTCTCTCTATGGTGCAGCTGAGTTTTCTTATAAAAACTTTCTATTTCTGAACGTAACGGCGAGAAATGATTGGTTCTCTACACTTTCTCCTGAAAATAGAAGCATTTTATACCCTTCTGTTACAAGTAGTTTTGTGTTTTCCGATGCCTTTAATAATATGCCTTCTTGGTTAAACTTTGGGAAAATACGCGCCGCTTATGCAGAAGTAGGTAGTGATACAGACGTAGGGTCTTATGCCAATAACCTATTCTATGGTATCAATGCCAACCTTTTTCCCATAGGAACTACCTCAGGACAAGCACCTCTCGGCTTTATTAGCGGCTTGACTGTGCCTAATGCGAACTTGCGTCCCATGCGTGTTTCTGAGGCAGAAGTAGGTTTGGAGTTAAAAATGTTCAACAATAGGGTAAGCGTAGATTTTGCCTTTTATAATAAGGTTACTAAAGACCAAATTGTGTCCGCCCAGATTTCCGATGCCTCTGGATTTACTTCTACACGCATTAATAGCGGGCAAAGCAGAAATAGAGGTTTTGAATATTTAGTAAATGTAGTACCTTTTCAATCTGATAATTTCCGCTGGGAAATTTCTTTTAATGGGTCTTACAATACCACCTTAGTACAAAGAATAATTACCGATGACAATGGTACAGATAGAGATTATAACGGTGATGGACGTCCAGAGCAGATTGTAGTAGGGAACTCTATCTGGAATCCAGGTCAAGGACAGATTAGGCAGGTAGTAGGACAACCTATGGGAACACTTTTTGCTAATGCCTATGCTAAGGATGCCCAAGGACGTCGAGTATTTGATAATGCAGGTTTTCCAGTGATAGTACCACTGCAACCCTTTGGTACTACTATTCCTAAATGGGTAGGTGGTATCACTAACTCATTCAATTACAAGGGTATTATGCTGTCTTTCCTTATAGACTATAAGTTAGGACACATTATGTCCTCTGGGACTAATTTCAATGCTTGGCGACATGGCTTACATAAAGGTACATTGCCTGGCAGAGAACAGAATAGAATAGTTGGAGAAGGAGTAAATCAAAGGGGAGAGGTAAATACTGTTGCTGCCCCTTTGCAACAATATTATGAACAAGTACGTAGCCGAGATATTGGCGAGCAGTTTATCTACAATGCAGGTTTCTGGAAGCTACGTCAAATCACTGCAGGCTACGACTTTACTAAGCATCTACCAAGTTCTTGGTTTATCAAAGGGCTTAGACTCAACTTTGTAGCTAATAACGTACTGATTCTGAGAAAATGGGTAGAAAATATTGACCCCGAGCAGATGGGCTATGGCTCTGATAACCTCAATGGTTTGGAAGCCACAGGCGTTCCCACGACACGTAGCTTTGGCTTTAACTTGAATGTGAAATTCTAAATCAAGTTATGAGTTGATAGTTAGAAGTTATCAGTTGAAACAATACTAACTATTAACCATTGACAATTAACAACTAACTATTCAGGAAGATTATGAAAAAAATATCAATATATAGTTTTTTATGTATTGCAATGCTTAGTATAAGCAGTTGCGATAAAGGCTTTGATGAGTTAAATGTAAATCCTATTGCTGCGACTGCAGTAGATAGGATATTTATACTCAATAATGCAATAGTCAGTTCTTCTTTTCCCACTACTACGGCTAACTATGACATCGGCATCGTTCAGCAAATGGTCACTCCTAATTCTGGGGTATTGACAGGAGCAAACTTTAACCAAATCAATAACAGTAATGCCGAGGGAGTTTGGGTAAATTATTACAGAAATGTAATTCGGAATACCGTAGATATAATTGAAAATACCAAAAATGTACCTGCTCGCTCCAATCTTACACAAATGGCACGTATTTGGAAAGCTTTTGCTTTTATGATAGTAACTGATGCTTATGGTGATGTCCCGTACTTTGAGGCAGGAAAGGGATTTATAGAAAATACTACCTTCCCTAAATACGATACCCAAGAATCTATTTACAATGATATTATCAAAGAATTGACGGAAGCATCTGCGGCACTTAATACTGCGGGTACGATAGAAAGTAGTGATGTTATGTATGCAGGAAATATCGCCCAATGGAAAAGACTGGGCTATTCTCTCTTGTTAAGAGCTGGAATGAGACTAACCAAGGTAAATCCACAAAGAGCGCAACAAGTAGTACAAGCAGCTTTCCAAGGTGGAGTCATGCAGTCTAATGCTGATAATGCTGTTATCAGGCATACTGCCAACTATACCTATCCTTTTGGTAACTTGCTTAATGCTACTGAGGCGGCAAATTACTATATGACCGATGTCTTTGTAAATGCACTCAAAAGCACCAATGACCCTCGCTTAGGAGCGATTGCTGTACGCTATGTTGGGGCAACCTCTGGGGCAGGACAGACTGCGGCAGTGGCGAACAGAAGTCCAGAAGTCCAAATAGGTATGCCCATAGGCTATGACAACGTTTCTATTACACCTGTAGTAAACTCCTTGCGTTTAGCAAGTTTCTATGACTTTACGCAAGTGGACAGAACACGTATTGTAAAACCCATAGCTCCTTGTTTCTTAGTTACTTATGCACAGACTCAACTGCTTTTAGCTGAGGCTGCACAAAGAGGTTGGGTTACAGGCAATGCCGCTACTTACTATGCCAATGGGGTGCGTGCCAACATGCAACAATTTGCTGAGTACGATGCTGCCTCAGCTATCCCCGCAGCGGCTATAGATGCTTGGTTAGCAGCCAATCCGTTTGATGCTGCTAATGCCTTGCAACAAATCAATACACAGTATTGGATAGCTTCTTTCTTGAATGGTCCTGAGGCATGGGCAAATTTCCGTCGGTCAGGTTTTCCTGCTTTGCGAAAAAATCCCTATCCAAGCCAACAGATTCAAGGAAACTTCATCAACAGAATGGTCTATCCAATATCAGAAGTAGCTGTCAATCAAACCAACTTACAAGCGGCGGTTCAGCGACAAGGAGCAGATAACATGGATACCAAAGTTTGGTGGGATAAATAGAAAAATAACTAAAAATAATTTCCAATTGATTAACTACTTAAACCTGCTACACTTTTAAAAGTGTAGCAGGTTTTCTATTTGGAAAACTTAAAAAAATAAGTTATTTTTGAGTAAAACCATTACTGACTATGCTCATATTAGAAAAACCAATAACCTATCAAGAATTCAAAGCAATAGAATTTGATGAGTGGGAACTCAAAGAATTTTTCTTTGAACTCATAAATGGAGAAATTATTCGACAAAACTACCCTTCTTATAAGCATCATTTTGCTTCAGGCAACTTATATGCGCGTTTTTATAATTATGTAAAAGAAAAAAACTTAGGTATAGTGCTTCATGCCCCTTTGGAGTTGTCTTAGATGAAACCAATGTCTTACAGCCTGATATTATTTTTACAGCAAGTGCCAACAGGGAAATTATCAAAGAAGAAGGAATTATGGGGGTACCTGACCTACTCGTAGAAATTATCTCCCCAAGTTCTATCAAAACAGATAGATTCACTAAATATCAATTATATGAGAATAAAGGAGTTGCAGAGTATTGGATTATTGACCTTAAAAATGAGAGCATAGAAGTTTTTGAAAATACCGACAAAGGATTCAAACCGTTCTCCTTTGCCAGCAAGGAGGGCAAGGTAAACTCCAAGCTATTAGAAGGCTTAGAAATAGAAATCAAAGAAATTTTCCAATAGATTGAATTTTAATGCTAAAAATCATCTGTACCTATGACAAATGTCATTCTTTTTCTTCGGAAAGTCACTCATCTTTGTATCATAGATTCAAGATAGAGATAATGGCAAATGTAGATGATAGTATTATCGTTTAATCCCTTGAAAAAAGCATATACCTCTGGTGTATGCTTTTTTGTTTTGTTGTTAAGCATTTCTATAAACTAATGCCCTTGTAGGTCAAATAGATAGCCGCAATCAAAGAAAAAACTCCTATCAGTACAGCAGGCAGAGAAAATTTGCCCGTAGCGGAGTTCTTAACAAGTACTACTCGCTGAGGCAGAGGCTCCGCCCGCAAAATAGTAAAAGAGAGCATCAAAAATATCCCTAATTGGATAACTACTAAAGGAATGCTATCTTGTAGCTTGATAATCAGCACAGAAGAAGTAATGATAGCTGCTATCAGGAAGGGCAACATGGCTACTTGGAAAAGAAATTTGCGTGGTTTCTTATGCACATCAAACTCCTTTGAGGGAGCCATTTTTAAAAACCATAACCCTATATACAAGCCCATAATGCACAAGCCAATGATGCCAATGACTGCCAAAAGATAATTCCATTTCTCTGCAATATTGAACCATTTGAAAATCACAGCAAAACCTTTGTAAGCAAATGCTCCGTGAATAAAACTGCTGAAGAATAAACCTATGCTGATAATATGTCCCCAAAGGCAGTAAATACGCACTAAATAAAGCTGACGACGAAGCAATACATACATATAAAAAAAGAAAATGGAGGCAAAAAAACTAAAAACTACAGGAGCGGAGTAGCTAACTAAAACTATTTTAGGCGACCACATTGCATCACGACTGATGAAAATAATACGGTCAAAATAAAGAGTAGATTGGATATAAAAGAGCTTAGCAACAGCCATTTGGAAAAAGTAATAACCATAAATCAAGACAATAGACATAGTTAAGTAAGCACACAAAGAATTGATTATTACATATAAACTTTGTGTTTTTTTAGCAATATGTGATTGTTTACTCATGACAAAGGTAAATTTTTTGAGAATATGTTACTTACGCTTTCGTAAATTAGAAAAATTTATAATTTTTTGCTTAACTTGCTATTAGATTAAAAAAATATCAGCCTCTTATCTATATACTATTTTCTCACATTAAATCTAAAAGGTAAATATGAAATCTAATTTGAAAAAAATCTTAGCAAAATTAAAAAATCCACCCTCTGAAGTTATTTATCAGAATAATGCAAACGATGGCACGAGTTCAGAAAATACTCATCCGCGTCGCAATTTTATGAAAAAAACGCTGGGTGGCGTGGCTTTAGGAGGCTTTATGTTTTCTTCTATCGAGGATACATTGGCAGAGTCGACTAAGAATGTGAATCGCTTTGGTTCTCCTTCAGACTTGAAAATTACTGATTTGAGAGTAGCCTACATTAAGGAAGCCCCTATGAATGTACCACTTATTCGCATAGATACCAATCAAGGCTTAGTTGGTTGGGGTGAGGTGCGAGATGGAGGGAGTCCGCGTTATGCTCTTTTTCTAAAAAGTCGCTTGTTAGGAGAGAATCCTTGCAATGTAGAAAAGATTTTTAAGAAAATTAAGCAATTTGGTTATCACGGCAGGCAGGCAGGTGGAGTTTGTGGGGTAGAAATGGCATTATGGGATTTAGCAGGTAAAGCCTATAATGTACCTGCTTATCAACTACTTGGAGGGAAATACAGAGACGAAATTCGTATCTATGCTGACACCACCAAGTCCCAAGACCATGCAGAATATGCCAAGAGAATGAAGGCAAGAGCAGATATGGGGATTACATTCCTCAAAATGGATTTTGGAGTAGAAATGGTCAAAGATATTCCGGGTGCGTTAGTTGTGCCGAGAAATTTTGACTGGGGACGCTCATATACTTGGACAGAACACCCTTTTACTGCTATTCAAATTACAGATAAGGGCTTAGATGCTATGGTTTCTTACGTAGCGGCAGTCAGAGAAGCCGTAGGTATGGACATTCCCTTGGCGGCAGACCACTTTGGACACATCAGCGTCAATAGTTGTATTCGCTTGGGTAAAGCCTTAGAAAAGTATCAGTTAGCATGGCTGGAGGACATGGTGCCATGGAAATATACCGAACTTTGGAAGCAAATCACCAATGCTATAGAAACGCCTACACTCACAGGGGAAGATATTTACTTAAAAGAGGAGTTCATCAAATTGATAGATGCTAATGCGGTGGATATGATTCACCCAGACTTAGCCTCCTCAGGAGGTCTTTTAGAAACTAAAAAAATAGGCGATTATGCAGAAGAAAGAGGCATTCCTATGGCAATGCACTTTGCAGGGAGTCCTGTTTCCTTTATGGCAAATGTTCACTGTGCGGCGGCTACACAAAACTTCATTGCTTTAGAGCATCACTCAATAGACGTTCCTTGGTGGGAAAATTTAGTTACAGGGATAGACAAACCTATTATGAAAAATGGCTTTGTGAAAGTTCCTAATAAGCCCGGTTTGGGGGTAGAAGTGAACGAAGAGGAAGTGAAAAAGCACCTTATTGACGGGGAAAAATATTTTGCTCCTACGCCAGAGTGGGACAAAGAACGCTCTTGGGATAGACTGTGGAGTTAAGGGCTATATCAAAAAAATCAAACATTTATAAGATTTTATACTTATAAATGTTTGATTATCTATAATATTAAACTTATTTTACTAATAATCGACCTTTTACTTACTCATCAGACATCTCCTCGTCATCTTCCTTCATCTCTCCCATAGACTTTAGTTCTAACTCTGCTGCATCTCTGAGAGTAGTTCTTTGCAACTGAGTAAATGCTTGCTTAGCTATATTTTTATCACCTAATTTTTTAGCAGACAAGCCTAAAAGGAAAGATATATCTGCAGCAATAGCTGGCTCCATTTTTTGTTTGAGTGCTTCTTGGGCTGTTTCTACTGCTTCCTTTAAGCGGTTGAGTTTGTAAAGCGCATTGATTTTGTTCAGTAGTGCTTTTGAATCACTTTTATTGAGCCTGAGGGCTTCTTCGGAGGTACGCAAGCAACCTTCGTAATTTTCTGATTCCAAGTATAGCTCTGCTATTTTCTCATAAATACTTTCCCTTCTGGCTGGGTCAGCTTGGGTCTTTACCGCATTTTCATAGTGCGTAATAGTAGATTGATTTGCGGTTTTATTGGTCATACGCTTGGAAAGCTGAGCGCGAAGTACGTGTAATTCAGGTAGCTCCTTTTGTATTTTCTCTGCTAAGTCCAAGTATTTTTTGCTTGTTTCGTTCTCATGAAACTTATAATAAGCAATAGCTATTCGGTAGAAATACTTTGGGCTAAACTTCTCTGCTGCTTGAGCATATTTTGTTCCCACAGTCTTATCAAAAGCAGCTTTTGATTTTTCATATTCTTCTAAGTAATAATGGGCATACCCTAACTCGAAATAGTATTTTGCATTGTCTTTGGGTTGCATAGACTTAATAGCGGGTTCTACATCTAAAATGGCATCTCTGGCTTCTCCATATTTTTTTACTTTGTTAGCAAGGCGAGCAAAGTAATAGTTGGCTTTCAAATCTTTTGGAGAAATGGCTTTTAACTCTTTTGCTTTCTCATAAGCAATCTTCATATTACCATCTTTGATGTACTTATTCGTAACCATCATTTTGTATTTGTACTTATCAGCAGGGTTTGGCTCGTGCATAGCTGCTTTGTCGTAAAACTCTGCTGCCTTGTTGTAATCGCCCTGTTGGTAGTAAATCTGGGCGAGCAGTACGTAAGCTGGGGCAAAATCATCTTTGAGCTTCAAAAGGCTATTCAAAGAGTTGATAGAGGACTCATTATCTCTGATTTTAAATTCAGAAACAGCTTTGGCATGCAAATACCTGTAATTACTTGGTTCACTGCGTAAAGCTTTGTTAAACTCATCAATTGCTCTTTGGTGCTGTCCAGTTTTCTGATAATTCATGCCATCAACGTAGTGAGCCAAGCCTTTGTGTGGGTCTTGTGCCTTGGCAGTAAGTCCAATGCCTGCTAATATCACTATGTAAAGTAGTATTTTTTTCATTGTAAACAAATTGTAATAAATAACTATCAAGCAATCAGTTTGTTATTAATTAAAACATAAAGATTAAGTTTATACACGGGTAAATTTAATGTGAGATGTAAAGATTATTCAGCATAAAATTAATAATTTTTTTTTATTTATACTGAAAATATACACGAAAATTTTGTAAACTTTGTTTTTTATCCTTACACCAAATACCGTTCCTTATTTGTTTTAAATATTGATAATTAGTAAAAATTTTCTATATTTGGGCATTTATGCTATTAAAATCAGTTAAAAAATAAGTGAATTTATTACATGAATTATCGAGTCTTTGTTTACGGAACATTACGAAAAGGAGAAAGTAATCACCATTATTTAGAACAAGGACTTTTGGTAGAAGATGAGGTGTGGGCAGAAGGATATACTATGTATGATTTAGTAGAATATCCTTTTGTCGTACCAACGGCAGTGGGTCAAATCAAAGGAGAAATATGGCAAATAGACGAGCATTGCTTAGCAAAAATAGATAAGTTAGAGGGAATAGAGCAGGGACTTTACACAAGGATATTTGACGATGCCCTGCAAGCGTATATTTACGTAAGACCAAATAGTAAAGGGCTTATAGGGATACCTCAAATTACTCAAGGTGATTGGAAAATGCGTTTAAGAAAATAAGATATGTATGCTAAAAAAAATATCAACTGTATAGAAATCAATGAATTTTCTGCTACTCCTAAATATCAGCAGGTAATTAATGCTGTAATTGCAAGTATTAGAAAGGATAGGTTGAAAGTAGGAGATATGCTACCTTCTATCAATGAAGTGAGTTTTGAGTTTGATGTGTCGCGTCTTACGGTGGAAAAAGGCTATAATGAACTGAGAAAAATGGGAATTGTGCAGGCTATCCAAGGGAAAGGCTACTTTATTGCCAGCACCTCTGTCAAGCAAAACCTAAGAATACTTTTACTTTTCAACAAGTTAAGCACTCACAAAAAAACTATCTACGATGCTTTTGTCAAGAACCTCTACCAAGAAGCCACTATAGATTTTTACATCTATAACAACGATTATACCCTTTTCAAAAAATTGTTAGACCATCCAAAAGAAAACTATACCCATTATGTTATTATTCCACATTTTGCTGATAATGAGCAAAATGCACTCAGGCTAATCGATAACATACCCAAAGAAAAACTTATTTTAGTAGGTAAAAAGCCTAATGCAATTAGTGGGGAATATGGAGCGGTATATGAAAATTTTGAAAAAGACATCTACCAAGCTCTTACTCAAGCTCTCCCTGCACTCAAAAAATATCATACTCTAAAAATTATATTTCCCGAAAGCTCTTACTCAGCAAGCGAGATAGTCAAAGGATTTATCAGCTTTTGTCAAGACCATGCTTTTCAATCTAAAATCATTCGCAGCGATGAGTTTATCGGGGAAGGGGAGTTATACATTACTTTGACGGAGGAGGACTTAGTGCAAATCTTAGAGAAAGTCATTGCTTTGGAGTGGACTTTGGGCAGGCAAATAGGACTGATTTCTTATAATGAAACACCTTTAAAAAAATTTATTATGAACGGACTTACGACTATCTCTACAGATTTTGAGCGTATGGGCGCAACCGCCGCTAATTTAGTGCTTAACTCCTCCAAAACACAGATTGAAAATCCTTTTTACTTAACTTTAAGGGCTTCAGTATAAAATTTTTCCTATACCTATTGTTCATACAAGCTATCCAAAGGGCAATGAGCTAACTCTACCAAAAACTCTGCAATTTTTTCTGTAGTAGCTTTGAGATATTTTTCTGCTTTTTCAGGGGTAGCTTTGTGTGGGTTGCCTACGCCCGTATCTTCGGTAATGGCTGTCCACAAGCGTTGGGAGATAACCCAACCTTCTCTTAGCCCCTTGATAGTAAACTTCTTTTCTTTGCCATCACCTGCCTCGGAAAGCGGCAAAGCCCATTGAGGGGCTATTTTCATGATGACACTTGTTTCCATTTCTCCTGCATGGTCGCCGGGTTCATCAAAGTACAGATTCCAATTCGCCGCCTTGTACCAATCCATTGCACAAACAAAAACATCAGGAAAATGCACGTACAACTCACGTATCATCTGCTTGAAATTGTTGCCCCCATGCCCGTTCATGAGGACTAATTTTTGAATTTTTTGACGAGATAAAACATCTGTAATATCTTTTAAAACAGCAAGTTGTGTGCTTGGACTCATATTGATACACAGCTTAACCCCAAACTGCCCTGTATTTACGCCGAAGGGAACGGTAGGAAGCACAATCACTTTTGCTCCTTTGTCCCATGCTAATCGGGCAGACTCGGCGGCTACATAGTCTGCTTGGATAGTATCTGTGGCATAAGGAAGGTGATAGTTATGTGCCTCAGTAGCTCCCCAAGGCAAAATAGCTACTTGATAATCTGTGTCTTTGACAGTTTTCCAATTGGTTTCTGCTAAAATGTAAGGACGAATCATGGTATTTGTATATTTATTCATCAAAAAGTAAATCTTCTAACTCATCTAAGTATTCCCTTAGTCTTTCTAAGGCTTGTTTGTCTTGCTGATTGACTACTGCTACGAAATCATCTACTATTTTGTCTTTTAAGTCCATGATTTTCATGTTTTTATCCTCATCAGCTAAGACATGAGGGTTAGTAATTTCCAAAGGAATGTAATTAGCAGGGAGAGTTTCTTTAGCTTTTTCTTTTTTGATAGGCTTTTTTTCTACTTTTTTGGCAATGTTGATAGACTCCCTAAATCCCTTACCTTCTGCCATATTCTTACCTATCTGCACCAAAATATCTTCTGGCTCGCCTGATAGGTTGGTAAGGGCTACTTTTCCAAACTTAACTTTGCGGTTGAGCATATCCCATTTCAATCGCTCATTGCCAAGCGTAATTTTATCTATCACTTCTGCAAATTTCTCATCGGTGCGAATGGTTTTTTCGGAAACTTTATGCTGGCTTGCCAAACGCTCGGCAGTACGTTCTGCATCTTTAGCAAATTGGTCTTTATTAAACTGATTTACACCTGACCCGCCTATTCGCTTTTTTTCTTGCTTGTATTGCAAGCCACGCAAGTAGGCTTTGGCTTCTTCGGTAACGTTTCGCTTGCCAAGTTGGTTGAGAATCATCCAGTCTTTTGCCTCCTCCTTATCCTCAAAATTAACTACTTGGACTTTGAAAAGGAGATTGTGCTTTTGGCAAATTTGATAGCGGTTGTGTCCATCTATCAAAACATAATTGCCCTCAGGCTGTTCCCAAACGATGAGGGCATCGCGGCAACCATCTTTTAAAATGTTGTCCTCTAATAACTTAAACTCTTCGTCTAAAAGTGGGGGGATAAATTTTTGTAGCTCTTCGTCAATGATGATATTTTGGCGAATATAATCTGTAGATTCTTTATTTTGCTGCTCTGCTTGCTTGACAAGTCCTTCAAACTTAAACTGTTTCTTTGCCATAATTTACGCTAAAATCTATTAAACGCACTGTAATTGGGATATTTAGTGGGCAAAGAAAAAAAATAATTGTGGAAAAAGCAAAAAAGTTACAAGGGAAAATTTGAGAGAATATTTCTTACTTTTCTCTCTATCTGCTACTTAATTAGGGATTTAAGTGCTTTCATAGCTATCCATTTTCCACGATTTTTATTTCTTCTTCGGTTAAATTGTAAAGTTGGTAAACTAAGTTATCTATTTCTTTTTCAAGCTGTTGAATTTCGTCATCTAAGGGCATTACTTTGGCTTTTTCCTCTGTAAAAAATGTTTTCCATTCTTTTTGCTTGGGTAAAGAAAGTTTGATTTTAGATTTTTCTAATTCTTTGGAAAGCTCGTTCCAATCCAATTTATACCAATTTTCAAGTTTGCGAGTGAATTGGTCTTTTCCAAAATTACTCGTTATCAAGTCTAAAAAATCTTTTTGAGACTGGTAAAATTGTTTGTTGAGAAAAAGTAAGCGATTGACTTTTTGAGCAAGGTTTTCCTGTTCTGATAAACTTATTTGAGGGATTGGTATTCTTTCTAATTGATAGGCATAAATGTCTTTGTTTAAAAAGAATTTAGAGAAAATAAAATTGACAAGTTTAGAATTTAAAATCCCTAAAATAAAACTCAAATCATAATTTTCATTCTTTAAAATGCCTATTCTCAATGTGTTAGTACATAAATAGCCTTCACTATCCAAAGTAGCTACGATTCTTTGTTTTAAAGTTAAATTTCTGATTCTTTGAATTAAAATCTTGGGTTGTTTATAAATTTCTAATTCTTTGAAAATAGATTTATCATTTTCAAATTGAATGTATGTTTCCTCAAAATTAATTTGGTAACGACCAATATTTTTGCCAACTAATACTTTCTCAAGCCCAATTTGATATTTTGAAGTAATTTTTTCAGAATTTCCCCCTATCTCTATGCCTCTCGGCAGGTCTAAAATATTTCCTAAAGTTTCTTTATTTTCATAAATTTTATCAATCAAATCAAAATCTTTTTCTTCAGAATTAAGTTTAATTTCATAATTATTTTTCTCTAAATCAAACCGACTTTGACGAATAAGGTGAAAAATGTCTTCATCAAAATTTTTACGATTTTTAAAAACTTGGATTTGGTTATGTTCCTCAGCTTTTTGATTTTTAAAGATAAGAATAGAAACATCAACTGCCGCTTGGTCAAAAACGGTTTCTCCTAAATAGGCAATTTGCGTTATTTGAGTTTTTTCAAACAAAAAACGCCTCAAATCAACAAAGTCTTTGTTACTCAGAAAAGTGCTGGAGGTGATAAAACTAAGTACGCCACCCTTTTTTAGTAATTTTTGTCCTTTTTCAATAAAAAGCCCATACAAATCAAACTGCCCTTTGGCAGTTACATACTTTTCCAAAAAGTATTTTTTCTGACTTTCTTGAATCAATTTAGTACTCACATACGGCGGATTCCCCACAATCAAATCAAAACCTTCAAAACCTGTCAGGTCTGCAAGACCTGACAGGTTTACAAACGCCTTTGGAAACTCCTTTTTCCAATCAAAAGCCCTTTCGTCTATACTTGGTTCATCTATGAGCGAATTTCCTTGTTTGATGTTTTCGCAAATAAAACCACTTTTTTCAAAAAGTAATTCCTTGCAAATCTGAACTGCATTTACATCTAAATCAACACCATACAAATTATTTTCGATAATCCACTTTTCAGACTGAGGGAAATCGGGGAAAAGCGTGTGATATTTTTGGAGTAAGAAATCAAAACTTTCTATCAGAAAAGCACCCGTCCCACAAGCCAAATCCAGAATTTTAATATTTTGCAAAGCCTCAAAAGTATTGTTTTGACCTGCAAGGTATTCTTTTACAGTTTCAGTAATGATGTAGTTGGTAATAAAATTTGGGCTGTAAAAAATGCCTTCTTGCTTGCGGAAATCAATCGCCAAAATGCTTTCATAGCTATCCATTTTCTACTATTTTTATTTCTTCTTCGGTCAAGTCGTAAAGCTTGTAAACTAAGTTATCTATTTCTTTTTCAAGCTGTTGAATTTTTGTGTCAATGCTTACTGCTTCTTTTTGCTTTTCTTCAAAAATTTCTATCCATTCAAATCTTTGCTTAGGGCTAATTTGCCCTTTTTGCTTTTTGATTTCGTCTTGGAATTTTTCCCACGTAAGGAGATACCACTTTCCTAAGCTACCATTGATTTTCTCAGGCTTAAATTCTGCTTGGATAATTTTTAAGAATTTTTGAGAAAGGTTATCTAATCCTTTGTTTAGCTTCTGCAATTCCAATACTTTATGCTCAAAAGGTTGCTTTTGTTCTAAACTCAAAATAGGAATAGGCACTTGTACCATTTTATTGTAATCCAACTTATTGCGCCCTCTTTCTTCTGCATTGCCATACGCTACAAACTTTAATCTTTTATAAAAATCGAAGACTTTTGAATTAAGAAAAGCACAGAGAAATAAATCTGCATTGGTGATAAAATAGGCTGAATTATTGAGATAATAACCCTCTGTATCGTAATAAAAGTAGTGATTGACTGCTGTGTAAATATAAATGATTTTGGGCTTGTCAAATTCTTCATAATAGTCGCAAGCTCTTAAATTATAAGGTGTTTTGCCTTTATCTTGCCTTGCAACAAGTTCTTTCTCAAACTTTTTTAAATACTTGAAAATAGCAGGATAGGTATTCTCTGAAATTTCTATATTGTAGCCTGTATTTATCAAAAACCATTCATTTTTATTTTCCAAATGCCATTTTTTAATATCTGTAGGCATCATATAAGGTTTTATCAACTCAGCACTTCGAGCATCTTTCTTAATCAGTTGTTCTTTGGTTTTGCGGTCAATGATAAATGCTTTATTGAAACCTGTTACAATGCCTCTGTAAATATTAAAATTAACATACTCATACAAAGGCTTTGTTTCAAAAGGGATGTTTCTGCCTGAAATTTTATCAAAAATAGCTTGTTTTTCACCTGTGGCAAAAATCCATTCTGTATCTGTGAAGTTCTTTTTCTCAACAATGAGTGGATTATCTAATTTTTTATCAAAATCAGTAATTTCCTTTTCTTCTAATAATACTTGGGTGATAGCAAAATAATAAAAATTATTATCAGATAGTTTTTTTTTCAAGATAATGATTTGAGGTTCTGTACTTGCGTCCTCAAAAACTCTTTCTTCAAAAAAATCTACAATTTGCTCAATTTCAAGATTTTTTAGTATTTTTCTTAATCCCTCTCCATACTTTGTTTTAAACCATTTATTAGGAGTGATAAAGCCCAATGTCCCTCCTTCTTTTAGCAACTCTAAGCCCTTCGCATAAAAATATACATATAAGTCTGCTACCCCACTATACACAGATGAGTAGCGTTTTTCATAATATTTTTTGTGCGCCTCACTTAAAAGTTCTTGGCGTACATAAGGCGGATTCCCCACAATCAAATCAAAACCTTCAAAACCTGACAGGTTTACAAACGCCTTTGGAAACTCCTTTTTCCAATCAAAAGCCCTTTCGTCTATGCTTGGGTCGTCAATGAGGGAGTTGCCTTGTTTGATGTTTTCACTCAAATCGTTGAGTTTGCGCTTGCCCTGTGCTATGCGAAGCCAGAGGGAAAGTTTGGTGATAGAAACGCTTTCAAAGTTAATATCTACCCCAAAAATATTGTTTTCCAAGATTTGATGAGAAAAATCTTGTTCGCTTGTTTTTTTCTCTGGCAGCGCAAATGGCGTAAAGAAAGCGTTTTCTTGCTTTGGTTTTTCCTCTTTGGGAGCTTCTGTTTTTGGAATTGATTTCTTCGTATTTTCTATCCAAGTGTATTCTTTTAAGAAATAGTTTAAGACTTGGTTCAGAAACGCTCCACTTCCACAGGCAGGGTCAAGTACACGCACTTGCGAAAGCCAAGTTTGGTAGGCTTGTAAATTTTCTAAAATGAGTTTTCTATTTTCTTCTTTCTCAAAGTCAATAACCACAAAATCAAGTTGTAACTCTTTTTTCTTTTCTGTGCAGAGTTTCCCCAAGGTTTCCTCAATGATGTAATTGGTAATATAAAGGGGTGTATAAAAAATACCATCGACTTTCCGCTTGCTTCTTTGCTTCACTTCCCTACCCGCTTCTTCATCTGCAATGTCTTCCAATAGTTCGGCTTTTTTCGCTTCCAATTCGTTCAAACTATGCTCAAAAATATGTCCTAATACATTTACATCTATGTCTGTATCAAAATCATAGCTACTTAACTGTTCACTTCTGCTTCTGAGGTTTTCATCATCAATCCTTAGATTATCAAGTACCTCGTCATAAGCAAACAAGCCTCCATTGTACCCATAAATGTCATATTTTTTGCTTCGGAAGCCATCGTTGATGAAGCCAAAATGTGCCTTGAATCTGTCGTAAAGACTTATCTTATCTCCTTCCTCTTTTCTTGTTTCCCACTCTTTGATAATGGTGTGTATCAGATTGGCAGGGAGTAAGCCCTTGTCCTCAGCAAAACACATAAATACGATTCTATCTAAAAGTTTTTGGGTTTTTTGGAAAAGCAATAGCTTGTCGTACCCACGATTGAGGTGGACAATGTTTTTGAACAAAGACTCTCTAAATGCCTCATAGTCATTGTAAAAAGCAAGTGTAATTTCCTGCTCTCTTTGGATAGACTTTTGTTTGAGGTCTAATGGCAGGTCTTTGGCAATATTTCTTTGGTGCAAAAGGGTGTAAAGCACCTTAAAGCGTTCTAAGTCTAAGTTAAACAAGTCAAACTCCTCATGCTCGAGGGTATTGTCTAAGTAAAATCGCAACTTTTGAAAATTGGAAGTGATGACATAGCGACAGTTTTGGTGGGCATTTTTGTAGGCAAAAGCCTGTAATTCTATATTTTTCAAATCAATCGTCTTGGTATCTTTTAGCTCGATAACTGCAAGTATTTTTTCGTTTAGCACAATGACGGCATCAACTTTTTTCGCATCATTGGGGTTTTTGTATTCAGTAATGAGGTTGTGCTTTTCATGAGGAAATAAAGTATAGCCCAAGATGCCTACAAACAGGTCTTTCAAAAAACCTTCTTGGTACTGTTCTTCTTTTGCCTCTTTGATATTTTGCTGAATCGTAGGGTCGCCAAAGTGCGCCTGAAATTTCTCATACGCCTCTTGGACAAGCACTTGATTTTGTGCTTTGACAAATTCTTTGAGTACAGTTTTTTGGAATAAAGACACCTTTTTGAGTTATCAGTTAGAAGTAATAAGTTATGAGTTATTTTTGCAAAAATAAATAAAAAGTGATAAAAATAAAATTTTATTTCTATCACTTTTTAGGTTTTGCTAAGTAAATGTCTGTATTTTTATTGCTTAGCTATTTTTTCCTTGGAATCATCTCCTCTCTATTGGCAGAGAGCCATGCAAATACTGCCATCATGACTGCGTTGTGTTTGAGGTCTGCCTCTATCGCTTTGTCGTACACGTCCATGCTGGTATGGTGGGTACGTGTGGAGTACTCGATAGGGTCTTGGATAAACTGAAACCCGGGTAAACCAATGGCATCAAAAGATAGGTGGTCAGTGCCGCCTGTGTTGTTCAAAGTAAGCGTAGATGCTCCCATTTTCTCAAAAGGTCTGAGCCATTCGCGGAAAATAGGCATTACGGCTTCGTTACCTTGTAAGTAAACACCTCTGAACTTTCCTGTGCCATTGTCCATGTTATAATAAACGGAAAATTTGTCCGCCGCAGGTGTAGTCTTAATGGAGTCGTAGGGCGCGCTCACGTCCAATCTTTCACCATAAATTCGCTTTACATAAGAACGAGAACCCAATAGACCCTGTTCCTCACCGCCCCACAAGCCAATGCGGATAGTTCGGCGAGGGCTAATACCTAATTTTTTCAAGATTCTAATTGCTTCCAAGCAAACCGCAGAGCCAGAGGCATTATCGGTAGCTCCTGTGCCTGAGTGCCAAGAGTCTAAGTGCGCCCCAATCATGACTACTTGGTCTTTAAGGTCAGTACCGGGGATTTCAGCAATCACATTAAAGCCTGATTCTGCTTTGGTAAAGGCTGTTTCTAAGGTAAGTTCCAACTTTACAGGCAATCCTTTTTGGATTTGTCTGTAAAGGCGATTGTAGTGTTCCGCTGAAACCACTATTTGCGGTAAAATAGTAGGAGCGTTAGGGCTATATACTCGTTCTCTTTTATCAAAAGGCACATCAGGGGAATAAGGCACAGTGGCGGCACTTACTAAGACAGTGCCGTCTTCAAGGCGAGCATTAGGGCTTGCTTCTAATACGGCAATTGCTCCTTCTGTACGACACAGTTCCCACTTTAAATAATTGAGTTGTAGGGCAGTGCGTACCCCTTGGAAACCCCTACCTCCGCCTCTTTGAGGAAATTCCTCTGGCAGTCTGGCATTTGCCATTTGTAGCAAGGTAGAGTCAGCAAACCTATGTGCATCAGCCTTGAAACCCGGCTCTACAGGTGTGGGACCACTAAAAAGCACAATTTTCCCTTTTAACTTTCCTTTGTATTTATCCAAATCACTTTCATTTTTAATATCTAAATAAATAGCTTCGGTTTGTACTGTTCCTTTTACACTTGGCGACCATGCCTTAGGGAAAGCAATCATAGGGAAATAGGCAGGCTCTAAGCTGTGTAAACTAAACTTTTTGAGTTCCCAACCTCTGCCGAACTCTTCGTTCCAAGAATCAAAATGCACGTTTTGCAAGCCCCATTCTTCCATAGTTTTCTTGGCGTAGTCTGCCGCTTTCCTGTAATTAGGAGAGTTGGTCAAGCGAGGTCCGTAAATATCAGTGAGCATACTCAGAATGTCCATGACTTGGGAGCGATTCATTCCTTCATCTTTGATTTTAGCAACCATTGCCGTATCAATTTTCTCACGAGTTTGAGCCAAAGAAAAATCTGCTAAAAATAGCGCAACGATAAGCAGAAAACTGCTACAAATGTGTATTGTTTTTCTCATAGTAAATGTGATTTTTTATTAGAAATCATTGAATATGCCTGAAAATTACAATTTTCCTTTATTTTCTGTAAATTTTAGTCGCTTTTTTAACGCTTTTCTCGTATTTTCGCCTTGTCTTAAAACAAAATATAGATATGAAAAAAATACTTTTCCCGTCTTTGATTAGTTTGCTTTTTCTAAGTACTTTGACTCTTGTTTTTGCTTCAACAAATATTTGGGAAACACTTTTTAAAGTAAAGTGGTACAAAAAATATAGTGAAGTAATGAAAGAAGAAATAGAATTTCCCATTTTTAACCCTGAAATCAAGGCTCTTGACGGCAAAGAAATTACCATTACAGGCTACCTCGTGCCTTCGGAAATGTATGGAGGAGATACCAATTATTGTATCATCTCTGCTTACCCTGCATCAAATTGTTTCTTTTGTGGACAGGCAGGTCCCGAAACGGTTATGGAGGTCTATCCACAAAAGAAAAAAATGTTTCAAGGCAGTAAGTTTACGGTCAAAGGCAGGTTAAAACTTAACCCTAACGACCCTGACCATCTTATTTACATATTGGAAGATGCTGTGCAGATAGGAAGTGGGCAATGATAGATAAAATACAATTTAACTCATATGAAGAAAATAAAAGTAATCTTATCTCTATTCATTTTTTTGATAATAGCCTCATGTGCTTCTCAAGAAGATAAAAATGAAGAAGTTGCAAATACCAAAGAGGAAAGCAAAACTGAGGAATGGCTGGTGCTTTTTAATGGGAAAGACCTCGATGGTTGGACACCAAAATTTCATCACCATGAGTTAGGGGATAACTATGCCAATACGTTTAGAGTAGTGGATAGCGTCATTCAAGTAAACTATGATGGCTACAAAGAATTTAATGAACGCTATGGACATTTGTTTTACAAAGAGCCTTTTTCCTCTTTTCACCTAAAATTCCAATATCGCTTTACTGACCAATGGATGAAAGATGCCCCCTCTTACACCTATAGAAACAGTGGTGTCATGTTTCATTCGCAAGACCCCAAAACCATTCTCAAAGAGCAAGATTGGCCTATTTCTGTGGAATATCAAATGCTTGCCAGAGAAAAGGAAGGAGAACCTCGCCCCACAGGAAACATGTGTTCGCCAGGGACAGATGTATTTTTTAATGGAGAGAAGTCCCCACAGCATTGCATTAATTCCTCCTCGAAAACTTACGAATGGTACGAATGGGTAAGTGGAGAATTGATAGTTTATAAAGATTCTCTGGTGATTCATAAAGTCAATGGAGATACAGTGCTCCAATATACCAAACCTCAAATAGGTGGCGGTGTATCTACACGCTTTGACCCTGCCGTCAAAATAGATGGCAAGCCATTGACAGAGGGCTACATAGGACTACAAGCCGAAGGGCAGGGGGTGGAGTTCAAAGATATAAAAATTAAAAAGTTGGATTGAGCATATTTAAATTGGAATTAAATTTTGTGCTAAATTTTACATTACTCAATCAAAATGACAGCATCATTTTTTTGAAAATCAAATAGTAGTAAGCCATCAATGAATTGGTCAGAATTGGTAGCAAAATCAATTGCATCATCTCTACTAAACCTGCATCAAATTGTTTTTTTGTGGACAAGCAGGACCCGAAACAATTATAGAGGTTTATCCAAAAAAAGATGTTTCAAGGCAGTGAGTTTACGGTCAAAGGCAGGTTAAAACTTAACCCTAACAACCCTGACCATCTTATTTATATATTGGAAGATGCCGTGCAGATAGGAAGTGGGCAATAAACTAAACATAATTTGGCATGGACATTAAGGAAAATCTAAAACTGATAAGTAAGGCAGGTCTTGCTATCATACGAACTCTCATAGTTGTAGTAAGTTTAGGTATTTTTGTTAATTGGACTTTGGCGGTAATAGGCTTTTTTATTATCAAGCCCTTGTCCTCTGGTGCGGTAGTAGTATTATTGTTAGGTTTTATGGTAGGTCTGCCTATTGCTTATTTTCAGGTTGGAAAAAATTATGCTATTCGCAGAGGACTATATCTGATTTTCAAAGAAAAAAAGGTGGCTCTCTTTGAGTACATTGTTTATCAAATACTTAACTCCGCCAAAGACAAAGTGCTTACTTCTCAAAATTTTAAAGACTATCTGTCCAAAACTTCTCTTTGGCTCAAGCACTTTCCCAAACCTATACAGTTCATCATTTCCTTTTTACTAAGTAAAGTACCTGTTCATGAAACCTTATTATCCGTCATAAAAAACCAAGAAATAAGTGAAAAAACGATAGGAGATATTAGTGAAAAGGTGGCTAAAGAACTTGATGAGAGGACACCTGTTAATTTTATACAACCTAACCTTGCCGCTCTTTGGTTTTTAATGCTCATCAATTTAATAGGATTTATCATAGTATTTATGACCAAATAAACGCATTGTAAATAGAAAAACCATTTTCTTGTTTCTATTTTTAGAAACCCTTACCAAATTGTAACTTCTCAAATTTTGTCTTAAATTTGCCCTCTAAATTTAAAACTCGTATAAGATGCGATTATTCTATTGTTTACTGATACTTTCTGTTTTTTCTTGCCAACAAAAATCTATTCAAGATATTCCACAAGACAAACTGTTTTCCCTTATTCCTAAAACAGTTACGGGCATAGATTTTAAAAACGAGGTCGAGGGGTCTAAAGAGATGAATATTTTTAGCTACCGCAATTTCTACAACGGGGGTGGCGTAGGCATAGGAGATGTGAACAATGACGGCTTGCCTGATATTTACCTCACTGCCAATATGAAAGAAAATAAACTGTTCCTCAATTTGGGTAATTGGCGGTTCAAAGACATTACAAAAGAGGCGGGAGTAGAAGGTAAAAAATCTTGGAGTACGGGGGTGGCAATGGTCGACATCAATGGAGATGGCTTATTGGACATTTATGTTTGCAACTCTGGGAATTTCAAAGGAGATGACAGAGCAAACGAACTATTTATCAATCAAGGTATTAAAGACGGAATCCCTACTTTTGTAGAGCAAGCCAAAGAATACGGAATAGCCGATGAGGGACTTTCTACCCATGCCGCCTTTTTTGACTATGACAAAGACGGCGATTTGGATTTGTACCTACTCAACAATTCTTTCAGACCCATCAGTAGCTTTGGGTTGGAAAACCTTAGAAATGAAAGAGATATAAAGGGAGGCGATAAACTGTATAGAAACGATAATGGTAAATTTACAGATGTTAGCACCCAAGCCAATATTTACGGCAGCGTTATCGGCTTTGGCTTAGGCGTAACGATTGGCGATGTCAATGATGATGGTTGGCTCGATATTTACGTTTCCAATGATTTTTTTGAGATTGATTATCTGTATATCAACCAAAAAAATGGCACTTTCAAAGAAAGTCTAAGAGAATGGATAGCCCACACCAGCGAAGCCTCTATGGGGGCAGACATGGCAGACATCAACAATGACGGTCGTCCTGAAATTTTCTCTACCGATATGCTCCCCGAAACTGACGGCAGATTGAAAAGAACGACCACTTTTAATTCTTATGATACCTACCAAGAAAAACTCAAACAGGACTACTACCACCAATTTACCCGCAATATGCTCCAACTCAATATACCTTTGGCTAAAGGTACAAAAAATGGACAAGCGGGATTTTTTACAGAAATTGGTCAGATTTCAGGAGTTTCTGCTACTGATTGGAGTTGGGGCGCACTGATTATGGACTTAGACAATGACGGTTTGAAAGATATTTTTGTTTCTAATGGCATTTTTGAAGACCTTACTAATCAGGATTTTGTGAACTTTCTTACCAGCGATGAGAACATCATGGAGGCTATCAGAACCAAGAGTTTTGACTTTACAAAGTTCAAAGAAAAAAGCAATCCTGTGTTTATTCCTAACTATGCTTTTAAAAATAATGGGGATTTGACCTTTACCAACAAAGTACAAGAGTGGGGGCTTGACCAAAAAAGTTTTTCCAACGGCTCGGCGTATGCTGACTTGGACAATGATGGAGATTTGGACTTAATAGTGAATAATGTCAACCAAGAGGCTTTCATTTACAGAAATAATGCAGAAAAATTAGAACAAAATAACTATTTGAAAGTCAAACTTGTAGGTGAAGGGAAAAACACTTTGGGCATAGGAGCAAAAGTTATGATTTTTGCCAAAGAAACCCCTGAAATCAATATAGGTATCAGCAATTCTCCCAATATGCTTTTCTTAGAACAAGCCCCCGCACGCGGTTTCCAATCTTCCATAGACCCTGTGATGAATTTTGGTTTGGGAAAAAATAAGGGCATAGATTCTTTGGTAGTGATTTGGTCGAGTGGGAGAAAACAAGTGCTTCCCCAAGTAAAAATTAATCAACAAGTTGTCTTAGAGGAAAAAAATGCTCAATATGCAGCAAATCAAACGCCTGAATCCGCTAAAACTTTTTCACTTTCAGAAGTTTATAATACACAAACCATTTTCCAAGACATTAGCCAGCAAATCAGTTTAGACTATAAACACCTTGAAAATGAGTTTAATGAGTTTAATAGAGAACGCCTAATTCCTCAAATGTTTTCCACTTTGGGACCTAAAATAGCCAAAGGAGATATAAATGGCGATGGCTTGGAAGACTTTTATATAGGTGGGGCAAAAGACAGTGCGGGGAAACTATTTATCCAGCAGAAAAATGGTACTTTTTTGAGTACCAACCAAGTTCTTTTTGAAACAGACAAAGCCTCAGAAGATACAGATGCCCTATTTTTTGATGCAGACGGGGACAGAGATTTGGATTTATACGTAGTAAGTGGAGGCAATGAGTTTTCAGGGCAAGCCTCACCTTTGCAAGACCGACTATACTTGAATGACGGCAGAGGCAATTTCAAAAAAGCAGAAAACGCCATTCCAAGTGAGTTTAATGTGGGTTCTTGCGTACAAGCGGCTGATTTTGATGGAGATGGAGATTTAGACCTATTTGTGGGGAGCAGGGTCATTCCTTTTGAGTACGGTATTCCCCCACGCAATATGCTTTTGCAAAATGATGGCAAAGGTGTTTTCAAAGATGTCATCAAAGAGGTAGCCCCAGACTTAGAAAGACTGGGCTTGGTTTCAGAAGCAGTTTGGGCAGACTTTAACGGTGATAAAAAGCCTGATTTGGTGGTAGTTGGTGATTGGTTGCCGATAGCTTTCTTTGAAAATAAAAACAATAAACTCATCAACGTAACAACAAATAACCAACAACTCACCTCTAACAGTGGTTTCTGGAACTGCCTTCTTGCAGATGACTTTGACAATGATGGCGACATAGATTTCTTTGCTGGAAACTTAGGCTTAAACACTAAACTCCAAGCCTCTGCAAAAGAACCTATCCAATTGTATCTGAGTGACTTTGATAAAAATGGGGATTTAGACCCCATTCTTACTTATTATAAACCCAACGAAAAAGGAGGGAGGAATAGTTATCCTTTGGCACTCAAAGACGAGTTGATTTCCCAAATTTTACCACTAAAGAGAAAGTACTTGAAATACGAGGATTATGCGGAAAAAACTATTCAAGATATTTTTACTACTGAGGAATTACAAGGAGCTAAAATATTGGAAGCAAGAAACTTACAATCTTGTTTTATAGAAAATAAGGGCAGTAGCAACTTTGAAGTAAAATCCCTACCCACCTTAGCCCAGTTAAGCCCTGTATTTTGTTTTTTAGTGCTGGACTACGACAAGGACGGAAACAAAGACTTACTTTTGGCAGGGAACTTCACTGCGGTCAAGCCAGAAATAGGTAATTACGATGCTTGCTATGGTTTGCTGCTCAAAGGCGATGGGAAAAACAACTTTACCCCCATTCCTGTGAGCCAAAGTGGATTTTTTGCACAAGGAGAGGTCCGAGATATGATTTCTTTAAGGTTAGCTAATCAGAAAGAGGTAATCATCATTGCCAAAAACAATGATAAGGTTCAAATATTAGAGAAAAAATAGCCGTATGCCCCAATATTCTATTATTATCAGAGCCTATAATGAGGAGAAATACATTGGTCAGCTTTTTGAACGAATCTTTAGGCAGAGTTTTATCAAAGAAACAGAAGTAATTTTAGTTGATTCTGGCTCTACAGACCGCACCGTAGCAATTGCCAAACAGTTTGCAGTCAAAATAGTGCCGATTACGCCCGCAGAGTTTACCTTTGGTAGAGCCTTAAACAAGGGCATAGCGGCGGCACAGGGCGAGATATTGATTTTTGCCTCTGCACATGTGTATCCTACGGACGATTTTTGGATAGAAAACTTAGTAAAACCTTTTGAAAATGAGAAAATTGCTTTAAGCTATGGCAGACAAATCGGCAACGAAATTACTAAATATTCCGAGCATCAAATTTTCAAAAAATGGTTTCCCGCAGAGTCGCACCCCTTGCAAAAGCACCCTTTTTGCAACAATGCCAACTGTGCGATTCGTAAATCGCTCTGGGAGCAGCAGCCTTATGATGAAAATATTACAGGTTTAGAGGACTTAGATTGGGCAAATAAAATCTTACAAAAAGGTTATTGGATTAGCTACGTAGCAGAGGCTTGCATCGTGCATATACACGAAGAAACTCCCGCTAAAATCAAAAATCGCTACAAAAGAGAAGCCATAGCTTACAAGCGCATTTTCCCCGAAGCCCATTTTTCCTTTTGGGATTTCATCTTGCTTTTCTTTTCCAATACACTTTTTGACTATGCCCATGCCCTCAAAGAAGGCAAGTTTTGGGCAAACATCGTAGATATTCCCCTATTCCGATTCATGCAGTTTTTGGGAACTTTCCAAGGCTACCGACACAAAGGCTCAGTTACGGAAATCCTCAAACGCCGATTTTATTATCCCAATAGGATTAGGTGAGAAAAATTAGCCTAATAAGGTCAGGTTATTAGGCTAAGTCCATTGCTACTGTTCGTACTTGTACCATGTTTGGGTGCGGAAGAAGAAAGCAACATAACCTCTTACTTTCAATGCCCCATTTTCTAACCAAAGTTTGCAGTCATATACCTTGCCGTTCTTTGGGTCTAAGATAGTTCCGTTTTTGTACTCGCTGTCTTTCTTTTCCAAATTTCGGATGATTTGCAAACCTGCTATTTTCTGCCCCTTGCGGTCATCTGTGCATTTATCGCATATTCCTGTGGGTTTTTCATCTGGTTCATAGAACACTTCCAAAATTTTCCCAAAGTATTTCCCATTCTGCTCGTAAATCTCTACGATAGAGCGGGGTTTTTTGGTTTCATCATCTATGGTTTTCCATTTGCCCACAATACTTTGGGCGGAAGTAGTTAGGCAGACTGCCAAAAATAGGAAAGAGAAGATTGCTATTTTTTTCATAGTAAAAGCGTTTAATTGGTTTTAAAGGAATAAATATACATTTTAAGGACTGTTAAAAAGCCTAATTGTTTCTGCAAAGTTAAGAAAACTTTAATTATTTTCTTTAGGAGGTTTGCTACTCCACCAAGTAGCCAAAGATGAGCCTGTAATATTCATCAAAGGACCAAAAACGGCAGGGGCAAGCCCTACAGTAGCTTCCTTGCCCATTTGCACTGCCAAGCCCGAAGCCAAGCCTCCATTTTGCAAACCTACTTCTATGGCAATAGTGCGGCAGTTTTTCTCGCTCATGCCCAATAAGCGGGCTGTCCAGTAGCCTATCAAGTAGCCAAACATGTTGTGTAAGAAAGTAGCGAAAATGAGTAACAAGCCGATTTTGAGCAAGTTATCTCTTCCTGAGGCAGTAATAATAGTAATAATCAGGGCTATGCCTGCCATAGAAACCAAAGGCATGAGTCTATCTAACCACTTAGCTTTCCCATAAAACAACTTATTAAAAATCAACCCAATCACTATGGGAACTATCACGATATAGGTAATATCTAAGACCATTTTCCAAAAGTTGATTTCTATGAACTGCCCTGCTAATTTTTCCATGAGAAAGGGAGTCGCCAAAGGAGCGATGAGAGTAGCTATTGCAGTCAAAGTAATAGACAAGGCAACGTTGGCTTTGGCTAAGTAAGCCATCACATTGGAAGCTAATCCGCTTGGGCTACAGCCAATAAGTACCATTCCTGCCGCAATTTCTGCCTCGAAGCCAAAGAGTTTTGCTAAACCAAAACCTAAAGAAGGCATGATAGTAAACTGGCAAAGAATTCCTATGATTACGCCTTTGGGCATTTGAACTACGCCAGCAAAGTCTTTTAAACTCATAGTTGTTCCCATGCCAAACATGATGACTTGTAAAAGGGGAGTAATGAGTGTTTTTAACTGAAAATCACCCACTTGTTTGAGATATTGAGGAAAAAACATCGCTACTGTTACTGCCGCAAAAATAGTCATGGTATAGGAAAAGCCTTTGAGGAAAGGGTGAGTTTGGAAAGCAAAGGCAATGAAAATAAAAAATGTCGTCAGAAATAAACCTGCAACGTGGTTAAAATCAGTAAATAACAGCCCTATGCCTACTATTAGACAAACAAAAGCAAGTATATACAAGAGATTAGTACGATTGGCTCGCATAGAAAAGGTAATTAAAAATTAAGGATTTTCAAAAATTAGTAATAATTTGGCTGATTCCATTCATATATTTGAAAGCAAATATGAAAATTGGCTCATCAGTAATTTTACAGCAAAACTAATATTTCGTTAATTTATGTGTTATCACATGAATTACTTTGCGCTAAAAGGTCAGAAGAGCCTGAAAATATTATCAATTTCAAAAACTATTTTTAAAATGAAAAACTTTTCCATGACTTTTTTATTAGGGATTGCCATGTCTTGCATCTTAGTAGCTTGTGGAGGTGGGGAACAAACCACTGAAAAACAGGAAACAGCAAAGACAGAAGAAGTAAAGGTAGAGGAAACAAAAAAAGAACAAACTACTCCTTCAGACAATACGGCAACCGCTACTGTGGCAGACTTACCGGGCAAAGGGATTTATACGACTTATTGCAGTGTTTGCCACCAAGCTGACGGCAAAGGTGTACCTAACATGAATCCGCCTTTGGTGAACAAAGAATGGGTAGGAGGGGACAAAACTCGTTTGATTAAGGTAGTATTGAATGGACTAAATGAACCGATTACCGTTAATGGAGAAAAATATCAAGGAGTAATGGCTTCGCATGACTTCCTCACAGATAAACAAATTGCTAATGTGCTGACTTTTATTAGAAAAAGTTTTGGCAACGATTATGAGGCAATTACAGAGGAAGAGGTTGCAGAGGTAAGAAAGAACAATAAGAAGTAAAACTGCTAAAATAAAAACGTTATAAGATTTTTAAAACCTTATAACGTTTTTTAAATCAATGATTTATTAATATCCTGGGTTCTGTCTTAGGTTAGGATTACGAGCTAACTGCTGAGTAGGAATAGGAAGTAACTCGCGAGTTTTTGGAGTAACAGGCTTAAACTGCCAAGTGCCATTAGCAAATCTATCAAAGCGAATCAAATCGTTTCTTCTCCAGCCTTCCCAAGCAAACTCTCGACCTCTCTCTGCAAGGATAGCATCTAAAGTCAAAGAAGTAAGTTCTGTCAATCCTGCACGTCTTCTTACCTCATTAACTAATGGAAGTGCCACCCCTGTTTGACCTAAGCGAAATGCGGCTTCTGCTTTCATCATTAGTACGTCTGCGTAGCGAATGATAGCAAAGTGGTTATCTTGGTCGTTTACGTTGTTGCCCACTTGGATTTCAAACTTTTGCGACCTTACCCCATCTCTCTGAGAAGCACGCTCTAGAGAGGCAATTGATGGAGTAAAATTCAAAGGCACGTTGTTTTCTCCTGTTACAGCGTCATTGTATCGGAGCGTTTGCCCATCGGGACCGGGTTGAGGACCTACTAACCACATTCTCTTTCTTACGTCGTTGTCAGGGAAAGAATTATAGAACTCAGCAATGGTACAAAAACCATTCCAAGGAGTTGAAGCTAAGCGATAAGTAGCTTGTTGAGCATAGTGCAAAGTCCTATACTGGAATATCATGCCACCTTGATTAACTTTATCATAAGGAATGATAAACATGTTCTCTGCTCTTGCAGCAGCACTATTCCTGTTGTTCACAGAAAAATTATCAAAGAAGTTAGGGTTCAAGCGGTACTGACCAGAGTTGATGATAGCATCACAAGTCGTGATGACATCAGCCCAGCGAGGCGTTCCTGTATAGACCTGTGCATTCAAGTACAACTTAGCTAAGATAGCGTTTGCTGCACCTTGAGTAACACGACCATAAGTTTCTTGAGAATTTTCTCTACGCAAAAGTGGGATAGCCGCTTTTAGCTCACTTTCGATAAAGGAGAATACTTGCTGGCGAGTAGATTGCTGAGGATTTCCTGCGGGTGTATCTTCTGTAATGATAGGCACATTACCAAAGAAATCGCACAATACAAAATAGTAAAAAGCACGTAAGGCTCTCACTTCTGCTACAATCACGTCTTTACCTGCTAACTGCAATTGACTTGCTTTTAATCTTGCCAAAGCTAAGTTAGCATTGGTAATACCTCCATACGCAAATTCCCATGCTCCATTGATTTGTCCGGGACGGTCAGGTGTCCATGTATGCGTTTCCAAAGAACGCCAAGAGCCTTGGTCGTCCCAGTCCGGACCACGTGTAGGCACTACGATTTCATCTGAAGTAGGACCGTTGATTTCAAAAGGAGCCCAGTTGTATCCACCTAAAGCACTGTAAGCACCACTCACTGTGGAAAGAAATTCTGCTTCGGTTTTAGGGAAGTCTTCCGCGGAAGCCCTATCATAAACCTTAGTATCCAAGTTGCAAGAACTCAGTGCTAAAAATAACACCAATGTTAGTGCAATGCCTGAGATTTTAATTTTTTGAACCATATTTAACTAAATTTTAAAATATATGATATTAGTTTAATAGCAATTTGTTTAAATTAATTGTTTCATTTTTAGAAGGAAACATTCAAGCCTATTACAAAAGTTCTGGTACGTGGATAGAACGAAATTTCATTCACACCCGGAGAGAGGTTCAAACCTAAATCAGCACCACCATAAATATCTCTCGGCGCCCCTGTACGCAACTCTGGGTCTATGCCTTTGTACTTAGTAATCACGATTAAGTTTTGACCAGAAACATACAATCTTGCACTCTTAACCAACATATTCTTGAATGGAATCCTATAGCCTAAGTTAAAGTTGTCTAAGCGTACAAAGGAACCATCTTGCACATATAGACTTGAGAACTGAGGTGGTGCTTTGATTTGGTCATAAGGTGCTTGGAATGCTGAACGCAGTACATTGTTATTAGGGAAAAGTGTAGGATTGCCGAATACAATGTCAGGTCCGTTGGCTATCTTTTGTCCTAAGTTGCCTCTAAAGAAGAAACTCAAATCAAAATTCTTGTAGGTAAAGGAGTTATTCCACCCAAAAGTTAATCTTGGTTGAGCATCGCCGATAGGAGCTAAAACTGCCTGAGAAGCATCATTTACTAACTGACCTTGTGCGTTTCTATACTGGAATTCTCCTCTGTCATTGAAGCCTATGAACTCCGCACCAATAAACTGACCAATAGGATAGCCTTCTTGAATCCATGAAGGTTGTTGTAAGCCACCTTGTCCTGTACCAAAACCACCATATCGAATACCATCTTCTGGGAATTTGAAGACATCGTTACTCAAACTTACAATCTTGTTGCGGTTATGAGCAAAGTTGATGTTCATGTTCCATGAGAAATCTTCTTTTTCTACTACCGCATAAGCTAATTGGAACTCTATACCTCTATTTTGTACTCTACCTACGTTAGTCAAAATAGAGCTTGCTACCGCAGTAAGTTCTTGAGAACCATATCTTGTTCCTAAGGCAATAGGGTAGTTAAACAACAAATCTCTGGTATCTTTATTGTAGTACTCGATAGAACCTTCCAACTTGCCTTCCATGATTTTGAAATCAATGCCTACGTTAGTCATAGCAGAAGACTCCCATTTCAAATCAGGGTTAGCATTTTGGATAAAGTTATAAGCGTTTCTATAAGCTCCACCAGAGAAGTATTTACCACTTGGACCGTATAAGGCACGAGCAGCATAGTCAGCAATACCGTCCTGATTACCAGTAACTCCATAACCTACTCTCAATTTCAAGAAGTTAATAAAGTCAATTCCCTTCATGAAAGATTCTTGGCTAATCACCCAGCCTGCGGAAATAGAAGGGAAAACCCCATATCTATTAGCAGAACCGAAACGAGATGAACCGTCGCGACGTATATTAGCCGTAATCAAATATTTGTCGTCAAAATAGTAGCTCACGCGACCTAACAATCCATCTAATTTAGCTTCAGATTTGTAAGAGAATACCCCTCCTAAGAATGTACCATCTACGTTTACCTCACCAGCTCCCAAATTATTTGCTCCAAATACGTCAGGAAAATCTCTGTTATTGGCTCCAAAACCTTCGTTAGTTAAAAGTTGATAGCTATAACCACCTAAGATTTCAAATCTGTGCTTATCAATAGTTTTATTGTAAGACAGAGTAGTTTCCACTAACCTATCAGCTACCTCTCTGGTGTATCTTTCCCCTCTTGAAAGCCTATTGCCAAAACCTCTGTACTCTGCTGGGGTGAAGTTTGAGCCATTTTGATTATAGATGCTATAAGAAGCATTGATACCTGCTTTTAATCCGGGGATAATCTCATAAAAAGCTTTCCCATTGATTAAGAACTGCTTATCGCGTCTTTCATTTGTTAGCTGTTGCAACCTTGCTACAGGGTTTTCAATCTCAAAGCCGTCAGGCTGGCGGTAAGTACCGTCAGCATTGAATACAGGAAGGGTAGGGTTAGCACGGAAAGCTGAACGGAAAGCATCGTATTGGACAAAGTTATACTTTTCTGTGTTTGCAGAAACTAAGAGTTGCATGTCTAACTTGTCGTTCAATGCTTTCTGTCCAATATTCAAGCGAGCATTTAAGCGGTCATAGCCAGAGTTCAAAGCTACACCGGGTTGATTCAAGTAAGTTACAGAAGCGCGATAGTTAGACTTATCGTTACCGCCAGAAACAGAAAGACCGTGGTTATAGCTTACTGCTTGTCTGGTAATTTCTTTGAACCAATTGGTGCTTGCCCCGAAGTCTAAGCCTTGAGAAGGCAAGCCTCTTTCTCTGGCTTTTTGCCTAAACTCGTCAGCAGTCAATAGGTCTGCAAACTTTGCCACGCTTTCAAATCCTACATAAGTATTGTAATCTACAGTTGTTCTGCCAGATTTGCCTTTCTTAGTAGTAATAATGATGACCCCATTGGCACCACGAGAACCGTAAATTGCGGCAGCAGAGGCATCTTTTAGCACATCGTATTTCTCGATATCTTCTGGCGCAACGCTATTCAAGGGTGCGCCAATTACTCCGTCTATGACTACCAAAGGTTCGGAGTTAGCACTAAGCGAAGAGGTACCACGAAGACGAATAGTAGGTCTATTGTTAGTAGGGTCGCCGTTGGGAGAACCTACTACTAAACCTGCTACGCGACCTGCCACAGCTTGCATGGGGTTATTTATCACCCCAACGTTGAAGTCCTTAGAAGTAATTTGGGCTACTGCACCTGTTACATCTGTTTTTTTAGCTTCGCCGTAACCTACTACTACTACTTCTGACAAAGCTCTTATATCAGCCGCCAGTTTGACATCAATGGTAGATTGATTCCCTACGGTTATTTCTTGTGATAAGAAACCAACGAAAGAAAACACCAAAACAGCATTTCCGTCTGGAACGTTGATAGTGTAAGCTCCATCTACATCGGTAGTTGTCCCTGTAGAAGTCCCTTTGATAACAATGTTTACCCCGGGCAAGGAAGAACCATCATCTGCCGAGGTTACTTTCCCTTTTACCGTTCTACTTTGTGCATAAGTCCCTTGAATCAGCACCATGCAAAGTAAAAAGGCAAGGATAAAAGAAAACAAGTTTCTCTTACTTGTTGTGTTTGGTTTGGAACGAGTTGTACTTGCTCTTTTCATATCTACTTTTTTTTTAGATAAGAGTGAATAAAAATGTAATAAAAAATAAGGTTTAAAATAGATAGGTGAATTAATTAAACTGGTTAAAGACAAAGTCATAAATCCATATATATGACTACTTACTTGTATTAATTTTAACAGATATTAGTAAAACCATGAGGCTAAATTAGTGCTTTTACTTTACAAGTCAAGGCTTTTTATGAAAATTATATTTTTCTTAGGTAAAATGTTTAAAAAATGCGTCCTGCAATCGTTTGAAATTTGATAGTCATTAAACAGGATTTAACATTTCAAAGATTTCATGAAAAAATTAGCTCTCAATTTTCTTTGACAATTCTTCCAATTTTTTCTTTTCTTGTTTAGTGAGGTTGTAGTAGCCGACGGCACTTACTTTTTCTAAGAGTTCATTGAGGGCAGTTTCATCATCTAAGTCATCATAATTGGTTTTAACAGTTTCTTTGGTAGTTTTTGTAATGCTCCAATGATTAGGGAGAAGCAAAAAAGTAGGATAAAGAGCAATTAAAAGCAAAAAAATTATGATAGGGACTAACATGATAAGTATAGGGAGATAGTTCAGTTTGAGTAGATGAGGACTAAGAAAAATAGAAATAATAATGCCCGCCAAAGCACCCCCTAAGTGTGCCTCGTGTCCAATGTTATCTGCTTGCTTTTTAATGCCGTAAATAGATACAAGGACAAAAAACAACCCAAAAGCCCAAGCAGGGATAGTGTAGGGAATGAAATAAAAACCAATTTCTGCTTGGGGCATGAAGCAGACAGAAGAAAAAATAACACCACTTACCGCCCCAGAAGCACCTACGGCAGAGTAGTCCTCATGTTGCCTATGAATGTATAATGCCAATAAATTTCCTATCAACATACTGCCGAAATATACAGTAAAAAAATTAACTACTCCAAGTATATGCCCTACGCCTACGCTAAAAACATAGAGCGATACCATGTTAAAAATCAAATGTAGCCAATTGGTATGCAAAAAACCTGCACTTAGCAGACGATAAAACTGCTTGTCTATGATTATCTTTTCCACTTCAAATAAATATCTATCAAAATAGGCGTAATTGCGGAAGCCTTGCCATGAAGTAAGTATCGTAACGGTAATAAGTATCCAAAGAGAAACTTCTACTAATATTGCCATAATTTACTTTCGGTTTAATTAGTAATTGGAACGTCAATATAGGCAAAATATTTGGGATATGAAAAAAAATAATCTGTTAAAATGCAAGTAAAATTGTCAAAATATTAAGAGTTTTTGCTTGTCTATTTGTACGCAAATTTTTTCATTGACTTGTGCATCTGTAAAAGAAGTATAAATAATAAATGCCTTGTCATTGGGCAATACTACTTCCAAACGATAAAACGCGCCCATAAAATCTATCGTTTTTATTGCTGCCTCTACTGCATTGAGGGTTTTTTTATTGCCAATCAGAACATCATGAGGGCGAATCATGATAGACGATTGCTTATGGGTGAGTTGAAATAGCTCTGCCGTACCATTATCAAATAAGTTTACTTCTCCAAAAAGTTGTGCAACGTATTGATTGATAGGGAACTGATAAACTATATGAGGCTTATCTACTTGAAGCAACTTCCCTTGATGCAACACGGCAATCCTGTCCGCAAGCAAGAAAGCATCTTGGGGGTCATGAGTAACGATAATTGCTGTAGTTTTACTTTCTTTGAGAATATTAGCTATTTCTTTTTTCAAATACAATTTGAGGCTGGCATCTAAGTTACTAAAAGGTTCGTCCAAAAGCAACAATTTAGGTCTGTTTGCCAAAGCCACAGCTAAGGCAACTCTTTGCAATTGCCCTCCAGAAAGTTCATTGGGGAGTTTGCGTTCTATACCCTCCAACTTGCATAAAGAAAGGAGTTCTGATACTCTATGGTTTTGATAATCAATATTGTAATGGCGTAAAAAGTAAGAAATATTGTCGTAAACGTTGAATAAAGGAAACATCTTGAAGTTCTGATGTACTATGTTGATGTGTGGGTGTCCTGCTACTAAGCGTGCTGAGGGAGGTAGTACTCTTTCATTTTCTAAGAAAATACTGCCCTCGTCAGGTTCTAAAAGACCGCCGATGATATGCAGAAGTGAAGTTTTCCCACTGCCGCTTTCACCGACTATGGCTAAAATTTCTCCTTTATCGACTGAGAAGGAAATGTTAGATACTGCTTTTTCTGCTTGTTGTTGATACTTTTTGGAAATATTTTTGACTTCTAAAAACATGATTGATGCGATATATTTTTAAGTTTTCTTTAAGTTTTCTTTAGTTTTTTTTTCACTAACACTTTTCTATAAAGCCTCGTTATTTGTATTGTAAAATTGATAGCTTTTCTCATCGTCAAATTAAAAAAATGATTAAGTAGAAAATTAAAAATCTAAGTTGAATAATTTTAAACAAAATCACTATGCAACTATCCATTCAAGAATTACAAGATACGCACAAATACCAACTTCTCTATAAACTCAATCATGAGCAAATTAGAGAATTTGCACAACAAGAACTTAAAAAACGCAATATTTTTACTGTTGCCTATTTTCTTTTTAGCATGAGTTCCTTTGGCTTTTTGGGAGCAGTGGTTACTATTGACCTCCTTGAGGCAAAAATTTCTTGGGCAAAACTGTTGGGAGGAGTCGGGCTTGGTATCTTGCTTTGCTTCTCAGGGATAATTTTGATTCACGAGTATTTGCATGTATTGGCTTATAAAATAGTAGGAGCAGAAAACACTGAAATACACGCTAATTGGAAGCAATTTGTGTTTGTAGCCGTAGCAGATAAGTTTGTAGCCAATGCCAAAGAGTTTTACTTCATTGCTCTGATTCCTTTTGTGTGCATTAGTTTGGGCTTAGTAGTAGGACTTTTTCTATGCACAGGTTTTTGGTTTTACGTATGCTTGAGTATCCTGATTTTTCATAGTTTGGCTTCTGGAGGTGATTTTGCCTTAGTAAGTTTCTTTTGGGAAAACCGACAAAGGAAAATCTTGACTTATGATGACGTTCCTGAGAAAATGTCTTATTTTTATGAGTTGAAAGAAACTTATTGAAAAATGCCTTGTGAAAAACGCAAGCTCAAGCTACATGCACTTTTCTTAGATGAATGAAATAGTAAAGAAAGTAGTCATTTTCGGTCCCGAGTCCACAGGTAAGACCACTTTGGCTAAGCAGTTAGCTATATATTTTCATACGCTTTGGTGTCCAGAGTTTACGCGTGCTTACTTGACTATGAAAAACCATCTTGAGGGCAGATATGCCAAGCATATTGTATCTACTTATGCAGACATAGAGCCTATGGCTATTGGACAAATTGCTTTAGAAGATAGCTTAGAAGGTCAAGCACAGAATTTGATATTTTATGATACCAACTTGCTTACTAACCTGATTTACAGCAACTACTATTTCCAAAAACACCCAGCTTGGCTACCCAGAGCAGTAGTAAATCGGAAATACGATTTATACCTTTTGCTTGATGTAGATGTGGTTTGGGAGGCAGACCCTCTGCGCGATCGTCCCTATGCTCGCAGCGAAATGCACGCTCTTTTTAAAAATGCACTTATACATCATCAGCAAAATTTTATAGAAATTAGAGGATTGGGAGAAGATAGACTTCAGAATGCGGTACGAGCTGTTCGTGATTTTTTCAAACTCAAAGAAACTCAATGAGAAAATACCTATTTTTGTGTTGGCTTGTTCTCGCCTGTCAAGAGAAAAGCTCACTTGAAAACTCAAAGTCCGATACTATGTTAAGCAGCTCAATGCAAGTAAGTGTTATTCGCTTGCGACCTATGGAAGATTTAAAAAAGTCATTAGAAAACTTCGTCAAAGAAAATCAGATAAAAGCGGGAATTGTCTTGACTTGTGTAGGTAGCTTGCAAGCAAGTCATTTACGTTTGGCAAATCAACCGCAAGGTACTACGTTTGAAGGCAAACAAGAAATAGTATCTTTGGTAGGAACGCTTGCCACAAGTGGAAGTCATTTGCATCTTTCTATTTCGGACAGTACAGGGAAAACCATTGGCGGACACTTATTAGAAGGTTGCTTAGTTTACACCACCGCAGAAATTGCCATAGGCATACTACCACAGTTGCGTTTTACTCGTGAGTTAGATACTATTTCTACTTACAAAGAACTAAAAGTCTATCCCAAATGAAAAAATTACTGAGTTACCTTTTCCCTATTACAAAAAAAATTAGCTCAAATATCAATGGAGAATTAGAGATTACTTGGGCTGATGGGAAAAAATACCTTAACAGCCTTCATGCTAACTATTCGTATGGTTCTTTGCAAAAAATATTGGATTTCGGACTTTCCAAAGTAAATTTTCACCAAGAGGCAAACCTTCTTCTTCTTGGGTTAGGGGGTGGAAGTGTACTAAAAACTTTGAGAGAAAAGTATCAGCACAAAGGGAAAATTACGGCAATAGAAATAGACGAAGTAGTTATTCAAATCGCTGACGAAGAGTTTAGGATTAAGCAAGATGAAAACTTAATTATTCTGTGTACAGATGCCATAAGCTATGTCCAGCAATGCCAACAAGTATATGATTTAGTGATAATTGATATATTTATTGATGATGCGGTGCCTGATTCACTTTTTCAGTTTGACTTTTGGAAAAAACTTACTTTACTGATACAAAAAAATGGGTATTTCATTTTCAATGCTGGTATTCATCAAATCGAGGACGAGAAGGTTTCTTGTATCTGTACTCAATTGGCGACTTGTTTTGATTTGAGCAGGTACGAGAAAGTAGAAGGGGCGAATACGCTACTGATAGGCAGAAAAACAAACAAATAACCCCTGTAAAGTTTACCAAACTTCACAAGGGTATTCATTTAGAAAAAATTGCTATGATAAATTACTTAGTAAAGACCATGTTTAAGGTCATTTCTACATCATCATAAATCATCTTGTCGCCTATACTTTCAAAAATCTTTCCAGAGCGGTACTCTATCTTCCAAAGTAAACGGTCAAAGGTAAATTTTGCTGCCGCAGTGATTTTGTTTTCGCTGCTTGTAGTCTTAGCATCAAAAGTAATAGAGTTAGTAATTCCTTTGATAGTCAAATCGCCTGTAAGGTTATAAGTGTCATCGTTCCCTTTTTTCCCTGTGTATTTTACCTTCTTGATAACAAACTTAGAAGTTGGATTTTTCTCCACCGAGAAAAAGTCATCAGACTTGAGGTGATTTACAAGTTTAGTGTTCATCCCTTCATCTTTAAGGTCTTCGCAAGAAATGCTTGTCATGTCCATTGTAAACTCCCCTCCTACGATTTTCCCATTTTCTACTTTGAGTGCGCCTTCTTTGAGCGTTACATATCCATTGTGTTGTCCTGTTACTTTCTTAGCAAACCAGCCAATCTTACTTTCTTGAACACTGGCTTTGTAAGTTTCAGTTTTAAAAGTAGTGAAAGCTACTACTGAAAAAATCACAACAAATCCGATGATAGAAGCGAAAAACTTTTTCATAATCTTAAAAAATTAGTGTTTAGTGAACTGAAGAAAAGAAATTATATTTGGTATTATTGGGAAATAATGTTATATATATGTTATAACATATTTTATCCTCAAATGTTCAAAATAATACCAAAGTTCCGACAAGTGCTTCTATTTATCATTAATTAACACTATTTCTCTAAGCCTATCTTTTTCCAATTAAAAAGCTCACCGGGGTCAGTGCGGCGCAGGGGTGCGTATTCTTCATGACCAACTATGTGCTGTCTATCCTTTTTGATGGCAGGATAGCGGCTCATAATATCTTTCAATAGCCAATTCAACGCCGCGTACTGTTCCTCAGTAAAGCCTATATGCTTTTTGTCTATTTGGGCATATCGTTCCTTGCTCATGAACATCATCATGTCTTTTTCTGAGCCTATGGCGGTCATTTCTATACCAATAGAATGACCATTCAAACTATTTTCAAAAGAAGGAGAAAAGGGGAGTTTGCCCTTGCCTGCATGGTAAGCTACTCTGTCTTCGCTTACAAGCTCATAAATCTGCCCGTTTCTATGGATAATGTAATGAGCAGAAACTCCGTTATTTTCAAACAAAGCTAAAATTTTGTCCAAATCATACGGATTATCAGGCTCCTCAGGAGCAATGCTACAAAAATGAAGCATAATTCTACTTACATCATCGTTGGCTGTACGGGAGCGAGAACACTTATGGGCAAGGTGTTTTTTGATAATTTGGGGCTTATCATTGTCTTGAACAACAAATGAACAACTTGCTAAAAACAAAAAAATAAAATAGTTGAGCATAGGAATTGTAAATTTTTTATGTACTACAAAAATACAACAAAAACCGATTTAGCATAAATATAGCTAAATCGGTTTATATTTTTTATGTTGATATGATGCCTATGAAAAATATGGTAATAAAAGCCTTATTTGGTTTATCTTCCTCCCTTTTTATTTTTCTTAGCTGTTTCCAAGATGACAGGTTCTACCTTGCTAAACTTCTCGGTCTTGTTGTCATAAATCATGTAGTAATTGCCTGCTCTGAGTGTAGCACAGTTCACCTGCTCTCCTTCGCCTTTCATTACCAAGTTGTTATGCTCATCATGGATTTCATATTTGACCTGTGCAGAGAAAGTCAAACTATGCTCTACTTGCTTAGGGAAAAAACTCACAGATTCCTTGTCAGAGAAATATACTATTTCCTTAGAGAAAAACATCTTGCCGTGATTGTTCACATAGCGGATTCTAAACTTGTTTACCCCAGAGTGCAAAGCCACTTCTTCTGCATAAGGATTGCTGGAGGTATGTCCTTGAGCGTTCACCACCTTCACGGTAGCCCAAGAATCATGCTTGAAAGCCTCAATGAAATAAACTCCATGCTTTTGCTCTCCCTTGCCAATCCAAGACAACTGACTTTTAGCAATCTCCAAAGCAGAGAAATGAAATTCCTGATTTCTACGCAAGACAT